>JAUNGM010000054.1 GCA_030524545.1 Eubacteriales bacterium
TTAACATGGAAATGCTAATTTGAAACAGGCTTCTAATTTGCGTGGATTATACTACTGTGTAATCATCGGTAGCTTCTACACTTGAGCAGCGGTAGAATTCTTCTTCGTTCTTGGTGGTAACAAAGGTTCTTCTTGTACGAAGGTTGTTGTCCACATTCACAACACGCTCATAGTTGGCAACAACTGCCTGAGCATTAAAGTCTGTGCCGTCATGGAATTTGATTCCTTCATGAAGATGGAAAGTATAGGTCAGGGAGTCGTCAGATACTTCCCAGGTGTCTGCAAGGCCTCCAACGATTTCCTGGTTCTCGTCAAATCTTACGAGCATTTCGTACATACCGCGGGTTGCGGAGATTGCATTGGTATCCGGAATGTTGTCCGGGTCAAGGGAGGAAACGCTTCCCTCAATTGCAATTACCAGGTCGTTGTCAGCGGATTTACCGTCCTTGTTGGTTGCCTCGATTGCAATGTTGTCCTCCATCTCTGCTGCGAATGCTGTTGCGGACATGGAAAGAGCCATCGCTCCGGCGATGATTGCAGACAAAACTTTTTTCGTCTTCTTCATATTTTACCTCCTTAATGTAAGTAAGATTTTTGTAGTAATTCAGCCTTACAGATAACAATTCTTCATGGAATATGTACGGCTGAATTATTACATTTGTGTACAAAAAAAGCACTTCGCACTTTCTACAACAGCAAGAGATTACATTCTCCTGCCAATATGTTCTCTGGTTCTGAGAACATCGAATGATAATCTGCGCCTTTGCATACTTGATTGAAATACTTTATTACGTGTTTTTAGTCTATCACACATGTCCTGATTTGTCAATTTTTTTCTATTGTTTTGGCTTGTTTTTTATTGTTTTGTATTATCTTTTCATTTTTGTAAAATCCTGGTTCCCGTTTTACGAATTTTCTGAAAAATTCCCAAAAAGAAAATCTCCCCAAAAAGGAGAGATTTTCATCTTTAAAGCCACTCTTCCATACATCTCATCAAATCGCCGATATCCAGCGGTTTGGTGATATGTTCATTCATTCCTGCACGTTTGCTTGTCAGGATATCTTCTGCAAATGCATTGGCTGTCATTGCAATAATCGGAATAACGGGTGCATCGCGCCTGTCCGTCTTCCGGATTGCAGCGGATGCCTGATATCCATCCATCACCGGCATCTGGATATCCATAAATATCAAGTCATAATACCCTTCCGGATTCTTTCGGAACAGCTCCACCGCTTCTTTTCCATTGACAGCACTTTCTATGGCAGCACCGGTCATACTGATGATCTCTTCCGCTATTTCGCGGTTCAGTTCATTATCCTCCACCAGAAGAATCCGTTTATTGGAAAAATCCTTATGTTCCGGCTGTTCTGCTTCTTCCTCTGCCCGCTGCTCGTTTCCTCCGGAAAACTGCTTGAACATATATACCAGGCGGGACTTAAACAGAGGCTTGGATATAAATCCATCCACTCCGGCCTCTCTTGCTTCTTCTTCCACATCTGACCAGTCATAGGCAGACAAAATGATGATCGGAATCTCCGGCCCAACCAATCTTCTGATTTCCCTTGCCGTCTCAATACCGTCCATTCCCGGCATCTTCCAGTCCAGAATCACTGCAAAAAATCCCATCTCTTCATCGCAGGCTTTTCTTACCTGTTCCACGGCCTCTTCACCGGAAAGGACCCATTCCCCGCACATGCCGATATCATTCAGCACTTCACAGGCAGCCTCACAGGCACATTCATCATCATCTGCCACCAGAACACGCAGGTCTTCCAGCTCTCTTACATCAAGGGCTGACGTATTCTGCTGTTTCAGATACAGGTTCACCGTAAACTGGGAGCCTTCATTCTCCTTACTTTCTACCCGGATATTGCCGTTCATCATGCGGACAATATTTTGTGCAATGGTCATGCCGAGGCCGGTTCCCTCAATCTTACTGATCCGGGAATCCTCTGCCCTGGAAAAAGGCTCAAATATCTCCTTCTGGAAATCCTCCGACATACCGATTCCATTATCCCGGAAAATAAATTCATAGCTGCCGTATCCGTAAATCTTGGAATGCTTTTCAAAGATTTCTATTTCCAGCTTTCCGCCTTCCGGCGTATATTTCACCGCATTTGACATAATGTTGGTAAACACCTGCTGCAGCCGGAGTACATCACCGATCACATCTTCATGGTCAATTCGGAATATCCGCATTTCAAGCTGCTGTTTTTTGGCTTTTAGGGAAGGCTGGATGATCGTCAGAAGATTGTCAAATAAATCGGAAAGATTAAATTCTTCTTCCACAAGGTCAATCTTTCCGGACTCTATCTTACTCATGTCCAGCACTTCATTGATCAGGGACAGCAAATGCTTGCTGGAAACGGTGATCTTGCTCAGACAATCTGAAACTCTCTCTCTGTCATCCAGGTGTGTTCCCGCAATAGCAGTCATACCGATAATAGCATTCATCGGAGTCCTGATATCATGGCTCATCCTGGACAAAAATTCACTCTTGGATGCATTGGCGTAATTTGCAGCCTCACAGGCATCCTTCAATATTTTCCGGTCACGCTCTTCTTTCTGCTTGCTCTCCGTGATATCCTGCGCCACATAAACAGCAGTCTTTGGCTTTCCGTTTTCTGTCTCAGCCAGCACTACCGAAGCCCGGATCCACTGTGTTTCTCCATTTATCTTCTCTGCTTTGCGGTATTCAAAAGCAACCGCCGGATGCTCCGGGCTTAATTCCGCCAGGAGCCTGCGGTACTCCAGTCTCTTCTTATATTCCTCCTGATCCTCCTTATGAATAAATTTCCCGGCATACAGTTCCAGGCCCTCCGTGTAGTCTCTCTCTTCTCCCAGCACCTGCCCCACTTCATCCTTCTGGATTACCGCACGGAAAGTGCCTTCTTCCAGATTTACATAATATGTAGCAAAAAACATGCTGCTCAAGCTGTTGATGATATAGGCTTTTTCTTTCGCAGCTCTGTTTTCTTCCTCTTCCTGCTGCTTTCTCAGAGTAATATCTCTTCCAAGAATATTGACAGCAACACCGTTTTCCTGACGGATAAAGAAAAGGTGCTCTTCCAGCCACACGACGGATGTGCCTCTCTGCCTGTACGAAAAGATGATTTCTTCAAAATCCTCAACTTCCTCCGCCTTTTTCCGCAGGCTCTCCAGCGAAAATACTGCAAGGAATCCGTCTCTGTCTTCTTCACAGACACAATCCCTGGCAGCCCTTTCAATATAATGGGAGTATTCACCCCATTCCGTCCTGCCTGCTTTTCTGGAATTCCGCAGATAAATCCGTTCACATATTCCGGATTCCAGATGCACCGTATTCATGATACTGTACCTGGATTCAATGATAGCCGCCATCCTCTTATCATTTCGGGTGCGCTCAATTTCTTTTCGGATGCGTGCATCCACATCCTGAAATGCCATGATCACATATCCCTGTTTCCTTTCATTATCATAGAAATGGGCACTTGCGCTGACATAATGATAGTTTCCGAGAATTTCACGCTCCGCTATGATCTCCAGCTTTTCCCGGCCGCTCTTCATGGTTTCCTGCAGAGCCTTCCTGGAAAAAGCATTCCGAATCTTCTCCCTGTAATCCGGATGGTACCGTTTCTCCAGCAGGTTTTCCAGTACCTCATCCCAAGTTCTGTTTCTTCCGCCGATAAAGCCTCTGTCCTCTTCTGCAACGCGAATCGAATCCATATAACCGGTATTCAGGTCAATTATATAAATGCCGAAGTTCTCTTCACCAAGAGCTTTCAGTATCGCTTCATTCTTCAGGTTCAGATCTTCATGCTCCAGCCCTTCTTTATAGATATCCTGTACATCTTTCACATAGATCATAACAGACTGGCTGTCATTCGTATAATTATGGTCAGGAATCACTTCCAGGGTGTTCCAGCGATAGCCTGACGGGGATCTCCGGCGGTAATTACATACGAGGATACTTTTTCCTGCACGAAGCTCTTTTTTCAGATAGGACAGTTTCGTGAAACTGCGGAAACGCTCTACATCCTCTTCAAAAACATATCCGTTATCCGCAAACATCTCCAGCCAGGCAGACAGGCTAAGGATGCCGCCGGCAGTCATGTCCCTTTCTTCCTCCTGCACCTTGATCACCTCATACTGATCCAGGGTCAGATTTCCTTTCAGTATTTTGTGGTAAGAATAGCTGGCTGTCTCTGCATGGGGTGAAACGGCAATCACAAAAGCCGGAGTTGTATCTTCCCACAGGATTCTGGTGGCTGTTATATCCACCGCTTTACCGAAAGGATCGTCATAATTGATAGAACGGTTTGTTTTTTTATTCCCGATTCCAAGCAGAGGGCAGTTACTGCAGCTTCCCGCCCACAGCTCGTGGCAGATCGTTCCTTCCCTGATCTCGGGCGCCACCTCTTTTACCCTCTGGTTGTAATACAGAATTTCATGATTATCTTCCCTGATCACATAGATCCCCGTCATCTCCAGGGCATCTAAAATCACTTCATAATCTCTTGTTTTCACAGCTTTTCTCTCCTAAATCACACTAGAGCGTGTTTGAAAATTCATTCCCGCAATCTGTACTCCCCGCTTTGCGGTATATTTGCCCCGCATTCGGTCGATGCAGCCCGCTACACCTCCCTCATTTTGGCCAAATCTCCCACAAACCGGGAAGCACATCTCATGGAAAGCAATTTTCAAACATGCTCTAAGGCAGTAAATCTCTTTTATTTCCTATCTTATCATATTATTAAGAGAAAAGCCAATCATATCATCCTAAAATCATCATATTTTACTGGTACAGTGAAAAATAAATGATTGGCTATATCACGCCACTGTACTGGTATCAAAACCAATAATGATAAACATTATACCCGCTGATGCCGATGATCATTATAAGCAGAACAGCAAAAAGAATGTCTACCTGTCTGCTGCTCAGATGTCTGGAAAAGACACTTCCGGCAAAGCCTCCCAGAATGCCGCCCGTGATCATGGCCGCCAGAGCGCACGCAGGAAATTCCGGTACGGAACCTTTCATAAGCGTACTTGCCAGGCTGGTGATCTGGCTGAAAAAAATAATATAAATGGAATTCACTGCCGCAGTTTTCGTTTCCATAGAAAAGAAATAATACAGAACCGCAAGATTTACGGGGCCGCCCCCGATTCCAAGAAAAGCGCTGAGAAGCCCAAGCATCAGACCAATGGCGAGACAGCCGGCTGCATGTTCCACCTGCCTTGAGCGGATTTTTTCCCTGTTTATCTGATACCAGAGTACAAATGCCGTCAGAAATATCATAATGATATTCTGGATCCGTCCGATCATAGACGGATTCCCGAAGAAAGAACGGATCACATCAAATATTTCCTTTCCCAGAACTCCGCCCGCCGCCGCACCTGCGGCCAGCAGAGTTCCCTGCTTCTTTTCAATCTTTACGCCGTCGCCGCGGCTCCGCAGCAGAGACACGACAGACATAGACAATACCGTACACCCGGATAAAAAACTGATCGTTGCCGCAGGCCAGCCGGACAGGGCATCCAGCACCGGTTTTATGATCACGCCGCCTCCGATCCCCGAAATAGCTCCGATCGTTGTCGCTAAAATACAAATCAGAAAACAGAAAATCGTATTCATTGTGGCTGCTTACCACCATTTGATTTTCTCCGTAATATAATTACGGTATTCGATAAATCGGGGATCTGTAATATTTCTGGGATGGGGAAGGTCAATATAAACCTCCTCCTTAATCCCCGCAGGCTTATTGCTGAGAATGATAACACGCTCTGCCAGATATACGGCTTCCTCGATATTATGAGTAATAAATACGACCGTGCTTCCCAGCTCTTTCCACAGTCTTATTACCTCATCCTCAAGATAAAAGCGTACTTTTACGTCCATCTGTCCGTATGGCTCATCCATCAGAAGCAGATCAGGCTGCATAGCAAAGGAACGCCCAATGATCACACGCTGAACGACGCTGACAGACAGTTCACGGGGATAAGACTTTCTGTATCTCTCAAGCCCCATAAGGCGGATAATCTGCTCCACCCGTTCGGAAATCTCCTCTTTGGGAAGTTTTTTCACTTTCAGGCCAAAAGCAATGTTATCCTCAACTGTCAGCCAGGGAAATGCCGATGGCTCCTGAAACACAAAGGAAATGCTGTGTTTTGCCGGGTCTGCCGGCTGTCCGTCAATGTACAGGTCCCCTGCAGTAGGTTCATGGATTCGTGTGAGGACATTCAGAAACGTTGTTTTTCCGCAGCCCGTGGGGCCTACCACACATACGAATTCATTCTTTTTGATATTAAAATTTAAATTGTCCAGAACCAGCAAGTCTCCGAATTTCTTCGTCAGGTTCTTTACCTCAACTTTTACCGGTCTGTTGTCTGTATGCTCAGCCAAATTCATCACTCCTTCCGCTGTCAGATTGCCAGATCCGTATTGTCCGATATCATTGTACGGATATTCAGGAATTCCCGGCTGGTCATATCCCGGGGCCGTGGAAGATCAATCGGATAAACATCTTTCACAGTTGCCGGGCAGTCACTCAGAAGAATAATACGATCCCCCAGATAGCAGGCTTCTTCAATATTATTCGTAACAAAAATTACAGTGCGGCGTTCCGCTTCCCATATACGCAGGATTTCATTCTGCATGGAATAGCGCGTCTGTGCATCAAGCTGTCCGAATGGCTCGTCCATGATCAGCACCTTAGGATTTGCCGTATATGCTCTCGCAATTCCCACTCTCTGTTTCATGCCGCCGGACAGCTCGTGAGGATAGGATTTTTCAAACCCCTGCAGACCTACCAGGTCGATATAATGCTGGGCAGTCTTCCTTCTCTCCGCTTTGCTGACACCTCTCAGCTTCAGCGGAATCTCTACATTTTCTATAACTGTTTTAAAAGGCATCAGGGCCAGGCTCTGGAATACCATGCCAAAATCCGGATGTGCCCCTTCCTTTTCTTCTCCATTATAAAGAATCCTTCCGCCGGTTTTCTCCTCAATCCCTGCAATCATATTCAGCAATACCGTTTTGCCGCAGCGCCCCGGACCCAGGATAACCAGGAACTCACCATCATTCAGGGCAAAGCTTACATCTTCCACTGCCGTAAAATATCCGCCTGAATGAAAGAACGTTTTCGAAACATTTTCAATAACAAGACCGTTTTTTAATTGTTCCATGGGCACACCACCTTTTCCAGTTTATTCAGAATAAAAGCCAGCATAGCTCCGATGATTCCGATACATATAATGGAAACAAATACAAGTGCCATATCCCCGGCATTCCACCCTCTTGTTACCAACGATCCAATACCGTGATCTGCTCCCAGCATCTCTGCTGCCAGTACAACTGTCCATGCACAGCTTACCGATGTTTTGATACCTGCAAAAATCGATGGCAGTGCTGTGGGAATCACAAACTCTTTTAATAATTGAAAATGGCTTGCACCAAATACACGTCCGACGTCAATATACTCCTTTTCCACCATCCGGATTCCCGCCTCCGTATTCAGTACGACCGGAATAAAGCTTCCGATAAATACGATGAGGATTTTAGGGAACTCTCCGATTCCGAACCACATGATAATGATTGGAATCCATGCAATCGGCGGAATGGGACGAAATAATTCAAAAATACTTCCGAATACAGCTTTACAGGTTCTGTTCCAGCCAATCATAACTCCAAAGCCAATACCCAACGTCCACGCAAAGATCAGTGCAATCACTACACGCCGAAGACTTGCCCAGATATGCCCCAACAGGATCACACCCTTGATCGGTGTTACAAATGTCTTGATGAAACGTTCCCATAATCCTTTTGCATCCGGTAAGAGCAGCGGCATTTTGCTCTGCACCATGGCATATGCCAGGATCACAAGAGCAATGGAAAGAACCGGGAGTATCAGGAACAGTATCTTCTGCCATTTCGTCCTCTGTCCGCTTGTATAAAACATATAGAAAACACCTCCTTACCTTTCCAGTTTCCATTTCAGAACTTTTTTCTCAATCCGGCTCAATATTACAGACATCAGTGCACCAAGGACACTGATAGTTACCATGCCTGCCACTACAATATCCGCCCGGGCCACATTGCGGCCAACCTGCAGCATGTAACCAAGACCGGCACGGGCCGCAAGCATTTCCGCAGCCACCAGGGTTGACCACGCTCCGCCCAGTGCAGTACGGATACCGGTAAATACCATCGGCATAGCCGACGGAACACCAACCTTTATAAATGTCTCAAAGTTACCTGCGCCAAAGGTTTTGGCAACATTAATAAGCGTTCTCTTCGTCAGTTTGATTCCTGTGTACGAATTAATGACACAGGGTACAAATACAGATAAAAATATGATTGTCGCTTTTGCTTTCAGATCAATCCCCACAAATACAACTACTACCGGAATCCATGCAATCGGCGGAACCGGACGCAGCAGTTCAAAAACAGGACGTACAAATTTATCAACAGGGGTAAACCATCCCATAAAAAGCCCCAGCGGCACACCGATCACAAGCGCCAGCAAAAAACCGCTTAAAGCTACCTGCAGGCTTGCAATAATGTTGGCGCCCAGTGTATTTCCATCCGGGCTTTTGGATGAAATTTTCTTGATCAGCGTCTCAATAACCTGAGCAGGAGAGGGCAGACTTCTGACATTAACCAGCCTGAATTGTACTACAAGCTGCCATATCATAAGAAACGCTGCAATTCCCAGGGCTGACAGCAAAATAAATTTCAGGGCGCTTTTGTTTTTTCCACGCTTATATTCAGACAATCCCTGTTCCAATTCACTTTGATTTAACGACATAGGCATTCTCCTCTTATCATTCAAATAAATACTTATGAGCGGCTGCTTTGTCCATGCTCTGTCCACATTTCCGGCAGCCGCTCTCTCTTTCAGGTGTTAAAATACCCTTCTGCAGATTTATCTGCTCTCTTCATACAGTTCATCAATCAGGGATGTATCAATATGCTCCGGCCGCATAAAGATTTCATCATCCCCCTGCTGATAACTCTCCGTATTGATGAAGAACTTCAGGACACCCAGGAGCTGCTCCTGTACATGGCAGTAATCTCCTCCGTCCTTTGCCGGTTCATGGAGACTGTTGTAGTTATCTTCCAGAGTATAATACGTATTGGCTGTCAGAAAGATTTTCGCCATTTCTTCATCAACAGGCTCGCCTGCATATTCACACCAGTCAATCATATACTGAAGCGCTTCCTCTTCATTTTCTTTAATCCAATCCGTAGCTTTAAAGAAGATTCGCAGGAACGTTTTCATTGCTTCACGGGTTTCTTCATTTTTATAGGCTTCCGGATTTGCCATAATATTTGTGAGAAGCCCGATCTCTGATAACGGGCCTGTAGTAGCTACTACAAATTCGTCTTTGTCCGGTGCAAAACACACAGAGCCGGTCACGCAGGCCGCATCTCCCTCTCCTGCCAGAAAAGAAGCATTACAGGTCGGCTGATCCATCCAGTTGATCTCAATATCATCTGCCGTAAGCCCAAATCCTTCCAGCGTTTTCAGCAGCATATAGTGAAGTACATTGCCGTAGGTGCAGTTAACGCTCATTCCTTTCCAGGATTCCGCATCTCCTACAATTTCGCTGTTGATCGAATTATGTCCCTTTCCGGCTTTTGCTACAGGTGTATCTTTCCGCACAAACATATACTGCGTTCCATCATCTGTTCCTACCGTACCAAGAATGACCGCATCATAGGAAATAGCTCCTGCAAGCACGCCTCCAACGCCCGTAACTCCAATATCCCATGTATCAATTGCCTCCATCTGTACGGGGCCATTGGTAAACCCGCTTCTTTCAATGTTCAGGCCGGCCTCTTCAAACCACCCCTTCTCCTGTGCCAAATAGACAGGAAACAAGCCGATGCCTCCATCAATTCCGGAAACTCTCAGAGTATAATTCTCCTTTTCCCCGGCACTCACATTTACCGCAAAACCGGTAAGCAGGCAAAACGCCATGGTGCATGATAACAATTTTTTTCCCAGTTTTCTAAGCTTCATAAATAAAGTCCCTCCTTATCATCATATGTTTTTTTATCTTAACGCAGTGCGCTAAAATACAAGTTCTCAAAATCCTGCTGATTCGCAGGATTCCATCCAAAGCTTCGTAACGCTGATTCACACTTTTGACAGATCATCCCCTTTCAGGCACAGATGGACAGCACTCAGTTTAAATGTCTGGGGAAGCGCCAGTATTTTGGGATTCGGGCCTACATATTTTTTCATTGCATCTGCCAGTGCTTCCTCAAAGGTCGCACGGGTTTTTAACCCCATTCCCCTGGCAATTCCCGGCTCCTGTGCTCCTACGATATAGATTGCGGAAGTGTTCATTTCCGCAATATGTCCGCATGACATCATGGAAAATCCATGAAATGGATGAAATGCATTGCAGAAACGGTATTTCCGGATATATTCCTCATTGGTAGCAAAATATTCCCCATACCGATCCATATCCGGCAGTATATTCATATAGTCATGCTGAAACAACTCATACAGTTCCCTCAGATACGGCCATCGTTCATCATGAAAATATCCATTACAGATAGAAGAGCAGATAATCACACAGTTTTCTTTCATCACACGTTTATGCCGGATCACCTGCGCACTCAATGCCTGCATCATCTGGATCGGATTTGTTCCCATTCCATTTCCGTAATGGAAATTTTGCGGCATCCCAAAGACCATGACATCATATTTTTCTTCTGCAAACGGTACATAAGTCCTTTTGTTTGCCGTAATCCAGGAATGGGGCTGCATCACCGCCGCATAGCCGGAATTGATCTCAATCTGTCTGGACATCGTATCAAGCACAGCATCACAGCAGAAAAAGGGCTGGCCCATCTTTTTCTCCATATGCATTCCGATCTCATCAAATTTGGTACGCATCAAACTGTGCCCGGAAACCGGCGTAAAATCTTTCCTGTGCATAACATCCGGCACATGATGAGTGGCGATCGAACGCCAGTGGGTAATTCCTGTTGCACAATGTTTATATCCGCCTGAATATCCGCCGTACGGATTCCCCTGGGTATGTCCGATCAGAATCGGCAGGTCACAGTCAAATACATATTTGTTCATCAGAACCCGGTCTCCGCGTTTTGTACATCCCAAATCTACAAGATGCTCGTAATCCTCCGAATCATGGCTTGTTATCTGATGTGTCCAATAAAATTCATGGAACAGTTTTTCCCCGAGGATCTGCCTCATTTCCGGTACGGTGGTACGGGGATGCAGCCCATTGGAAAACAGCAGAAGAATGTCTTTTTTCTCCACGCCTGCACTGTACAGTTCTTCCAGAATTACCTGTATAGCTATTTTTCTGTGTGATGTTTCCTGACACCCGCCCTTAACAATATCCGGAATGATAAAAACCACTTTGCTGCCTTTATGAACCAACTGTGGAATCGGAGGCATCCCCATGGGATTTCTCACAGACTCCCTGGTCTTTTCCACCAGTTCCTCCTCCGGAATATAAGGCGGATCCGGTACAGTGACTCCCGGAATAAAAACATCCGTATTATCCGGCAGTTCCGCCCCCATTGTTCCATGTCCATATTCAAATTCAAGTCTCATAGTACTCCCCCTTCATTATGACATATACAGTGCAATTATCCTTAGGTATTCACTGGGATAAAATCCAATTTCTCCCTGAAATCTTGTCAACGCGATCAGGCCTCCATCGATTTCCTCTATTTCTGACAGCATCCCTGCATTATCTTCTTTCAATCCGCCGCCGTAGACAACATCGCAGCCGCCTGTAATTTCCTTGATAGCGCAGGCAGCCTTTGTAATATAAGCTTTGTCCGCCGGCTTTTTTCCGGGCCCTATGGACCAGATTGGCTCATATGCAATTACCACCTGTGTTTTGTCGACACCTTCAAGGCCTGTCTCCAGCTGTTCCTTCAGCACATCCTTCCACCGAAGCTGTTCCTCACTGTTTTCCCCTACGCAGTAGAGTACTTTCATACCGGCGCCCACAGCCTGACGGATTTCCTGATTCAAAATACGGTTGACTGCATACCGATCTGTTTTTCCTGCCTCCTGAAGAATCCCCGCCTTATCATTTCGTTCTTCACAATGACCAATAATTGTATGCATACAGCCTATGGCTTTCATGCTGTTTGCCGGACGCTGTGTCGTAAATGCCCCAAAGTTCCCTCCCGGGGAAGTATTCATCCGGTAGATTCCCTGGCATCCGATCTGCACGGGACTATCTTCGCACCTGGCTGCCAGAGCATTCAGAAGATGCGTCTCCGGAAAAAACTGTACAAACTCTGCCTCGCTGCGGTCATACTGTTTCAGCTCCTCCTGTGTGTTTTCCACGATTCTTCCTCCCCATTGTTCCACAGGTGCCAGACGATTAACGCCTCCCAGTTCAACCGGAATATCAAATCTTTTTAAATTCAAGTAAAGATGCTTCATACTCTCCGTTCTCCCGTTTCATTCATTTAATGAAATTTTTTGCATAATTTACATTACTTTTTACATTCATTTTTCATTCCTTTTTCTGTTGGGTCTTGTAAAAATACACTTAAATTCGCCTTGATTCGTCATATAAATTAGTTGATTCATCTAATTTCCATCATAATATCTCATTTTTTGCTTTTCGTCAACCGAAAATCACGCAAACGTTTACATTGTCCGGATGAAGCATATTTAAATGCAAATTATCCTATTTTTCCCAAAGAAAAAAGCGTCCATTTTCTCCAAAGAAATAGACGCTTTTCATTTTCTTATTAATTTTCCCCGGCATTTGTTTCAGAAGACCAGGGTATTTTCGGAGGCCTGGAGCAGCTCTCCCTCTCCGCAATATAAAACGGTATGGAAATCTTCATATGGAGACTGTGCCCACCGCTGATACGATCCAGAAGAATTTTAGTAGCCATATAGCCCATTTCCTCTACAGGAATATGGACAGATGTCAGCTTAGTCGTCATATACTGTGCCATTTCAATATCATCGATTCCCATGACGGAGATATTCTGGGGAATACGCACTCCCATCTCCCGCATGGCACGCATGGCACCGATTGCAGTCAGATCATTCGCACAAAGAATCGCCGTTACGCCTTCCGCCTTTTTCATCAAGTCAAAAGCGCCGCGGTATCCGGCTTCCAACGAAAGCTGTACATCCGATACATAAGATGCTTCAAAAGGAATTCCATGCTCTTCCAGGGAATCCCGATATCCCTGAAAACGGTTTTCATTATTCGTTTCCCCAATATAGGCAATGTTCTGATGGCCAAGATTGATCAGGTAGTCCACTGCCAGCTTACTGACTTCGTAGCCGTCACAAATAATCTGGTCATACTTGGCTTCCAGGGGATTCAGTCCCGTATAGCTGACATAGCGGAACTGTTGCTTCAGGCAGCGGAGCAACTCCTTATCACAGCGGCCAAGAATGACAACTCCCTGAATATGCTGATCTGTCAGACATTGGAGCATTTCCGGCTTTTTCACATCTACTTCGGTCAGCGAATACTTAACATGATATCCCATCTTAAATGACGCAGCTTCCACACTCCGTGCCAGTTGTGAAAAAAAAGGATCTCTGATGGATTCCGGTGTTCTTGCAAACAGACACGCAATAGACCGAGAGTTTTCTATAGTTTTTGGGGGAGTGCTTTTTTTCAGATTCAAAGCATCCTTGTTTGGTACATAGCCGGTACGGCTGACAATCTCCCAGATACGGTTCTGTACTTCCGGGCGAGCCACATGCGCTCCCTTTTTATTAATTACCCGGGAAACAGTTGCAACGGATACACCAGCTTCTTTTGCAATTTCTTTTAATGTCAATTTTCCCACCTCAGACTTAGTTTTGGGGCTATATATAAGCGATATGATTTCCAGATCAGCCCATATATTTTTATTCTAGCGCAAATAATCACATAATGCAACTTTTGCAATTGCCAAAAAAACGAGAAAAATTTTTACAAGAAAGAGAACATCCGAAAAATTGCAAAAGGAAAGGCGCAGCATTTTTAAACTGCAAGTCTCCTTACAGAGAACATATAAACCGCCAGCTGCTCCACTGCCGTAAACAATCCGGATACAAAATAGTACAGCCCAATCCCTGACGGTATCGCAAAAGCAAACATACTGTTGGTCAGCAGCAGGATCAGGATCATCTGCACCGGCATTTTCTGCAGGTTCAAAGCCCTGAAATACCGGATATAGGGATAAGTCTGGGGCAGAAGCTGGACTGCAAGAGTCGCTATGGGCAAGATCATGGTACGATCCCGCACAAGAAGGGATGATACCCATGGCAGAAGAACCGTGGCAGCCCCTGCTGCCGCAGTCAGACGTATTCCGTTATATAAGCACATCATAATAGGAAACTGGAGAAAGCTGACGAGGCAGCTTCCCATTCCAGTACCCTTTTCCTGATAAAGTTTTCCCAGTTCCTCATTCAGCTTCTGCTGCTGGTTTTTGTACTTTTCTCTCAGGGCTTCCGCCTCACCGGCGATTTCCTGCTGTTTCCGCATCTGTTTTCTCTGACGGATATTCAGCGGAAGCAGCAGCACACGGATTGCAGCCGTAATCAGCACGATCGCAATCCCGTAATCTCCGCAGAAACCATAAATCCATTCAATAGCCTGCCGTAATATCTGTACAAAAAAATCCATAAATCCCCTCTACCTCTTTCTTCTTCTGAAACCAGCCCATGACAGACAAAGAGCCAACAGCCAGAGTACCCAAAAGACCACTGCACCCTGTGCCAATATGTCTTTCGTACCAGAGCCAAGCCCCCTTATGATTGCTGAAAGCGGAATCAAAAGAGCACATACGGCCAAAATCACCGAAAGGCCTCTGGCCACCCATACATTGCTAAAAAACCTCCCTACATATGGATCTCCCCGGAACTGAGTCATTCTGGAAAATTCCGCAAGGTCTTCCAACAGCTCTTCTACCTCGGCAAAACGACGCCCCTGCGCCTCTTCCTCTTTTACATAATTCAAATAGTAATCAAAATCAATATTCTCCGGATCCTGTTCTTTCAGGATCTGCCGACAAAGATCAATGGATCCCTGAAGCATCTCCATTCTGGCTGTGAGTTCCTCTTCCTGACGCATCAGGACATTAACAAGAGAAGCTTCCCCGTTCTTCATCAAATAAATGCTTTCCACAGAAACATCCATTTTCCGGAGAAGGATGATTTTCTTCAGTTCTTTAATATCCTCCATAGAGTAATCCCGGTATTTACTTTCCTCCTGACGGACAGGCGCAAGTAATCCTTTCTTCTCATAAAACCGAATGTTGCTCACACTTAAACCTGTCATTTTTGCAGCTTCACTGATTCGCATATTTACCAACTCCTGTATTTTTTGCAACAGCACGCCGGCTATGGCTGTTACTTTCCTGTAGCTTATACCCTGAACCAGGTTGAGAGTCAAGGAAAAATTGAAAAAATTTTCTGATACTGCCAAATCATGTCCCATAACCAGAAAAAGCAGTCATGCCCACCTGTTCATAACTGCTTTTACTATTTTCACGTTTTTTTACTAAGCAATATTAATATATTCATAAAGAGCATCTTTTCCCTGTTCGCATTCGATTCTACAGCACTTACGCAGATACTCATTCGTCTCCAGAAACATCCTAGTATCATCATCCAACAACAGCTCATACAACTCCATCGAGAGCAACCTCCGGTAAGCTGCCTCCTGTGTTTCCCCATAATAATGCATCAAGTATTTTGTCAGAGCAATTACACATAAGCCTTTCGTTGTTTCAATCTTACTCTCACTCATCCGATCACCTCCACGGAATCATCTTCATCCGCGCGACCAGTTTTTCGGCCACTGCTTGCTTCCCAATATAATACTGAACTCCCAAATGCTCCGGTTCCAGATTTTTCAGCAAAATACTTTTGGCCTCAACGGAACCTCTCCTTCCATAAAGGCCATCATAATAGGCTTTCAGACATAACATTGTATCATCGTCTGCAGTCGGGCCGATTACCAGGTCATAATCATGAGGTACACCGCCCCGTTCTCTGCACATAAGCACAAATTCCAGCCACTCTTCGTCTGCGGTTTCAAAATACTTAACTTTCAAAGTTTTTATATATTCCATATCTAACTGAATTTCATATAACTTTTCTTGATATTCTGCACATTTTTTATTCCGACTTCTTCTTATAGCTTCTTTGTATTTTTTGTGCATCATTCCAATTGCCTGTTTCTTAGATACAGCCATATAAAAACCTCTGCCAAAATCTTTATTTCCGCGTCCTTTTGCAACATCTATTTTTACAATGTCCGAAATTGTTCCATGATATAGCGTCTCTTTAAGCCTCTGATACATACTGCTCCACTTCCTCTACCATCTCCTGTGCGGACATACTGTCAAAAATATCCGGACACTCTGAAACATAATTCAAAATTGCATATTTCTTATCTAATTCCAGAAACTCATGTGCTGAAAGCCCATACTTTTTTTTATAATTCTCTGTTACTAAAAACATAAGGAAAATCGTATTATTTAATCTTCTTTCTGACATCACTCCCACACCTCCTTGTACCTCATTTACACATATAGTTCAATATTTATTATAATGCAGCAGAAATCATTTGTATACTCAAATTTTTACATACATTCCAGCTAAAATAAAGTCATTTGACTGTACTTTTCCGGAAATTCATGCAGATACCGGAAGCATGAATCTGAATCACATACAATGCTGTTCTTTTGGCAGGTAACCTTAAAAAATTTCATCAACTCCCTGTTTTTTTTCGCCTAAAAGCTCATATGCATTCACAAAATGCATGGCTTTCCTCTCCTTTATTTTTCCGTATGTCCGGCATATAAGCGCACGATTCCCTTCAGCGTTTTCACCGCCAGGTCCATGCCCTCCGCAGTAATATGCTCAAACGGCCCGTGGAACGCGTAGCCGCCTGTTCCCAGGTTCGGGCAGGGCAGTCCCATGAAGGACAGTCTCGCTCCGTCCGTGCCGCCTCGTACAGGTACATGGACAGGCTCCAGGCCGGCTTCCTTTGCAGCCAGGCTGGCATTTTCGATCAGGTGCATACACGGCTCGATCTTCTCCTTCATATTCCTGTACTGCTCTTTGATGGTCAGGGTTACGGTTCCTTCTCCGTATTTTTCATTCAAAATCTTTTCCGCATGACGCAAGGTTTCCAGCCTGCAGCGGAACATGGCCGCATCGTGGTCTCTTACAATATACTCCAGTTTTGCATTTGATACGTCGCCGCTCATCTCACACAGATGGAAAAAGCCTTCATATCCTTCCGTATTCCTTGGTGTATCCGCGGACGGAAGCATGGCGTTAAATTCCATTGCCACCAATGCGGCATTGATCATCGTATCCTTACTGCTTCCCGGATGAACGGAAAAACCGCAGAACTCTGCCGTTACACCTGCAGCATTAAAATTCTCGTATTCAATCTCATTCTCTACACCGCCGTCCACAGTATAGGCGTAATCCGCACCAAATCCATCCACATCAAAGCAGTCTGCGCCTCTGCCGATTTCTTCATCCGGAGTAAAGCCGATACAAATAGTACCGTGAGGTGTTCCTTCTGTGATGATTTCCTCTGCCATAGTCATAATCTCTGCGATTCCGGCCTTATCATCTGCGCCAAGAAGCGTATTGCCGTCCGTAGTGATCAGGGTTCGCCCCTTCAATGACGGAAGATGGGAAAAATCTTTCACACACAGAATCCGTCCGCTCTCTCCAAGCACTACATCCATTCCATCATAATTCCCGATCACCTGCGGATTTACATTTTCTCCGGAAAAAGCCGGTGCTGTATCCATATGCGCGATAAAGCCGATCTTTGGTGCCTTCTCCATTCCGGGAGTGGCAGGAATCATACCATATACATAACACTTATCGTCGATCCGTACATTGCTTACGCCCAGGTCTTTCAGCTCCTCTGCCAACTGCCGTCCCAGTACAAACTGCCTTTGGGATGACGGTACAGCTTCGCATGCCTCGTCACTTGTGGTATATACTCTGACATAATTCAATAATCTTTCATAAGCTCGCATGATTATCTTTCTCCTTTTGTCTGTTCATATTTGATATCTCTATTATACACAAAAATATGCCGAAAAACTTCCCTGAAGGTAAAAAAATCCCCCGGCCATAACCTTTAAAAGGCTTTCCGGCCGGGAGAATCTCATTTATACCGAGACTGATGAACAGCCCCTTATTGCAATTCCTTATTTCTGGCTTGTATATCCAAAGAAGAAGTATCCAAGTGGTGTATAGTACATACCGTCAATATCATCTGCAAGCATGTATGGCTGTGTATAGAAGTAGATCGGAGCCAGTACGCTGTCAGTACCGATCAGGATATCTTCTGCTGCATGGAATGCTGCCATACGGTCTTCCTGTACGGAAGTAGCCTTTGCTTCGTCAATCTTTGCATCGTAATCCGGATTGGAGTACTGTGCATCGTTGTTTCCACCGTCTGTATACCACATATCCAGGAAAGAGCAGGGATCATTGTAGTCAGCGATCCAGCCGTTACGAGCGATCTGATAGTTACCCTGTTTTCTGTTCTCAAGGAATACGTTCCAGTCCTGATTGTTCAGGTTTACAGTAACACCAAGCTGTTCCTGCCACATATTCTGAAGAGCCTCACCGATCTTCTTGTGGTTGTCAGCAGTGTTGTATAAGTA
>JAUNGM010000055.1 GCA_030524545.1 Eubacteriales bacterium
GTACAGTAATGTATGGAGCTGACTGCTACTAATCGGTCGAGGGCTTGACCAAAAACACTTAGCGAAGACAAGACGAAGTCGCAGGCTGAGGTTAGTGTTTTGGTCGTTCCATTGAACGGAGTGAGATGGAACTTCCGAAATTGCATGGTTCAGAAGAAACCTCAAGGAAATGTCAACATGTATGTAGTTTTGAAGGTGCAAAACACTTTCTATTCCTCCTTAGCTCAGTCGGTAGAGCATGCGGCTGTTAACCGCAGTGTCGTTGGTTCGAGTCCAACAGGGGGAGTTTTCGGAACATGAGGCCGATATAAAAATCTCATACCAGGCTCCATGGTCAAGCGGTTAAGACACCGCCCTTTCACGGCGGTAACAGGGGTTCAAATCCCCTTGGAGTCATTTCTCTCCAAGAGAGAGCATATAATATAGTAAATAAGGTGCCATAGCCAAGTGGTAAGGCAAAGGTCTGCAACACCTCTATCCCCGGTTCAAATCCGGGTGGCACCTCTAAAAAGTCCGGAAATGAAATATTTTCTGGATTTTTTTGCGCTATGAGCAGGAGAAATCGGAAATCAGTCAGTCTTGGGGTCAGCCAGCTTTCAGAAATAGGTCTTGACTTTTTGGGAAAAATGTATATAATACAAAAATGCAAATAATTTGCAAATGCAGTTTATTTGCAAATATATTTTGTCAAAATTTATTTCATGAAGAACTATTTGGAGGGAATATGGCTGATATTTTGTTGGACTCTTTTTTGGACAGTATAAAGCTGCTGCCGTTTCTTTTTTTAACATATTTATTTATGGAGTTTCTGGAGCATAATACGGGAAATGCGATTAGTAGGCGGATTGAGACCGGGGGGAAATTTGGTCCCCTTTGGGGCGGTCTTCTGGGCGTCATTCCCCAATGCGGATTTTCCACAGCGGCTTCCAGCCTTTTTTCCGGCAGGGTGATTACTGTAGGGACACTTCTTGCGGTGTATCTGTCTACCTCGGATGAGATGCTTCCTATTATGATTTCCAATGCAGTGCCAGTGATGACAATCCTGAGAATACTTGGGGTAAAGGCGCTGATTGGAATTGTCTCTGGCTTTTTTATAGATTATTTTTATACCGGAATCATGAAAAAGCAGAGAAATAAGGTGGATATTCATAAAGTATGCCAGGGAGAGCACTGCCATTGTGAACAGGGAATTGTAATCTCTGCATTTATGCATACAATAAAAATTTTCGTGTATGTTCTCTTGATTTCTGTTGGATTAAATATTATGATTGGAGTAATTGGAGAGGACACCCTGGCAAATCTCTTTTCCGGTGTTCCGGTAATCGGAGAGTTGATCGCTGCACTGATTGGCTTAATTCCTAATTGTGCATCATCAGTAATTATTACACAGCTTTACCTTGAACGGATTATCAGTGCGGGAGCAATGATGGCCGGACTTCTTGTAAATGCAGGAGTCGGACTGCTGGTGCTGTTTCGCCTGAACAGGGACAGAAGGCAGAATGCGGTAATCGTCGCAGTTCTTTATGGCCTTGGTGTATTTTGGGGAATTTTCATAGAACTGGCCGGTATTAGATTTTAATTATGAATCAATATTTTGGTATAGACTATCGGGAGAAATTTTTTTGATCAGGAGGCAGATGATGGCGGGAAACAGTTATGTAACAGCAAACCGCAAAAAGATACTGGAATATTTGCAGGAGAGTGACGAAAGAGCTGTGACAGCGGCGGATGTTGCCGCTTATTTGAAGAGCCAAAACAGTGAAGTGAATATTACCACTGTTTATCGATATCTTGATAAGCTTGCAAAAGAAGGGACACTTATTAAATATGTGGCTGAAAAGGGCTGCCAATCTGCGTACCAGTATGTGAGGCCCGGACGCGGCTGCAGTGAACATCTTCATTTAAAATGTGTAAAGTGCGGAAAAATCATACATTTGGACTGCCATTTTATGAAGGAGATATCCAGCCATATTGAAGAAAACCATGATTTTGTTCTTCGATGCAGCCAATCAATCTTGTATGGAGTATGCAGTGATTGCAGAGCTTTAAAATAAAAAAAGATTTCCTGAATTTATTTTAGAGTAGATTTTCCGTGTCGAATATGATATAGTTTTATTACATCTTATTGAAGGGAGGCGTAATACAGTGACAGACAGAGAAATACTGGAACTAATACTCTCCGGACAAAGGTCGATGGCTGAAAATTTTGCATCTATGGAAACTCGGATGGAATCTATGGAGAATCGAATGGATTCGATGGATTCCAGACTTTCCAGGGTAGAAGATGATGTAAAAGGAATAAGGCTTCGGCTGGAAAATACGACAGATAAAAATATTCAAATTATTGCAGAGAATTATTCAAATCTGCTTCAAAAGCTGGATAAGAATAATCTCATAACAGATCAACAATTTGCGTATCAGATTAAAGTAAACTATCTTATGGACGATGTCCAAAGGATAAAAGATGAAATCAAAGAGATGAAAGTGGCTATGGCATTATAAATGTCATGCACACAGCAAAGGAGTACGGCACCTTAAAAAATAAAAGGTATCCGTACTCCTACAGACAAAAAAAGCAATGGAGCATACGGGATTCGAACCCGTGACCTCCACACTGCCAGTGTGGCGCGCTCCCAGCTGCGCTAATGCCCCATCTGTAAAGTTAGCATTAGTATAGCACATAAGACAGGAAATGCAAAGAATTTTTTGACAAAATAATGAAAATATTGCTTGACGGCATATAGAAATCAGAGTATTATAGTTACATAAAACGAGGGCGTTTTGCATTTATGCAAAGCGCCCCTTTTTTGTTGCCAAACATACGATAAAAACGTCCGGTGGACGTTTTTTGAGTGTTTTCCAAAAGGGAGGGAAAACGAGAGGAATGGAGAGGAGGCGTGCGGCTATGTACGATATGGATTTATTAGATCATACGGATACCGTAAATGAACAGTTGGCAAGATATGGAGTAAAATTTGGAATTTATAAAAACAACACGTTTAAAGAGCAGCTTTTTCCCTTTGATGCTGTCCCGCGAATTATTGAGAAAGAGGAATTTGACTATCTGGAACGTGGATTAAAGCAGCGTGTCAATGCGTTGAATCTATTTTTGAAGGATATTTATCATGAGAAGAAGATCATCCGCGATAGGGTGGTGCCGGAGGAATTTATTTATGCTTCCAGCGGTTATCTTGCCCAATGTGAAGGAATCATGCCTCCGAAAGGGGTATACTCTCATATTTCCGGTATCGACCTGGTGCAGAGCAAGGATAAAGAGTGGTATATTTTGGAGGATAATTTAAGAGTGCCTTCCGGTGCGTCTTATCCTATGATCGCCAGACACTTCTGCAGAAGGAGCAGTCCAAAGACCTTCCATGATTATAAAATTGCGGACAACCGCGACTATGCGACACTTCTTCGCAAGACAATGGATGATGTGAATGTGGATGGCCTGATCGTCCTGCTGACACCCGGACGGTATAATGCGGCCTATTTTGAGCATTCCTACCTGGCTGAGAAAACAGGTGTCCAGCTTGTAAACGGACAGGAACTAATCGTGGAAAATGACCATCTGTACTTTATTAATTATGATGGCAGAAAAGAAAAAGTCGGCGCTGTTTACCGCAGAATTTCTGATGATTATCTGGATCCCATGAATTTCCTTCCGGAATCGGTCATTGGTATTCCTCACATTTTTGATGTTTACCGCAAAGGAAATGTTGCGCTTATGAATGCTCCCGGAAATGGCGTAGCAGATGATAAGGGGATTTACTACTTTGTGCCTAAGATGATCAAGTATTATCTGGGAGAAGAACCAATCCTGAAAAATGCACCTACATATTTGCCATTCTATGAAGATGATATGAAATATGTTCTGAAGAACTTTGATAATCTGGTGCTGAAGGACGTGGCAGAAGCCGGCGGCTACGGCGTTGTATTTGGCAACACCATGACCAGACAGCAGAAGGCAGATTTTATTGAGCTTTTGAAGAAGGAACCGCGGAGATTTATTGCACAGGAGGTCATTGATTTCCTGGATATTGATATTATGGAAGGAGACGAAATTGTTCCGAGAAAAGCAGATCTTCGTGCATTTGTTCTCTCCGGGGAAGATACGGTTGTCTGGAAAAGCGGACTGACACGTTTCTCCAGAAATCCCCATTCATTTATTGTGAATTCATCTCAAGGAGGAGGTTTTAAAGACACATGGGTGTTATCTCGATAGAACAGACAGACCGGCTCTTTTGGCTGGGAAGATATACGGAAAGAGTTTATACGACAATCCGCCTGTTTTCTGCTAAGGTGGATGAAATGCTGGACGGACAGCCGGGCAGCTATGCAGAATTCTGCAGGGATCTGGATATTCCTAATATTTATGCTTCTGATGAGGATTTTCAGCATCGTTATGCATTTGATAAAACAGATGAGAATTCCATTTTCTGTAATCTGGACCGGGCATATGACAATGCAATCGTCCTTCGTGAGTCTATTGGAAGCGAGACGCTTTCCTACATACAGCTTGCAATCTACGAAATGAATAAAGCCGAAAAGAGTGTTGCTCCTCTTTTGGAGCTGCAGAAGGTGCAGGACAATATTCTGGCTTTCTGGGGAATTGCAGATGATGTGATCGACAGTGAAAATGTGCGGAATATTATCAAGGTTGGCAAACGTGTGGAGCGAATTGATCTCTTTGCACGTTTGAAGCAGCCTAAGGTAGATATGATCAGAGAAGTGCAGCGTCTGGCAGGAAGAATCGACCGCTGCAGCGTAAAATACGACAGAAGCAGACTGGAACAGCTAAAGAAGTTGACAGGTGAACCGGAATTGAATTATTATCAGATAGTAATGGAAATCGAAAACCTTCTGGTTTAAGTTTTCAGAAGGAATTCATCCATAAATACCTTTTGGGAGGTCATGACATTGAAGGAACTGTCCTTTTATTACATGCTGAGGATTCGGTTTTCCAGTCCTGTGACGAATCACCGTTTTACGGTACGGTGTGTGCCCCGGGACAATGAACGCCAGAAGATCAGGCAGTTGGAAATCTCGGTCCTCCCAAAAGAGTCTTTGAGCAATAGTGTGGATTCTTTTGGAAATTACTGTATTTTTGGCCATTGTCAGTCAGAACATGAGCTGTTTGAAGTAGAGGTGAAGGGAACAGCACAGACAGGGCTTTCCGATTCCGAATATGCCGGAATGGATTATTTAATGGGTCGTTACCGTTATCAGACGGCATATACACGACCGGGAAATACACTGGTGGATTTTTACCGCCAGTTTGTTTTTGCAGAAGGAACTTCTAATCTGGAGAAAAGTATGCGCATGATGGAAGCGCTTTATGGGGCGTTTCATTATGAGCAGGGCGTGACCGGGATCTTCACAACCGCAGAGGAAGCTATGGCCCTTGGGCGGGGCGTTTGCCAGGATTATTCGCATATTCTGATTTCCCTCTGCCGGATGGCCGGTATTCCTGCACGTTATGTGGTGGGAATGCTGATTGGAGAGGGAGCAAGCCATGCCTGGGTTGAAATTTATGATAATGGCCGCTGGTATGCTCTGGATCCAACGAACATGCTGGTAGTGAATGAAGACCATATCAAAATCTCCAGCGGAAGGGATTATGATGACTGTGTCCTGAACCAGGGAATTATGGTGGGAACGGCACAGCAGACACAGGAAGTTGAGGTTCTTGTGGAAGAACTTAGGAGAGGATGAAGCAAATGGTGGAAACCATAGCGTCTGCCGGATTGCCGGTAGACGAAAAACTGGAAATAAAAAAATCGCGGTTTTCTCCGGATGGGAAGAACTGCGGAAAGAGGATCAGCATCGTTACAGGGATTCACGGTGATGAACTGGAGGGACAATATGTATGCTATGAGGTAGCCAGAAGGATTCAGGAGCATCCGGAATATCTTACCGGAACGGTGGATATTTACCCGGCAATGAACCCTCTGGGGATTGACTCCATTACGAGAGGCATCCCGGCATTTGACCTGGATATGAACCGGATCTTTCCGGGTACCAGGGACGGTGCTATGACGGAATATCTGGCAGCAGAGATTATTCGGGAACTGATGGGCTCAGATCTCTGTATTGATATTCATGCAAGCAATATATATCTTACGGAGCTTCCTCAGATCCGTATCAATGAGCTGAATGAAAAGGAACTTGTTCCTCTGGCAAAAGAAGCCAATGTAGATTTTGTATGGGTTCATGGAGCCAGTACGGTACTGGAGTCCACTCTGGCGTATAGCCTGAACAGCAGGGGTGTGCCTACTCTGGTTGTGGAAATGGGCGTTGGTATGAGGATTACCAGAAGCATTGGTGACCAGCTTGTGGAGGGGATTTTTAACCTGATGAAAAAGCTGGATATTTGGTGTGGGGAAACTGTGCCGGTGAGGGAACCGATCATTTCCTCAGATCCGGAGGAAGTGCTGTTTTTGAATGCGGCAAGATCCGGGATTTTTGTGAAGGATGCGGAGCATAATACGTATCTGAAAAAAGGAGATTCCGTCGGCAAGGTTATTGACCCTCTGACAGGAACAATCCTGGAGGATGTGGTTTCTCCGGAGGACGGTCTTCTTTTTACGATCCGGGAATATCCGGTAGTAGATGAGGGATCTTTGATGGCCAGAATTCTGAAGACACAGGAAAGGCAGGGAGAGTGAGATGGAGAAAAAGGTGTTGTTTGAAATCGAATCCCTGTACCGGGATAATTTTCGGGTGACCGGCCTGACCTTCGGCAAAGGAGAAAAATCCCTTTGTATTTTGGGAAATACGAGAGGAAATGAATACCAGCAGGTGTATATCTGTTCTCAGCTTGTAAAGAAATTGAAGGAGCTGGAGGCAAAAGGAAGGATCGTGAAAGGACATGAGATCATGGTTGTTCCGTCCGCGAATCCTTATTCCATGAATATTGAAAAGAGATTCTGGCCGACGGATAATACGGATATTAACCGTATGTTTCCGGGATATCATCTGGGAGAAACGACTCAGAGGATTGCAGCAGGCGTGTTTAATGCCGTTCAGGATTATGAATATGGCATCCAGTTTACTTCTTTCTATATGCCTGGAGACTTTACGCCTCATGTGCGTATTATGAAGACGGGGATGGAATACATAAAGACTGCGGAGAAATTCGGACTGCCGTATATTGTGACCAGATCTCCGAGACCATACGATACGACTACTTTGAATTATAACTGGCAGATTTGGGATACGAAGGCATTCAGCCTGTATTCTACCACTACGGAGCGGATTGATGAGGAAAGTGCGGAGCGTATGGTAGAAGCAGTGATGAATTTTATGATTGAAGAGGGAATCATTGTAGGAAGAGGTTATCGGGGATATCATTCCCAGGTGGTGGATGACAGTTCCATGGTGGCTGTAAGACCCTATTCGGCAGGCATGTTCCGATGTGGAATCAAAGTGAGCCAGAGAGTGCTGAAAGGTCAGGAGCTGGCTTATATTACGGATCCTTATGACGGGTCTGTGCGGGAGAAGATCGTGGCTCCGGTTACGGGAACGGTGTTCTTTGTACATAATCGGCCTATGACGTATGCCAATACGGCGGTACTGAAAATTGTACCGGCAGAATAAAATAAAAAAGCGGGGCTCTGCATCGGCAGGGCCTTCTTTTATTTCATAGGAGAAGTATATGGGAATCTTTGTTTATTCTTATGCAATGATGATGCAGGATATAGAGTGGTTAAGGAGAAAGTATGAAAGCAGGCTCAAAGTTCGGCTGGCTGGAAGGAGCGTGCTGGGGAGGGAGATACCGGAACTGATCGTAGGGGGAGAAGAAGGGCCTCAGGGGAGAACGGATGATACTCTGAGACATGTGTTGATTCATGCGGGGATGCATGGGAGGGAGTATTTAAACTGTGCTCTTGTGATGCGGCAGACGGAGGACTTTTTAAAAGAAAAGGCAGGATATGGGAAGGTGTGTTTTCATGTACTTCCGATGGTAAATCCGGATGGTGTGGAAATATGCCAAAGGCACGATGCTTTGTGGAAGGCAAATGGAAGAGGGGTGGATCTGAACAGAAATTTTGATGCAGGCTGGGAGACATATAGAGGGCAGAAGGAACCGGGAGGGATAGGGTATAAAGGAGAGAGACCAGGGTCAGAACCGGAGGTACAGGTGATTCTTGATATAGAGAAAAAACATTCTATAGCTGCCTGTATTTCCTATCATTCTACCGGGAGTATCATCTATTGGGATTACGGATGTACCGGGAAGCTGAAAAAAGCAGAGGAAAGGCTGGCCGGAGTGCTGGCAGAAGTGACAGGGTATCAGATACGTTCCACTGTGAAGCGCAGGGCGGATGAGGCCGGATGCAGCGATTATTTTGTGCAGAAGTGCGGGATTCCTGCTGTGACAATCGAAACAGGAAGGGGGAAATGTCCATTGGAGGAAACGGAGTTTGGGAGGATTTATGAGGAGAATCGAAGGGTTTGGGAGAAAACCGCACTGTTTGTGAGAGAAGCAGATGCCGAAGCTGCTGCGAAATGAAAGAAAAAAGCAGAAAATCAGCGGAGTCAAGCAGTAAAAGCCGTATGCATCAGGCTAATAGTCCTTGCAGGAATGTATGATTTATATGGACGAAAAATGAAAAAAGAGGTATACTTACGGAAAAGAAATTCACGAATGATTCTCACGCAAAAACGGAGAGACATTGTTTGTTGTTTCGTTGAAGTAAGAAGGGAGCATAAACTATGGGAGAGCGAATTGGAAAGATTTTACGGGGACAGATTGTTACATCCATCATCTATGTCCTCCTGGGCCTGTGCCTGATCTATATGCCGGTGGAGTCGGTAAACCTCATCTGTAAGCTTGTATTTGGCATTATCATGATCGCTGCCGGCTTGTATCATATTTTGATCTACGTAATGGAAAAGATGAATGCAACCGTGCTGGATCTGTTTTCCGGCGGGATTCTGCTGGTATTGGGCGGTTTTCTGTTTTTCAACCCGCAGGTTGTGATCAAGCTTCTTCCGATTCTTTTGGGAGCTTTTGTATTGATTGACAGTATCTGGACCTTCAAAGGTGCGGTTCGCCTGAAAAAAAGAGGCAGCGGAATGTGGAAGATTCTGCTGATCGGAAGCCTGGTCTTCATTGGACTGGGTACTGCCATGATCGTGAATCCGTTTCAGGTGGTTCGGTATACCATCATGTTTGCAGGATGGGTTCTGCTGTGCAACGGAATTGTAGATTTTATTTTTATGATTATCATAAGAATGGGAATGAAGGAGTTGAAAAAGGCTGTGGAAGAGGCAGAAGAAGAGACTTTTGCGGAACCGGAAGCAAGTGCTGATACTGCATCTGCAGCAAGCTGGAGCTTTTTGAAAAAGGATGATGTGGCAGCAGAGCAGGATTTGCAGGTAGTATCTGAACAGCCGGTACAGGAAACCGCTGCTGATACGGCTGAGGAAGAAGCACCTGCGGCAGACACCGCAGAAACGGAAGAGTAAGATGTCACTATGGTAAAAAGAGACGATCAGGGAATCGTGATCATGAATTTTTCGGGAATATACCGCGGCGAGAGCTTCTATGAGGGAGAAAAAACAACCTGGGTGGAGGTACAGGGACTTCCGGGAAGCAACTGTTACTGTGATGAGGAAGCTTATGTGCAGCTTCAGGAAAAAATCAGGGAATTTCCGTTAGAAGGAATTCATTTCATTGATTCAGGGAATTATCATTATATGAGCCGGATCTGGCTGGAAAAAATAAAACAGCCGTTCCGGCTTCTGGTATTTGACAATCATACGGATATGCAGCCTCCGGCTTTCGGCGGAATTTTATCCTGCGGAGGATGGATCGCAGCGGCTCTTGAGGAACTGCCGCTTCTGCAGGAAGTTATGTTATGCGGACCGGATGAGGAGGCTTTTTTACAGGTTCTGCCGGAATTTAAGGAGAGAAGCCGGTTCTTAAGCCGTGAGCGTTTAAGGACCCGGACAGATGTTCTGACATTTTTTGAGGAAATCCCGACGGATCTGCCTCTTTATCTTTCGATAGATAAAGATGTGCTCTGTCAGGCAGATGCATGTACGACCTGGAGCCAGGGGGATATGCGGCTTGCAGAGCTTTTGGAATATCTGGAAATTGTTTTTCGGAGATTTGATGAGGCAGGACAGCAGATCCTGGGCACGGATATCTGCGGAGAATGTGATCCGGACCAGCAGGAGAGCAGTGCGTCCAATGACAGGGCCAATCGTGCTCTGCTGGAGATTTTTGCTGAGAAAAGGAACGAATCATGAAAGAAGAATTATTTACCATTGGCCCGCTGACTGTTTACGGATATGGGGCGATGATCGCCATCGGTGTACTTGCGGCCTATTTCACAGCGGAACACAGGGCAAAAAAATTAAAGCTTCAGTATGAGCATATTTTTTATATTGTGATCTGGTGTGTGATCGGAGGCTTTGCCTGTGCGAAGCTTCTGTTCTGGATTACAGAATGGAGAACTGTTCTGGAGGATCCTGCATATGTTTTCCGCACTATGGGAGACGGCTTCGTGGTATATGGAGGCATTCTCGGAGGTATCCTGACCGGTTATATTTACAGCAGGGTAATGAAGCTGGAGTTTTTGAAATATTTTGACCTGGTAATGCCGTCCATTGCTCTGGCGCAGGGATTTGGACGGATCGGCTGCCTTCTGGCAGGCTGCTGCTATGGCAAAGAAACAACAGGCCCTCTGGCAATTACCTTCCATGATTCCGGCTTTGCGCCCAACAATGTGCCGCTGGTTCCCACGCAGATTTATTCCAGTGTCCTGGATTTTGTGCATTTCGGGATCCTTCTCCGGGTGGCTAAATATAAAAAGGCAGACGGACAGGTGGCGGCGTGTTATCTGATTTTTTACAGTATCGGGCGCTTTATTCTGGAATTCTTTCGGGGAGATCTGGAAAGAGGAAGTGTGGGAGCATTATCTACCTCTCAGTTTATCAGTATTTTTACATGTATTGCAGGAGTGATCCTTTATATTAGAATTACGAAAGCAAAGTAATACAGTATTTTGCTGTCACTGCGCTATAGTGATATATTACTTGACAAGAAAAGCAGAGATATGATAAAATTATAACATTGAGACGAGGGCGTCGATATTGGAAAATATTTGCGCCCTTTTTGTTTTATACAAATATGAATATGAAAAGGAGAAGATGAATGATGAAGAAGAAACTGATTGCAGTTTTGTTGACAGGTGCTATGGTATGCAGTGCTGCAATGCCTGTATTCGCAGCAGACAAGAAATGGACAATTGCGACTGATACGGTTTTTAAACCATTTGAATATACAGATGAGAATGGTGATTTCGTTGGTATTGACGTAGATATCGTAGCTGCGATTGCAGAAGATCAGGGATTTGAATATGAACTGAAGAGCCTTGGATGGGATGCTTCCATCGCAGCATGCCAGGCCGGACAGGCGGACGGTATGATCGCAGGCGCTTCCATCACAGACGAAAGAAAAGAGAGCGGCTGGATGTTCTCGGAAGGTTACTACAATGCAACCCAGAGTATGACTGTTAAGGGCGACTCCGATATTACCGGATTTGCAGATCTGGATGGAAAAACCGTTGGTGTTAAGACCGGTACTCAGGGCGCAACCTATGCAGAAAGCTTACAGGAAGAGAACGGATTTGAGATTACATATTTTGAAGATTCACCGACAATGTATCAGGCAGTTCTCGGCGGACAGGTAGTAGCCTGCTTCGAGGATACCCCGATTATGGCTTCTTCCATTAAAGACGGCGGCCTTGACCTGAAGATCGTGGAAGGTACCGAAAATGAAGGATCTCCTTATGGATTCGCTGTCTTCACTGAGGACAGCCAGGAATTACTGGATATGTTCAACGAAGGACTGAAAAATATTAAAGAAAACGGCAAATATGACGAGATTATCGCTACATACCTTGGTGATGCCGCTGCTGACAGCACAGAAGAGACGGAAGAAACTGAAGAAGAAACAGATGCAGAAGCAGCCGAAGATACTGAAGCTGAGGCAGAATAAGCGTGGTCTTTCAACTGTTTAAGGACAGTTATAATGTTTGAGTACATGGGGCACTGATATGATTTCAGAGCCCCTTTTTGAAAGGAGTTTTTCCATGATTCAGATCGTGTCCAATTACGGCGGTTTACTGCTGCGCGCAATGGGGCAGACTTTGCTGCTGGCATTGTGCGGGCTTTTTTTCGCCTGTATTCTGGGTATGTTCTTCGGTCTATTGAGTGTCCTGAAAAACAGGGCCTGCAACATCATTGCAGGACTTTTTGTTGACATCATCCGCGGCGTGCCTATGATCGTATTGGCGTATTTCGTTTTCTTCGGTGTTCCGTACTGCCTGAATAACATGATGGGCATTGCGTTCACCTTAACTGCCCTGCAGGCAGGTACCATCTGTCTTGCTTTGAACTGCGGCGCTTATATGGCGGAGATCATCCGTGCAGGCATCCAGTCTGTAGACAGGGGACAGATGGAGGCGGCAAGAAGCCTTGGCCTTCCCTACTGGCGTGCCATGGTGAAGGTTGTTCTGCCCCAGGCTATCCGTACTATGATTCCCAGTATTATCAATCAGTTTATTATTACATTAAAGGATACATCCATCCTGTCGGTTATCGGTTTCCCGGAACTGGTAAACAGCGCCAAAAACGTTGTGGCAAATACGTTCATGTCTTTCCAGACATGGGGAATTGTCGCAGTGATGTATCTGATCGTCATTACGATCCTGTCAAAGGCGGCAAGGATTTTGGAAAGGAGGCTGAACCGTGGCCGTTAATAGAGATAACGTCAAAATTCATGTGTCACATTTGAAAAAGAGCTTTGGCGCGCTGGATGTGCTGATGGACATTTCCACGGATATTTACGAAGGTGAAGTGGTGGTGATCATCGGGCCGTCCGGAAGCGGCAAATCCACCTTTCTGCGCTGCATGAACAAGCTTGAAGATATTACCGCCGGTGATGTTGTGGTTGACGGTGTTAATCTGTCAGAGAAGAAGGTCAATATCAATAAAGTCCGTGAGAGAGTAGGAATGGTATTCCAGCATTTTAATCTGTTTAACAACCTGGATGTGCTTCACAATCTGACACTCGCTCCCGTGGAACTGAAAAAAGCTACCAGGGAGGAGGCCCGCGAGCAGGCACTGCAGATGCTCCGAAAGGTCGGACTTGAAGAAAAAGCAGATGCATATCCGTCTCAGCTTTCCGGAGGACAGAAGCAGCGAGTGGCAATTGCCCGTGCACTTTGTATGAATCCGGACATTATGCTGTTTGATGAGCCTACCTCCGCGCTTGACCCGGAAATGGTCGGGGAGGTACTGCAGGTTATGAAGCAGCTTGCCGCAGATGGTATGACCATGGTCATTGTTACCCATGAGATTGGTTTTGCCCGCGAGGTTGCGGACAGGGTGCTTTTTATGGATGATGGCTATATCGTGGAGGAGGGTACTCCAAAAGAAGTGATCCTGAATCCGAAGGAGCCTCGTACCATCGATTTCTTAAACAAGGTTCTTTAAGACCGTTGTTTTGCATAGTCTTTACCAAGAAACAAGAAAGGAACGCAGCCGCATTGTACGAATGGTGATATGCCCGAAGGGGATTCTCTGCGGCTGCAGGACAATGCATGTTCAGACAGGAAGACTATGAAAAGGAAGAATGGATGAAAATCCAGCAGGAAGAACCGGAGATCGTTCCGGCGCAGAGCGAGGATTACAAAAGTTTCATTGTAAAATATAATACGCAGGTCTTTACTTCCGTCCCTTCACAGCCTGATGGGACATTTCTTGTTGTTAACGACATCTTTTCCATACTCTATGAACGTTCAGAGGATATTCCGGAAATGGAACTGAACAGTTTTTCTTATAATTCGATTCCAAAATGCTATACATATATGGATGTAAACAGCCTTCAGGCTTCAGGGGTGACAAGGCTTCATGATCATCCGTATCTGCAGCTTCGGGGAAACGGAACATTGGTTGCAGTGATTGATTCAGGGATTGATTACCAAAATCCGGCCTTTCGAAATGGAAACAGCAGCAAAATATTGGAGATCTGGGATCAGACAATTCCAGGCGGCCAAAGTGAATATGCACCCTTTGGACGTGTTTTTACAAACGAAGAAATCAATCGTGCTCTGTCATCGGAAAATCCGCTGGAGATTGTACCGTCTGTGGATACTAATGGTCACGGAACCATGCTGGCCGGGACAGCAGCCGGGAGGATTATTGAGGAGGAGGGATTTTCGGGAGCTGCCCCGGAAGCATCTCTTTTGGTGATTAAATTAAAGCCTGCCAAAGAATATCTTCGGAGGTTTTATCTTTATCCGCCGGATGCGGAGATTTTTCAGGAAGATGATATTATGCTGGCAATCGCCTATGCGGGAAGATGTGCTCAAAGATATGAGATGCCCCTGTCTATCTGCCTGGGACTTGGAACCAATAAAGGCTCACACGACGGATACAGCCCTTTGTGCCAGACAATCGATTATATGGCGGGATTTTCCAGAAATTCTATTTCCATTGCAGCAGGGAATGAGGGAGCGGCCAGACATCATTATCAGGGAAATCTGAATTCGTCCAGACCGACGGACACGGCGGAACTGCGGGTGGGAGAAAAGACAGAGGAGTTTTCCATGGAATTATGGGGAAGTGCACCGGAGGTTTTCAGTGTTACCATACAGTCGCCTACAGGGGAGTCTCTTCCGGTAAGCACTGCACTTCGCGGCAGTACACAGGTGCTGTCATTTGTCTTTGTGGAAACCAGGGTGCTGGTGAATTATGTACCAATTGAGAGGTATTCCGGCAATACGCTGATTTATTTTCGGTTCCTTCATCCTGCAGCCGGAATCTGGAAGTTTCAGATAAGCGGGAGAGATAGAAATGATGCTCAGTTTCATATGTGGCTGCCGGCGACTGGTCTGATTCCTGATGATACGTTTTTTCTGCAGCCTTCTCCTTATCATACGATAACTTCACCGGGAGATGCGCAGGACGGGATGACGATGACTGCTTACCAGTATCGGGATGGAAGCCTGTTTCCACTGGCGAGCCGTGGATTTACGCCTGCTGGAGTAGTGAAACCGGATTTTGCGGCTCCGGGAGTGGATATTAAAGTTCCACGTCCCGGCGGACGATTTGGAATGGCTTCAGGAACGAGTCTGGCTGCTGCACAGACCGCAGGAATTGCGGCACTCTTGTTTGAATGGGCGATTATCAGGGGAAATGAGCCGTTTTTTACAGGAGTCAGTGTAAAGTATTATCTCCAGAGAGGGGCGAGGAGAGAAGATAGCCTTCAGCATCCCAATCCGGACTGGGGATATGGAAAGATTGATCTGTACCATACGTTTGAGCTGCTTACGTAAATTGGATTCAGGAATAGCGGCGTCTGATCGGATGCTTATAAGTTGATGGGAAAAATGTCCAAAATCAGGGCAAAATTATTGGTACATTTAAAATAAAATTTTTTAGGCAACCTAATTGTTTTTGCGACGCCTGTTTGTTATACTATAAAACAAGATATCCGTTTCAGGAGATGCCGCACATAGATCTTCGGGAAATACAGAAGTTGATTTATGTGCCGGGTACAGATCTGAAAGGGATTGTGATAGTACAATGGATGAGGAGGTAATCATGAAACGAGGAAGTATTTTTGAAGCGGACGGGATACCGCGGATGGGGGAAGCGTTTCCGCTGGCGCTGCAGCATGTGGTTGCTATGATTGTTGGGTGTGTGACGCCTGCGATTATTGTTGCCGGCGCAGGTGGAGAAAAAGGCCTGTCGAACGAGGATAAGGTCATTCTTATTCAGGCGGCTTTGGTGGCTGCAGCTTTTTCGACGCTGATACAGCTTTTTCCGATCGGAAAAAACACCAGATTTGCCATTGGCTCCGGGCTGCCTATGATCATGGGGGTCAGCTTTGCCTATGTACCAAGTATGCAGGCCATTGCAGAAAGCTATGGGATTGCCGCGATTCTGGGGGCGGAGATCGTGGGCGGTATCGTGGCAGTCTTCATGGGTCTTCTGGTGAAACAGATACGGGTATTTTTTCCTCCGCTGATTACAGGTACTGTTGTATTTACCATCGGACTTTCGTTGTATCCTACGGCGATCAATTATATGGCAGGAGGCGTTGGCAGTGAAAATTACGGATCCTGGCAGAATTGGCTGGTTGCGTTTTTTACTTTGGCAGTTGTAACTGCGCTGAATCATTTTGGAAAAGGTATCTGGAAGCTGGCATCGATTTTGATTGGAATGATTGCAGGATATCTGGTTTGTATTCCTTTTGGAATGGTTAATTTTTCCAGCATTGGTGAAGCGGGAATGTTCCAGCTTCCACGGCTGATGCATTTTGGAGTGGAATTTGAAGTGTCTTCCTGTGTGGCGATTGGAATCTTGTTTGCGATTAATTCCGTACAGGCGATTGGTGATTATTCCGCTACCACGATTGGAGCAATGGACCGTACGCCAAAAGATGAAGAACTCCAGCACGGGATTGTAGCTTATGGGCTTACGAATGTGGCGGGAGCGCTGTTTGGCGGTCTTCCGACTGCTACTTATAGCCAGAATGTCGGAATTGTTACTACAACGAGAGTTATTAACCGATGGGTGCTGGGGCTGGCTGCCGTGATTTTAGGGATTGCCGGGTTTGTCCCGAAGTTTTCCGCGGTTCTTACAACGATTCCCCAGTGTGTTCTTGGGGGAGCAACGGTTTCCGTATTTGCCTCCATTGCCATGACCGGAATGAAGCTGGTGGCTTCTGCAGAAATGGATTATCGGAATTCGTCCATCGTGGGCCTGGCAGCAGCGCTGGGGATGGGGGTCTCCCAGGCAACGGCTGCACTGGCGACATTTCCGGAATGGGTGACCACAATTTTTGGAAAGTCACCGGTTGTTCTGGCTACGATCATTGCTGTTCTTTTGAATATTATTTTGCCGAAGACAAGAGTGGAGCGGAAGGAAGAGGAAGAGAAGAAGAAGGCGGCAGAGGAGAAACTTGAGCGGGATCATGAGGAGTTTGGCAAATAGAAAATAGAGAATAAGAAAAGTTGTATAAACACAAAAACAGCGTCCGATTCGGAACTCGTAAAAGGAGTATGGACGCTGTTTTTATATGCATTTCTTATGGAAGCAGAATTCGCCTCAGCGGATTAGAAGAAAACGTTTATTTACGATAAACAAAAACAGGAAGTCCGTCTTCTCCAAGCGGTACCTCCACTTTTCCCTGAACAAGGGGAGTGGCATATGCCAGAAATTCATCGGAAATGTCGGAGCCGTTTCCGGTGATCCATTCCGTCGGAACCGGTTTTTCTGCATTGCAGATGGCATTGACATCTTCCAGTCCGCAGCTCATGCGGTAGGAGCCGTCGGCAGTTTTTTCACGGACGAAAGACACCATCTTGCCGGTTTCTCCATTCAATGCGGCCTGTACGCCAAAAACACCTGCGGCAACAGCTTCCTGCTGGTCTGTGGCGGAAAGCATGGAAGCAGAGCAGCGCTGGCTGACGTTCAGTTCTACGGAACGTGCCTTGACTCCAAGACGGGTGCGGACAAGGTTTTCCAGATATTTGCCGCAGCCGGCCAGCATTTTGTGGCCAAAGGAGTCTGTGCCTACGGAGTTGTCGTATTCGCAGATGAAGGTTCCCTGCGCGTCATGGATACCCTCGGATACGCAGACAACCACATTGCAGTTTTTCTCAAAGGCTTTTTCTACAGTTGCCAGAAAGACCTCCGTATCGAAAGCAACTTCCGGAAGATAGATGAACATAGGGTTGTCTCCCGGATATTTTCTTGCAAGAGCGCTGGCAGCAGTGAGCCAGCCTGCATGACGTCCCATGATTTCTACGATAGTGACGGATTTTTTTTCATAGACATTGGCATCCAGAATGATCTCACGGACTGTGGAAGCGACATATTTGGCAGCGCTTCCGAATCCCGGGGTATGATCAGTGTGTACCAGGTCGTTGTCAATGGTTTTCGGCTCTCCGATGACACGGATATCGCTGCCGATGGAAGCTGCATAGCGGGAAAGCTTGCTTACCGTATCCATGGAGTCATTGCCGCCGATATAGAAGAACCAGCCAATGTTCATTTCCTCAAATTTTTGGAAGAGAAGCGGATATACCGGATCTTCCAGGGATTCCGGCAGCTTGTAGCGGCAGGAGCCGAGATAAGCGCCCGGAGTGTGTTTGAGATATTCCAGCTTCTCGCCGGGGAGAGCTTCCTCAAAGTCAAGTGTTGTTCCGTTTAAAAATCCCTCAATTCCGTTTACCATACCATAAACATGACCAATCGTTTCCGGATGGGCAAGCCCTTCGGAAACTACCCCATAAAGGCTGCTGTTGATTACGGCCGTTGGTCCGCCGGACTGACCTACAATCAGGTTCTTTTTTGACATAAGAATGTACCTCCTAAATTTGCATGGCGCCCTGGTGGCGCCTGCTGCGTGTTTCGTGCCCTCCCATACCGGAAGAGCGGGTGTGTTTTTATATTATAACATATGGGAGATAGAGTTGCCAGATGGGATGAGGAAAGTTTGGCAGGGAAATGTGCGAAAAAATAGATGCTTATATGAGTTTTATGGTCGCTTATCATTTTCATAAGCGAC
>JAUNGM010000021.1 GCA_030524545.1 Eubacteriales bacterium
AAGAATAAAGGGGTTTTGATTTAATATATGTATTATGGGGCTGCAAAACAACGGAGAAGATCAAAAAGACCAAAACGAATTGAAGAAATCGCTCAATTTGTAAAAATTTATACATTTTCCTTTGATTGTCCGTCCTTTTGTGGTATAATGCAAAAGAATGAAATATTATGTTTAAATTTATCTATACAGGAGGGACAATCATATGAGCAATATGTGTGAATGCCAGAACGGCGGAAACGCGGATTTCGCTGAATTGGCTCCGGTACTGGAGAAATATGCCAGGGTACCAGGCAGCCTGATCACCATTCTTCAGCAGACACAGGATATCTACGGTTATCTCTCTCTGGATGCAATCAATTACATTGCAGAGAGAACCGGAATCATGCCTGCGAAAATTTACGGTGTAGCCACATTCTATGCACAGTTCCGCTTACAGCCGATCGGTAAGTACCTGATCATGCTTTGCAAAGGTACTGCCTGTCACGTAAACGGTTCCGACATGATTGAAGAAGCAGTTTGTGAACATCTTGGAATCAAAGACGGAGAGACTACAGAGGATGGATTATTTACTCTGAATAACGTTGCCTGTCTCGGATGCTGTTCTCTGGCACCGGTTATGATGGTGAAGACCACGGACGGCGAAGAAACATTCGGCAACCTGACCAAATCTTCCGTTAAGAAGATTCTTGATGATTACAAAGCACAGAATGCATAGGAGGTAGAGATATGAAAGTTGTTGTAGGACAGGGCAGCTGTGGTATTGCTACCGGCGCGAAGAAAACCTCTAATGAATTCGAAAGAATCGTTGCAGAAAAGAATCTGACAAACGTTGTGGTTGATAAGACCGGCTGTATCGGTACCTGTTATCTGGAGCCGATCGTAGACGTTTATAACGAGGAAGGCGCACTGGAAGCCAGATATGTAAAATGTACAACAGACAAGGTTGCCCGGATCGTTGACGAACATCTCATCGGCGGCAAGCCTGTTGAAGAATATGTGATCCCGCAGGAGGATGAGGCTTTCTTATCCCAGCAGCAGAGAATCGTTCTCCGCAACTGCGGCCAGATCAACCCTGAAAAAATTGAAGAATACATTGCTGTTGGCGGATATGAGGCTGCTAAGAAAGTCATCACATCCATGACTCCGGAGCAGGTAATTGAAGAGATTAAGATCTCCGGTCTTCGCGGACGCGGCGGTGCAGGTTTCCCGACCTGGTTTAAATGGAACGCCATCAAATCCAACAGCGGTGCACAGAAATATATGGTATGTAACGCAGACGAGGGTGACCCGGGTGCATTCATGGACCGTTCCGTACTGGAAGGTGACCCGCACTCCCTGCTGGAAGGTATGATCATCGGAGGTTTTGCTGCAGGCGCTACCGAAGGTATCATTTACTGCCGTGCTGAGTATCCTCTGGCAATCGCTCGTCTGGAGATCGCAATGGCTCAGGCCAGAGAAAAAGGCTATCTCGGAAAGAACCTGTTTGGTACAGGCTTCAACTTTGATATCCGCATCAAAGCCGGCGCAGGTGCATTCGTCTGTGGTGAGGAGACAGCCCTGATCGCATCCCTGGAAGGTGAGCGAGGCATGCCTCGTCTGAAACCGCCGTTCCCGGCAGCCAAAGGCTACTGGAAACTCCCCACCAACATCAATAACGTAGAAACCTATGCAAACGTTGCATGGATCATCGCCAACGGCGGCCAGGCATTTGCAGACAGAGGTGCTGAGAAGTCCAAAGGCTCCAAGGTATTCGCTCTTGCAGGTAAGATCAAGAAGGGCGGCCTTGTAGAAGTACCGATGGGTATGACTCTCCGCGAGGTTATCTACAATATCGGCGGCGGTATTAAGAATGACAAGGAATTCAAGGCTGTTCAGATGGGTGGTCCGTCCGGCGGATGTATCCCGGCACAGCTCATTGATACTCCTGTTACATATGAAGACATCAATAAAACAGGTGCGATCGTTGGTTCCGGCGGTATGATCGTTATGGACGAAGACACCTGTATGGTAGATATGGCCCGTTTCTTCCTGGATTTCACCAAGAAAGAATCCTGCGGTAAATGTAACTACTGCCGTATCGGTACCAAGAGAATGCTTGAGATTCTGGAGAGAATCACAAAAGGAGAAGGCAAGGACGGCGACATCGAGCTTCTGGAAGAGCTTGCAGGCAAGATTAAAGACGGTGCTATGTGCGGCCTTGGTCAGACAGCTCCGAACCCGGTACTTACCACCATCCGTTATTTCCGCAACGAATATGAAGATCATATTTACAATCATAAATGTACAGCAAGATCCTGTAAAGCTCTTATCCATTACGAGATCACCGAAGACTGCAAGGGCTGCGGCAAGTGTAAGAGAAACTGCCCGGTTAATGCCATCAGCGGTGATAAGAAACAGGTTCATAAGATTGATCCGAATGTATGTATCAAGTGCGGCAAGTGTGAAGACAACTGTGCATTTGGTGCAGTGAAGAGAGTTTAATAGGAGGTGTAGACTGTGAACAAATTCAGATTAAATATCGACGGAAAAGAAGTCTACGGACTTCCGGGACAGACCATTCTTGAAGTTTGCAAAGAGAACGATATCTTTATTCCGACTCTCTGCTATGATGAAAGAACAGAAATTTACGGCGCATGCGGCCTTTGTATGGTAGAGTGGGAAGGAAGCCCGAAGCTCTGGAAAGCCTGTGCAACAGAAATTGCACCGAACATGGTGATCCGTACCAATACCCCGCGTGTCATTGAATCCAGAAAGACCAACCTGGAGCTTCTTCTTTCCAACCACAAGGGCGACTGCCGTCCTCCGTGTATGCTGGCATGTCCGGCAGGAACAGACTGCCAGGGCTATGTAGGCCTGATCGCCAACGGTCAGTACGAAGAAGCCATCAAATTAATCAGAGAAAACATTCCGCTTCCGGGTTCTATCGGACGTGTCTGCCCGCATCCTTGTGAAAAGGCATGCCGCCGCGGTCTTGTTGACGAACCGGTTGCAATCGCAAACCTGAAGAGATTTGCTGCAGATACCGATGAATTCGGAGAAGACCCATTCGTACCGGAGTGCGAGCCGGATACAGGCAAGAACGTTGCTATTATCGGCGGCGGTCCTTACGGTATCTCCATGGCATATTTCCTTCGCCAGTTGGGACATGACGTAACGATCTATGAAGCAATGCCGAAGCTGGGCGGTATGCTCCGCTACGGTATTCCGGAATACCGTCTTCCAAAGGAAGTTCTTGACGAAGAGATTGCTACCCTGGAAAAGATGGGTGTGACCATGGTGACAAACACCAAGATCGGCGAGGATATCTCTTTTGAAGCTATTAAGAGAGACTTTGATGCTGTATGTATCGGTATCGGTGCATGGGTATCCACAGGCGTTCGCTGCAAGGGCGAAGACGCACAGGGCGTGATCGGCGGTATTGACTTCCTTCGTAAGGTTGTCCGCAACGAAACCATCGACCTCGGTGAGAACGTAGCCATCGTCGGCGGCGGAAACACTGCAATGGATGCCTGCCGTACGGCAGTACGTCTCGGTGCAAAGAAAGTATACAACATCTACAGAAGAACCAAAGATGAAATGCCTGCAGATATGATCGAGATCGAGGAAGCAGAAGAGGAAGGTGTAATCTTCCTGAATCTGACCAATCCTCTGGAGATCATCTCCGATGAGAACGGCCACTGCCGTCAGATGGTACTTCAGGTAATGAAGCTTGGTGAACCGGATGCATCCGGACGTCGTGCTCCTGTTCCGGTAGAAGGCGAGACCAAGACCATTGATGTAGATACCGTTATCCTGGCAATCGGCCAGAAAGTAAATGCAGCCGGAATCGAAGGCGTAGAGCTTACCAGAAAAGGCGGCATCATTTACGACAAAGAAACATTCATGACTGCAATCCCGGGTGTATTTGCCGGCGGTGACTGCGGTAATGACAAGATTTCTATCGCTGTAGAATCCATTGCTGATGCTAAGAAGAGCTGCGATATCGTAGACGCTTACCTGCGCGGCGAAGAGATTAAATATGAGCCAAACTACTATGTAACCAAGAAGGACGTTACGGCGGCTACTTTTGAAGACCGTGAAAGAATGTGCCGTCCGACTATGGAACAGCTGAATGCAGAAGAAAGAAAAGATAACTTCACAGAAGTTGTATTCGGATATGACGAAGAGCAGGCTTTGGAAGAAGCGCATCGTTGTCTGGAATGCGGATGTAAAGATTACTTCGAATGTAAGCTGATCTCCTACGCTAATATGTATGATGTTGATCCGGATCGTTTTGCCGGTGACATCAATGAAGTAGATTATAAGGATGAGCATCCGTTCATCTTAAGAGACCCGAATAAGTGTATCCTCTGCGGACTTTGTGTACGTGCCTGCGATGAGGTTATGGGCGTTGGCGCACTGGGCCTTGTAAAACGTGGATTTGATACGGTTGTAAAACCGGCTCTGGAACAGCCGCTTTCCGAAACAGGATGTATCTCCTGCGGTCAGTGTGTAAGTGTCTGCCCGACAGGCGCACTGCAGGAAAACCTGTCTCTGGAGAAATCCGTTCCGCTTGATACAGAAGTGACAGATACTACCTGTGCACACTGCTCTGTTGGCTGCTCCATCCATCTGGAAACCTACGGCGACATGCTTGTGAAATCTGTTCCGGACAAAGAAGGCGCTGTCAATAAGGGACTTCTCTGCGGACGCGGTAAATTCGGCTTTGACTGTGCAGTCATGGAAGACAAGCTTCTTGACCCGATGGCAAGAAAGAACGGTGAGCTGACAGAGGTAGATTACCATGAAGCATTCGTTCTGGTAGCCAAGAAGGCAGAATCCCTTGCAGCAAAATACGGCAAGGATGCGGTAGCTGTTGCAATTTCCGACAGATACACCAACGAAGAAGCTTATGTCATCAAGAAGCTCGCTGATGAAATAGGCGCTAAGACTCTCTGCTTCAATAACAGAGAAAGCGGACTTGAGAAGGTTCTGGGTGTAAACGCTTCCCCGAACACCATCGACGAACTGCTTTCCGCAGAAGTGATTCTCTGCGCAGGCTTCATTGCAAAAGAAAACCAGGTTATCCGTCTGAAACTGAAACAGGCTGCTAAGAACGGTGCCAAAGTTATCCTGGTAAATCCGGAGGGATATGAGCAGGATCATATGAGCTTCGTATACAAGGCTATCTCCACAAGCAACAGTCTTGCATTCTTCAAGGGCGTTGCCAAAGTTCTGGTTGATATGGGCAAGGGCGCAGGAATCGAAGGTTATGATGCATTCAAGGCTTCCGTAGAAGGCGCAGAAGTATGCGATGAGATCAAAGCAGTTGCAGAGCTTTATGCAAACGCTAAGAAAGCTATGATCGTATTCCAGCAGAACGTTGTTACTACCGAAGCAGCAACCCTGCTTTCCGATATCGCTGTTGTATCCGGACACATCGGCAAAGCCCGTGACGGTATCCTTCAGCTTAAGGCAAAGAACAACAGCCAGGGTCTCATTGACCTGGGTGTAACTGCAGGCGCAGAAGCAATGGAAGGCGTGAAAGCCCTCCTGGTATTCGGCGAAGATCCGGCACCGGAATACTTAAAAGAACTTGTATTCCTGATGGTTTGCGATACCCATATGACAGAGACAGCTAAGGTTGCAGACGTTGTGATCCCGGGAACAGGATTTGCATCTACATACGGTACCTTCACCAACACCGAGCGCAGACTGCAGCCGGTTGAGCAGGCCATTGAAGAAGATGTGGTATTCAACAACTGGGAAGTTGCAGCAGAACTTGCTCACGTTTACGAAATCGAAATGCCATATGACGAAGTAGAAGACATTTCCGACGAAATGAACGAAGTTCTTCCTGTTTACCGCTATGCGGAAATGGGACAGATCTATGGAGGTGTTCTGGAATGCAAGGGTGCAAAACTGGTAGCTGTAGAAGATGCGGCACTGGTAGCTCCTCTGAAATGTACAGATCATCTCATGAACATGATCGACGAAAGACTGCCGAAAAGTTCCAAATAATATTCTTATGTAAACCCAAAGCCCCGTACAGTGTCTTTCTGTACGGGGCTTTCTAGTTGTAACTTTTTTTTTCTTGTGGTATAATGTGAACACTTAATGAGCGCAAGCCGAAGGCGCAGTGCGAATTTAGTGAGAACATATGCCAGGACACTTAATGAATGCAAGCCGAAGGCGCAGCATGAATTTAGTGACCTGGTATAATGTGAACGTTTCACGAGCGCAAGCCGAAGGCGCAGTGCGAATTTAGTGAGAACATATGCCAGGACACTTAATGAATGCAAGCCGAAGGCGCAGCATGAATTTAGTGACCTGGTATAATGTGAACGTTTCACGGGCGCAAGCCAATTTAATAAGAAAAGGAAAAGATCATGTCAGCTTTTTATGCAATCATATTGGGAGTCGTACAGGGAATTACGGAATTTCTTCCGTTAAGCAGTTTTGGACATCTTGCTGTCATAGAAAAGTATCTGGGCATTTCCAGAAGCTCCGGTGTTCTTTTTGAAGCTATGCTTCATATAGGTACCCTCTTCGCCATATATGCGGTCTTCCAAAAGGATATCAAAAGAGTCTGCGTGGAATTTCTCGGGATTCTTGCAGATCTGGTCGGGAATCTGAATCTTTATATTCATAACAGAAAGACAGGGGATAATCTTCACTATGCCAGGATCATCACCAGCAGCTATCGTAAATTTGCTGTGATGATCTTTGTTTCCATGATCCCTACGGCAGCAATCGGTTATACCTGCCAACGTCTTGTAGTAAAGAGTGCACTTTTCCCAATGATTTCCGGTATTGGAATCCTGATCACAGGCATTCTGCTTCTGGTAACGGATATGGGGAATGCAGGCGGTACAAAGACGGCCAGGGAGGTTACTTATGATCAGGCCATGTGGCTTGGAATCTGCCAGGGAATCTCTGTTTTTCCGGGATTCTCCAGAAGCGGCCTGACAATTTGCATGGCATTGCTTCTTGGATTCAGCCGTCCATATGCAGTCAAATTCTCCTATATCATGTCTATTCCGGCTGTAATAGGAGCGTTTTTTATGGAAATCGGCGAGTTTACATCCCCGTCTATGAGTATGTGGCTGGGAATCGACTATGTTTTGGGAATGCTTTCAGCAGCAGTAACCGGCTATTTTTGTGCGCGTTTTCTGCTTCGTCTCGTACATAAGCAGAAATTCCGTTATTTTGCATATTATAGTTTTCTGGCAGGCGGCCTGGCGCTGGCCTGTAATTATCTGAGCTAATAGGAGGGAGCCTGAAGATGGCAGTTTCAAAGAATCAGAAGGGCAAAAGAAGAACGACATCTAAAAATACGAAGAAACAGTCTGTATCCAGCGGCTTTCAGACAGAAATCATCCTGCTGATCATTCTGGCAGCAGCAATCATTCTGGAAATCAGCAATTTTGGCCTGGGCGGCATTGTAGGAGATGCAATCAGTACATTTTCTTTTGGTACGGTGGGATTGCTGGCATATGTATTTCCGTTTCTGCTTTTTATCGGTGCAGCGTTTCTCCTCTCAAATAAAAGAAATCCGCTTGCATATAAAAAAATTGCGGCGGGAATTGTGTTCTTTCTTTTTCTGTGCGGATTTGTCCAGCTTGTTACGGAAGGATATATGAAGAGTACGACACTCATGGATTATTACGCGATAAGTTCCGGTTACCACACGGGAGGAGGACTGATCGGCGGTGCCATCTGTATTTCCACAACCTCTGCATTTGGAGTCTGGGGAGGATATGTGATCATCATACTGGTACTTCTGGTTTGTCTGATCCTGATCACACAGCGTTCTTTCTTTGGTTTTATCGAACGTATCGGGATGCTGATCTATCATTTTGTAAAAGGCGGTCATACCCGTTATTTAGAGGGACAGCCGGAGCGTGAAATGAAAAAAGAGCTTCGTGCCCAGGAACGCCGCAAGCAAAAGGAGGAACGGCAGGCTGAACGTCTGCGGGAACTGGAAGAAGCGCTTGCAGAAGAGGATGATGAAAGCGAGGAGAAAATTTCTCCCAGGAAGAAAAAGACGGTGCGCAGATCAGCCTCTCAAAACAGTGCAGGAAGGAAGAGTGCTTCCCACAAAAATCTGACTGACGATGCAGAGGAGGCACATACGTTTCTGGAAGGCACAGAACTGAAAAATTACAGTAAGAAGGCGCAAAGAAAATCAGGAGGCGCTTCCGGTGTTTCTGATCAGAAAGGAAAGGAAGAAGAAAAGGGAGATCCTCTGACCATTGATACGAAAGCCTCCGGCCAGGGACAGATGGAATTTAAGATTCACCGGTCCCAGCCTGCGGAAACAACAGAAGAAGAGACAGCAGAAGATTTCTTTGAGGAACCGATTTCAGAGAAGCGCGGTTCTCTGCCGACTGATTCAAAGGAGGATACTGTGCCCCCTTTTCAGGAGGAGAAGACCCGAAAGTCTTCTAAGAATCCGAAGTCCTCTCAGACAGAAATTGAGAATGGAATCAAAAATATTGATCATGAAATCAACAGCCAGCAGCCTCCGGTAAAAAAGGTTTATCATTTTCCGCCGCTGAAGCTGTTAAAAAGAGGAGACGGCAAGTCCCAGGGAGATTCTGATGAATACCTGCGCAAGACTGCACAGAAGCTGCAGGATACCCTGCATAATTTCGGCGTGAATGTTACGGTAACCAATGTAAGCTGCGGGCCGACGGTTACGCGCTATGAGCTGCAGCCGGAAATGGGGGTCAAGGTCAGCAAAATTGTGGGGCTGGCAGACGATATCAAGCTGAACCTGGCAACGCCGGATATTCGTATTGAAGCTCCGATTCCGGGCAAAGCGGCCGTTGGAATCGAGGTGCCGAATAAAGAGAATAGCGCGGTCATGCTCCGCGACCTGCTGCAGTCCAGAGAATTTCAGGAAGCCAAATCCAAGCTTTCTTTTGCAGCAGGCAAGGATATCGCAGGAAAGCCTGTCGTAGCCGATATTGCAAAAATGCCGCATCTGCTGATCGCAGGTGCGACCGGATCCGGTAAGTCGGTGTGTATCAATACGCTGATCATCAGTATCCTTTATAAAGCAACTCCGGATGAGGTAAAGATGATCATGATTGACCCAAAAGTAGTGGAGCTGAGTGTTTACAACGGAATTCCTCATCTTTTTATTCCGGTTGTTACCGATCCTAAAAAAGCGGCAGGTGCACTGAACTGGGCGGTTTCAGAAATGACATCCCGATATAATACCTTTGCGGAATATGGTGTCCGCAACCTTGGTGAATATAATAAAAAAGTTGAAAATATGCGTGTCCCGGAAGGGGAAGAACGTCCCTCAAAGATGCCCCAGATCATCATTATCGTGGATGAGCTTGCGGACCTTATGATGGTGGCTCCGGGAGAAGTGGAAGATGCCATCTGCCGTCTGGCACAGCTTGCCCGTGCAGCCGGAATTCATCTGATCATTGCTACCCAGCGTCCGTCTGTCAATGTTATTACAGGACTGATCAAAGCCAATATGCCGTCACGTATTGCGTTTTCCGTGTCTTCCGGTGTGGATTCCAGAACCATTCTGGATATGAACGGAGCAGAAAAGCTGTTGGGGAAAGGAGACATGCTTTTTTATCCTCAGGGATATCAAAAACCGGCCCGTCTTCAGGGGGCTTTTATTTCTGACGAGGAGGTCAGCAGCATTGTAGACTTTCTGTCCGATAAAAATCCTGCGGTGGAATATAACACGAAGATTGAACAGCAGGTAAATACAGTAAGCCTTTCTGGAGGAGCCGGCGGAAGCGATGAGCGTGATATCTATTTTGAAGAAGCGGGCAAATTCATCATCGAAAAAGAAAAGGCCTCCATCGGAATGCTCCAGAGGATGTTTAAGATTGGCTTTAACAGGGCGGCCCGGATTATGGATCAGCTTTGTGATGCAGGTGTTGTCGGACCGGAAGAAGGCACAAAGCCCAGAAAGGTCCTGATGACTATGGAGGATTTCCAGAATTATATCGAAGAAAGCATATGATTTTGAATAAGGGAAGTGATTCCTATGAAATGTCCCAATTGTAATGCGGAAGTGAAGAAAGGATCCCTGTATTGTGATAAATGCCTGACAGAAATTCCCTGGGTAAAAGAGTTCAATTCCGTAGAAACCTTGATGGAAAAAAAGAAAATGGAGGAACCGGGAGAACATCTTTCCAATATCCGCAGGCGTTATTCCTTATTAGGGATGCCGATCAGAAAAAGGCATATCCGGAAACTGATAAGCGGAAAAAGAAAAGGTGTGGTTTTCTGTGCCTTTTTCCTGCTGATTTCGATGCTGGTATATCGGCAGCTCAATACTTTCTCGGCGTTGTATCAGAGAGGAGACAGGGCTTACACGAATGGTGATTATGAAACTGCCCTTATTCTGACAGAAAAAGCATTGGATAAGAAGCCGAACCATCTGAGGGCAAATCTTTTGAGAGCTAAAATTCTGGAAGCAGAAGGGGACTTTTCTTCTGCAATCCTTGTCCTGAAGCCTGTACTCAAAAAGCATCCGGACAGTGCCGCAGCTTATAAAATGATGCTGCGCCTTCTGCATCACGAGGGACAGACGGCCGAAATCAAAAAACTGCTTGCTGCCTGCCGGAACCAGGATATTCTGGATGAATGCAGCGAGTATATTTCCCATGCGCCGACATCCAGCCTTGCATCAGGAACTTATACAACTGCGCAGCAGGTAGAACTTTTTTCAGAGGGCGAAACGATTTATTACACCCTGGATGGTTCTAAGCCTACGGAAAAGAGTCTTGTCTACTCCGGGCCAGTCACGCTTGTGGAAGGAACCACCGTATTGAAGGCGATGAGTGTGAACGGAAAGGGGATTTCCAGTCTGGTAATGACGTGGGAATACATCCTTGTCTATGGCGTACCTGATCCGCCCAAAATCTATCCGGAGGACGGCAATTATAATAAGGGGACAAAAATCGAACTGGAGGTTCCTGACGGTTGTGTTGCCTATTATGCTTTTGACGAAGAACCTACCGTAAACAGCACCAAATATCAGAATCCCATTTCCATGCCGGTGGGATATCATGAATTTTATGCAATTCTGGAAGCGGCCAACGGTGAGGTAAGTGAAGTTGCATACAGAGAATACTATCTGGAATATTGAATTGAAAAGAAAAGGAATGACTGTTCGGCAGGTATTTTCTATGCTTGTATGGAACAGAGACATAAAGGAAAAAGATGGAGATTCGTATATTGACTGTAGGAAAAATCAAGGAAAAGTATCTTAATGACGGAATCAGTGAATATGCAAAACGTCTTGGACGTTACTGCAGGTTATCCTTCTGTCAGGTGACAGACGAAAAAACACCGGACAAGGCATCGGAAGCTCTGAACCGTCAGATTAAGGAGACAGAGGGGGAGCGTCTTCTGAAGCATATACGCGAGCAGGACTATGTGATTGCTCTTGCTATTGACGGAAAGATGCTGGATTCCGTAGAACTTTCCCAAATGATCGGACGTCTTGGGGTAGAAGGAAAAAGCTCCCTGGTGTTTGTTATCGGCGGCTCTCTGGGCTTAAGTGAAGCTGTGCTCCGCCGTGCCGATTATAAGCTGAGTTTTTCCAGGATGACCTTTCCGCATCAGTTGATGCAGATGATCCTTCTGGAACAGATTTACAGAGGATACCGTATCCTCAATCATGAACCTTATCATAAATGAAAAGATCCGGAACAGTCAGAGAAGACCAGGAAAAGAGAAGCGAAAGCGTGGGAAGACCGCTCTTTTGACTGTACAGAAAAGAAAATCTGAGTTATAATAACCAGGTAGTTACGAACAAAATTTTGTGTTTATGTACAGGAGGAACCCAAAATGAAAACAGAACGAATTGAAAACATGTGCGGCGGCAATGGACATGTCATTATTAAACATATACTGGACGAATCTGAAATGAAAGGGAAATGCAGACTTTATGCGCAGGTGACCATAGAACCGGGATGTTCTCTCGGATACCACGAGCACCACGGCGAAAGCGAGATTTATTATATTCTCTCAGGACAGGGGATTTACAGCGACAACGGGGAACTGCGTATGGTAAAAGCAGGAGAGAAGACCGTGACTCCTGACGGCAAAGGCCATGCTCTTTCCAATTCCGGAGAGGAAGATCTGGTATTTATGGCTCTGATCATCAAGGACTGATACGGCAGGGTTATCATGAAAGATTATATGGCCCCCATGGAGGGAATTACCAACCATATTTTCCGAAATGCCTATCATACGTTTTTTCATCCCATGGACAAGTACTTCACACCGTTTATCTCAGCCAAGCCTGATAAACGCCTGAGTGCCAAAGAAATCCGGGAAATCTCGCCGGAAACAAACCAGGGACTGACGGTCATTCCGCAGATTCTGACCAACAATGCGGAGGATTTCCTGCAGACTGCCAGGATCATGAAAGAGTACGGACATAAGGAACTGAATCTTAATCTTGGCTGTCCCTCCGGTACGGTCACTGCCAAGGGCAAAGGCTCCGGTTTTCTGAAGGATCCGGAGATACTGGACCGCTTTCTGGATAAGATCATGACAGGAATCGAAAACGAAGGAATGCGGTTTTCCATTAAGACAAGGATCGGTACGTATGATGAAGAGGATTGGGAACTTCTTCTGAAAATTTACAGCCAATATCCTCTTACAGAACTGATCGTACATCCCAGGATTCAGAAGGACTATTACAAAGGGCCTGTTCGCCTGCATGCTTTTGCATGTGCGGCAGAAACGATCCGGGTACCGCTTTGCTATAACGGCGATCTGTTTACCGTTTCGGCATACCGGGATATTGCGGAACGCTTTCCGGAGACAGAAATTTTTATGTACGGCAGGGGCCTGATCACCAATCCCGCTCTTGTCAGTGAAATCCGTGAAGGAAAAGCACGAGATAAAAAAGTTTTCCGACAATTTCATGACAGGATTTACAGAGATTACAGAGAACTGCTTGGAGATGAGCGGAACGTGCTGTTTCGGATGAAAGAACTTTGGAGCTATCTGGCCGGAAGCTTTACGAACTCTTCCAAATACGCAAAGAAGATCAAAAAAGCCCAGCATTACAGTGACTATGAAGCTTCCGTATCCAGCCTGTTTAACGAACAGGAGCTTTTGGAAAACGATATTTGAGAAAGAAGAAACAACATGAACATTGAGAAATTTGAGGAATTTATATCGCAGTATCCGATTTTTGAATACCGCGTGCTGGATACGGCGGGAATCACCGCAGAAAACAGGGTGCGTCTGGTCTGTGAGCAGGAGTGTGTACGCTACAATTCCACATGGGCCTGTCCCCCGGCAGTGGGAACCCTGAAGGAATGCGAAGAACGGATTCACAGCTATCCGAAAGGTGTCTTTTTTTCCAGCGTCGCAGAAGTATCGGATGTGATGAATATGGAGGAAATGCTGTCTACCAGGCTTGCCCACGAGGAACTGACCACTGCTGTAGATCAGTATCTCCGGTCAGAGGGATATGAAACCTTTACACTTTCTACAGAATCCTGTGATATCTGCAAAGAATGTGCATATAAGTATGGCAAACCCTGTATCCACCCGGACCGGATGCATCCCTGTCTGGAAAGCCATGGGGTTGTCGTATCCGAAATCGTTGAGGCGGAACAGATGGAATACAATCTTGGCGGAAATACCATTTTATGGTTTTCCATGGTATTGTTTCGCTGAATGGACATACATAAGAAAGATTCCCGCGGCATAAATTAGGAATAAAAGCCGCGGGGATTTTTTATGAAAAAAAATGGTTCACATGATGGCCATCCGGCCAGTAATAAGGAAATCCATAAAGGATACCATGATGGCCATCCGGCCGGAGCTAAGGAAATCCATAAAGGATACCATAATGGCCATCCGGCCAGTAATAAGGAAAAACTGGTGACTGCACTTAGTGTCCCGCAGGATCTGGCGTACCGGGATGCCATCCTCACTGTTACAGGAAGAAATCTGGCAGTGATTGAAAACTACCGCGGCATCCTGCGGTATACCAGGGAAGAAATCATCGTCCTGACCTTTGGCGGAAGGCTGACTATCTGCGGAAAACATCTGGAAATTCCCTGCTTTACCAGGGAAGAAATGCAGATCAGGGGGTGTATCTCCCGCATTTTCCTGGAGCAGTAGTACCCTTTGCAGGATACCATCATACCATTCGGCCCCAAATATAGGAGGAGAGTCTATGGAACGATTCCTGAAGTTTCTTTCCGGTTATGTATGGCTTCTGATACAGGGAGAGCAGTGTGAACGTTTCCTGAATCTTTGCCGTGCCAGAGGGATTGCCATAAGTAAGGTGTGCCGTCAAAGAGAGGACGAGATTACCTGTGTTATGTCTGTCCGGGACTTTTTCCGGCTTCGTCCCATCCGCAGCAAAACAGGGGTACATATCCGTGTTCTGGAAAAACACGGGATGCCTTTCTTTTTTTTGCACAGTAAAAAAAGAAAGGCTTTTTTTGCCGGAATATTGCTCGGCTTTTGCCTTATGGCACTCCTTTCCAGCAAGATCTGGAATATTCATATTGAAGGAAATCTCAGAAACTCCACTCCGGAAATTCTGGAATTTCTTGGCGGGCAGGGAATTGTCCACGGAATTGCCAAAGGTAAGATCAACTGCAGCGACCTGGCAGCCGCAGTGCGCAGGCAATATCCGGAAATCACCTGGGTATCCGCACGTATCGAAGGAACAAGGCTGATTTTGACAATTCAGGAAGAAGAAATCGAACAGGAAGCCATTACGGAGGAACCATCCCCCTGCAACCTTACAGCGGATGTTGAAGGCACTATTGTAAAAATTGTCACTCGAAGCGGCATCCCCCTTGTAAAACAGGGCGATATCTGCAAAAAAGGCGATCTTCTGGTGCTTGGGAGACTGGATCTTCTAAATGACAGCCAGGAAGTGATACGATATGAGTATGTCCACGCAGATGCCGATATTTACGTGGAACATAAGCTGTCCTACTATAAAGAGTTTCCGTTGAGTTATATGAAGGAAATCCCGGACGGAAGTTCCCGGTCTGATTATTCCCTTCGTATCGGAAGCTGGGTCTTCGCCACCGGCGGCAAAGCAAAAGAAGGCTGGCGGCAGATTTTTTCTGATAACCAGCTTCGGATTACGGAGAATTTTACGCTGCCTGTCTTTTGGGGAAAATTTACATCAGAAAAGATAAAAAAAGTAAATGCCGTATATTCCAAAGAAGAGGCAAAAACCATAGCGGCAGAACAGCTTCGGCAATATGAAGAAAATTTAATACAAAAGGGGCTTCAAATATCTGCAAATAATGTTAAAATAGACATAGATTACAAATCCTGCACAGCCAGAGGCACCCTGACCGTAATCGAAAGAACAGGAAAGGAAACGGCCCCGGAAGTGCAGGAGCAACCTGAAGAAAGGACATCAGAGAATGGCTAACATTATGGAATTACATGCTGATGTGCCTGCCAGCCTGGAGGGAAATGTGTTCGGCCAGTTTGATGAACATTTAAAGATCATCGAACGGACACTGAACGTCACCATGATCTCCAGAGACGGAGCATTGAAAATCCTGGGAGCTGAGCAGAGCGCATCGCAGGCGAAGAAGCTGATAGAGGAGCTGGTAACCCTTGCCAAAAGGGGCAATACCATTACCAGACAGAATGTAAATTATGCACTTTCCCTTGCCATGGAACAGCAGAGCCAGGTATTGACGGAAATTGACAAGGATTTTATCTGCAACACGATCCAGGGAAGGCCCATCAAGCCCAAAACCCTTGGGCAGAAGGAATATGTGGATCAGATCCGCAAGAAGATGATCGTCTTTGGTGTGGGGCCTGCAGGTACAGGTAAAACGTATCTCGCCATGGCGATGGCAGTAACGGCCTTCCGCAATGAGGAGGTCAGCCGGATCATTCTGACGCGCCCCGCCATTGAGGCAGGAGAGAAGCTGGGTTTTCTTCCGGGCGATCTCCAGAGCAAGGTGGATCCTTACCTGCGTCCGCTTTATGATGCGCTCTATCAGATCATGGGAGCTGACAGCTTTGCCAAAAATATGGAGCGTGGACTGATCGAGGTTGCACCGCTTGCTTATATGCGCGGACGTACTCTGGACAATGCCTTTATCATTCTGGATGAGGCGCAGAATACGACCCCTGCCCAGATGAAGATGTTTCTGACCCGTATTGGTTTTGGGTCCAAAGTCATTATTACAGGTGATGCGTCTCAGAAGGATCTGCCGAGGGATGCGGTATCAGGTCTGGATGTGGCGCTGAAAGTATTAAAAAAGATTGAAGATATCGGATTCTGTCAGCTTACCAGTAAGGATGTGGTTCGTCATCCCCTGGTACAGCAGATCGTACAGGCATATGATGCATATGAGAAGAAGCAGAAGCCGGCGGCAGCACCAAGGCGCACAGGCCGCCGCAGTAAGGAGAATACATGACATTACAATTTGAATGCGAAACAGACCTGAATCTTGGCATTGACTGTGCCGGCCTTGCCAGAGAGGTGGCAGAGAAGGTACTGGAGATGGAACGATGCCCTTACGATACAGCAGTTAATCTTGTTCTGACGGACAATGAAGAAATTAAGCGGGTTAATACGGAATTCCGGAACATTCTTGCTCCGACCGATGTGCTGTCATTTCCTATGATTCCTTTTGCGTCACCGGCAGATTACAGTGTTGTAGAGGATGAGGATTCTTATTTTGACCTGGATACGGATGAACTGCTGCTGGGAGATATCATGATTTCCGCAGAAAAAGCAGTATCTCAGGCGAAAGAATACGGCCACAGTGTCAAACGGGAATTTTGTTTCCTTGTGGCACACAGTATGCTTCATCTCCTCGGATATGACCATATGACACCGGAAGAGGCCGCTGTCATGGAAAAGAAACAGGAAGATGCATTAAATGGACTTGGAATTACCAGATAGGGAGGTACTTATGAAGAAAAAATATTGGGGAATTTTATTAGGAGCAGTATTATCTGTCAGCAGTATATCCGGTGTGATATCTGTTTCTGCTGAGGAACAGACAACTGTACAGATGGAATCAACAGAAAACGCCGCAGGGACTGAGGATACGGTACGCAGTTATCTCACAGGAGAACAGGTACCGGCCGGAATCGGCCGCAGGAGGCCTGTTGCGGTCATGCTTGGCAACAGCCAGACAGCATGCCCGCAGAGCGGTATCGGCAGCGCAGGAGTCATCTATGAAGCTCCTGTGGAAGGAAATATGACAAGGCTTATGGCTATCCTGGAGAATTATGATTCACTGGAAAAGATCGGTTCCGTACGAAGCTGCCGTGATTATTACCTGTTTTATATGAATGAATTTGATTCCATTTATGCGCATTTCGGACAGGCCGTATACGCCCTTCAGTATCTGGATCAGAATATTATTGATAATCTGAACGGTCTGAAACTGGACGGAAGCGTCTTCTTCCGCACAACTGACCGTCAGGCACCTCATAATGCTTATGCCAGCGGTTCCACCCTGACTAAGGGGATTCAGGATTTCGGATACCGTCAGGAATATAAAGAGGGCTACACAGGACATTATCAGTTTGTACAGGAAGGAAGCGAAAACCTTCTGGAAGCAGGAACTGATGCAAATATAGTAAATCTGAACTGCTTTGGAGATAACCGTCCGTGGTTTGAATATGACAGCAATACGAAAAAATACAATCGTTTCCAGTTCGGCGCAGCTCAGGTGGACGGACTGACCAATGAACAGCTCACATGCGATAACATTATTTTACAATATTCCGGTTATCAGCCATACGACGCGAACGGTTATCTGAATATTGATACCTCTTCCGGCGGATCCGGGAAATTCATTACAAGAGGAAAAGCTGTTGATATTCGATGGGAAAAGGATTCTCAGTGGGGTATCACAAGATATTATGATTCTAATAATCAGGAAATCCAGTTGAATTCCGGAAAGACATGGGTAGAGATTGTTTTAAATGACAAAGTTGATTCCGTAACTTACCAGTAGGATTTCCGCATAATTCTGCAGGGAGTGCTGATACTATAGAAAAGAAATGCAGGGCCGAAGAATCGGCTGCTGCAAAGGAGCGTGCATACAAATGCGAAAACTTTTCTATAGTATCAGTGTTTTTTTATTTCTTGGCCTTCTGACTTTGGGATATTATGAGACTTACCGGATCGCAGATATGCGTGACAGAATCTGGCTCATGGAAAATGCCGGGACAGGGCAGGATTCAGATGCAGCGGACGAAACGCAGACAGAGGCTTTTGTGGAAAACGGAGAAATTCCCGGAGATGCTGTCATGGCTGACGGAAACCGTGAGAACCGCGGCTATGGAAGCTACTATCTGATAGAACAGGAGGGGTTTCTGACCGTATGCCTGTCGGATCAGAAAACAGTTTTTGAAACAACATCTATTCGTATTTCTTCTCTTCCGGAGTCCCTGCAGAAAGAAATACGTGACGGAAAATATCTGAAAGACCAGCAGGAACTGTACAGTTTTTTGGAAAACTATTCAAGCTGAGCCGGCCTGCTGCAGAAAATTCCTAAAAAGAATGGACGAATGAAAAAAAATGTTGTAAGATAGTTCGGGTGAAGAAAAATAATGGAGTGACAAAATCATGAACTACCGTGAACGTTTACGAGATAAAAAGAGAATTGTCATTAAAATCGGCACATCCTCTTTAACCCATTCTGAAACAGGAAGACTGAATCTGAGAAAGCTGGAAGTTCTGGTACGTGAATTAAGCGATCTGCACAATCAGGGGAAAGACGTGGTTCTTGTGTCTTCCGGTGCCATCGGTGTAGGAGCGGCAGCTCTCGGAATGGACGGCAAGCCGGAGGAACTTGAAAAAAAGCAGGCATGTGCCGCTGTGGGTCAGGCCCGTCTGATGATGATCTACCAGAAGCTTTTTTCCGAATATAACCAGACTGCTGCACAGATTCTTATGACTAAGAACACAATGGTCAATAACCTGAACAGAAAAAATGCCAAGAATACCTTTGAAGAGCTTTTGAAACTGGGGGCGATTCCCATTGTAAATGAGAATGACTCCGTTTCTACATACGAAATTCAATTTGGTGACAACGACACGCTTTCCGCTGTGGTTGCCGCATTGATCGGTGCTGATCTTCTCATCCTTCTTTCTGATATTGACGGATTATTTACAGACGATCCCAATACCAATCCGGATGCCGGCTTTATCGATGTGGTAGAACGCCTTGATTCGAATCTGCTTCATATGGGCAAAGCATCTACAGGAAGCAAAGTCGGAACCGGCGGTATGGCGACGAAACTGACAGCAGCAGAAATTGCTACCGCAGCAGGTACGGATATGGTCATTGCCAATGGCGCGGATTTCCATATGATCCACAAGATTGTGGAAGGGCGCAAACACGGCACATTGTTTGTCGGACAGGCACGAGAAGAATTCTATCTTATTGATTATATTGAAAAGCTTTTATAAAACAGCGAAGCTAAAAATCAGGAAATCTGGGAGAAAAAAATGGATAATGCTAAAATCGAACGAATCAATGCCCTTGCCCGCAAGTCCAAGAGCGTGGGATTGACAGAAGAAGAGAAAAAGGAACAGGCAGCTCTTCGCAAAGAGTTTATTGCTGCTATCCGGATGAATGTTCGTACGCAGCTTGACAATATCAGTATTCAGGAAGAAGATGGCAGTGTGACCAATCTGGGAGAGAAGTATGGAAACAAAGAAAGACATTAGAAAGAAGATTTTTGCCGCAAGAAAGACATGTACAGATGCACAGGTAGAAGCGTGGAGCAGGGATATTACGAAAAGAGTCACCGCGCTTCCCGCTTTCCGCAGGGCCGGAAGAGTGCTGGCATATGCAGATTACAACCACGAGGTCATCACGCGGTATCTTATAGAAGAAGCATGGACAGCCGGTAAGGAAGTGGCTGTTCCGAAAGTCGTTGGTAAGGATATGGTATTTTATCGTCTCAGAGATTTTTCACAGTTAAAACCGGGGTATTATGGAATTCCTGAGCCTGAAGAAGGAGAGACTGTGGACTGGGAGGATGCACTTATGATCATGCCGGGTGTGGCTTTTGACAGAGATAATCACCGGGTCGGATACGGCGGCGGTTTTTATGACCGTTATCTGGAAAAGCATCCTTCTCTGGAACGTGTAGCAGTTGCGTTTGATTTCCAGATCCTTCCGGAGGTACCCACGGAACCTACCGATATTTTTCCTCAGATCATTGTCACAGAGAGGGAAACCTTTTATCTCAATATGCAGCAGGAGATATTATAGAGATTGTCAGAAAGTTTGACTTTTTTACACCTTGTGTGCTATACTGATTCTATGTTTCAATATTTACTTTTTATGAATGCTCGTTTTACGGGGAGGATTTAAAATGAGAAAAAAACAAGTACTTGCATTGCTTTTGACAGGAGCTTTGTCAGTGGGCATGACGCCGGCTGCAGCTTTTGCGGCAGAGGATGTCAGCACCTTATCTATAGAAGATGCAGCGGCTGCCGAAATGGAAACAGCAGCCGAAACTCAGGAAGAAGCCGTACCAGAGGTGCCTGCTGAGACTGTCGAGCCGGATGTACCGGCAGAAGTCCCGACGGAAGAGCCTGCTGAGACGCCTGTGGAGACACCGGCAGAGACACCAACGGAAGCTCCGACAGCAACTCCAACCGAGACACCGGCGGAAACTCCTGCGGAGACGCCGACAGAGACACCAGTGGAAACACCGACAGAGACGCCGGTTCAGACACCGGAAGCGGAGCCGACAGAAGCGCCGGTTCAGACACCGGAAGCAGAACCCACGGCCGAGCCGACACCGACGGCCGAACCGACACCGACACCAATGACGTCCGGCCCGTTTTCTCTTGGAGGGAACTTTTATGAAAGTCTGGCAGACGCGCTGAACGCATCCACTGCTGCCCCCGGAGATGAGAAAGGTGATATTATTCTGCTTTATGAGGATATGGAAATCGGTGAGACTGTTTCCATTCCTTCTGATATGAATGTTACGCTTGCGGCAGCAGCCGGGAAGAATATCAAAATTACCCGCAAATCCGGATTTAAGGGAAATATGTTTGAGGTAAAGGGTGGTACTCTTTCCATGGGCGGAGCACTGGATACTCTTGAAAGCGGCGAAGATATAAACGGTACCTTAATGATCGATGGTTCCGGTGACGGAAGTGTTTCCGAAGGTTCTATGGTATCTGTTTCTGACAATGGTATGTTCAACCTGATAGAATATGGTTCCATGACCGGCAACTCCACCAGTGCGAATGGTTCTGCGATTAACTGCAGTTCCGGTATTGTTTCTGTTATCGGCTCCATCACAGGCAACAGCACTTCCGGAGAAGGAGGTGCGATCTACAGTACGTCCAAAGTATATGTGGGCGGAAATGTAAATATCAGCGGAAATACGGGAGCAGACGGTACAGCAAGTAATATCGTATTAGCGAATGAAGGAGATGTAACAAATCCGGAGGATGCTGTAGCGGTTTGCGTTTTAACAAAACTTTCCGATTCTTCCGCAATTGGTGTGAAATTATTAACTCAGACACCGGGAACTCCGGTGGTTGTGATGAATTCAGAAGAAGATATGACGATATCGGAGGCTCTTGCCCGTTTTACATACGATGACAGTAAATTCACCTTTGATGAAAACGGCTGCCTCAAATCTACGGAAGCACCGGTAGAAGAACTGGAAGCATCTGTTGTAAACACGGAATGGCTCAGCACCAATAAATTGCAGTTTACCGGTATTTCCAACAAAGATGGAAAAGCATATCTCGCAATTGTGAAAAAAGGAAGTGCAGCGCTTACTGCCGAAGAGATTATTGCTGCAAAGAAAGAGGAAGTTTCCATAACTGCAAATACGGAATTTAAGATCAGCCATCTTCTTACAGAAGAGGAAAAGACGAAATTTGGAACGGATCCGATTACCGTATATGTATGTGTCACAAATAAGGAAGGAAGTGAATCGGCTGTTCTTTCCGCAGATATGGATTCGGAAGCGCGTCCGCCAAAAGTATCCGGAATAAGTGCAAAATGGCTGGATCGTACTTCAGCAGAGATTGTTGTGAAGTCAACCAAAGCCGGTTCCTATTATGCCGCCTGGGTAAAGCGTGATGCCGAAGTTCCGGTCATTGATTTTTCAAAGGAAGGTACACCGATCAAGGCAAATGAAGAATGTACGATCACGGTTACCGATTTGGATCCTGACAGTGCGATTGATGTGTACATTTATGTGAAAGACAGCAACGGAAGCATTTCCACACCGCTTAAAGCAAAGCTTTCGGAAAGTTCCCGTCCTGCCAAAACAGAACCGACTCCAACCGATACACCAACAGTGACACCAACCGTAACTCCAACTGTTATTCCGGAAACCCCGACCCCGACACCGGCACAGTCTACCAAACCGACACTGACCGGCAAAAAGATTACATGGATGGGTCATAATTGGGCGCAGATTGTTTGTGTAACTGACAAAGATGGCAGCTATTACAGCGGATGGACAGTACGTCCTTCTGATGGAATACACCAGCAGCCGAACATTGATTTTACCAAGGAAGGCATTCCGGTTTATGCAAATACGGAATTTACGGTAGACATCAATAATATTACTTCGGATGAACCGATCGATGTATATGTTTGCGTAAAAGCAAAAGACGGCAGCACCATAACCAGATGGGCATCGCTTGACCAGAATTCACGGCCGAAGTCGACTACTCCATCCCGTGATCCGCTTAACCCGGATGTCAGTGAAAGTACGGTAACCGGTCTGGAAGAACCGCTGGAGTTTTATCCGAATACATTCTATGACTTTACGGTTATCGGTGCAGGAACCGATAACAGCGATCCGATAGAAGGCGATACAAGATGGGTACCGTTATACTGGAGTATGGTATCGAATCCTTCCGATTCAGATAAGCACAGCTCCTGGAAGATCGGTGCCAAGGGCGGAATTAAGAGTGCAAATACTTATGATCTGTATGTTTTCTTCCGTCAGGACAGATACAACGGGAATGAGTGGCAGCCGACATCCACGATCGTTTCTCAGACATATCAGTTCATGTCTGCCGATATTGACTTTGAGCTGACACCAACGCCGACTGCGGCACCGGGATATTATTATAATGAAAACGGTGAATTGGTTCAGAGAACCGATGACACCGAGGATACCGGATCTACCACAGCCGCAGGAGCAAGAACGGCTGATGAATCTCCGATTGGAACCATGAGTATGATGGCTGTGCTGTCTCTCCTGGCCGGAGGATATGTCATCACAAGAAAACGTAAAAAAACAACGGAATAATTAGCAGGAATCCGGATTTAATGCGATTCTTTGAATGCTAAGATAAAAAGAGACAGGTCTGATTGCCTGTCTCTTTTCATATACTAACCCTGTAATGATATGAGACAGGGGGAGGAATTTGTAATGATAGTAACCGGGCCGCTTACCTATGAGAAAATCTATTATGCACTTTGGGAGACTGCGCAGCGTTACAGCAGGTTCACACAGTTCCGGGTAATTGGAAAAAGCCATGATGACCGTATGATTCCCATGCTGGAGATTGGAACAGGACAAGATGTGATATTCTGTCTGGCAGGCCTGGACGGAGGTGACCGCCGGATGTCCACCTGCCTTGTAGAGATGATTCAGGAATACTGCCGGGCATATGAATGCGGATGGATTTTAGATGAAGAATACAAAATACGTGATCTGCTGGATGAAGTACGGATCTGTTTTATTCCTGTTTTAAATCCTGACGGTTATGAAATCTGTGAGAAAGGATTTACTGCAATCCGGAATCCGATTTACAGGCAAATGCTGCGTATGATGGAATCCTCTTCCTGCGACTTCGCTTATAATGCAAGAGGAATGGACATTCGCCGGAATTTTCCAACCAGTTATTGTTCCAGAGAGAGGATACATCAGGAGCCTGCCAGCGAAAATGAAACAAAGGCTTTAATACGGATCTTTCAGGAATATAAAAGTGTGGGACTGTTGTCTTTCTGCCATCTGGGGAAAAGAATTGTTTACTTTCGTCAGCCGCAGGCATTTGCCTATAATCAGAGAAGCTACCGTCTGGCACGCCATCTTCAGAAACGCTCCTGTTACAGACTGGAAAAAGCCGTTTATGAGGAAAAAAACCGTAAAAAAGAGGATACATCAGGAAGCGGTACTCCGGAACAGTTTTATGCAGAGATTACCAGACAGCCGGCACTGATGATTGAAACTCCTGATTTTGGAAATGAAAGTGAAAAAGGAGATGTTCTGAAAAAAGATTATCAGGATATCCATACCCTGCCGCTGGAATACATTTTTTCGCTGAACAACTAAAGGCTTTGACAGGATTTGATTTATCCTGTATGATATAATCGATATAAAAAGATAAGATTGTCCGGCAGGCTGTATCTGTGAGGTGCTGAGCAGATATAAAACTGCTTTATTATAAAAGGAGTCTAACATATGAGTATGGATCACAAAGAAACCACGAACCAGCCGGTTCTTACAGAAAGTGAAGAAACTGCCTGTCAGCGTTCCTTTATCACTATGAATCAGCAGATGCTGCAGTCCGAAAAGCAGGCAAAGGGACGTTCTCTTACGTATTGCCTGAGAACTTTTGGCTGTCAGATGAATGAAAAGCAGTCAGAAGTTGTTGCGGGTATTATGGATGAAATCGGTTATGTGAGGGTAGATACGGAGGAAGCGGATGTAGTGATTTTTAATACCTGTACCGTTCGGGAGAATGCCAATCTGAAGGTCTATGGGCGTCTTGGCTATCTCCATAATCTGAAAAAACACCGTCCGGAAATGAAAATCATTCTTTTTGGCTGTATGATGCAGGAAAAGCATGTAGTGGAAAAAATTCAGAAGGACTATAAATTCGTAGATCTGGTTTTCGGAACTCATAATATTTTTAAATTTGCAGAGCTGTTTTATGGAATGCAGAATGCGGAAAAGCAGATGATTGAAATCTGGGAAGGAACGGATCAGGTCGTGGAAGACCTTCCGACAGAGAGAAATTATTCCTTCAAATCCGGAGTGAACGTCATGTTCGGGTGCAACAATTTCTGCAGCTATTGTATTGTTCCCTATGTACGTGGACGTGAACGCAGCCGCAGGCCGGAAGCGATTATTAAGGAAATCCGCCGCCTGGTTGCTGACGGAGTAACAGAAGTCATGCTGCTTGGACAGAATGTAAATTCCTATGGAAAGACCCTGGAGGAACCGGTGAGCTTTGCCCGGCTTCTGACTCAGGTGGAGGAGATTGAGGGTCTGAAGAGAATCCGTTTCATGACATCCCATCCCAAGGATCTGTCCGATGAGCTGATTGAAGTTATGGCAAAGAGCAGAAAAATCTGCCATCACCTGCATCTGCCTCTGCAGTCGGGAAGCAGCCGTGTCCTGAAGGAAATGAACCGCCGTTATGACAAAGAAAAATATCTCAGCCTTGTGGAGAAGATCCGTACGGCAATCCCGGACATTTCCCTGACTACGGATCTGATCGTCGGTTTTCCGGGAGAAACGGAGGAGGATTTCCTGGAAACGATGGATGTTGTGGACAAGGCCGATTATGATACTGCATTCACCTTTATTTATTCCAAACGTACCGGTACACCTGCTGCCAAAAAAGAAGATCAGGTGCCGGAGGATGTGGTAAAGGATCGTTTTGACCGCCTGCTTGCCCTGGTACAGGAAAAAGGCAGAAAAGTTTCTTCCCGCTTTCTTGGAACTACCCAGGAGGTGCTTGTGGAAGAGGAAAGTAAGGAAAAAGGGATATTTACCGGAAGAACCCAGTATAATCTGCTTGTGCATTTTCCGGGAACGGCTGATATGCTCGGCACATATGTCAATGTAAAACTGGAAGAATGTAAGGGCTTCTATTATCTTGGAAGCCTTGCAGAGTAAGAGAAATATCCACTTATGGCATGATTATCAATAATGGTATAAGCTTCGTGGATGTAACAGGCCTGTGGCTATTGACGGGGGATTTTTGCACACAGGGAATCGGAACAGAAAGGAATTCACTTCATGAAAAAGCGTGTTGCAGCAGTATGTGTTGTCTGCCTTTGCAGTTTTTTATTCTGGGGCTGTCAAAGGCCGGAAAATGAGGAGGAAGCAGAGAATCTGCCTGAATTGGTTATCGGTTTGGACGGAAGCTATGAACCGTACACATATATGGATGAGAATGGAGAAATGGCAGGAATCGATATAGAACTGGCAGAAGAGGCATGTGAGAGAATGGGAAGAAAACCTGTTTTTCGTGCGATCAAATGGGATGATAAGGAGCTGGAACTGGAAAAAGGAGAAATTGATTGTATCTGGAGCTGCTATACGATGACCGGCAGGGAAGGGCAGTATCTTTGGGCAGGGCCCTATATGTACAGCAGACAGGTGGCCGTTGTGCGGGATGACAGTGAGATTCAGACGCTGGATGATCTGACAGGAAGAAATGTTGCAGTTATGTCCAGTACAAAGCCGGAAGGAATCTTTCTTGATCATGAAGAACCGAATATTCCCATCGTGGATAATGTATACTGTCTGGAAAATATGGAACTTGCATTTGCAGCACTGCAAAAAAATTATGTTGATGCAACGGCCGGACACGAAATCGTGGTACAGCAGTATATAGATCTGACACCCGGGCAGTACAGGATTCTGGACGAAAGCCTGATGTCCGCAGAAGTAGGTGTGGCTTTCTATAAACAAGGTGACACAGCGCTGGCGGATCTGCTGAACAGTACTTTATCAGAAATGAAAAACGACGGAACAATTGGCGGCATTCTGAAAAATTATGGGATTGATTCAAAAAATGCAGACGGAGGTGGCGCTTTTTGAAAAACAGTAAGAAAAAGTTCCGGACTGTAAATGAAAATGTGATAGTGCTGGTTCTGCTTTTGGGAGTATTCCTTCTGGCTGCAGTATATATTGTACAGACAAGGCTGGATAAAAGAAATGCAGAAGAGAAGATGGAACAGACTCTTGCATTTATGAAGACTCAGTGTATCCGGTATGATAATTTTCAGGCATCGGATGAGACAAAGAGCCTGATGCGTCTGATCGATAAGGCAAAGGAATTCAGCAGGTGTCTGGGAAATCTTGACGAGACCAGTACGGAAAGCCTGCAAAATTATGCAGAGGAACAGAAGCTGGCAGGACTGATCGTTCTGGATGAGATGCAGAAGGTTGTGTGTGAATATAACAGCGATGGAGGCGGATATGCAGCGTGGGAGACTGTGATTCAGGATGACAATATCCAGGATATCTTTCAGTACCCTCAAAAGACCTATGCTGCGCGAAGCGGAGAAAATGATGAGTATGATTATGCAGTAGTGAGCCGCAAGGATCAGCCCGGAATTATTTTTGCCTATACATATCAGCCGCCTGTGCTTCTGGACGATAATCAGATCGCAATTGAAAACCTTCTGACAGGCTATGAGATGGAGATGGACGGAACCATCCTGATCACGGACGGCAAAAAGGTATTAAGCTCCAATGACCGGACATTGCGCGGAGAAGAGGTTTCCTCCTGTGCATTCATAACCGGAGAACGCAGTCAGATTTCGGAAAAGCTTATTAAGGTAAAAGCGAATGGCGGCTCGTATTACGGCGGGGAAGCAAGGTCCAAAGGATATGATCTTTATGTATTTTATCCTTCCTCCATGGTATTTACACAGCGGACGACCGCAATGCTGTATATGCTGCTGATCTATATTATGTTCTGGCTGGGGCTTCTTTTTATCCGCCATAAATCCACCCGGAAGTATATGGGGGAATTGAATAAACGATATGATATGGAGCTGGAATACCAGAAAAAGCTGGAGCAGGCCATCAAGGAAGCAGAACATGCCAATATGGCAAAAACCGATTTTCTGAGAAGGATGAGTCATGATATCCGGACACCGATCAATGGAATCCGCGGAATGATCGAAATTGGCAATCATTTTCCTGAGGATGTACAGAAACAGCAGGAATGCAGAGAAAAAATATGGGAAGTCTCCGGCTTTCTTCTGGATCTTGTCAATGATGTGCTTGATATGAACAAACTGGAATCCGGAAATATCCAGTTGGAGGAAGTGCCATTTAATTTAAGCGATGTACTGCATGAGGTGTCAGTGATCATTGAGGTTCAGGCAAAAGAGCATGGCCTTGCCTTCCATACGATTCAGGAAAACAGCACACACTGGAATCTGATCGGCAGCCCACTGCACTTAAGGCAGCTGTTCATGAATGTGCTGAGTAATTCGGTAAAATATAATAAGAAAAACGGTTCTGTTTCCATATCCTGCAGAGAGGTCTCTTCAGATGGAGAAACTGCAGTCTTTGAATTTGTCTGTGCAGACACCGGAATCGGAATGGGGGAAGACTTCCGGGAGAGAGCATTTGAGCCGTTTGCACAGGAGAATGAGGCTGTGCGTACTTCCTATTCCGGAACAGGACTGGGACTCTCGATCGTAAAGGCTCTTGTTGAAAGAATGCATGGAACCATAAAATTTGACAGTGAAAAAGGCAAAGGTACGACATTTTATATCACGCTTCCATTTCAGATCGATCAGAACCCTCCGGCAGCAGAAAAGGAACCTGAGGAAATTTCCTGCGGCACAAGTAAACTTGAAAATATCCGGATCCTGCTGGTAGAAGATAATGAGCTGAATATGGAAATTGCAGAGTTCATGCTGGAGGATGAAGGAGCGCTGGTTACGAAGGCATGGAACGGAAAAGAGGCAGTCGAAATCTTTGAGCAGTCCCTCCCGGGAACATATCAGGTGATTCTGATGGATCTTATGATGCCTGTAATGGATGGCCTGGAAGCGGCACGCTTAATCAGGAATATGCAGAGGGAAGATGCGGCCTCTGTTGCAATTATTGCCATGACAGCCAATTCCTTTAACGATGATGTGGAAAGCTGCAGAGAGGCGGGAATGAATGAGCATCTTTCCAAGCCGCTGGATTTTGGAAAATTGGCAGAAACAATAAAGAAATACATAAACAGCAAATAGAAAGTTAAAACAGCGGCCAAGCACAACTTTATGAAGGCATCTCTTCGGAGATGCCTTTGTACTATACAGAGGAATCGGAAAAACGGAGCGCGGATGCCCGGAAAAAACTGGTGCAATGGCCGGATCGGCAAATAGGATCTACAAACAAAATGTTGAAATTAAAATCAAAGTCTGATATTATATGGACGGATTATATTTTGTCTATCCGTTCGTATCGTAAGGATAGTTGAATAAAATTGGGAACATATTTAAAAGGCAGATCTTTATACGCTCATAGGAATATGCTGGAATATGATGCACCCTGAAAGCCGCATAAATAGAGGAGATAAGGAGTTTATTATGGCATTATCACCAATGATGAAGGAATATATGAAAACAAAAGAAGAATACAAGGATTGTATTCTTTTTTATCGTCTGGGAGACTTTTATGAGATGTTCTTTGAGGATGCACTGACGGTTACAAAGGAACTGGAAATTACACTGACCGGTAAGGACTGCGGATTGGAGGAACGTGCGCCGATGTGCGGTGTTCCTTATCATGCTGCGGAGACTTACATTAAGCGTCTGATCGAGAAAGGCTATAAGGTAGCCATCTGTGAGCAGGTGGAGGATCCCAAACTTGCAAAAGGCCTGGTAAAACGAGAGGTCATCCGTGTAGTAACACCTGGTACGACACTGGATGCCGCAGCTTTGGATGAATCCAAAAACAATTATCTGATGTCCATCGTATCCATGGAAGATCATTTTGGCTGTGCGATTGCCGATATTACCACAGGAGACTGCTTTTTGACAGAGGTGGACAAGCCAGCCAAGCTTCTGGATGAGATCAACAAATTTGTTCCTGCGGAGATTATCTGTAATGATGCTTTTTTTGTCAGCGGAATTGATACGGACGATCTGAAAGACAGGCTTGGAATCTGTATTAATGGTTTGGATTCCTGGTATTTTGATGATGAATTGTGCCGCAGGACGCTGAAAGAACATTTTCATGTCAGCGCCATTGAAGGGCTTGGAATTAAAGACTACGACAGCGGGATCATTGCTGCAGGCGCGTTGTTTACTTACCTGACGGAAACACAGAAGACCGCCCTTTCCCATATGACGACCATCCGGCCGTATTCGGCAGATACCTATATGCTGATTGACAGTTCCAGCCGCAGAAACCTGGAGCTGGTGGAAACCCTTCGGGAAAAACAGAAAAGAGGTTCCCTCCTCTGGGTTCTGGACAAGACAAAAACGGCCATGGGTGCCCGAACCCTGCGCGCCTATGTGGAACAGCCTCTGATTGATGCTGACGAGATCAACCGCCGGCTGGATGCAGTGGAGGAATTGAACAAAAAGCCCATGCTCCGCGATGAGATCCGGGAATACCTAAATCCTGTTTATGACCTGGAGCGCCTGATCAGCCGTATCAGCTATCAGTCCGCCAATCCGAGGGATATGGTGGCGTTTGCCTCCTCCCTGGAGATGATTCCTTACATCAAGCAGATTTTAAATGAATTTGATTCACCGCTTCTTTCGAAGATTAATGAGGATATGGATTCCCTCGAAGATGTGACGGATCTGATTAAGCGTGCCATCTGTGATGAACCGCCGATTGCCCAGAAGGACGGCGGTATCATCCGTGAAGGCTTTCATGAAGATGTAGATAAATTCCGCCGTTCCCGTACGGACGGCAAGAAATGGCTTTCTGAGCTGGAAGCCAAGGAGCGGGAGCGTACGGGAATTAAGAATCTGAAGATTAAATTCAACCGTGTTTTCGGTTATTCTCTGGAGGTTACCAATTCCTTTAAGGAACTGGTTCCTGAAAACTACGTGCGCAAGCAGACCCTTTCCAATGCGGAGCGCTATATTACCCAGGAGCTGAAGGAACTTGAGGATCTGATCCTTGGTGCGGAAGACAAACTGTATGCGTTGGAATATGAGCTTTTCTGCAATGTACGGGATACGGTAGGCAAGGAAGTGCTTCGTATCCAGAAAACAGCTAAAGCGGTAGCGGCACTGGATGTTTTTGCCTCTCTTGCACTTGTTGCGGAGCGAAACAATTATGTGAAACCGAAGATTAACCAGAATGGAGTTCTTGATATTAAAAACGGACGACATCCTGTAGTGGAAAAAATGACAGAGCATGATATGTTCATTCCCAATGACACGTATCTGGACAATCAGAAGAAGCGTATCTCCATTATCACAGGGCCGAACATGGCAGGTAAATCCACGTATATGCGTCAAAGCGCCCTGATCGTTCTGATGGCTCAGATCGGATGCTTTGTACCTGCGGAAAAGGCAAATATCGGAATCGTGGACCGCATCTTTACAAGAGTGGGCGCTTCCGATGACCTCGCAAGCGGACAAAGTACCTTTATGGTAGAGATGACGGAGGTTGCCAATATTTTAAGAAATGCGACATCCAGAAGCCTTCTGATTCTGGATGAGATCGGCAGGGGAACCAGTACCTTTGACGGACTTTCCATTGCGTGGGCTGTTGTGGAGCATATCAGCAATACAAAGCTCTGCGGTGCCAAAACGCTTTTTGCCACTCATTATCATGAGCTGACAGAGCTGGAAGGCAAGCTTCCGGGCGTGAACAATTACTGTATTGCGGTAAAGGAAAAAGGTGATGATATCGTTTTCCTCCGTAAGATCGTCAAGGGAGGGGCTGATAAGAGCTACGGGATTCAGGTGGCCAAGCTGGCCGGGGTACCGGATTCTGTCATTAACCGTGCCAAGGAGCTGGTAGAGGAGCTGAGCAACGCAGATATCACTGCTGCGGTGAAGGATCTGACAGCACCAAAAAAGAAACAGAAGATCGTCTATGACCAGGTGGATATGGCCCAGATGTCTTTATTTGATACGGTTCAGGATAACGATATTGTGGAGGAGATCAAAGGACTGGATTTAAGTAATCTGACACCTATGGAAGCCATGAATATTCTTTATAACCTGCAGAATAAGATCAAGAACCGCTGGTGATGACAGCGGAGGATATGGTAATAACGATCCGTTTAATGATTGGAGGACGAATTGAGGAAAATTGCAGTTTTAGACCAGCATACGATAGACAAGATTGCAGCAGGTGAGGTAGTGGAACGCCCTTCTTCTGTTGTAAAGGAGCTTGTGGAGAATGCCATTGACGCAGGTGCTACGGCTGTGACCGTTGAGATCGCGGACGGAGGAAAGAGGCTGATCCGTATTACAGACAACGGCGGGGGAATGGAGGCAGAACAGGTTCCTCTTGCTTTTCTGCGCCATGCTACAAGCAAGATTGAAAAGATCGAGGATCTGGAACATATTGCGTCACTGGGATTCCGCGGTGAGGCGCTTTCCAGTATTGCAGCAGTTTCCCAGGTTGAACTGATCACAAAGACACCCTCCGCGATCAGCGGAGTCCGGTATATCATTGAAGGCGGAAGGGAACACTCCCTGGAAGAACTCGGAGCACCGGAAGGAACGACCTTCCTGGTGCGGAATCTGTTTTATAATACACCGGCAAGAAGTAAATTTTTGAAATCTGATACAACGGAGGGGAATTACATCAGTATTCTGATGGAGCAGCTTGCACTTTCTCATCCGGAGATTTCTTTTAAGTATATTCAGAATAAGCAGGTAAAACTGCATACCTCCGGCAATTACAGTGTGAAGGATGTCATCTACAATATTTATGGAAGAGACATCACCAAGGCTCTGCTGGAGGTTTCCTATGAAAATGATTTTATGAAAATCACCGGGTTTGCCGGAAAACCGGAAATTTCCCGGGGAAACCGGACTTTTGAAAATTATTACATTAATGGACGATATGTAAAAAATAATATTATTACAAAAGCAATTGAAGATGCTTATAAAGGATTTCTCATGCAGCACAAATTTCCGTTTGTATCTCTTCATATGGAGATGAACGGGAATGATCTTGACGTAAATGTTCATCCTGCTAAACGGGAGGTACGTTTTGCGAGAGGGCCGGAGGTGTATGACGGTGTTTTTGAGACAATACGGAAAGCCCTGACCAGGCGTGAGATGATTCCCAAGGTAACATTTGGAAAGGACGAACCGGTTTCTTCCGCAAAAGAAGCCGTGAAACGGGGCGATGTTCCGGAGCCGTTTGAGGTCAGAAGACGGGAACAGGCTTACCCGGGCAAAAAGACGGATCCGGGCAGAGTGCAGGAGCGTTCCGGCTATACACCTGTTCTGAAAGAACCGGCTTTCTCTAAAGAAGAGGAATCCCTGTTTGCAGGTACACTCCGTCAGCCTGCTGTACATGCAGAGACTGTAAAAAGCGCGGAGTCTGTTTCCGGCCGGACGTACGTACCTGACAGCAGTCCTGCTTCAGTGGATACTCCTGATGAGACGTCTGTGAATGAAAAGAATATGGAGATGCCGCATGATGACGATACACCGGAATGTGAGAAGACAGGGAATGACACGCCGCTCGTCGTGGGAGAACAGCTGGAAATGTTTGAGGAAAAGCTGCTGTCATCGGAATCCAGAAACCGTCATCAGCTGATCGGACAGCTTTTTGATACATATTGGCTGGTACAGTTCGGCGATGATTTCTTCATTATTGACCAGCATGCTGCCCATGAAAAAGTGTATTACGAGCGTCTTGTAAGGCAGTTTCGTGAGCAGACCATTGAGTCCCAGTATGTCAGTCCGCCCATGATCGTAACGCTGAATCTGCAGGAGGAAGCCCTTCTGAAGGCGAATGAAGCATATTTCCGGGATTTTGGCTTTGAGATTGAGCCGTTTGGCGGAAAGGAATACTGCATCAGTGCCGTTCCTTCCAACCTCTACGGAATTGCCGAGGAGGAGCTGTTTTTGGATATGCTGGATCATCTTGGAGGAGAAGGGGAAAAGGATGCATTGAAGCTATTTACGTCACGTCTTGCCACTATGGCCTGCAAGGCAGCAGTTAAGGGAAATCATAAAATGTCCCCGCAGGAAGCAGACAAGCTGATTGACGAGCTTCTTACCCTGGAAAATCCTTACCACTGTCCTCACGGAAGGCCAACCATTATCTCCATGTCAAAGACGGAGCTGGAAAAGAAATTTAAGAGAATTGTTTAGTTTACATTGTTTTATTGAAATTATTTCGTTTATTATATATGCATAGGAGGGATACCTGATGTGCGCTGAAAAACCACCGCTGATCGTACTCACGGGACCGACTGCTGTAGGAAAAACCAAATTATCCATTTCCCTGGCAAAGGCTGTTCATGGGGAAATCATTTCTGCGGATTCCATGCAGGTTTACAAATATATGGACATCGGTTCTGCAAAAATCCTCCCTGATGAGATGCAGGGAGTTCCTCATCATCTGGTGGATGTACTGAAGCCGGAAGAGGAATTTCATATTGTCCGTTTTCAGGAAATGGCAAAGGAAGCCATGGACAGGATTTATGCCAAAGGCAGAATCCCGATTCTTGTAGGCGGAACCGGGTTTTATATCCAGGCGGTCACCAGAGATATTGATTTTACGGAAGCTTCACAGGAAGACGGCTACCGAAGGGAGCTGGAAGAACTGGCAGAGAAAGAGGGCGCAGAATCGCTTCATCAAATGCTGGCAGAAGTTGATCCGGTAAGCGCAGAAGAAATCCATGCAAATAATGTAAAACGTGTTATTCGGGCATTGGAATTTTATCACCAGAACGGTACGCCGATATCCGCCCATAACCAGGAACAGAAGGAACATCTGAGCCCTTATAACCTTGCGTATTTCGTTCTGAATGCCCCTAGGCCGCTTCTTTATGAAAGAATTGAACAAAGAGTGGATGCGATGATGAAAAATGGCCTGCTGGACGAAGTAGAAGGTCTGAAAGCCCGCGGATATCACAGGGGCATGGTTTCCATGCAGGGGCTGGGCTATAAGGAACTGCTGGCATATCTGGACGGGGAGTATCCTCTGGAGGAAGCTGTCCGCATTCTGAAGAGGGATACCCGGCATTTTGCCAAACGGCAGCTTACCTGGTTCCGCAGGGAGAAGGAGGTCATCTGGGTAAATAAAGAAGAGTTTGCTTATGAGGATGACCGCATACTGGAGTACATGATTTCCGTTTTAAAGGAGCGGAAGATTTTATAATGAATGACGGAATGCCCGAATGGGTATATCACACAGACACAGGAAGGAACGAGTGAAACGAAGATGATGAAAGAAATGTATGAACAACTGGGAATTTCTTCTCAGGTTTATGATTTTGGACATGAAATAGAACAGTCTTTAAAAGAACGTTTTGAGGAATTTGACCGTATTGCGGAGTATAACCAGATGAAGGTGCTTCATGCCATGCAGAAAAACCATGTGAGCGCCGAATGTTTCCATTCTTCTTCCGGTTACGGTTATGATGACTTCGGCCGGGATACGCTGGAAAAGGTCTATGCGGATACCTTCCATACGGAAGCATGTCTGGTACGTCCGCAGATAGCCTGCGGTACCCATGCACTGGCCATCGCACTTTTCGGAAACCTGCGTCCGGGGGATGAACTTCTTGCACCTGCAGGAAAACCCTACGATACACTGGAAGAAGTGATCGGCATCCGTCCGTCCAAAGGCTCTCTTGCGGAATACGGAGTGACTTACCGCCAGGTAGAACTTCTGGAGGATGGAACCTTTGATTATGAGAATATCCGCAGGGCAATTAATGAGAAGACAAAGCTTGTGGAAATCCAGCGTTCCAAAGGATATCTTACGCGTCCCTCATTTTCCGTGAATCAGATCGGGGAACTGATCGCTTTTGTAAAGAGCATCAAGCCGGATGTGATCTGCATGGTAGACAACTGTTACGGTGAATTTGTGGATACCATTGAGCCAAGTGACGTGGGGGCAGATATGGTCGTCGGTTCCCTTATCAAAAACCCCGGAGGCGGTCTCGCACCCATCGGCGGTTATATTGCAGGTACGAAGGAATGTGTGGAGAATGCGTCCTACCGCATGACGTGTCCCGGTCTTGGAATGGAGGTAGGAGCATCCCTTGGGGTAAACCGTTCCTTTTATCAGGGATTTTTCCTGGCACCGATGGTGACGAAGGGCGCTTTAAAAGGTGCTGTTTTTGCTGCAAACGTCTATGAAAAGCTTGGTTTTCCGGTAGTACCGAATTCCGTTGAGCCGCGTGAGGATATTATTCAGGCAGTGACGCTCGGAACACCGGAAGGGGTGGTTGCGTTTTGCCGGGGAATTCAGGCGGCAGCTCCTGTAGACAGCTATGTAGCCCCGGAACCATGGGATATGCCGGGGTATGACAGTCAGGTCATTATGGCAGCAGGCGCTTTTGTGCAGGGCTCTTCTATTGAGCTCTCCGCAGACGGTCCTATGAAGCCGCCCTATGCGGTTTATTTCCAGGGAGGACTTACCTGGGAACATGCAAAACTTGGCGTATTGATGTCTTTACAGAAACTTGTGGAACAGAAGCTTGTGAAGCTTCCGTAAAAGATCCGCTGTCGTACTCTGTTAAATTACCGGGTATAGATTGCAACATACAGAAAGCAGGATTAATCATGGAGAAAAAACGTGTCATAGTCGTGGGCGGCGGTGCATCCGGGCTGATGGCCGCAATCATAGCTGCCAGAGAAGGCGCGGCTGTTACCGTTCTGGAACACAATGACCGTCCGGGAAGAAAGATCTGTGCTACAGGCAACGGCAGATGCAACCTGACCAATACGGAAATGCCTGCGGATGCCTTCCGGGGAACAGATCCGGGATTTGTCAGGGGCATTCTGGAACAGTTTCCGGTGACAAAAACAATCCGTTTCTTTACGGAGCTTGGTATTTATACCATAAACAAAAACGGTTATCTTTATCCGAGAAGCGCACAGGCTTCCTGCGTCACAGAGGTTCTCTGCATGGAAGCCCGCAGCAGAAAGGTAAAGATAAAAACAAACGAGCATGTAACAGGGATCACCTGTGAAAATAGTCTTTGGAAAGTGCATACGGATGGCTGGGCCTATGAGGGTGATGCGGTTATTCTGGCAAATGGGTCCTGTGCATCGAATCTCCTCGGAGCCGACGGAAGTGGTTATGAAATGGCCCGTACACTTGGACACACGGTGATCAGGCCCCTCCCGGCTCTGACAGGCCTGAAGTGTAATTACAGGCCTGTTTCCGAATACAGTACCAGGAAGGTTCCTGATTTTAAAAAAGGGAAAAAGAGCAGGAATCCATTTACCATTTGGGCAGGAGTACGTACCGAGGGAGAATTGACACTGGTCATAGAAAACGAACCTCCGAGAATCCAGAGGGGAGAGCTTCAGCTGACCGATTATGGAATTTCAGGGATTCCGGTCTTCCAATTGAGCCGATATGCAGTCCGTGCACTGGAAGAAGGAAAGAAAGCCCGGATGACGGTTAATTTTCTGCCGGAATTCTCAAAAGAAAGACTTCATGTTTTTCTGGAAACAAGGCAGAAAAACTGTCCCTACAAAGATACCCGGGAAATGCTCCTTGGACTGTTCCCGGACAAACTGATCCAGGTATTATGTCAGGCACCGGATCTTGAGGAGGCAATCCTGGCATTTCCCCTTACGATTACCGGAGGAATGGATTTTAAACAGGCACAGGTATGTTCCGGCGGTGTAGATACTGCCGGAATCAATCCGGAAACCATGGAATCAAAGCTTCATCCGGGACTTTATTTTGCCGGGGAGCTGGTGGATATTGACGGAACCTGCGGCGGTTATAACCTGCAATGGGCATGGTCCAGCGGTGCCGTAGCCGGATATCATGCAGCAAAGGAGAACTTATGATTCGTATTACCCAGATGAAGCTTCCAATTACACATACGGAGGAAGAACTGAAAGAGAAGATTATAAAGACCCTTCGGTGCGGAAAGCTTCCTTTTACTTATGAAATCCGCAGACAATCTCTGGATGCACGTCACAAAAATGACAAAAAATTCGTGTATACTATAGATGTATGCCTGAAGGAAGAAAAGAAAATCCCCCGAAAGGTTTACAATAACAATATTATGTTGATTCACGAAAAGCCTTATCAGTTTCCGAAACCCGGAGAGGAAGTTTTGCAGCATCCGCCTGTCATTATCGGCAGCGGTCCGGCAGGAATCTTTTGTGCCTGGTATCTTGCAAAGGCAGGGTACCGTCCGATTGTTCTGGAGCGGGGAGAAGAAGCCTCCAAACGTCGTGAAAGCGTGGACAGATTCTGGAAAGACGGTATTCTGGATCCGGATTCCAACGTACAGTTCGGAGAGGGCGGGGCAGGGACTTTCTCTGACGGAAAGCTGAATACACTTGTGAAGGACTCTTTTGGAAGAAATCATGAGGTTCTGAAGCGTTTTGTGGAGGCGGGAGCGCATAAAGAGATTCTTTACCAGCAAAAACCGCATCTCGGTACAGACGTACTTATTGGAATCGTGGAAACCATGCGTCACCAGATTGAAGAGATGGGCGGATGCTTCCGCTTCCGAAGCAGGGTGACGGATCTTCAAACGGAAAACGGTGCTTTAAAGGCAGTCGTTGTCAATGGTTCGGAGGTGCTGCCTGCAAAGGTCTGTGTTCTTGCCATCGGCCACAGCGCACGGGATACTTTCAGTATGCTTTATGAAAGAGGAGTTTTGATGGAACCGAAATCCTTTGCCGTAGGACTTCGTATGGAACATCCGCAGACTATGATCAATGAGGCTCTTTACGGAGAACAGGAGAACAGCATCCTTGGTGCTGCCAGTTACAAAGTCACGCATACCTGCGGCAATGGAAGAGGAGTCTACTCTTTCTGCATGTGTCCGGGCGGGTATGTGGTAAATGCATCTACAGAGCCGGGAATGCTTGCCGTAAATGGAATGAGCTACCAGGCCCGGGCCGGGGAGAATGCCAACAGCGCATTGATCGTAACCGTGACTCCGGAGGATTTTCCGGATGCCGGCCCCCTCGGAGGGATTTCATTCCAGAGGGAACTGGAAAGAAAGGCATGGGAAGCAGGAGAGGGCCGCGTGCCTGTACAGACTTTCGGTGATTACCGGCTGCATCGTGCCACAAAGGAATTCGGAGAAATTCGCCCGAATATCAAAGGGGCCTGTGTTCCGGCAGATGTCCGTTCGATTCTCCCGGAAGAGATCGGGGATTCTATTGAAGAGGGGATTCTCGCATTCGGACAGAAATTAAAAGGATTTGACAGGGACGATGCTCTGTTAAGCGGTATTGAAAGCCGTACTTCTTCTCCCGTACGGATCGTCCGGAACAGTGAGATGCTGGCAAATATCGGCGGAATCTACCCCTGCGGCGAAGGTGCAGGATACGCAGGCGGCATCACATCTGCTGCTATGGACGGAATAAAAATTGCGGAAACCATTTCTAAAAAATATAGAAATTTTTAGGAGAGAGTATACATCCTTTTTAATTTATGCTAAAATGTTTCTGCTACAGTTTAGCCGTCTGGCTGAACTGTAACTCTGTTATTCCTACCCGTCATATGAGAGCGGCAGGTAAGCTTATATGCAGAAAACGATTAAAGAACTGCCTCCTGCACAGCGCCCGTACGAAAAATGTCTGAGAGAAGGCACCGGAGCATTAAGCGACAGTGAGCTTCTGGCAGTTATTTTGAAAAACGGCACGAAGGGCAGCAGTTCCATTGATCTTGCTAATGAAATCTTATCAACTACGGAAGAGTCTCCGTATCCCGGACTTTTGGGGCTGATGCATGTCACCCTGAAGGATCTGATGAAAATCAAAGGAATCGGACAGGTGAAGGCAATCCAATTGAAATGTATCGGGGAGCTATCCAAGAGGATTGCGACATCAGCCGCCAGATTACAGCTTTGCTTCGGACAGCCGGAGACGGTTGCACAATATTATATGGAACAGCTTCGTCATGAAGGACAGGAATTTATGGTATGTATGATGCTGGACAGCAGTATGCATCTCCTTGGAGAACAGCTCCTGTCAAAAGGCACCGTAAATGCCGCCCTGATCACGCCGAGGGAGGTTTTTCTGGAGGCTTTGCGCTTTGGCGCGGTAAACCTGATCCTGATCCATAACCACCCCAGTGGGAATCCGGCGCCAAGTGAGGAAGATATCATGATCACAGAACGGATTTACCGGACAGGGGAAATGCTGGGAATCCATCTGGCAGATCATATCATTATCGGAGACCATCGATATATCAGTTTTACGGAACAGGGGATATTAAAGAGGTATAATAATTGAAGGGACAGATTTATGCTGTTTAGAAATACATACGGAATAGATCTTGGCAACAGTACGATGAAAGTCTATTCTGCATTGCGGAATAAGACTTTTTTAGAAAAAAATATGATCGCGTCCCGTGGACGCACCATTATCGCCGTGGGCAATGAGGCATATGAAATGTATGAGAAGTCACCTTCCGATATTTCTGTCAGTTCGCCGATGGCTTTTGGTATGATAGCCAATCTTGAACTTCAGGAAATTGCACTGTACAGTATGCTGATAAAAATCGACAGGATCATCAGCTTTGGCTCAGATATGTACTTTTCTGTTCCGCTGGATATGACTGCCGTAGAAAAGAGAGCCTATTATCATGTGGCAAACGGACACTGGCTTCGCAAAAACCGTGTGTTTATGGTAGAAGCACCGATCGCGGATGCTATTGCCATGGGGGTCGATCCGGAAAAGAATGAAGGAAGCATGATCGTGAATATCGGTGCGCAGAGCACCCAGTTTTCGATTATTACAGACGGAAAAATTATTATCAGCAGACAGATTCCCATTGGCGGACGTCAGATGAACGAGGCTATCTGCAGCGAAGTCCGCAAGAGATATAGCCTCCAGATCGGAACCAGAACGGGCAAGCGGCTCAAGCTTGTGATGGGACGTCTGAATGACCAGCGAAAGGATGCCAGAAAGGTTGTGGGGATTGACAGTATCTCCGGCCTTCCGAGAGAAGAAGTCATTTCCTCCTATGTGGTAAATGCAGGAATCATGAACTGTGTCAATGAGATTGCAGCAGAGATGAAGACATTTCTTGAGAGGATTCCTCCGCAGATTTCCTATCAGATTGCAAAAGAGGGAATCCATCTCACAGGAGGAAGCACCCGTCTTCCTTACATAGACAATTATCTGGCCAGCTATACGGGATTTGCCTTTAACTTATCTGAACTTTACGAAACATCATCTGTATGCGGACTGGAAAAGATCATCCGGGACAGGGAACTGAAGAAATGGGCACAGTCCATTAAGCAACGTAAACTATAACCTTTATCATAGATAGAGTCTTTTAGGGGTATGATATTACATGAAAAACCTGAAAAAGAAATTTCATTTCCGAATTAATTTAAAGAGCAGGCATCTGCTGGCTATCATGACGATGTTTTGTGTAAGCACGATCGCAGCAACCTTTGCGTCCGGAATTTCGACGGCACCATTGAAGGATGCGGCCGGAATGGTGATTGTCCCTTTTGAGACCAGCATTAACCAGATCGGTTCCTGGCTTACGGATGTCAGGGAAAGCTTCCGGGAAAAACAGGTGCTGATTGCCGAAAACGAAAATCTGAAAGCAGAGATTGATAACCTGACCACCCAGAACAACAAGCTTCTGCAGGATCAGACGGAGCTGGAACGGCTCAAACAGCTTTATAATCTGGATGAGGAATATTCCGATTATCCCAAGATTGCCGCAAGGATCATATCCAAAGATCCGGGAAACTGGTATGATAATTTTACCATCAACCGAGGTTCAGAGGACGGTATCCGGGTAGACAACAATGTCATTGCCGGCAAAGGGCTGGTAGGAATCGTGACAGCTGTCGGGCCCCATTGGGCAACGGTCCGTTCCATTATAGATGACAGCAGCAATGTCAGCGCTATGACAGTGGGAACCTCTGACAATTGTGTGGTAACCGGAAACCTTGAACTGATCGATGAAGGCAAATTAAGTTTCCAGCAGCTCTACGACCAGGAAGATAAAGTAACCATAGGTGAGCGTCTTGTGACGTCCAATATCAGTGAAAAATATCTGGAAGGGCTTTTTATCGGTTATGTCAGCGACATTGAACTGGAAACCAACAACCTTACGAAAGCAGGAACTGTTGTAACACCTGTGGATTTTCAGCATCTGAAAGATGTATTTGTTATCACGGTCAATAAGCAGGATGCAGCTTATCAGAGCAGCAGTACGGAAACGGAGGGCGAGGGTAATGAAGAGTAAGATTGTCCTGTTTTTTACGATCCTTGCCTGTTTTTTGCTGCAGTGTACCCTTCTGCATGTGATCTCCATCGGATCCATTACTCCGAATCTGATGCTGGTCTTATGTGTTTCCATGGGACTTATGCGGGGCAGGAAATGCGGGATGTGGACCGGCTTTTTTTCAGGCCTTCTGATTGACCTGTTTTACGGATCACTGTTCGGTTTTTATGCCCTGATCTATATGTACTGCGGCTTTTTCAGCGGCTATGCCTGCAGGATTTATTATGATAATGATATCAAGGTGCCCCTGGCGCTTACCGCTGTCGCGGATGTTCTGTACAATCTGGCTGTTTATGCACTTCAGTTTTTACTGAGAGGACGGCTTGGACTAGGAACATACCTTCAGCGTATCATTCTTCCGGAGGTTTTTTATACAGTATTTATTACTTTGCTTGTTTACCGCGTATTTTACTATATCAACTATCATTTCATGAATGCCACCAGGAAAGAAAGTGAGTCAATTTGGGTTCTAAAATAAAACGATACTTAAAGAAAATCCGGCTGAAGAGAACAACTGTCCTGGCGCTGGTTTTTGTTTTTTTGGCAGTAATTCTCATTCAGCAGATCTTTGACCTGCAAATTATACAGGGAGAGGATTATATCAGTAAATTCCAGACAAGAACGACAAAGAACCGTGTCATTAAAAGTACACGGGGAAATATTTATGACAGAAACGGTGAAGTTGTCGCATCCAATATTCTGGCCTATTCTGTGACTCTGGAGGACAACGGAAGCTATGAAACAAACCGCGAGAAGAATCTGACTTTGAACGGAGTGGCTTATCAGGTAATCAAAATTCTGGAAAAGAACGGCGACAGCCTTTCCAATACATTTCATATTTATGTGGACGAGAATGGAGAATATGCCTTTGACGTGGACGAAGGGTTTACTCTGAACCGTTTCCGTGCGGATGTGTATGGCCATCCGCTGATTGATGATCTGAAAGAAGAAGAAAAGAACGCCACTGCTGCGGAAATGGTTGAATATCTGAGCAGCAGCAATGGCTTTTCCATAGTGCTTTACGGAGATAATGCCTATACGCCGGAGGAACTGTCATCGCATTATCTTCCGGAGGAACTGACCAGGGAAGAAATCCTGGATATTGCGATTATCCGTTATGAGCTGAACAACAACAGCTTTATGAAATATGTTCCTGTTACGATTGCCACCAATATCAGTGAGGAGTCGGTTGCTTCCATCATGGAGAACCAGCATAATCTCCAGGGAATTGAAGTAGTGGAGGATTCTATCCGAAAATATATCGAAGACGAAAGCATGGGCCCGATTCTTGGATATACCGGTAAGGCTTCTTCTGAGGAACTGGAATCTCTTCGTAAACAAAACTCCGGCTATTCCAATGATGCGGTCGTTGGTAAGGCTGGAATTGAACAGTATATGGAGCTGACCCTCCAGGGAACGGATGGCAAAGAAACCGTTTCAGTTGATAATATGGGAAAGGTTCTGAAGATTGACGAGGACACTAAGGTGGAACCGATCGCAGGAAACGATGTTTACCTGACAATTGATTCTGACTGGCAGAGCGCTATTTACCAGATCTTGAAACAGCGTGTGGCAGGTATCCTGCTTTCTTATATTTCCACTGCTAAGGAAATTGATTATGAAAGTATTACGGATGCCAGCCAGCTCACGATACCGATCTATGATGTCTATAATGCGCTCGTAGAAAACAGTGTCATCGATATTACGAAATTTGACGATGAGGATGCTTCTGACACAGAAAAAAATTTACATGCCAAATTTCTACAAAAGCAGCAGGAAGTTTTTGATACAATAACTAACAGGCTGACAGGTGATCATTCACCTGCCCAAAAAGAAGAAAGCAAGCAGATACAGGAATACCTTCTTTATATCTGCAACACGCTTCTTCGGGACACACTGGGAGTTATTTCCAAAGATGCTATTGATACCTCAGATCCAACCTACAAAGCATGGACAACAGACGAAAGTATCAGTCTGAAGGAATATCTTACCTATGCTGCAAGCCAGAACTGGATCGATATCTCCAAGATTTCTCCGGAAGGAGAATATCTGGACTCTGCAGAGGTTTATCGCTCCCTGACGGAATATATCATAGAGGCTTTGCGTACGAATCTTGGATTCTCCAAGCTTCTGTATAAGTATATGCTTCTGGAGGATACCATTTCGGGGCAGGAGCTGTGTCTTGTTCTTTATGAACAGGGACTGCTTTCTAAAGAGGACGGGGTTTATGAATCCTTAGCCTCCGGTGCAGTGAGTTCCTACGACTTTATGATCAATAAGATCGCAAATCTGGAGATCGAACCTGCTCAGCTTGCGTTAAAGCCATGTTCTGCATCAGCAGTCATCGTGGATGTTAATTCCGGTGATGTGCTTGCATGCGTCTCTTATCCGGGATATGACAATAACCGGCTGACGAATGATATGGATACGGAATATTATGCGAAATTGGCTACTGATTTGTCCAGCCCGTTCTTCAGCAAAGCAACCCAGCAGACTACGGCGCCTGGTTCTACCATGAAGCTGCTGTCTACGATTGCAGGTATGATGGAAGGCATTGTGGATGATGGTACGTATTTTGAATGTACCGGAAAATTTGAGTATGTGGATCCGCCGATCAACTGTTGGAACATAGCAGGTCATGGTTCCCTGGACATCCGTACTGCGATCCAGGAATCCTGTAACTACTATTTCAATATGATTGGTTTCCAGCTCGGCAAAACTGGGGAAGAGGAATTTTCCGAATCCCTGAGCCTTTCCAAGCTGCAGAAATATGCATCAATGATCGGCCTTGATAAAAAGACCGGAATTGAGCTTACAGAGTCTTCTCCGCATGTATCAGACACCAACGCAGTTCCGTCTTATATGGGACAGGGTACGCATTTGTATTCTACAACACAGCTTGCCCGTTACGCAGCAGCGCTTGCAAACTCCGGAACGGTTTATAATCTGACACTTCTTGATAAGGTAACAGACTCCAAAGGCAATATTCTGGAAGAGTATGATCCGAAGATTGAAAATGTAATGGATGTTCCGGATAATGTATGGGATGATATTCATGATGGTATGTATCGTGTTATTCAGACCCACGACCAGTTTAACGGTCTTGGGGTTGATCTTGCCGGAAAGACCGGTACTGCGGAAATCAGCACGCGTGAACCAAACCATGGTCTGTTTATCGGCTATGCACCGGCTTCTGAGCCGAAGTATTCCATAGCAGTGCGCATTGCCAACGGATATTCTTCCGGTAATGCTTGCCTTGCAGCAAATGATATTTTAAAATACATTTTTGATTTGGCAGATGAAGAGTCCATTTTGACAGGTTATGCTTCCAGCGATACCAGCACAACCTCCAATGACTAAGAAACTTTCAGAGAATACCAGAAATATGGAACATTTTTTTAGGAGGAATTGGAAACATGAGTGAAGTCATTGTCATAACATCCGGCAAGGGCGGTGTGGGAAAGACCACCACCGTTGCCAATATCGGTACCGGATTGGCTATGATGGGTAAAAAAGTCGTCGTTGTGGATACCGATATCGGCCTTCGTAACCTGGATGTGGTCCTTGGACTTGAAAACCGGATCGTCTATAATCTGGTAGACGTGGTAAACGGAAGCTGCCGGCTGAAACAGGCACTGATCAAGGATAAACGCCATCCGGATCTGTTTCTCCTGCCGTCTGCCCAGACGAAGGACAAGTCGGCAGTCTCTCCGGAACAAATGATCAAGCTGACTGAGGAACTGAGAGAGCAATTTGATTTTGTCCTGCTGGATTGTCCTGCCGGTATTGAGCAGGGCTTCCGGAATGCCATTGCAGGGGCAGATAAAGCCCTTGTGGTAACGACACCGGAGGTATCAGCCATCCGTGATGCAGACAGGATCATCGGGCTTCTGGAGGCGAATGACTTAAGGGATATCCATCTGATCATTAACCGTCTCCGCCCGGATATGATCGCCAGGGGAGATATGATGTCCGTAGATGATGTCATAGAAATCCTTGCGGTAAATCTGATCGGTACGCTTCCGGATGATGAACAGATTGTTATCGCTACAAATCAGGGAGAGCCTCTTTCGGCCAAAAACTCCCAGGCGGAAGAGGAGTACCGCAATATCTGCAAACGACTTCTGGGAGAGGAAGTGCCATTCATGGACATCCGCCAGAAAAAGGGCGTATTCGGCAGACTAGGCAGCTTTTTCCGGAAATAGCAACCTGAAATAAAGGAGGGTGCCCTATGAAGGTCTTTCATAATGTCAGGAAACGTTCCGCAGGCTATGCAAGGGACAGAATGAAGCTGCTCCTTGTTTCGGAACGGATCGACTGCTCTCCGCAAATGATGAAAATGCTCCGCAGCGATCTGATACATACAGTAAAAAAGTATGTTCTGATAGATGAGGAACAGGTACACCTGAAAATAACACAGGAGCCTCCTGTGCTCTATGTGAAAATACCTGTACAGATGAAAAGGAATCGATTAAATAATGATTAAACAGTACAAGCTTCGTTTTTACAATTTCAGACTGGTGTTTTTCCTGCTGGCATTAAGTACCTTTGGTGTACAGCTTGTAGGGATAGCAGCTTCGGATCTTCGCTCTAAACAGCTTTTTGGAGTTGTACTTGGCGTAATACTTATGGTGATTCTTTCACTGATGGATTACTCCTGGATCATGAACTTTCAGTGGATCATGTATTTTTTTAATATTTTTATGCTGCTTGGCGTACGTCTTTTCGGTGATTCGGCCAACGGTGCGGCCCGATGGATTGATTTGGGATTTATCCGATTCCAGCCTACGGAGCTTTCCAAGATTATTATTATAGTTTTCTTTGCTAAATTTTTTATGGATCACGAAGATGATCTCAATACATTCAAAGTAATCGTTCAATCCGGTGTGCTTCTGATCGTTCCATTGCTTTTGATCTATAATCAGCCGGATATGAAGAATACGATTACAGTTGCGATTTTGTTTTGTGTGCTGATTTACATTGCAGGACTGAGGTATAAAATTATCGGGGGAGCTATTCTCATTGCTGTTCCGCTTCTTATTGTATTTCTCAGCATTGTTGTGCAGCCGGATCAGAAGCTGATTCAGGATTATCAGCGTAACCGTATTATGTCTTTCCTATATCCGGAAAACGAAGAATATTCAGATGATATTGAGCAGCAGAATAACTCCATGACAGCAATTGCTTCCGGTGAACTGATCGGGAAAAGACTTTCCGGAGAGGAAACCGGCACCTCAGTCAATGAGGGAAACTTTGTTGCGGAGAATCAGACGGACTTTATTTTTGCAGTGGCAGGAGAGGAGTATGGATTTATCGGCTGTACTGCGATTATTGTGCTGCTTCTTCTGATCGCGCTGGAATGCATCCGTATGAGCCTTCGGGCTAAGGATCTGGCCGGAAAAATCATCTGCTGCGGTGTCGGTACGGTCGTTGCCATACAGGGAACCATCAATATTATGGTCGCAACGGGAATGGGGCCCAATACAGGTACACCGCTGCCGTTTGTCAGTTACGGGCTGACTTCTCTGGTCAGTATGTTTATCGGTATGGGACTTGTTCTGAATGTAGGGCTGCAGAGCAGCGCATATAATAAAGAACTTCAGAAAAAGAATATTTATAAGAGAGAGGAATACTTATGAAACGCACATCTTCAAAGAAATCACCGGCCAGGACAACGCGGGCTGATTCTGGTGCAGGCACGGTTCCTTCAAAAAAAGCACCGGGAAAAAGGCCTGCACCGAACAGCGCCAGGGCTGCCCGTATGAGAAGAAGACGGAGAAAGAAAATATTCCATACGGTTCTTCTTTTGGTTCTGATGGCTGCTCTGGCAGCCGGCGGCGGGTACGCAGTTTATATGATAAAAGATGGCCCTTTTGCAGAACCGTCAGATTCTTATAGTGCGGCAAAAGAATTTATGAATCCGCAGATTTCCGGTAATGCACAAAGAGCAGAAGCTTTTGCGGCAAAACTCTGTGTTGTAGAGGGAGATGTCTCGTTGGATTCTGTTTCTCTGGACAGCAGTCAGGCAGGAATGCTTCTTGACCTGAATGACATGAAAGTGCTTTATTCCAGCGGTGCCTATAATCGCGTTTATCCTGCAAGTATCACAAAAATCATGACTGCTATGCTGGCTTTAAAATACGGAAATATGGATGAGACTGTCACCATTTCCCAGGAAAATGTCACTCTCGAAGAAGGTTCCCAGGTGTGCGGCTTCCAGGCGGGAGACAGAGTCACTATGGATCAGCTTCTTCACTGCCTGCTTGTTTATTCAGGAAATGATGCCGCCTCTGCTATTGCAGAGCATGTTGCAGGATCCACCTCTGCATTTGTTGATATGATGAATAGTTATGCGGCACAGCTTGGCTGTACGGGAACGCATTTTACCAATCCCCACGGCCTGCAGGATGAAAACCATTATACAACTCCTTATGATATTTATCTGATGCTGAAAGAAGCTCTGAAATATCCTGAATTTACGGAAATTACCCAGATGCCTTCTTATACAGTGGAATATACAAGAGCGGACGGTTCACAGATGGCTACCAGCCTGGTTGCCACAGACCATTACCTTACCGGTGAAGCAAATGCACCAAAGGATGTTTCCATTCTCGGCGGCAAAACCGGTACGACGGATAATGCCGGCAACTGCCTGGCCCTGCTTTCCCAGAATGCCTACGGAAAACCTTTCGTTTCCATTGTCATGGGTGCCTCTACCAAAGAACTGCTCTATCAGCAAATGAATTCCCTTCTGGAGAATATTAATTAAGAAATACCGAAAAGGCTTCTGACGCATTAACATCAGAAGTCTTTTTTGGCCTGAACAATTATAAATTTGCCTGTATATCATTTTTATGATATAATATTTCAATGATGTCTGAGATTCAGAATCATGATATATCCGTGACGACTCTTATACAAATCAGCATAAAACATGGTGGAAGGAAATTATTCTCTTTATCCTGAAAAACGGATATCATAGCAAAAAAGAAATTTATAAAAATCTTGGAGGTGTCAGATGACCAGAAATAAAGTAGAAAAACCTACGAGCAAGAAAAAAACTCCTGCAAAAAGAGGAACAAAAAAAGCTGCTGCAGAAACGGCTGACGTAAAGATTAATGTTGAAACTTCTGAGAATGTAAAAGAAGAAGCACCTAAGGCAACAACTGCAAAAAAAGTGAAAACAGTAAAAACAGAAGCGCCTAAGTCGAAAACTGCTGAAGAAGTGAAAGCAGAAGCCCCTAAGGCTGCTAAAAAAGTGAAAAGAAAAGAAACAAAGGTTGAAACTGTAGAAAAAGCAAAAGAAGAGGATAAGGCTGTTATTTCAGAAGAAAAACAGGATGGGCCTAAGACAGACGTTGTTGAAGAAGTCCGTACTGAGGAAGCAGCACCAGATGCAGCACCAGAAGCAGCGGAAGAACTGATGGCTGAAGTATATACGACGCCAAGAAGAAGTGTTGCGTTCATTGGATCAGAATGCTATCCATTTGTAAAGACAGGCGGTCTGGGAGATGTTATGTATGCCCTTCCAAAAGCACTGGTAAAACAGAATTGTGACGTAAAAGTAATCCTTCCGCGTTATAAATGTATTCCATGGAAATACCAGGAAAAAATGGTATACAGAGGATCCTTTGAGATGAATCTGTGCGCTGATGGCAGGTCTTTTTATGTGGGCATTATGGAATATGTCTGGGATGGAGTTGTATATGACTTTATTGATAATGAAGAATTCTTCAGCAATGGAAATCCATATACAAATCTCGTCGATGATATTCCGAAATATTGCTACTTTGCTAAGGCTGCATTGGCTGCGTTGAATTACATGGATTGGATTCCGGATATCATTCATTGCCATGACTGGCAGGCTGCGCTGACCCCTGTTTATTTAAGAACTCTGTTTGAGAATACAAAGCTTTCTTCCGCAAAGACGATCCTGACGATTCACAATTTGCGGTTCCAGGGAATTTATAATATCCCTACGATTCAATACTGGTCTGGACTTCCGGACTATGTGTTTAATAAGGATGCATTAAAAGAAGGCTATGAGGACGCAAATATGTTAAAAGGCGGCCTGACATACTCGAATATTATTACTACGGTCAGCAATACGTATGCCGGAGAAATTCAGACCCCATACTATGGTGAAAAGCTGGATGCCCATTTACGATATCATTCCGGCAAATTAAGAGGCATTGTAAATGGCATTGACTACGATATTTGGAATACCGGCACAGATACCAGATTATATGCAAATTATGACATCACCGATGTATTAGAAAAGAAAATGGAAAACAAACGTAACCTGCAGGAAGAACTGGGACTGGTTCAGGATGAAAATAAATTTGTCATTGGCCTGATTTCCAGACTGACTGACCAGAAGGGGCTGGATTTGGTTAATTCCATCATACCGCAGGTTATGGACGAACATACACAGATCGTCGTTCTTGGTACAGGAGATCCTGTTTACGAGGATTCCTTCCGTTATTATGAAAATGCTTACAAGGGAAATGTATGCTCAAATATCATGTATGACGAAACAAGAGCACATAAAATCTATGCAGGCGCGGATGCCTTATTGGTTCCTTCACAGTTTGAGCCATGCGGATTAACGCAGTTAATTGCAATGCACTATGGTACCGTCCCGATCGTCCGTGAAACCGGCGGCCTGAAAGATACTGTAGAGCCATATAATATGTATACGAATACAGGAAATGGTTTCACCTTTGACTATTATGATGCGGGCTTATTATTAGATGCGATCAACAGAGCGAAAACATTATATTTCACAAATCGCTGGTGCTGGGATGAAATGGTTCAGAGAGATATGGATAAGAATTTTTCCTGGGATAATTCTGCAAAACAATATAAAGATCTGTATCTGGAATTAACCTGGTAAAAACAGTAACGAATCCTCTAATTATTTAATATTTTTATAAATTAGGCATTGAACTTTTTGATAAAATGCACTATAATTGAAACATATTAATTAAAGAATTTGTTCAAAATTAATATTATATGTGTCTAAGGAGGAAAAACAGGATGGTTGAACTGATTGTAGGAAAGAAAGGCAAAGGCAAAACAAAAGTACTGTTAGACAGAGTGAACGGCGCGATTAAAGACGCAAATGGCAGCATTGTTTACTTAGACAAGAGCACGAAGCATATGTATGAGCTGAACAATAAGGTCCGTCTGATTGATGTCTCCGGATATCCAATTAAAAACTGTGATGAATTTGTTGGATTTATCTGTGGTATTATTTCTCAGGATCACGACCTTGAGCAGATATATCTTGACAGCTTCCTCAAGATCGCGAAGTTGGAAGAGGCAGATGTAACCAGTACATTAGAGCAGCTTGATGCAATCGGAACCAAATTCGGAATCTCTTTCGTAATCAGCATTTCTCTTGATAAAGAGGAACTTCCGGAATCATTCCAGGAAAAGGTTGTTGTTTCTTTATAATCTAATGCAGAGAATGTACATACGGAGAAATCTATAATACAGCAAAAGAAGATTATAAACGTTTAAAAAGGGTCAATGCATATGCGGCAGAGACCCTTTTTACTATCACAGGAAATGTCAAAGAAATTGTCAGGATTCCTCGCGGAGTTTTACAGCAGTGGCCGCCTGACGCCGTCTGTTGTCATCTAACGCAGCATAATGCTTCCTGGTAGTATTTACGTCCTTATGTCCAAGAACATCCGCTACAAGGTAAATATCGCCTGTCTCCTGATAAAGGGCAGTACCATAGGTGCTGCGGAGCTTGTGGGGAGTGATTTTCTTAGTGGTCGTTACTTCCCGGGCATATTTTTTTACCAGATTTTCTACAGCCTGGACACCGATTCGACGGCGCTGGGCAGAATAGAAGAGTGCATGCTCATGACCGGCTAAGGGAGTGATTCCTTCCCGTACTTCCAGGTATTTTTTCAGAGCCTTCTCTACCTCCGGTCCAAAATATACAACCATTTCATTACCGCCTTTTCGGGTTACTTTGATTCCGTTATTTTTAAAATCAATGTCTTCCACATCCAGTCCGACACACTCAGAAACCCGGATACCGGTTCCAAGAAGTAAGGTTACAAGTGCAAGATCGCGTTCCTTGGTTTTTTCATAGAACACACGTTTTTGTCCGGTAAGATGGTCACCGCAGTGCTCAATATAATCCAACAGGATGGACACCTCATCCGTATCCAGACGTACGATGCTTTTTTGGTGAATTTTGGGAACGTCCACTAAAACAGTAGGGTTTGTATGAATCATTTCACGTTTAAAATAATATGCATAAAAGCTTCGCAGAGCCGATATTTTGCGCTTCAGGCCGCGCTCGCCGTTTGTTTCGGTTTTGTCACCGGTTTTATAGACCTTGAGATATTCCTGGTATTCTTCAATATCAAGGGCATTGACCTGATCCAGCACCTGAACAGTAAAATCCTGCATGGTATAGTCCTTAAAAGCGGGATTTTCATCCAGAAGAAACTGAAAAAAGATTCGGATATCGTATGCATAAGAAATTCTGGTTTTGGTTGTAGTGGTTGGTTCAACAGCACGAAAATAATCCCTGCAAAAAGGAGGAAGAGTCTTTAAAACCTCACGAAGCTTTAAGGTATTTTCAATATCTGTCTGTTCATGATATGTAATTCTTTTTTCCATGAAATGTTTCCCCTTTATTTTAAAATTACTTTTTTCTATAATAGAATACAGGAATACCGGATTTTTAGTGATATCTATTTGAAAAACTCGGGTTTGTCGTATAGATGTACCGCTATCCTTTACTTACAGGATAGACTCATCAAGTATAATGGTAAAAGGCCCGTCGTTTTCCAGGGATACCTTCATATCTGCACCGAATATGCCGTGCTGTACCACGGGAACTACTTTAGATGCTTCACGGATCATATACTCATATAGTTCCTCAGCCTTATCCGGTGCACCCGCTTCGATAAAACTGGGCCGATTGCCTTTTTTACAGTTGGCATAGAGGGTAAACTGTGATACAAGAAGAAGTTCTCCCTGTACATCACTTAAAGAAAGATTTGTTTTTCCTGCTTCATCCTCAAAAATACGGAGTCCAAGGAGCTTTTTCAGATATCTGTCTGCGATTTCCCGTGTGTCATTTTTTCCTACACCGACAAATACAAGAAACCCTTTGCCGATTTTCCCTGCCGTATCTCCCTCAACCTTTACCTCTGCATGATTGACACGCTGAATCAATAATTTCATTATGGCGCTCTCCTATTCTCAAATTATTTCTTAACAAGAGGCCGGCTGGAAAATTTATACAGCCGGCTCGATGCATCATTCTATTTTCCGAATCTCTTTTCTATTTCCTGTCTGCATTTGCAGTACAGCTCTTTTGTCTTTTTAGCTGCGATTCCGGAAATTACTTTTATCTTTTCCCATACAATCTTTCCGTAAACCTTTAACAGTTCCCAGAACTTTTTAAGAATCCTGCACAAGAGATTCCAGATTTTCATAAACATACCGTCCGGATTCTTCATGCGCTTCAGTTCCTGAAGCTTACGGTCCGGCGCTTCCTTTGGCATAGGAATGGCTTCCCTTGTCCTTGGATCCAGACAATCGATATTGCAGTAATCCACTACATCAGACGGCATTTTCCTCTCATCCAGAGAACGTCCCAGAAGCTTCCATGCCGCAGCATAGAGAACCGCACATACAGGCACGCCGATAACCATACCTATGATTCCAAAAAGGCCTCCACCGATCATAATAGCTACGATTACCATAAAACTGGACAATCCTGTGGAGTCACCAAGAATCTTCGGTCCGAGAATATTGCCGTCAAACTGCTGAAGGATCAGGATAAAAATAGCAAAATAAAGACTCTTCAAAGGATCAACCAGTAAAATCAGCAGTATACAGGGAATAGCTCCCAGATATGGCCCGAAAAACGGGATGACATTAGTAACGCCTACTACAACACTGACCAGAATTGCATATGGCATATCCAGGATTGTGGTTCCGATATAGCAGAGGACTCCAATGATTGCAGAGTCCAGAATCTTACCGCTGATAAAGCCGCCAAAGGTCTGATGCGTAAAACGCATGGCATGAATGATCGTATTGGACAATTTCGCAGGCAGCAAAGCATATACGACCATTTTACTACGTGCTACAAAAATTTCTTTATCAGCCAGCACATAAATGGAAACAATTGCACCGATCAGGAAGTTCTTCAGGAAAATCAGAATATCAAAAACTCCTGCCGAAATATTCTTCAGCATTTGCTGCATCTGGGGCAGAATATTGGTAGAAAGGTAATCCTGCGCCTGTACGGAATACTGGTTCAGCATATCGATCATTTCCGTGTCCAGCTTCCATCCCTTTTCAATAAAGGCATTCAGCCAGTTCTCGATGCTGCGCACATAATAAGGAAAACTGTAAATAATATTCATTACGCTTCGGATTAACTGCGGAAGAACCATCATAATCAATGTATAGATGATAATCAGCAAAAAAAACAGGGAAAGAAGCACGCAGACCCAACGTACGACTCTTCTTCCGCGCTTCTCCAGCTTCCGTTCTTTTTTCTTTAAAAAAGGGTAGATCACCTGTTTTTCCAAAAAATTAACGATAGGACTCAGGATATAGGCAATGGCAAAACCATATATAATAGGAGCCATAATACTAAAAAAAGTTTTGATTCCTGTAATCAGTGTCCGCATGTGAAAGATGCCGTAATAAAACAGCATACTTGCTGCGATAACGAAAAATGCCGTTACTCCCCAATGTAAGTATTTGTTATCCCAACGAAATTTCATATAAAAAATTACCTCCAAGAACATTTCTAAATCTTGCATACACGCCTATTTCTTCCCTTACGGACATCCAACTGCCGGCGCAGAAATACAGCGAATAGTAATCATTACTCATACAGGTCTCTGCAATATGACAATTATAACATGATTATCCAATTATGTCTCATTAAATTTTAATAAAATAAAATGTGATATATTTGGTAATATTCCGGTTGCCGCATACTACAAAAAACGCTATAATAATTCAGGTTGAACATTTCTATCATACGACTTTATCATAGAAAAAGAAAGGGATATTATGAAATTACAGCAGGTATTAAGCGTTACACGAAGAGCAGTGGACGATTTCCATATGATTGAAAGCGGGGATAAGATTGCAGTGGGCATTTCCGGCGGTAAAGACAGTCTCACACTGCTCTATGCCCTTCATGGACTTGCCAGATTTTACCCCAGACCATTTACTTTGGAAGCCATTACTGTGGATTTGGGATTTGAAGGGGTATCGATGGAGCCGATTCAGAAGCTCTGTGATGAGCTTGGCATTCACTACACTCCTATTCCCACAGAAATATATAAGATCATTTTTGAAGACCGGAAAGAAAGTAATCCCTGTTCACTCTGTGCGAAAATGCGGAAAGGTGCTCTCAATGAAACTGCAAAGAAGCTGGGTTGCAACAAAGTTGCCTATGCCCATCACAAAGATGATGTAGTGGAAACCATGCTCATGTCCCTCATTTTTGAGGGCCGTTTCCATACGTTTTCACCGGTCACTTACTGGGATCGGATGGATCTGACACTGATCCGTCCTATGATCTATATGGAAGAAATGGATGTGATCGGATTCCAGCACAAATACGATCTTCCGGTTGTAAAGAACCGCTGTCCTGCAGACGGTAATACAAAGAGAGAATATGTAAAAAATCTTCTCAGACAGCTTGGGCAGGAGCATCCCGGTGTCAAGGAGCGCATGTTCACCGCAATCCTGAATGGAAACCTCAAGGGCTGGACTCTTCCCGGTGAACGATAAAACCCAAAACAGAACAAAACAAGAATAGAAAAAACAGGATTTCCCTCTATGAGAGAAATCCCTGTTTTTCTATTACTACCGTTTATGACCGGTATTATTTCTTACAGCTGTCAAAAATCTCAATTGCTTCAATGATTGCCCTGGTTGTTCCATCAATACCAAATTTACTGCTGTCAATACTGAGACTGTAGCTTGACGCAGAACCCCATTTCTTATTCGTGTAGTAATTGTAGTAGCTGGCCCGGCTCTTATCTGTCTTGGTGATCATATCCCTTGCTTCCTTTGGAGATTTATGGTGCTTATTGGCAATCCTGTTCACTCTCCAGTCCAGATCTGCGTGGATAAAAACACTAAAGCAATCCCTGTTATCGGCAAGTGCATAGTCAGCACATCTTCCAACCATAATACAGGGCCCTTCCGATGCAAGTTTTTTGATTGCATCAAACTGGGCAAGAAATACCTTATGGTTCATCGGCATATCGGAAAATCCCGCAGAAGAATATCCAAAAGAGTATGTGTCCATAACCAGCGAATAGAGGAAACTATTGGTCGGTTTTTCATCATGATTTTCAAACAGTTCCTTGCAGATACCGCTGTCATTGGCAGCATGCTCCAGAAGCTCTTTATCGTAACACTTAATTCCAAAGTATTTGCCAATCTCCTGGCCAATCTGCCTTCCTCCGCTTCCATACTGGCGGCCGATGGTAATGATAGAACTTGTACTGTTATTCATAAGCTGCACTCCCTTCTGCGAAATAATAAACTATCGAAAAATTTTTAATATATGAAACTATTTGATTAATAGCTTATGATTATTATACTATATTTTGGGCAGAAGTGACAACTATTTTCTTAATTTGTTCAGCAATTTCACGAAATAGTCAGGCAATGGTGCTTCAAACTCCATATACTTCCCTGTATGGGGATGAATAAAGCCAAGTACCATAGCATGTAGCGCCTGTCCCTGAAGATGATAGGGATTCCTTCCGGAACCATAGATCTCGTCACCAAGCAGAGGATGACCGATGCTGGCCATATGAACACGGATCTGATGCGTACGTCCTGTTTCCAAACGGCATTCTATATAAGTGGCATTTCCAAATCGCTCCAATACACGGTAATGCGTTACAGCTTCTTTTCCGTTTTTATAATTGATGGCCATTTTTTTTCTGTCAATGGGATGACGACCGATCGGCCCCTCCACCGTACCTTCCTCATCCGAAAAATTCCCATAAGCTACGGCGTGATACCGCCGTTTTATACTATGCACCTTCAACTGCTCGGCTAAAGCACGGTGAGTGGTATCATCCTTACAGATGAGAAGCGCACCTGTGGTATCTTTATCGATCCTATGGACAATTCCCGGACGAAGAACCCCGTTAATGCCGGAGAGATTCCCCTGACAGTGAGCAAGCACCGCATTGACCAAAGTCCCCTCCATGTGTCCTGCACTTGGGTGCACCACCATATCCTTCGGCTTATTAACAACCAGAAGATAGTCATCCTCATAAAGAATGTCCAGCGGGATCTCCTGGGGCCGGATATTCGGTTCTTCCATATCAGGAAGTGTGACATGGACAGTATCTCCGGCCTGAACTTTATAATTCGCTTTTACAGGATTCTTATTGACAGACACCTGCTGATCCTTCAGAAGTTTCTGCAGGTAAGAGCGGGAATAATCCTCACATTTGTCTGTAAGGACGCGGTCAATCCGGATTCCTGCCTCCTGTTCTTCTATCATAAATGTAAGCTGCTCCATAATTTCACCCTTTATTTCTTGGATTTAAAAACGAAAAATCGTCTTCCTGATAGATCAGACAAACAAAAAGTATCAGCAGGATACTTCCGCTGACCACATAAATATCCGCCAGATTAAATATCGGAAAGTCTATCAAAGAAAAATAAATAAAATCTATTACATATCCCCGCCATGCACGGTCAATAAAATTTCCCACAGCGCCGCTTTGCATCAGGAACAGGATCAGCAAAAGCGGCAGATAATAGCGCTCTTTTGGAATCCTGAAGAAAAGATAGATGCCCAACAGGAAAAACAAAATACACATCACCAAAAAGAATACCTTTTTTCCGGATAAAAGACCAAATGCCATACCGGTGTTTTCCAGGTACTTCAGCTCCAGTACACCGGGAATCAGCACAATTGAGGGTTTTCCCGAAAGTGACAGACTGGCAAGGAATTTGGTATACTGATCCAGCAAAGTAAGAAGAAGCACTGACAGGATTCCTGCCAGTGCACACATACCTACGGACAAAGGCTTTTTCATGTTCTTCATGATACAATCTCCGAAATCGCAGTTTTCAGTTCTTCATCCGTTATGGTCTTGTCAATGAAACTTTTTCCGATACCGTCCATAAGGATAAACTTAATCTGTCCGTGTTCCATTTTTTTATCTTTTTTGGTGGCATTTAAAATTTCCTCGGGAGTAAGGCCCTCCACATGATCCGGGAGCTCAAACATCCGGCATCCGTCACAGATTTCCCGGTACTCTTCTTCTGTCAGAAGCCCTCTTTTCATTGAGAGAAAAGCGGCAGCTACAAGACCGATTCCCACACATTGTCCATGAAGAAGCTGGAAATTCTTCAGTTTTTCTACGGCATGTCCCACGGTATGCCCAAGATTCAAAAGAGCCCGTTCGCCCTGTTCCTTAGGGTCACGCTCCACTACACCTGCTTTGATCTCGCAGCATCTGCGAATCGAAGAAGAAAGAACAGACACGTCCTTACGGCCTTTCAGAGTCTCTGAATGAGCGCACACGCTCCGAAAAAAGGCTCCGTCACAAATAAGTCCGGTCTTTAATACTTCACCCATACCGCAGGCAAATTCAGCGTCAGGAAGAGTTTTGAGCGTGTTTATATTCATATAGACAAGCCGCGGCTGATGGAATGCCCCTACCATATTTTTATATTGCTGGAAGTCAACTCCCGTCTTGCCTCCTACACTACTGTCCACCTGTGCCAGAAGTGTGGTAGGAACCTGAATAAATTCAATTCCCCGCAGATATGTGGCAGCGCCAAAACCTGTCAGATCTCCCACAACGCCTCCTCCAAGGGCAACCAGAAGTCCTTTTCTGTCCATTCCGTTTTCGATGAGGGTCACGTAGAGATCCTGTACAGTATTCAGGTTTTTGCTTTGCTCTCCGGCATCAAACACAAAGGAACAGATATCCTCCGATACTTCTTTCAGAGCATTCGCCACTGCCGCAAGGTAAAACGGTGCCACATGCGTATCCGTAACAATGCAGAGCTTTCTTCCGGCAAGACCTTCTGCTTCCATTGCACCTGCCAATGCAGAGAAATCCTCTTCGAAATAAATCGGATAAGAAAACTCTCCTTCTCTTTTTACATTCAAAATATGTTCTGACATAAAAGCCTCCTGATATTACATCTATGATTGCGTATTTTATATATAGCGCATGATCCGCACAGCGCAGCGTCCCTTCTTGGTCTTCCCTGTAATGCCGTCAAAACGGAACCTTCCCTTCCCACGTACGGAAATGATCTCTCCCTCTTTTGGTTCATATCCGTTAGAGGTAATCAGACGGCCGTTCACATATACATGACCGCTCTCAATGAAAGATACCATACTGCTTCTGGAACCCTGGAAAGCCAGGGAGATCAGAGAATCCAGACGCACAGATGCACAGGTACCGCTGACCGGCTCCAGAGAAGGTGACGGCAGCTCTTTGGGGTTTTCTACTTTGCTGATTACAATGCTGGTATGTTTCACTCTGCAGAGATTCTCCAGAAAAAAATCCGTCATTCTATGAAGACAGAAAAACCATGCCGCATCCTCCTGTACAAGAATATCACCGATCACACATCGATCCACGCCAAGATTCAGCAACGCCCCCAGATAATCCCTATGAGTCAGTTTTTCGGAAAACCTGACTGCTTTTGGTTCGATTTTCAGACAGTCAATGGGATAGTCCCAGGGAAAGACAAGAGCATCAGGATGAAATGCCACCATCTGACGCTCTGCATCTTCATAACCGCCGAACCATTCCATAACAACTCCCGGAATACGAAAGTTGCGGCTATTTATCATATTCTGTTCGTTCAGATTCAGAAAATCCGAAAAAGTGACAATGTCTCTCTGATAAGCAGTATTTGCCAATTCACGGATTCTCCTTTGAAAAAATTCATCACGTTCCATGATTGATCAGTAACCTGCTCTGACAGAAGGTGCGGAACCTCCCAAAATATTCTGCAGGTCTCCGGTAATATCTACATTATACGGTCCAAGAACAAAGATGTAGCTGGAAACCTTCTGCAGGGTTCCGCCAAGAGAGTAGCATGCGCCGGAAGTAAAATCAATGATTCTCTGAGCCAGTTCCACATCAATTCCTTCCAAATTAAGAATTACTGTAGAATTATCAACAAGCGTATCTGCAATTTCTCTTGAATCTTCCATAGAAGTAGGCTTAATGACACAAACCTCCATATTCGCGGACTGCCCCTGACGTCTGCTGCTTCTCATTGGTGTGATCTTGTTGGATGCTACAGGACGCGCCGGTTTTTCAGCCTTGGCTGCAGCTGCTGCAGACTTGGGTGATGCCTTAGGTGTCGGCTTTACAACTGGTTCCTCATCTTCATCGTAGTCATCATAATCATCTGTTTCCTCTTTCTTACGGCTGAATTTCTGAAAGAAGTTCTTCTTAGGCCGCTCTCCACCGTCATCATCAAGGAACTCATCGTCATCTGCCTCATCTAACAGGTTATCATCAAGAAACTCATCCTCGTCATAGTCATCATTTAGTTTAATGGCATCTAAAAACTTGTCCAAAACGCCCATTTTAAATCTCCAATCTTATATTCTTAGTCTTATCGTAAATATTCTCTCTCACCGAAGATACCTGTTCCAACACGTACCATCGTAGCTCCCTCCTGGACAGCGACCTCATAATCCCCGGTCATGCCCATGCTGAGAACACTCATAGTAATATTATTAATGTTTTTAGCTGCAATGTCAACACTTAATTTTTTTAATTGACGAAATATTTCCCGATTATCTTCCGGATTTTCTACATATGGGGCAATTGTCATAAGTCCTCTGATCTCAAGGTGCGGAAACTCACAAATCTGCTGAAGCAATGGAAGAACCTCTTCCATTTTTACTCCAAATTTACTCTCCTCTTCCGCAACATTCACTTCTATCAGAACCGGGATGCGAACATTGTGTCTGGCAGCTTCCTGCTCAATCGTTTCCGCAAGACGTACAGAATCCACGGAATGAATCAAGGACACCTTATCTACAATATATTTCACCTTATTTCTTTGAAGATGTCCGATCATATGCCATTGAATATCATCCGGAAGTTTATCATATTTTTCCATGATTTCCTGCACCTTGTTCTCTCCGAATACGCGGGCATCCGCATCATACGCCTCCTTCAAAAGCTCTACGGGCTTGGTCTTGCTCACTGCTACAAGCGTTACCTCTTCCGGATCTCTTCCTACAGCCTGACAAGCCCTGACAATGTTGTTTCGTACCTGCTGTAAATTTTCTGCTATCATTCATAAGCCTCCCTGCTTAATACAAAATATCTTCTTCTTTCACCGCATCTGCATTCTTCACGATATGGTCGTAGCGCGCAAGACCGTAAGCGGTGTTCTTGGAAACAATGGCATATTCTTCATTCTGGTCAAGAATTTCAATTCTGCGGAAAACAGCATACCCTTTATTTATACAGTATACACCCTCCAGAACTCCAATATCTCCAATGATATATTTCCCCTGGTTCTTCTGGCTGATTATAGCATCGCCTTCCTCAAATTCACTCTTATCCACATAGTAAAGAGAAGATTTGACATCTGAGGAATCTTCCGCTGCAGCTGCGTTGCTGCCAGAAAGGTCAACCTTTGCATAGATGGAAATATTTTTGAAAATGGACGTCTTCTCGCCATTCTTATCTCTGCCTTCCATCATAAAGCCGACTTCCTGACTCTCTTCGTCCAGAGTCGAAAATTCCGAAGGAATTGTATAAAACTCCTTGGTAACAATGGAGCTCAGGGGAATCTTCAGACCGCTGACGGTGTTGGTAACAAGCTCAATTTCCAGGAAGCGTTCTGTTGCATAGCGAATCAGCCCCTTGTTAAAATCAATCCTGCCGTATTTTCCGCCGTCAATCTCAACAATCGAGAAATCTCCGCTCTGAGTCATATCATCCTTTAGAAATTTCACACGGATCGTAGTTCTGTCCGCAAGCTTAACAGCCTGCTTTTCGCTTAAGGGAATCAGCAGGCTCCAGCGTTCATCTGTAATAAGTGTATAGATATCATCTCCCGCTTTGACAGAATTTTCTGTTTTCAGGTCTGTTTCATGATAGGAATTCTGGTCAAAGTCTTCACTGGTAATGCTATCAATTGTTTTTCCTTCATATCCATCTTTGCAATAAAGGACAATTCCGTCTGCCGGGGCTTTCCGGATGGTCTGGTTTCCAAGAGTGGCTGTGGCAGCATAGTAATTGACAGATGAAGCATCTGTTCCATCTTCCGTACTCATCGAAGACACCGGTTCTGCGGTTACACCGGCATACTGAAGAATACTGCCTTCGAGCTGATATTTAAAGCTGTATGTATTGTTAAATTTACTGGGATTGAATCCCTTAGAAAAACTAAGCATATCACTGCGGATCTTAGCCAGATCCTCCTGGCTGAGCTCTGTTTCTGCCTCCGGTACTTTAGTGCTGCTGACTCCATAGACAGCTCCATTGGCATTGATCTTATTTCCCTCTCTGGCATAATAAGTAACATATCCGTTGGAATCCGCCTGATATGTCTTTTCTTCACGGATTGCCAATCCTGTATAGGTTTCGTTCCTGGAAAGCGGCCCTGAAATAACTTGATAAGACTCAATCTTTACGGATGTCAGATAAAGAACTGCGCTGAAGATCATATATAAAAACAGAACTCCAAACAGAACCGTTCCGATATTCAGTCCGAAAATATTGCGTATTCCGGACAAAATTCCCGTAAGCTTTCCGGGCTTTTGTTTCTTATGATCAGGCAATGAACTGCCTCCTTTACCATGTTCTAATAACCAATATTTATGTATTATAGCATTTTTTGCCGGTAAATACAAGTCAGGTCACCGAATCGTCACTTTTTTTATGACCCATTTCCCGTATACCTTTGTATTTCCTTTGAGGGTATAGGCCCTGACACCGAAATAGTAGGTGCCTTTTTTCAGGTTTTTGAGACTGATGCTGCCGTATTTCCGCCCGCTGTAAAGCTTATATCTGGAAACCGGCGATAAGGTGGTGGCAGAAAAGGCGGTTTTTGTAAGAACATACTGATAGCGATATGCCTTTGAGGCTTTTGTATAGGTTGCCTTTAATGTACCCTTTCCGGTCTGCACACTTTTCAGCTTCGGAGTTCCCGGAGTGATTCCGGAAACAGTGACCTTAACAACTTTCGACCATGTCCCGCATATTTTTTTTCCGGCCGGAGTCAGATTATATGCGCGAACCGCCATATAATAGGTTCCTTTTGGAATATATGCAAAAACGGCATAGGTTTTTGTGGTATTTTTGACCGTTTTGTAATATTGGTTGTTTTTTATAAAAGTTGATGTCTTTCCCATGGCATAATCATAACCGCTCACCTTTTCACCGGAGGATGCCGTTTTGACTGTGATGCGATTGCCATTTGTAACTTTTGTGGAAGACAGCTCTCTTGTTGTAGGACGGCCGACCGTAACCTGAATTTTGACAACATCAGACCACTTACTGTAGATTTTTTGCCCGGAAGTATTCAGTCTGTAGGTATGAACCGCTACATAGTAGGTTCCTTTTGCAAGGGAAGAAAATACCCCTTTGTTATTGACAGTTGTTCTTATCACTTTCTTATATTTTTTTGTTTTCAGAAAGGTGGATGATGTTCCAAGGACATACGTACATCCATCTGCTTTATCGTTCACTGGATTCAGAACTGCGGTAATACCGGTGTAATTCGTTACTTTTACAGATTTCAGGGACGGTTTATCCGGTGCCATGGAAATCTTATCATTTGTTTTGGTTCCAATGGCCTTAATGCAGATATTGCAGTTATAATCAAGGTCCGTCATATCTACCCATTTTGTCCCGTTATATAGATAGCTCTGTCCCGGCAGAGCTTCGTAAGCACGGTTACTGACTTTTTCGTGAGGAACATAACCATTGCTGTGATTGAACTGAAGCTGTACGGCAAACTTCTCTCCTTTTGCAATAGGGATATTCTTTGTAAGATCTACCGTATAATAACCGGCATACGAATTATTGCCGCTTTGCGTATGTACCAGAATTCCTGTATCCGGAGAGGATTTTACATACCGATATATGGATATCGTGTAGGAAATCGGCGCAGCGGCTGCATAAAAACTAACCTCTTTTAAATACTGGGCTGTATCGGAAGTAAAAACATTTGCTCCGGAAATACGCAGGGTATCACTGGGCGAAGCTGGTTTGATGACAGAGCCATATCCTGTTCCATCATACTGATGGATGATTTCATTCTGCTCAGTCCCAAGAGGAATATTTTCCATTTCGTAAAAGGACGGTGCCTTGATGGAACGGTCATTATACGAAACCCAGAAAAGCCCATTCTCACCTCTTGCACTGCCCCAACTATTCTGCATCAGAAAAGCTCCCGGAGAAGATGCTGCCGTAACTTTCTCGTCATCCCATCCGATCAGTGTAACAGAATGGTTCGGTGTCGTTGCTGTGGGGGAATAAAAGCTGTTTGTTTCCGCATCATACGGATAGGAATAGCTGTTGGTATAAAGGCCTATCTCAACAGCTCCGTAATTCATGATAAACTTTTTGATATCGTTGATTCTCGAAGTCCTGGCGGTTCCTGTAACAGTATTCACTTCAAACAGCCAATAGCAGTTTTTCAGCCTGGAAACAGAACTCTTTTTAGCCTGATCGGTAATAATGGAATCCAGAATACTCACATCACTTCCGCCTGCATCGCTTACGTCTGCCTGAAAAGACAGAGACAGCGGATAATCACTGTCATAAACCGGCCCATATCCTCTGGATAGTGTAGCAATACTGTAATAACGGTTTCCTCCGATACGTGTCCAACGGCTGGTGTTGATAGGCAGAAAAGTCTCATTGGCGGTTGGATCTGATGTATCGGAGTTTCTCCCGTGAAAGGCACAATATGCCAGATGTGTTTCTGAAAGACTGAGAGAAGAATCCGCCAGACCTTTTTTAATAAGGCCTGTCTCAATGGACTCCAGGCTGCTGAATGCCCAGCAAGTTCCAAGGTTCTGTTGATTTTTTACTGCAGTGGCACCGTTTGTGTCAAGAAGGCTGTAGCGAACAGGAAGACCGGACTCCCTGAGTACAGCCTCCGGCTTTGCTGCCTCATCCGAAAAAAGTGCCATGCCGTTTTCTTCCTCTTCCGTATCCAGCTTCTCGGGTTCCTCAGGATCTTCGGAAAAAACGTTGGTATTATCTGCTGTGCTGCCGTCATTAAAACTCCCGTCATCAAAGACATCTGCACTATCAGATCCGGAAGAACTATCGAAACTTTCTCCGTCATCAAAAACATCTGCAGCGCCTGACCCTATCGTGCTATCTTCTGAAATTTCTTCAGCGCTGAAGGCAGTCGGCGTATCGATCATATCTTCCTCAACAGAAATGACAGATTCCCCGCTTAAATCTTCTACAGGGTCATAAGTGGGAATATATCCGCTTTCAGAGGGAGTTCCCTCTACCAGTTCATATAATTCATATGCAGTGCCTGCTTCTGCTACAGTCCCGGTTCCCATACATAGTGCTAAGACGACAGACAGGCACGCAGTTATTTTTCTGATTTGCACAAATCTTTTCATGTATTCCTCCTAATGTGATAAAGCAGCAGTATTTCATACCAGGCAAAATTTGCACAGGCCGGATGAAAAAGCATGTAAGGTATATGCTTAAATTATAAATGCATCTTTTCCGATTTGCAACTGCGAAGTTTGCTGTCATAGAAAAAACTCGAACGTATTTTCCGAATATCTGTTTGCACTTTTTTGCTTTTTATGATATACTAAATAAAACAAAAAGCGAACAAACGATGGAGGTATCGTGTTATGGCATATGGAAGAATCAGTAAGAAACAACAGGAAATCCTTGATTATATTAAAAATGAAATACTGAACCGGGGTTTTCCGCCTGCAGTCCGTGAGATTTGTGAAGCAGTTAATTTGAAATCTACATCTTCTGTACATTCTCATCTTGAAGCGCTTGAGAAGAACGGTTACATTCGCAGAGATGCCACGAAGCCGCGGGCTATTGAAATCATTGATGATAATTTCAATCTTGTACGCCGTGAGGTAGTGAATGTTCCATTGGTTGGTACCGTAGCCGCCGGACAGCCTATTTTAGCCGTTGAGAACATTGAGAGCTACTTCCCTGTTCCGGCGGAGTTTATGCCCAATGAGCAGAGTTTCATGCTTCGTGTTAAAGGTGACAGTATGGTTAATGCAGGTATTTTTGACGGCGATCAGGTTCTGGTCAAGCAGCAGGCAGAAGCGGCCAATGGCGATATTGTGGTTGCTCTTGTAGAGGATTCCGCAACAGTGAAAACATTTTATAAAGAAAAAGGCTATTATCGTCTTCAGCCGGAGAATGACACAATGGATCCGATCATTATCCATGGAGATATACAGATTCTTGGAAAGGTATTTGGTGTGTTCCGTTTTTATTCCTGAGTTCCGCCATTCGTAAAAATCAAAAGGGCAGATTCTTCCCTATTATTAGAAGAATCTGCCTTTCAGCCTTTTATGATGGTATTATTCAAAAATAATATATGCTTTTGGATCAATCCAGAAATTCTTTGATATCCAGAACCTTGCCATCTCTCCAGATCCTTTCGAGATCATAAAAAAGACGGTTTTCTTCATCAAATACATGAACGATCAGATCCCCGTAATCCATCAGAATCCAACTGGAGTTTCTGGTGCCTTCGATCTGTTTGGGCTCAAAACCGGCTCTTCCCAGTTTTTCTTCCACATTATCGACCATGGCATGTACCTGGTTCTGATTGCTTCCGCTGGCAATAACAAAGTAGTCTGCGATTACGGATACTTCATGGATATCGATCACTTTGATATCCTGGCCTTTCTTTTCGTCCAGAGCCTTGCAGGCAAGACATGCCATTTCCTGTTCTCTGCTCATTCGCTGCACATCCTTTCTTAAAATTACTTTGTTCTTTCGATATGTAAATCTTTGTAATAAATAAATGCGTCCTTTGTTGTGCTGTCAATATCCTTGGGATTCTCCTCCAGATAGATCAATGTGTCCTTCAGAATTTCATACATACATTCATCCAAATCTTCAAATGCCAGCTTCCGTATTTTGGGAAGATGCGTTGCTTTGTCACGCATTGGCTCAATGTAATCTGCTATATAGACGATTTTTTCCAACGTGCTCATTCCAGGACGCCCTGTGGTGTGATAAGCGATGGACGAAAGAATCTCCTCGTCTTTAATGCCATACTTTTCTTTCGCAATATAAGCGCCAAGCTTGGCGTGTAGCAGAAATGGATGGGTCTTTTCAAAATCTGAAACAGGAATTTTATGCTCCTCACACATTTTCAGTTTTTTCTTATTTGGAATACACTTGGCACTGTCATGTAAAAGACCAGCTGCCTGTGCATCTTTCAGGTCATATCCATGCGCCATCGCAAGAGCCGCACATGTGTACATGACTCCCATAGTATGGTTCATGCGGTCCTCGTCCAGATATTTGGAAAGCTTCTTTTGCATTTTAGGAAAATCATACTGTGCCATCTGTCCTGATATCCTCTCTCACCGAATGATAAATATTATTCTGATAAATATACTGAATCACATCATCGGGGACGTAATAGCGAAGGCTTTTTCCCTCCTTCAGCCACAGTCGGATAAGCTCGCTGGAAATATCAATATTCATGGTGTCCAGACGAAGAAACTGGCCGCCGTATTGCTGAGAAAGATACGTCATTTCCTGATCGAGTTCTCTTACAGGCGTATGGTCTCTGGTGGCTACAACCAGCGTACACGCATGGCAGATTCGTGCAGGCTCTTTCCATGTGGCAAAGGTATAGAGGGAATCCGCACCTATAATAAAATAGTAATCCGTATCCGGATTTTCGTTTTTCAGATTTTCTAGGGTGCGATAAGTATAGGAATAGCCGTCTTCATTCATCTCGATCAGAGACAGCTCAAAATGCGGATTGCCCGCAATAGCCTTCCGTACCATAGATACTCTTTGTTCATCGCTCGCCCTTCCCTGACGGTTTTTTTTATGGGGCGGATTACCGGAGGGCATAAACCAGACTTTATCAAGCCCAAGCTGTTCATACGCCCTTTCGCCCAGAATCAGATGCCCTACATGAATGGGATCAAAAGTACCTCCCATAATTCCGATTTTTTTCCTGATGATGTTTCTCATATAGACCTCCATGTTATTATGGAAGAATGATTTTTTTCTTTTCGTTCTTACCTTCCCGGTACAGAACAATTTTTTTACCGATAACCTGAACCACTTGAGAGTGTGTTCTTTCTGCAAGCACTTCTGCCATCTCACGGGTATCATAGAGACAGTTTTGCAGAACACTGATTTTGATCAGCTCTCTTGCAGCAAGCGCTTCATCTACGGAAGCAGTATTCTCCGGCGTGACACCGCCTTTTCCAAGCTGCAGGATTGGCTCAGTTTTCATGGCAAGACCTTTTAAATAGGCTCTCTGTTTACTTGTCATATTTATTTCCTCTTTATTTATAATAGTCAAAATCGAAGCCATACATACGCACAGTATCGCCTTCCTCTATGCCGGCTTTTTCCAATTCTTCCAGAATTCCTCCCTCTTTCAGGAATTTCTGGAAAAATGCAAATCCTTTTTCAGAATCAAGGTTGGTATAGCCCAGCATTTTTTCAATCTTGGGGCCTTCCACAACAAAAATGGATGGATCATTCTGATCACGCTCTACCGTATACGGAAGATTCTCTCTGAAAAGCATATCCTCAGGGAAGAATTCCTGTTCAAAAACGATTTTTTCCTGTTTCGTGTTGGCAAGCATTTCTTTAACATGATAGAGAAGCTCCTTTACGCCCTGTCCGGAAACTGCGGAAATTGGGAAAACATGAATGCCTTTTGGCTCAAATTCATCTTTCAGGCGCTGAACCGGGCTGTCCTCCTCTTCATAAATGCAGTCAATCTTATTAGCTGCAATAACCTGAGGTCGGGCGGCAATATCCGGATTATAGGCCTCCAGCTCTTTATTGATCTTATAGATATCTTCTACAGGATCACGCCCTTCCGTGGATGCTGCATCTACAATGTGAATCATGACTCTGGTACGTTCAATATGACGCAGAAATTCATGCCCAAGCCCTACCCCTTCGGAAGCTCCTTCGATCAGTCCGGGGATATCAGCAATGACGAAGCCGCCGTTTTCCGTGTCCACCACGCCGAGGTTAGGACTCAAAGTAGTAAAATGATAATTGGCGATCTTAGGCTGTGCATTAGTTACTCTGGACAGGAAGGTGGATTTGCCGACGTTTGGAAATCCAACAAGTCCTACATCTGCAATGACCTTCAGTTCCAGCAATACCTCCAGTTCCTGGGCTGGCTGTCCGGGCTGTGCATATTTGGGAACCTGCATCGTTGCTGTGGCATAGTGCTGATTTCCCTTGCCGCCTCGTCCGCCTCTTAAAATGATCTGTCTGCGGTTTTCTCCGGACATATCTGCAATGACCTTGTGGGATTCCGCCTCCATGACAACGGTGCCTTCCGGCACTTTCAGCACGATACTCTCTCCATCTGCGCCGTGGCACCGGCGTTTGCCGCCCTCCTGCCCGTCCTGTGCTTTGTATTTTCGTCTGTGCCTGTATTCTCCAAGGGTATTCTGTCCTTCATCCACCTCAAAGATCACGTCTCCGCCCTTGCCGCCGTCGCCGCCGTCCGGCCCGCCATTAGGAACATACAGTTCTCTGCGGAAGCTTACATGACCGTCGCCGCCTTTACCTGAACGAATAATGATTTTTGCTCTGTCTGCAAACATATGCCACCTCTCTTCAATCCATAAATCTACGATGTATCATCTATAATCTGTATACAAACTGAAAACAATACATGTCAGAATCTAAAGAAAGGCTCCAAACCTATTCGATTTGAAGCCTTCTCCCAAACTGATTATTCTGCCTCTACCGGAACGATAGAAACCTGTTTCTTATCGCGTCCTTTTCTGGTGAATCTTACAACACCATCGGTCAGTGCAAATAAAGTATAGTCTTTACCGCATCCTACGTTTACGCCCGGATGAATCTTGGTTCCGCGCTGTCTGTAAAGAATGTTGCCGGCTTTTACAAACTGTCCGTCTGCTCTCTTCGCACCTAATCTCTTGGATTCGGAATCACGGCCGTTCTTAGTAGAACCAACACCTTTTTTATGTGCGAATAACTGAAGGTTCATTTTCATCATGTGGTTACACCTCCTTGACTTTTATGGTCAAATATCGATTCTTATAGCTATGTGCAATGTCTGTTAAGCCGAGAACGAGAGAATCCATCAATAAGGTTCCTCTCTCTGTAGCAGGCTTCATGAAGTGAAAGGATACATAACCATCCTTCTCTTCTGCTTCAATGGAATCGTCAGTAAAGGCCTCAAGGGAATTTACTGTATTGATGATCAGTGCGGATACAGCGGCACAGACGATATCCTGTCCTTCCTCAGCATATCCGGCATGTCCACTGGAAGTGAAGCTGACATACGAATGATTTCTCTTCTTAACTGTGATTTTAATCATAATAACACCAGATTAACCGTTGATTTTTTCAATCTTCACTTTAGTGAACTGCTGTCTATGACCGTTTTTCTTGTGATATCCAGTTTTTCTTTTGTATTTGTAAACGATAACTTTTTTAGCTTTACCGTTTTCAACTACAGAAGCGGTAACACTGGCATTTGCTACATCAGCACCAACTTTTAATCCGTTATCGCTGACTGCGATTACATTATCAAAAGTAACGGTTTCACCAGCTTCAACACCGAGTTTTTCAACTCTGATTACGTCGCCCTCGGCAACTTTGTACTGTTTACCACCTGTTGCAATAATTGCGTACATAATGGCACCTCCTATGAACTTTACTCGCCAAATACGGTGGCCAATGGCTCTTCAACCTCTTTGTGCGGCATACTTGATTATAATAGCATGGGAATGGGAATTCGTCAAGATATTTGCGAAAAAAATGTATGATTTTTACGGATTTTTTTTGCGGAACAGAGGCTGCAGAAACAGACAAACGCTGAATCTGCAATCCCTGCCTCATTCATTTGTTCAGAAACGTTATGCCATGGAGAGTCTTCTTTTAACCTCACGCATGTCCTTATTCAAATGCTGTACATTCAGTGCCAGAGCTTCATAGCGTACATACATCTCATGCATGTGCTGAAGATGCCGCATAATATCTAAGTGAGCTTCCGCGATGATAGATATCTTTTTACATATCTCATTATCAATTACCAGACGGATATATCGCTGTTCCTGTTTAATATCAGAAATATCTTTCTTCATATCAGCGATTTCTGCTTTCATCTCACTTTGTTCAGCTTTGATATCAACGATATCCTGTTTCATAACGGCCATTTCCGCCTTCATCTCCGCCTGCTCGGCTTTGATGTCAGCAATGTCCTGCTTCATGACGGCCATTTCCGCCTTCATCTCAACCTGCTCGGCTTTGATGTCAGCAATATCCTGTTTCATAATGGCCTGTTCAGCTTTGATGTCAGCAATATCCTGCTTCATGACGG
>JAUNGM010000006.1 GCA_030524545.1 Eubacteriales bacterium
GTGACACCGACACCGGGAACGGAAGTTACACCAGCGCCTGGAATCGAGGTAACACCAACGCCCGGAACAGACGTGACACCAACTCCGGAACCTACGGCAACACCGTCTCCTGCTCCGACGGATGAGCTGCTTACGGAGAAGACCCGAGAAGTGATAGCCGATATCAATGCTCTGGCTAAGGTAGAGATTACTCTGGAACATGAAGCCAGGATTCAGTCAATCCGTACAAAATATGAAGCTTTGACTGATGAAGAAAAGTCTATGGTAAGCAACTATGAGCTTTTGACCGGCTTTGAAGCCAGAATTATGGAGCTGAAGGCAGCTGAATTTGATGATAAAGAAAAACCGGATGTCACAGACGGGTCATCTCCGACTGTGACAGATGTGAAGATTGGTACACCGGTATACTATACGAACATGGTATCCAATATTCACGCAGGGAAAGAATTTTATCTGGATACGCTGAAGAATGAATATCACCTGAGTTTTTCGGATGATTTTGTTTCAGTGATGGATTCTATAGAACAGGAATATAAGAACAAGAATAAATTGACAGATTCCAGTGACAGCCGTACAGATCATGTAACGACTTCCGCGGATTCTCTTCTGGTAAGAAACTGGCAGGATATTATTGCTGTTTATGTATATGAGAAGAGCCAGGAAGGCAAGGAGGCATTTACACTGGATGCTTCCAGCAAGGATGATCTGGCAGCGATTTTTGAGGAACTGAACCCGGTTGTCAGGGACAAGCAGAATATCACGCATGTTTCCTATGGTAACCGGCACATTAACTATTACATTAAGAAGAATAAGATTGCCAGGGAAGACAGGGAACTTCTGAAAAAATATGTAGAGACCGACTGCAAGATCCTCTGCGCAACAGTTACCGCAGCTAAGGGATTTGTACGTCAGAGTGTGGGAGATGATGTATCAGAGGAGCGTGTAAATGTTATTGCGGCTGCGTATTCCCTGGTCGGAAAGGTAGGATACTTCTGGGGCGGTAAATCCACTGTTTTCGGGGATGATCCTTCCTGGGGAACTGCTGAACGGGTAACTGCTGCAGGCAGTAACAGTACAGGGACTGTTCGCGCGTATGGCCTGGACTGCAGCGGTTTTGTTACGTGGGCAGTGGTGAATGGATATCATGACACTTCCATGCAGTCGGCTATTGGAGACGGTACTTCTGATCAATGGTTCAAGGCTCAGGTGGTCAGTGAGCAGAAGGCCCAGCCCGGAGATCTTGTTTTTCAGCGTGGCCCGGAGGCCGGATCAGACAATCATGTCGGTATTCTCTGCGGAAAGACGGATTCCGGAGACTGGATCGCGGTTCATTGCTCCTCCAGCAAGAATGGGGTTACCGTAGGTGAGGCCTACGGTGCAAGTTTCCGATATATCCGGCAGCCGTCTTTCTACCCGAGTGAGGCAGAAGTGAAAGCAATGGAAGAAAATGGCATTACTTCCGACGAAACAGAGGTTATGGTAGGAAATACTCTTCAGGATATTATCAAAAAGAACAACTTTACATCTAAAGATGACGATAAAGACGTAACAATCATGGATAACGTATTTGCTGATAAGGATGATATAGAAGTATTTATAGGCAGCTAAGATGAAAAGCGGTCTGACAGTCCGTTGGACTGTCAGACAGGCGTGCCTGGCAATAAAGAGAAGCCTGTGCCGATTCCGGGAGGAACCGGCAGGGGCTTCTTTGTTGCTCAGCGGTGAATGCCGGAGAGAACTTCTTCAATCCATTTATCCGTATTATAATTGTCATCAAAGAGACGGACAATGACGCCGTACGGTTCTGCATCGCTGGAAAAAGCATTGGCTTCATCGGTATCCACATGCATGGCAAGATGAAAGCTTCGATCCACACGTACAACTACGTCTGCATAGATCAGGGCACGTCCATAACTTTTGGTCAGGACGAAAACTTCATCATTATCGCGTACGCGGAGAGACCAGGCATCTTCCGGTGTCATATGAATATGACGTTTGGCAACGATTACGCCTTTTGGAATTTCCAGTTGTCCCATCGGGCCAAGGAGCGTACAGCCGGGAGTGCCATCCGTATCGCCGGACTGACGGATGATTCCGGGAATACCTAGCTTTCTGGTGTCTGTAAGAGATACTTCCACCTGGGTTTCTTTACGGAAAGGGCCGAGAATGGCCATGTTTTCAAACTGACCGGAAGGCCCCCTGACAGTGATGCGTTCCTGACAGAGATATTGTCCCGGCTGGCTCAGTTCCTTTACATAGTGAAGTTCTGTCCCTTTGCCAAACAGCTTTTCAAAATCTTCTCTGGAAACGTGGATATGTCTCGCAGAGGTTTCAATAGGGATTTTTACACTCATAGTTTCCTCCTGTGTTGAACAATCTTTTTTAGTTTAACTCCTGCGGAGTAAAATGGCAATCTTTTTCTTTGGAGAAAAGAGGGAAACTCAATTATTTGCAAATGAGACGTGAATCATATATAATGGTCAGATAGACAGAGAATAACATTGACGAGAAATCCAAAAGGAGAGATGGATGAAAAAAAGAAAATTTTCATGGATGATCTGCCTGTTTCTTCTGGTGCTGTTTACAGGAGTGTATTTTTCAGCACATAGGGTTCATACTACGGAAAAAAAATCTCCGGTGACTGAGGTGGGTGAACTGTTTCGGTCCGCAAAAGGTTTTCTGTCGGGAGAGCCGCAGGAAGTACGGGAACTTCGTGAACAGGAGGTTGCCGAGACAGATGAGGGACATCAGGAATATTATTTCCGGCTTCTGGGGGAAGAGGAGCGCCGGGGTTACAGAGAAATGCTGAATGGAATCCGGGCCGGACAGGAGGAGTTTTACCTGACGATTTCCCAGGATGCTCAGGTGGATAAAGTCTATCATGCTCTTTTAAAAGACCATCCGGAGCTTTATTGGGTGCATAATAGAAAACAGGTATATAAAACAACCTACGAAGGGAGCGATTATTGCCTTTTTTCTCCGGGTTATTCCTATACGGAAGAGGAAAAGCAGCAGATCGAACAGTCTCTGGATGAAGCATGGCAGGAGGTGAATGCCCTGGTGCCGGAGGGTGCGGATGATTATGAGATTGTGAAGACGGTCTATACGTATCTCATTGACTCTGTAGAATATGTACTGTCAGATGATGACCAGAGTATTGCAGGAGTCTTTTGGAAAAAGAGTGCAGTCTGTGCGGGCTATGCAGGGGCTACCCAGTATCTGCTGGAGCGATTTGGGATTCCCTGTATTTATGTAGACGGAAGTGCCGAGGGAAGTACGGAGGGACATGCGTGGAATATTGTTCAGCTTGACGGAATGTATTATTATGTGGATACTACAAATGGAGACCAGCCGCAGTTCCTGGAGGGCGATGCCGTACAGATGGCAGAACATAAGACAACGATCTATGATTATCTGTGCCCGTTTCCGGAGGAATATGAGATGACTTATACGCCCTCAGAGGAGTTTCCGGTGCCGGAATGTACAGCTGTGGATAAGAATTTCTATGTATTGAACCAGGGGTGCTTTGACAGCTATGACTGGCAGTCTATCTATGAATATTGTCTGATGAGGCTGAATTACGGCGCGGCAGTGGTACGATTTAAGTTCAGCAATCAGGCTGCTTTCGATGCTGCGTATACAGACTGGGTACAGGGGAATGGAATTCAGGAGGTTGCAAAATACTATATGGACCTGTATGGATTAAATGAAGTGGAATATCATTATGGTGTTCTTGATCATATGAAGACAATTTATTTTATGTTTTAACAGACTGTTGATGGACTGTGCGAGGAGGAAAAATGGCAGAGATAACTGAGATACTGATAAGGATTTTGAATATTATTGAGAGAGTCAGCACGTCAGAAGAGATTCCGGCTGTGGTGATGGGGATTTTTGGTGTGGTAATGGTATTTGGAACTCTCAATTGCGTGCTGGGCTACCGGCTTCTGCGGTTCTGGGTAATGCTGTTTGGTTTTGCGGCAGGTGCTTTTGCAGGGCTGTTTGTGGTCAGAAGCATGGGAGTTGAGGATAAGACGATTTACCTGGCGGCTATGGTAGGTTTAGGCGTTGCTGTAGGTATCGTTGCATTTTTGATCTATAAGTTGGGCATTTTTATTCTGGGAGCAGGTATTGCATGGACATTGAGTATTTATATCCTGCACCCCACCACTTCTTTTGTTTTCTTTGTGTGCATTCTCCTTGGAGTGGCTGTGGGTACACTTGCCGTTCGTTTTGCCAGAGAGGTGATCATTGTAGGAACGAGTCTTCTTGGAGGAGTTATGGCAGGATTTTCTCTTTCCAGGCTGGGAGGGCTTGCGGAAATTCCCTATGGAATTGCTATGAGCGTGGGCTTTGCACTTCTGGGACTTTTGGTCCAGTTTGCAACCAACAAGGGGAAAGAGGAAGACGGGGATGACGAAAAGGAGGAGCGTAAAGGACGGCAAAGCGCTGCATACGGAGAAGATGCTGAATTGGAGGATGAGCTTTACGATAATTATGAGGATGATTATGAAGAAGAGGTACCGGTCAGAAGGAGAAAAGCAAATGTACCGGATGTGAAGCTGGAGGACCGTGCAAAAAGACAACACAGACGCTGAGACCTGGGAGGAAGAATATGGCAAAAGAAGCAAAAACCAATGCAATGCGCCTTCTTGACAGACAGAAGGTGGTATACGAAACTCTGAAATATGAATGTGATGAATTTATTGATGGGATACATAGTGCGGATCTGACAGGCGCCCCTTATGAGCAGTCCTTTAAGACCCTTGTAATGGAGGGGAAAAGCGGCGGATACTATGTGTTTGTAGTTCCCATTGAAAAAGAAGTTGACCGGAAAGCGGCTGCAAAAGCAGTCAATGAAAAAGCAGTAGATATGATCCATGTAAAGGACATTCTGAAAATCACGGGCTATGTCCGCGGCGGGTGCAGTCCGATTGGCATGAAAAAGGCTTATCCTACGGTCTTTGACAGTTCGGCAGGAAATTTTAAAGAGATTTATGTGAGCGGCGGACGAATCGGCCTGACTCTGAAGGTTCCGCTGGATGCCCTGTTAAAAGTGACGGGCGGGAAACTGGCGGATATTACAATGAAAGATGTGTGAAACTGCCTGGGTGTTTATGGTAAGTCAAATACCCCGATGCGAGCATACGGGGCATCAAACTTGTAGCGATGCAAGCATCGGGGTATTAGACCCTCGCGGCAGTCGCCAAATGGACATGCAAGCATGTCCGCTTGGCTCGTTGCTCGCGGGAATAAAAAGGAATACGATCCGGAAAGAAAATCCCGAACCGTATTCCTTTTTCGTTGCTTAGTTATCGTTTTCGTCAGATTCGTTCATTTTGTAAACATGACGTTTCTTGGCCATTTCATCACTTGCAAGATATTCATCATAGGTAGTGATCTTGTCAACCAGAGTTCCGTTCGGAAGAATCTCCATGATGCGGTTCGCAGTGGTCTGCACAAACTGATGGTCATGGGAGGTGAACAGGATGACACCGGGGAATTTAATCAGGCCGTTATTCAATGCAGTGATGGACTCCATATCCAGGTGGTTGGTAGGCTCATCCAGAAGCAGGATGTTAGCGCCGGAAATCATCATCTTGGAAAGGAGGCACCGTACCTTCTCACCACCGGAAAGAACTCTTACGCGTTTTATGCCGTCTTCACCGGGGAAGAGCATACGTCCAAGGAATCCACGAACATAAGTGGCATCCTTAATCTCGGAATACTGAGTCAGCCAGTCTGTAATCGTCAGGTCATTGTCGAACTCCTGGGTATTGTCCTTAGGAAAATATGCCTGGGAGGTAGTAACTCCCCATTTGTAATTTCCTTCATCCGGTTCCATTTCACCCATCAGAATCTTGAAGAAGGTGGTAGTAGCCTGTTCGTTAGCGCCTACGAATGCAACCTTGTCATCATGTCCCAGCGTAAAGGAAATGTTGTCCAGAATCTTTACGCCGTCGATGGTTTTGGAAAGATTTTCTACCATCAGTACCTCATTGCCGATTTCACGGTTGGGGCGGAAATCAATATATGGATATTTACGGCTGGATGGGCGCATATCATCCAACTGGATTTTTTCGAGAGCACGCTTACGGGAGGTTGCCTGCTTGGATTTGGAAGCGTTGGCGCTGAAACGGGAGATGAACTCCTGCAGCTCTTTGATCTTCTCTTCTTTTTTCTTATTGGCTTCTTTCATCTGCTTGATCAGAAGCTGGCTGGATTCGAACCAGAAATCGTAGTTACCTGCATATAGCTGGATCTTGCCGTAATCAATATCCGCGGTATGAGTGCAGACTTTGTTCAGGAAGTAACGGTCATGGGAGACTACGATCACAGTATTGTCAAAGTTGATCAGGAATTCCTCCAGCCATTCAATAGCGGGAAGATCCAGATGGTTGGTCGGCTCGTCCAGAAGAAGGATATCCGGATTGCCGAACAGAGCCTGTGCAAGAAGCACTTTCACTTTCTGGCTTCCGGTAAGGTCTGCCATCTGGGAATAGTGAAATTCTGTTTCAATACCAAGGCCGTTCAAAAGGGTGGCGGCATCGGATTCGGCCTCCCAGCCGTTCATCTCGGCAAACTCACCTTCAAGCTCACTGGCACGTATGCCGTCTTCATCGGTGAAATCCTCTTTTGCATAGATGGCGTCTTTTTCTTTCATAATTTCATAAAGTCTGGCATTACCCATGATCACGGTATCCAGAACAGGATAAGCATCATATTTAAAGTGATCCTGCTGCAGGAAGGAAAGACGCTGTCCCGGTGTAATGACTACATCACCCTTGGTTGGTTCAAGCTGTCCGGAAAGGATTTTTAAAAAGGTGGATTTTCCTGCTCCATTGGCTCCGATGAGTCCGTAGCAGTTACCTTCTGTAAATTTGATGTTGACATCTTCGAATAAGGCTTTTTTGCCTACACGCAGTGTAATATTATTTGCTGAAATCATAAGGTACCTCTTTTCCTGGTTTTGGGTATCTGTACCGATATCGGACAGACACGGTTATGGTTTCTTCCTATTTATATGTCAATGGCATTGTCAGCCGATTTCCATTGTACCGTAAAATATGGATTTTGCAAGAGGTATTTTGGATTTCTTTTTGAATCTGCGGTTTTTTTAGAGAAAAAGTGCATTTCCTTGAAATAAGGATGGGTTACTGCTATAATTTCTGTGGAAAAAGCAGGCAGTCAGGGGTGAAGCCCGTTTCTGCCGGAAAGACTGAAAATGAAGAGAAAGAGGTTCAAAAGATGAGTGACAGAACAGACGTCAGGATTTCGGGGAATATTTTTTTGATTGGTTTTATGGGATGCGGCAAAAGTACGGTTTCCGAATATCTCTGTCGGAAATATGGTATGAAAAAAGTAGAGATGGATGAGCAGATTGAGAAAGATGAGGGCAAGACCATCCAGGAGATTTTTGCTGAGAATGGGGAAGAATACTTTCGGGAATTGGAAACGGCTCTTCTGAAACGTCTTCAGGCAAGTGACAACCTGGTTGTTTCCTGCGGGGGAGGGACGGCCATGAGAGCGTGTAATGTGCAGGAAATGAAGAAGCATGGAAAAATCGTGCTTCTCTCAGCTGCGCCTCAGACAGTATACGAGCGTGTACGCTATTCCCATGACCGTCCTTTGCTGGAAGGGAATATGAATGTGGAGTATATCAGTGCTCTGATGGAAAAAAGAAATCCGAAGTATCAGGCAGCTGCAGATGTGGTCATTGCAACAGATCACAAGTCAGCAGCAGAGATTTCAAAAGAAATCTTCAAAAAATTAGGATGTTGGGAAAATTAGAAATATAAAAAGGCTCATTCCTGAAGATAATTGGAGAAAAATAATCGAGAATTAGTCTGCAAACATGTGTATTTTATGAAAATTTTTAGAATTTTTCAAAACTTGTTTCAAAGAGTTATTGAATTTTTTGGAAAGTGTTGGTATAATTTGTTTAATATAAAAATCTTAATGAAGTTAAAGATATGATAATTGCACAGTTTTTGAAAAAGTTCGTAATATTTGTAGCTGATTATTTTTACCACCGAAAAGGAGAGGGCACATTACATGTTTATCACAAGAGAATGCGATTATGCAGTGAGGGTTATCCGGGCCCTGGCTGGAGAAGAAAGAATGAGTGTCAGTGAAATCTGTGAGAGAGAGTCTATCACAGCTCCATTTGCATATAAAATACTGAAAAAACTGCAGAAAGCAAAAATTGTCCGGGGATATCGGGGGGTTCACGGAGGATATTCTCTGAATCAGGCTCTGGATCGGCTGACTTTGATGGATGTTTATACTGCAATTGATCCGGAGATGTTCATAATTGAATGTATGAATCCGGATTTTCATTGTATTCGTGACGGTCAGGACGGAATTTCCTGCAGAGTACATCATGAGCTGGCAGATATTCAGGCACAATTGTGTGAGATGCTGAGGAGGAAGCCTCTGAAGGATCTTGTAGAAGAACAGCAGTAACCAAAAAAGAATGCAAAGAGGGAACTTGTCAGGACAAAAATAGACAGGTTCCTTTTTGTATGCGATTAGGTACAAAAAATATGCAAACCAGTTGGACAATATCCTGTTTTTATGATATAATCATAAACGGAATTTTAGGCACATCTGTGGCCTAGAAATAATTATTTTCATACCTTTAAGGAGGAAAAGAAACTATGGCAAGAAAGATGAAAACCATGGATGGTAACCATGCAGCCGCTCATGCATCTTACGCTTTTTCTGATGTAGCTGCAATTTACCCGATCACCCCTTCATCTGTTATGGCGGAAGCAACAGACGAGTGGGCTACCCAGGGAAGAAAGAACATCTTCGGACAGGAAGTACAGGTAACTGAAATGCAGTCTGAGGCTGGTGCTGCAGGTGCAGTTCACGGATCTCTGGCAGCAGGTGCTTTAACAACCACCTACACTGCATCCCAGGGCCTTCTTCTGATGATCCCGAACCTTTACAAAATCGCTGGTGAGCAGTTACCGGGCGTTATCAACGTATCCGCTCGTGCACTTGCATCCCACGCACTTTCTATCTTCGGTGACCATTCCGACGTTATGGCATGTCGTCAGACAGGCTGCGCTATGCTGTGTGAATCTTCCGTACAGGAAGTTATGGACTTAACTCCGGTTGCACATCTGGCAGCAATTAAGGGCAAAGTACCTTTCATCAACTTCTTTGATGGTTTCCGTACATCCCACGAGATCCAGAAGATTGAAACATGGGACTACGAAGACCTGAAAGACATGGCTGATATGGATGCAATCGCAGAATTCCGTAATCATGCCCTGAACCCGAACCATCCGTGCCAGAGAGGTTCCGCTCAGAACCCGGATATCTTCTTCCAGGCAAGAGAAGCATGTAATCCGTACTACGATGCTCTTCCGGCAGTCGTACAGGAATACATGGACAAAGTAAATGAGAAGATCGGCACAGACTACAAACTGTTCAACTACTACGGTGCAGAAGATGCAGAACACGTAATCGTAGCTATGGGCTCTGTAAATGATACCATCGAAGAGACCATCGATTACCTGGTAGCAGCAGGCAAAAAAGTCGGCGTTATCAAAGTTCGTCTGTACAGACCATTCAGCGCACAGGCACTGATCGATGCTATTCCTGCTTCCGTAAAACAGATCACTGTTCTTGACAGAACAAAAGAGCCGGGTGCTCTTGGCGAGCCTCTGTACCTTGATGTTGTAGCTGCTCTGAAAGACAGCCAGTTCAAGGATGTAAAGGTATTCTCCGGACGTTACGGCTTAGGTTCCAAGGATACAACTCCGGCACAGATCGTAGCTGTATACGAGAACACTGAAAAAGAAAAATTCACCATCGGTATCGTTGATGATGTTACCAACCTTTCTCTGGAAACAGGCGCTCCGCTTGTTACGACTCCGGAAGGAACCACCAACTGTAAATTCTGGGGCCTTGGTGCTGACGGTACAGTAGGTGCTAACAAGAACTCCATCAAGATCATCGGTGACAACACTGACATGTACGCTCAGGCTTACTTTGATTATGACTCCAAGAAGTCCGGCGGTGTTACCATGTCCCACTTACGTTTTGGTAAGAAACCGATCAAATCCACATATCTGATCCATAAGGCAGACTTCGTTGCATGCCACAACCCGTCCTATGTAAACAAATACAACATGGTACAGGAACTGGTAGACGGCGGTACATTCCTTCTGAATTGTGCATGGGATATGGAAGGCCTTGAGAAACATTTACCGGGACAGGTAAAAGCTTTCATCGCTAACCATGACATCAAGTTCTACACCATCGACGGTGTGAAGATCGGTATCGAAACCGGTATGGGACCAACCCGTATCAACACTATCCTTCAGTCCGCATTCTTCAAACTTACCGGTATTATTCCGGAAGACCAGGCCATCGACCTGATGAAGGCTGCTGCAAAAGCAACTTACGGACGTAAAGGTGATGACGTTGTTCAGAAGAACTGGGCAGCTATCGACGAAGGTGCAAAACAGGTCGTTAAGATCGAAGTTCCGGAAAGCTGGAAAGATGCAGCAGATGAAGGCCTGTTCATGGCTCATGCTGAAACCGGAAGAAAAGACGTTGTTGATTTCGTAAACAACATCCAGGCAAAAGTAAATGCTCAGGAAGGTAACTCCCTGCCTGTATCCGCATTTAAAGAATACGTAGACGGTACCACACCATCCGGTGCTTCCGCATACGAAAAACGTGGTATTGCCGTAAATATCCCTGTATGGCAGCCGGAAAACTGTATCCAGTGTAACCGCTGTGCATATGTCTGCCCGCACGCTGTTATCCGTCCTGTAGCTCTGACAGAAGAAGAAGCTGCAGCAGCTCCGGAAGGAATGCAGACTCTGCCGATGACAGGCATGAAAGAATACAAATTCTCCATGACAGTATCCGCTCTTGACTGTACAGGATGCGGTTCCTGTGCAAATGTCTGCCCGGGCAAGAAAGGTGCCAAAGCTCTTGCTATGGAAAACCTGGAAGCAAACGCAGGCACTCAGAAATACTTCGACTATGCAGTAACTCTGCCGGAAAAAGCAGACGTTATCGCTAAATTTAAAGAAGCTACCGTTAAAGGAAGCCAGTTCAAACAGCCTCTGCTTGAGTTCTCCGGAGCTTGTGCAGGTTGTGGTGAAACACCATACGCAAAACTGATCACCCAGCTCTTCGGTGACAGAATGTACATTGCAAACGCAACAGGATGCTCCTCTATCTGGGGTAACTCCTCACCGTCCACACCATATACCGTAAATGCTAAGGGACAGGGTCCTGCATGGGCTAACTCCCTGTTCGAAGACAATGCAGAGTTCGGTTATGGTATGCTTCTTGCTCAGAAAGCAATCCGTGACGGTCTGAAAGGCAAAGTAGAAGGTCTTCTTGAATGCGACTGCTGCGGCGAAGACGTTAAGGCAGCTGCTCAGGAATGGCTGGATACCTTCAGCGTAGGCGCAACCAACGGAGCTGCAACTGACAAACTGGTAGCAGCCTGCGAAGCATGCGGATGCGACGAGTGCAAAGAAGTTCTGGCTCAGAAAGACTTCCTGGCTAAGAAATCCCAGTGGATCTTCGGTGGTGACGGATGGGCTTACGATATCGGATTCGGCGGTGTTGACCACGTTCTCGCAAGCGGACGCGACATCAACGTTATGGTATTCGATACAGAAGTTTACTCCAACACAGGCGGACAGTCCTCCAAATCCACACCGACCGGTGCAATCGCTCAGTTCGCTGCAGGCGGTAAAGAAGTGAAGAAGAAAGATATGGCTTCCATCGCAATGAGCTACGGCTATGTATACGTTGCTCAGATTTCCATGGGCGCTGACTTCAACCAGACTGTAAAAGCAATCGCTGAAGCAGAAGCATATCCGGGACCATCCCTGATCATCGCTTACGCTCCATGTATCAACCATGGTATCAAGAAAGGTATGGCAAAAGCTCAGACTGAGGAAGAACTGGCAGTTAAGTGCGGATACTGGCACAACTTCAGATTCAACCCGGCAGCAGAAGGAAGCAAGTTCACTCTTGATTCCAAGGCTCCGAACATGGAAGACTACCAGGCATTCCTTGACGGTGAAGTTCGTTACAACTCTCTGAAACGTCAGAATCCTGAAAAGGCAGCCAGACTGTTCGCTAAGAACGAAGCTGAAGCAAAAGCAAGATATGAATATCTGAATAAACTCATCACTCTTTACGGAGAGGAATAATAGAGTAGACCCGGATGGAGTTTTAGCTGTATTTTGAGTGACTCAGAATAGATTTGGGCCGCGGTACATTGGTACCGCGGTCTTTCTGATTCTATAAGTAAATATATATGGTGCAGATAAATGAAATTTGACAATCCTGTGATAGTTGACTATAATCTAAGAATACGGCATGTAGAAAGAAGGGGAACTTTGAATGGGTGTTTTATCAGTGATTTTGCCGGCTTACAATGAAGAACTGATGGTAGGGAAAGCCTGCCGTGTACTGCGTGAAATACTGAACAATGCCGGAATCTCTTATGAACTTGTTTTAGTAGATGACGGATCAACCGACAATACCTGGGAGGAAATCCAAAAAGCAGGAGAAAGTGATCAAAATGTCATGGGAGTTCATTTTTCACGGAATTTCGGGAAGGAGTCTGCCATTTTTGCAGGTCTGGCCCAGGCTGCGGGAGATGTGGCAGCCGTCATGGACTGTGACCTTCAGCATCCTCCTGAAAAACTCCTGGAAATGTACCGCTTATGGGAAAACGGTTATGAAGTGATTGAGGGTGTGAAGCAGAGCAGGGGGAAAGAAAGCCTGATCCATAAAAAAAGTGCAGGCTTTTTTTACAATATCATGTCCAGGGCAACAGGCGTGGATATGCAGAATGCCTCAGACTTTAAGATGATGGACCGCAGAGCCGTGGACAGTATTCTATCTATGCCGGAGCGGAACATGTTTTTCCGGGCGACCTCCGGTTGGGTGGGCTTTAAGACTGCTTATGTGAAATTTGAGGTACAGGAACGTGAAGCAGGGGAATCCAAATGGTCTTCCTGGTCACTGGTGAAATATGCATTTACCAATATTGTGGCTTTTACCACGCTGCCGCTGCAGTTTGTGACTTTGGGGGGCGTGGTGTGCCTGCTGCTTTCCCTGCTGCTTGCGGTATACTCTGTTGTGCAGTATTTCGCAGGACATGCGGTGGAAGGCTATACGACCATATTGATTATGCTGCTGTTTATCGGAAGTGCGGTGATGATGAGCCTTGGGATCATCGGATATTATATTTCCAAAATCTATGAGGAAGTCAAGCGGCGTCCGCGCTATATTATTTCACAGATCATGCGGGGAAAAGAAGACATTTCCAGCCAGGCAAATCAGGACGTACAATAGGAACGGGGACACTTATGAAAAATAGATTAAAATTACTTTATGGGAATGCTGTGGTGCGCTATGTTTTTTTTGGCGGCTGCACCACCATGGTTAATCTTATCAGCTTTTATATATTGCGGAAGCTGCAGGTGGAACTGCATACGGCAAATATGATCTCCATTATTTTGGCGATTTTATTTGCCTATGTGGTAAATTCCAGATTTGTGTTTCAGGACCGCTGTGAGACTCTGAAAGATCATTTCCGTCCTTTCTGCAAATTTATCAGTGCCAGGCTGGTCACTATGGTGATTGAAATAGGAAGTGTCTGGCTGTTGGTTGATATTATGGGATTATATGATATGGTCGGGAAATTTTTTACACAGTTTATTGTCATGGTCTTAAACTATATACTGAGTAAATTTTTTGTATTTACCACAGGGAAAAAAGCGTGATGGCTTACAGCTATTGCGCTTCTTTTTGTAATGTGCTAAAATCTTAACGACTGCAGGACATAGAAAATGTCCGAAAAGTTTTTGGATCGTGAAAGAACGGGAGGAAGTAAAGATGACTTTAGAGGAAGCAGTTGCACAGGTAAAACCACTGGATCAGGAGGCAATGGAGGTGGCACGCAGACGCTGGGACAGCATCGCAAAGCCCCTGCATTCTCTTGGAAAAATGGAGGATCTGATCACCCAGATCGTGGGGATTACCGGGAAAACCAACGTAGATATCCGCAAAAAAGCCCTGGTTGCCATGTGCGCTGATAATGGTGTTGTAGAGGAAGGCGTGACACAGACAGGGCAGGAAATCACAGCTCTTGTCGCTGATAATTTCCAGGCGGGGATCAGCACTGTCTGCGTGATGTGCCAGGAATATGGTGTGGATGTCCATCCGGTAGATGTGGGCATGGTGACAGATACCACAGTCCGCACAGATTTAAAAGTCGCATACGGTACCAGAAATATGACAAAAGAGCCTGCTATGACAAGAGAGCAGGCAGTGAAGGCGATTGAAGCCGGTATTTTTATGGCAGAAGAATTGAAAGAAAAGGGATATCGCCTGATGGCCACCGGTGAAATGGGAATTGGAAATACGACTACAAGCAGTGCAGTGGCTTCCGTGCTTCTTCATCAGCCTGTGGAGGATATGACCGGCAGAGGGGCAGGACTTTCCAGCGAGGGGCTGCAGCGTAAGATTCATGCGATCAAAAAAGCAATTGAGCTTCATCAGCCGGATCCGGAAGATGCCATTGATGTTCTGGCAAAGGTCGGAGGATTTGATATTGCCGGAATGGCAGGTGTATTTTTGGGCGGTGCGGCTCTTGGGATACCGGTTTTGATGGACGGTTTTATTTCCTGCGTGGCTGCCCTGGTGGCAGGCAGTATCTGTCCGGCTGCGAGGGACTACATGATCTCATCTCATGTTTCCAAGGAGCCGGCTGCGCATTTGATCCTGGAACGTCTGGGAAAGGATCCGGTTATCCATGGGGATATGTGCCTTGGAGAAGGTACGGGGGCAATCACTCTGGTGCCGTTTTTGGATCTTGGCGCAAAGCTTTATAATACTTTGAGTACCTTTGGAGATATTCACATGGATCAGTATGAGGAGCTGAAATAGATGCTGGTGCTGGTAACAGGCGGAAGCGGAAGCGGCAAATCTGCTTTTGCAGAGGATCGGGTGCTGTCTCTGGGGAAACGGAAGAGAATTTACATAGCTACCATGTTTCCTTTTGATGAGGAGAGCCATAAGAGGATTGCACGCCACAGACATATGCGTGCAGGTAAAGGCTTTGAGACTGTGGAATGTTACACGGGACTGAAAAATGTAAAAGTGCCGCAGGATTCGGCAGTGCTTCTGGAATGCATGTCCAATCTTACGGCCAATGAAATGTTTCAGGCGGATGGTGCACATGAAGAGACGGTCAGAGAAATCCTGACGGGTGTGGCCCGGCTGAAGGAACAGGCGCGCCATGTGGTGATTGTGACGAATGAGATTTTTTCCGAGGCAGCCTCCTATGAGGGGGAAACGGAGCTTTACCAGGCATACCTTGGAAAAATCAACAGGGAGATCGCAGCTATGGCGGACGAGGTAACGGAAGTGGTTTACGGTATCCCGGTTTATCATAAAAGGAGGGGCTTTAGATGAAGAGTCTCTGGAACAGTTTTAAAATAGCGTTTTCCATGTTTTCCAAAATTCCGATGCCGCAGGCAGAGTGGACGAAGGAGAACATGAAGTATATGTTTTGCTTTTTTCCGTTTATCGGAGCTGTCATTGCAGGGCTGACACTGCTGGCAGCCTGGGCAGGCTGCCAGTTTGGCTTTGACAAGGGATTTGTGACGGCGGTATTGGTGCTGATTCCGGTGTTTGTCACAGGAGGAATCCATGTTGACGGACTTTTGGATACGGCGGATGCCATGAGTTCCTGGCAGGAGCGGAAACGCCGCCTGGAAATACTGAAGGATTCCAATGCAGGTGCTTTTGCGGTGATCACGGCATGTGTATATTTTCTGGCATGGTACGGTGCTTACAGCCAGATCGGCGAAAGGGCATCGGTGATCTGTGTAATGGGAGCCGGATTTATGGTTTCCCGCTGTCTTTCCGCCCTTGGCGTGATTCTTATTCCAAAAGCAAGGGAAGACGGAACTGTGGCGGAGTTTTCCAGAAAAGCGGAGGATACGGTGGTTCGGAATGTTCTGCTGGTGTATCTGGCTCTGCTTCTGGTTTTGATGCTCCGGCTGCATCCGGTGTGCGGTGCTGCGGCATTTGCTGCTGCGGTTCTGATCTTTTTTTATTACCGCCATATGGCGATGAAATACTTTGGTGGTACGACCGGAGATCTGGCAGGATTTTTCCTGTGTATCTGTGAGGTGGGTATGGCGCTGGTGCTTGCAGTAGTGTCGAATTTTACAGGAGTATAGAAAAATGGAAATGATTATCGGCGGCGCTTTTCAGGGAAAAAGTGCTTATGCAGAAAAGAAATATCCGGATAAAGTATGGATCAGCGGCGCATCTGCCAGTGAGGAGGAGCTTCTGAAAGCAGATGGGATTATAGGATTTCACGAGTATATACGCAGAGAGATGAAGGCGGGGAAGGACATAAGCGGACTTGCCGGAATTCTGATCAAGAAGAATCCTCAGGTAATCCTGGTATCCGACGAAGTGGGCTACGGAGTGGTTCCGGTGGATGCCTTTGACAGGGCATACAGGGAAGCAGTGGGACGTATTTGTACGGAGCTTGCTTCTTATAGTTCCTGCGTGGTACGTGTGGTCTGCGGGATAGGGACGGTGATCAAGGATGATTAAGTTCTGGCTGATCCGCCATGGAATGACAGAAGGAAACCGTCATGGGCGGTATATTGGTGTTACGGACGAACCTCTTTGCCCGGAGGGACGGTCTATGCTGGACGATGTGTCTTATCCGGTACCGCAGATGGTTTTTTCAAGTCCTCTGATTCGATGCAGAGAGACAGCCGGAATTTTGTTTCCGGAAAAAGAACCTTATGTGATCATGGAGCTTGCAGAATGTGATTTCGGCGATTTTGAAAATAAGAATTATAAAGAATTGTCCGGAAATGCGGAGTATCAGGCGTGGATCGACAGCAACGGAACCCTTCCGTTTCCGGGAGGGGAGAGCAGAGCAGAGTTCCGCGCCCGTTCCCTGACCGGCTTTGAAAAAGCAGTTCAGGAATGTATCCGGGAACACGTGGCCTGCGCAGCTTTGGTGATACATGGCGGAACGATCATGAATATCATGGAGGAATACGGCAGTCCTGCCCGTTCCTTTTATGAATGGCATGTAAAAAACGGCGGAGGATATCTGGTGGAGCTGGATGAAACAGAATGGCAGAACGGCAGGCGCAGGCTGAACCTGTACGATACGGTAATGGAGGGATGAGTATGAATCAGAATTGGACAAGAATTGATCTGAAGATGAGAGCGAAAGAGGCTTTTAAAAAGAATTACTGGGCGGCAGTGGTCGTTTCCCTGATCGTAATTCTTGTGACTGCCGGAGGCGGTGTCGGCAATGGAAGGAGAACGTATACGACCGTTCAGGATACATATGAGGAGGTCGTAGAAAGGGATTATTTCGACTATGACCTGGATGATGAGACAGAAGCCTTTATTGATTCTTTGGATGCGCCTGCGGCATGGGGACTTAGTCTTTTGATCACGGCATTTGCGATCGTTGTGGGCCTGGTGGTAGTCCTGTTTAAAACATTTATCGGGAATGCCCTGGAAGTGGGCGGATGTAAATTTTATATTGAAAATCTGTATTCCAATCCAAAAATCGGCAGAATCGGATATGGATTTACTTCCGGATTCTATTTGAATGTGGTAAAAGTGATGTTCCTGCGTGGGCTTTTTACTTTTTTGTGGTCCCTGCTCTTTGTGATCCCGGGAATTATCAAGGCATATGAATATTATATGGTGCCTTACCTTCTTTCAGAGTATCCGGATATGACCTGGAAAGAGGCATCCCAAAGAAGCCGGGATATGATGTATGGGAATAAGATGGAAACCTTTATTTTGGAATTGTCATTCCTTCCGTGGCATCTGCTTTCCGCCATTACAGGGGGAATTGTAGGGCTGTTTTATGTGAATCCTTATGTGGATGCTACGAAGGTGGAGCTTTATGACACCCTGGTATCAGGAACACAGAATATTTATTATGAGCAGTATTAGAGTCAAAGAGAAACCGTTTTTATCAGGCGGTTTCTCTTTTTTAATGATACAGGAGAGTTCTCACTTTCCTATATCATTAAAAAGCACTTCCAGGGAATTCTTCCGGAGTTTACTATCCATATTCCGCATATTTACAGGATTTACATTGAAATCTCAAAAAAATTAAGAATGCCAAAAATTTTTTGTAATTTACTATTGAAATACCAAAAAAAGTATGCTACAGTGGTAGTAGAAAATTCCCAAAAGAGAAAAGCGAAATCTGTCGTGATTTAGGAAATTTTTACAAGTAAACCATGTAAAAGGAGGAAACCACATGCTTATTATTGGAAACGGAAGAATGATTACACGGGACGCATCCAACGCCTATATCGAAAACGGAGCAGTTGCAATGGATGGTAACACCATAGTAATGGTGGGGAAAACAGAAGAAATCAAAAAGGCTTATCCGGATGCTGAGTATGTAGACGCGAAGGGCGGGGTGATCATGCCCGCTTTCATTAATGCCCATGAGCACATCTACAGCTCCTTTGCAAGAGGCCTGAGCATCAAAGGCTACAACCCGCAGGGCTTTTTGGATATTCTGGACGGCCAGTGGTGGACGATCGACCGTCATCTGACACTGGAACAGACCAAACTCTCCGCATATGCCACCTACATTGATTCTATTAAGAACGGCGTGACAACCGTATTTGACCACCATGCAAGTTTTGGCCACATTACAGGTTCCTTATTTGCCATTGAGGAAGCAGCCAGAGATCTTGGTGTCCGCACCTGTCTCTGTTACGAGATCTCCGACCGTGACGGAATGGAGAAATCCAAAGAATCCGTGATGGAGAACGTGAACTTTATCAAACATGCCCTGGAAGATGACAGTGACATGATCGCCGGAATGATGGGTATGCATGCATCTTTCACTATTTCGGATGAGACCATGGCACTCTGCAATGAACTGAAGCCGGAAGGCGTGGGCTACCATATCCATGTTGCAGAAGGAATCTATGATCTTCATCAGTGTCTGAAAGAGCACAGCAAACGTATCGTGGACCGTCTCTATGACTGGAACATCCTTGGGCCGAAGACCCTTCTCGGCCACTGCATCTACATCAACGAACACGAAATGGATCTGATCAAAGACACCGATACCATGGTTGTCCATAACCCGGAATCCAACATGGGCAATGCCTGCGGATGTCCTCCGACCATGGCACTGGTGCATAAAGGAGTTCTTACAGGACTTGGAACAGACGGCTATACCCACGACATGATGGAATCCTGGAAGGTAGCCAATATCCTTCACAAACATCACCTCTGTGACCCGAATGCAGCCTGGGGCGAAGTACCGCAGATGCTCTTTGAAGGAAATGCAAAGATTGCCAACCGCTACTTCAAGAAAGAACTTGGCGTTCTGAAGGAAGGCGCAGCAGCAGATGTGATCGTCATCAAATACGATCCGCTGACCCCGATGCGTGCAGACAATGTGAACGGACATCTGTTATTCGGCGTGAACGGCAGTATGGTACAGACGACCGTATGTAACGGCAAAGTCCTGATGAAGGACAGAGAAGTTCTTGTATGCGACGAAGCGAAGATCATGGCAGACTGCCGTCAGTCCGCAAAAGAACTTGCAGACGATATTAATTTTGGAAAATAAGCAGCAGGAGGAGAAAACTATGAGCGAAAGAATGACCTGTATGCCTTTTGGACAGTTGATGGACTGGGTTCTGGCAGAACATGAATCAAAAGGCACCGTATTTGGCGTACACAGACCTTACATAGCAGATACTGCAAAGAAACTGCAGATTTTTGAGAGAAACCTGGAAACACCCATCGGCCCGGCAGCAGGCCCTAACACCCAGCTTGCACAGAACATTATTGCATCTTATTATGCAGGTGCACGTTTCTTTGAACTGAAGACCGTACAGAAGATGGACGGCGATGAGCTTGCGGCATGTATCAACCGTCCCTGTATCCTTGCAGAGGATGAGTGCTATAACTGCGAGTGGTCTACGGAACTTTACGTTCCGCAGGCAATGGGAGAATATATCAAAGCATGGTTTATCCTTCATGTGATGGCGAGGGAGTTCGGCCTTGGAGACACGGACGGCTTCCAGTTCAATATTTCCGTAGGATATGACCTTGCCGGAATCAAAGAGCCGAAGATCGACACCTTCATTGACAGCATGAAGGATGCCAAAGACACCGAAATCTTTAAAGAATGCAGACAGTGGCTGCTGGACAATGCTGATCGATTTGAGAAAGTCACAAAGGAAGATATCGAAGCCATTCCGTCCGAAATCTGTAACTCCGCAACGATCTCCACTCTGCACGGATGTCCTCCAAATGAGATCGAGAGCATTGCCAATCACTTATTTAAAGAGAAACACCTGAATACCTTTATTAAATGTAATCCGACTCTTCTGGGCTATGAATTTGCCAGAAAGACCATGGATGAAATGGGCTATGATTATATTGCATTTGGCGATTTCCACTTCCTGGATGACCTGCAGTACAAGGATGCGGTACCTATGTTCCGGCGGCTTCAGGCACTGGCTGACGAGCTTGGCCTTGCCTTTGGCGTGAAGATCACCAATACCTTCCCGGTAGATGTGACCAGGAATGAGCTTCCAAGTGAGGAGATGTACATGTCCGGCAAATCCCTGTTCCCCCTTTCCATTGCCCTGGCAGCAAGGCTTTCCGGAGAATTTGACGGAAAGCTGCGCATCGCATATTCCGGCGGAGCAGATTACTTTAATATCGACCGTATCGTTGGCTGCGGCGTATGGCCTGTGACGGTTGCCACCACCATCCTGAAACCGGGCGGCTACCAGAGATTCAGCCAGATGGCAGAGAAACTCATGGCAGACGGCGTGAAAGCCTGGGACGGCATTGACGTGGATGCCATCGAAAAACTGGCAGCGGATGCCAGAACCGATAAGCACCATGTGAAAAACATCAAGCCTCTCCCGAAACGCAAGAGTGACAAAGAAGTACCTCTTCTTGACTGCTTCTTTGCTCCATGTCAGGAAGGATGTCCTATCCATCAGGATATCACAAACTATGTGAAGCTGGCAGGAGAAGGCAGCTATGCCGAGGCCCTTCGTGTCATCCTGGAAAAGAATGCACTTCCGTTTATTACAGGAACCCTCTGCGCACATAACTGTATGTATAAATGTACCCGTAACTTCTATGAGGAATCCGTCAATATCCGCGGCACCAAGCTCCTTGCAGCACAGAACGGCTATGACGAAGTGATCGGTGAGATCAAGGCAGGTACAGGAAACGGCAAAAAGGTTGCTGTCATCGGCGGCGGCCCGGCAGGTATTGCATCTGCATATTTCCTTGCAAGAGCAGGTGCAGCAGTGACGATCTTTGAAAAAGAGGAGAAGCTTGGCGGTGTGATCCGTTATGTGATCCCCGGCTTCCGTATTCCGGATGACTCCATTGACAAAGACGTTTCCTTCATCGAAAAGATGGGCGTGGAAATTAAAACAAATACAGAGATCACCTCTGTTGCTGATGTAAAAGCACAGGGCTATGATGCTGTGATCGTAGCCGTAGGCGCTAATAAACCTGGAACCCTGAAGCTTAATAAAGGCGAAACAGTCAATGCCCTGAAATTCCTGGCAGACTTCAAGGCAAATGACGGCAAAGTAGACCTCGGAAAGAATGTGGTAGTCATCGGCGGAGGAAATACTGCAATGGATACCGCACGGGCTGCAAAACGCACCGAGGGTGTGGAGCATGTTTATCTGGTATACCGGAGAACCAAACGCTATATGCCTGCAGCAGAAGACGAGCTTCTGGAAGTTCTGGAAGAGGGCATTGAGTTTAAAGAACTTCTCGCCCCTGTAAGCCTGGAGGACGGAAAACTGATCTGCAGGAAGATGGAGCTTGGTACAATGGATGCTTCCGGCCGTGCCGGCGTAACAGAGACAGATGCGATTGAAGAGGTTCCGGCTGATACGGTGATCGTAGCAGTAGGAGAAAAGGTTCCGACAGAATTCTATGAGGCAAACGGCATCAACGTGAACGAACGCGGCAAAGCAAAATTAAATGCAGCAACCCTGGAAACAAGCGTGGAAGGTGTTTACCTTGCGGGCGACGGTGCAAACGGCGCAGCGACCATTGTAGAAGCCATCCGCGACGCACAGACAGTGGCAAAGGCCATCCTGGGCACGGAAATCGTAAAAGACCAGCCTGCTCCGGGAGAAGAGGGAACCTGTTTTGCAAAGAAAGGAATCCTCGGAGAAAGCAAAGACGCAGCAAAGGAAAGCGACCGCTGCCTGACCTGCAACAAAGTCTGTGAGAACTGTGTGGATGTCTGCCCGAACCGTGCAAACATCTCCATTAAAGTACCGGGCATGGATATGAACCAGGTGATCCATGTAGATTATATGTGCAATGAGTGCGGCAACTGCAAGGTCTTCTGCCCGTACGCAAGTGCACCGTATAAAGATAAATTTACATTATTTGCAACTGAAGCAGATATGGAAGACAGCACAAATGACGGTTTTGTCGTACTCAATGCAGAGACGAAAGAATGTAAAGTACGTCTTCTGGGAAATATTACCGATTGCAAAGCGGATGATCCTGCAGATAAACTTTATGAAGGCCTTCGCAGACTGATCTGTGCTGTGATAGACAATTATAGTTACCTGATCATGTAACAAAGATCTGCAGGAGCAGTGAATGTGGTATCGTCCGGAAACAGGCGGTATCACGCAGCCTGCACATGATATGACGGAGAAGTTCCCTGCAGTCACCTGTGAAAGATCATTGTTTGAACAAACAGGAAGTGAGGCGTGAAATCAATGTACTCCTTTTATGTCAACGGACAAAAAATCTCAACCGAAAAAAAGCAGTCTCTGCTGCGTTTTCTGCGTGACGAGCTGCATCTGACCTCCGTTAAGGACGGATGCAGCCAGGGAGCCTGCGGCGCATGCACGGTCATCATCAACGGCGAGACCTGCAAAGCGTGTGTTCCTACTACGGACAGACTGGAGGGAAAAGAAATCCTTACGGTAGAAGGCCTGAGTAAGTGGGAATCCAGTGTATTTACCTATGCATACGGTGAGGCAGGGGCTGTCCAGTGCGGCTTCTGCATTCCGGGCATGGTCATGTGTACCAAGGCTTTGCTTGACAAGAACCCGGATCCCACAGTGGATGAGATTAAATACGCCCTGCGCAACAATTACTGCCGCTGTACAGGCTATGTAAAGATCATTGCAGCCGTAAAGCTGTCCGCCAAAATCCTTCGGGAAGGCTTTATTCCGGAAAAAAGCGAAGATGACTGGAAGCTTGGTTCCCGTGTCCACAGGCTGGACGTAGAAGAAAAAGTCTGCGGCACAGGCAAATATCCGGACGATTTTTATCCGGACGGGATGTGTTATGGTTCCGCTCTGCGAAGCCGTTACCCCAGGGCCAGAGTGCTGTCTATTGATACATCCGCTGCAAAGGCGGTTCCTGGCGTGATCGCAGTGCTGACTGCAGAGGATATTCCGGGGCAGAATAAGATCGGCCATCTGAAGCATGACCAGTATACCCTGATTCCCGCAGGCGGACTGACCCACTACCTTGGGGATGCCATTGCCCTGGTGGCAGCGGAAGATATGGAGACCGTGGAAAAGGCGAAAAAACTGATCAAAGTGGAATACGAAGTGCTTCCTGCCGTACATAACATGGCGGAGGCTGCCGCAGAGGATGCCCCTCTTGTATTTGACGAGGAAACATCCAATGTACAGGCACACAAGTATGTGAGCCGGGGAAATGCGCAGGAAGCGATCAAACATGCGGCTCATGTGCTTTCCCATCATTTTGAAACTCCCTGGACAGAGCACGCCTTTCTGGAACCGGAGTGTGCGGTGTCCTATATGGATGAGGACGGAGATGTGATGATCATTTCCACTGACCAGTCCGCTTACTGTACCCTTCATGAGTGCAGCCTGCTTCTGGGAACAGATAAGGTAAAATGTGAAAATGCCCTGGTGGGCGGCGGTTTTGGGGGCAAAGAGGACATGACGGTACAGCATCATGCCGCACTGATCACGTACTGTACGGGCCGCCCGGTGAAGGTGCGGCTCACAAGAGCGGAGTCCCTTCTGATTCATCCGAAACGCCATCATTTTGTCATGGACTTCACCATGGGCTGTGATGAGAACGGAAAGATCATGGGGGTAAAAGCAAAGGTCGCTTCCGATACAGGAGCGTTTGCTTCCCTTGGAGGCCCTGTTCTGGAACGTGCCTGCACTCATGCGGCAGGGCCTTATGCTTATGAGAATTTTGAAATCGAAGGGACTGCGTATTATACCAACAATCCTCCGGCAGGGGCGTTCCGCGGCTTTGGCGTGACGCAGACCTGCTTTGCCATAGAGTCTCTGCTGAATATGATGGCGGATAAAATCGGTATCACCCCATGGGAAATCCGTATGCGTAATGCCATCCGTCCTGGCGGCATACTGCCCAACGGACAGATCGTGGATGATTCCACAGGGCTTGTAGAGACTTTGGAAGCGGTAAAGGAGGATTTTGACGCAGCCATGGCAGCAGGGAAGCCTGTCGGAATTGCCTGCGCCATGAAAAATGCAGGCGTCGGCGTTGGTATCCCGGACTGGGGGCGGGTGAAGCTGATCGTGGAAGAGGATCATAAGCTGCACATTTATTCCGGGGCTTCCTGTATCGGACAGGGGCTTGGCACTGTATTGGTTCAGATGGTGGTCTCCAATACGGATCTTGGGCGCGGGGATATTGTTTATGAGCGCAGCAATACCTGGATCGCTCCGGATTCCGGAACCACCTCCGGTTCCCGCCAGACCCTGGTAACAGGCGAGGCATGCCGCCGTGCCTGTGAAAAGCTGATGGAAGCCAAAAAAGAGGGAATGTCTCTTGCTGATATGAGTGGCATGGAGTTTTACGGAGAATATCTGGCAAAGACAGACCCTCTCGGGGCAAATGTGCCGAATCCGGTATCTCATGTGGCATACGGCTATGCCACACAGATGTGTATTCTTGACCCGAAGACCGGCAAAATCGAAAAAATGGTTGCTGCCCATGATGTGGGCAAGGCCGTGAATCCTCTGTCCTGCGAAGGCCAGATCGAAGGCGGCGTGGTGATGTCCATGGGATTTGCCCTGAGGGAAAAGTACCCCATTGACGAGAACTGCAAACCTGTCGAAAAATACGGAGCACTGGGACTGTTCCGTTCCCATGAGATTCCGGAGATTAAGGCAATTGTCATCGATAAGCCTGGCTTAAATGTTGCCTGCGGTGCCATCGGTATTGGTGAGATTACCTCCATTCCCACAGCACCGGCCATCACGGATGCCTATTACCGGCTGGACGGGGAACGTCGCTACAGCCTTCCGATTTCCGGTACGCCATACAATAGAAAGGGGTGACCATATGGCAGCAAAAAAGAAATTTCCATACCGTGCCGCAGTGGTTGCCTGCAATGGCGGCTGCCGTGCAAAGGATGACCCGAAATGTGCCTATGGCTGCATTTGCTGCGGCAAATGTGTGGAATCCTGCAAGTTCGGGGCGATTTTTATCAATGAGCTCGGAGTGGCAGAAGTAGACGAAGAAAAGTGTATTGCCTGCGGCAAATGCGCGAGAGTCTGTCCGCAGAAGGTGATTCATATTCATGAATGTGCCAATTATATTGTAGTGAAATGCTCCAACAAAGAAAAAGGCAAGGCTGCAAGGGAGGTCTGTTCTGTAAGCTGCATCGGATGCGGAATCTGCGAAAAGACCTGTACTGCGGAAGCGGTTAAGGTGATCGAAAACTGTGCCGTGATCGACGAAACCGCATGTTTAAGCTGCGGAATGTGTGCAGTAAAATGCCCGCGTCATGTAATCATTGACCAGAGAGGAATTTTGACGGAAAGATATTAAAAGAGTGACGGATGATACGGAAATCTGTTAAAGAATAGTCAGCAATAGGGGGAGTTATGAATCGTTTATGAATCATAACTCCCCCTAAAATGTTCATTTTTTCAGCCTGATTAAAATTATATAAACTAAAATGTATATTGACATTGGAAGAATTATCAGTTAATATAAAACTGAATTTTCAAGGAAAGGCAGGTATGTGGATGTTAGTCGTTTCTGTAATGACAAAAAACAACTAAATTTTATAAGAGGGTAAGCACTGAATATAGTGTTTTATTTGTGTTACCCTTTTCAGCATCATTGGATGCTGGTTGTTTCTGCCTTACAGAATAGCATACTCCGGGAATAACTGTCTTATTTTGATGAATAAGAAAGATGGAAAGTATGACTGTGTTGGTCATGCTTTTTTTATTTGAGGCCAACTGTGAAATGGAGTGCATGTTTTAAAACATTGCTGAGTTCCTTTTATGGGGAGGTTCTGTTTTGTTACATCATTTGAGATATGAATGAATCCGTGGTTTCCGTCTGTTTTTGATGGGCAGAAACCACGTTTTTTTATGTTTTTTTAAATGTTCTGCAAAACAATATTTAAACAGGAGGTTTTAAAAATGATGATTATTGAGACAAAAAATTTAACGAAAAAGTATAAGCGTTACAAAAAGCAGGAGGGCCTGACCGGAAGTATTAAAGGTCTGTTTCACAGAGAATATGAAGAAAAAACTGCGGTAGATCATTTTGATATCGGCGTGGATGAGGGTGAGTTTGTAGGATTGATCGGACCAAATGGAGCAGGTAAAACGACCCTGGTGAAGATGCTGACTGGTATTATTGCTCCAACAAGCGGCGAGATACAGGTTATGGGATTTTATCCTAATAAATTGGAAAAGGCATTTAAGCAGCAATATGCGGTAGTCATGGGGCAAAAGAGCCAGCTGTTTTTTGAACTGACAGCGGAGGATACGTTGAGACTATTCAAAGAAATATACCATATTCCGGAAGATGAGTATAGGAGAAACAAAAACTTTTTTGTGGATTTATTCCAGGTACAGGAACTTATGAATGTTCAGGTAAGAACCTTATCACTGGGAGAACGGATGAAAATGGAACTGATTGTTGCGTTGCTTCATAATCCTAAAATATTATTTTTGGATGAGCCTACCATTGGACTGGACGCTGTGGCAAGCAAGCAGATCCGGAGTTTCTTAAAAGATGTGAATGAATCAAGAGGAACAACCATTCTTTTGACGTCGCATTATATGGAGGATATTAAGGTATTGTGTAAACGTTCCATAGTAGTGAATCACGGAAGAAAAATATATGACGGCGATACGAATGTGTTATTCGGGCAATATCAAAAAAGTAAGAGAATGACAATCTACTTTGAGCACAGTGCAGAACCTGATGTGCCGGAATATTGCAGGGTATTAGAAAAAACGAATGACAAACTGGTGCTTGAAATACCAAAACAGAATGCAGAAAAAGTCCTGGAATTTTATATAGCTCATTATCCGATTCGGGATATTGGAATTGAGGAAGAAGAAATAGGTTCTGTTGTAGAGCGTATCTATAAGGGGGTATAGGGCATGAAGAAATATTTGGAAATTGCCAGGGCATACATGAAAGCGCAGTTGATCTGGAGGTCAGATACCTTTGTTGACGTGATTCTGGCAGTGGCGAAGATACTGTTTGCATGGATCTTATGGAGTATTCTATTTGAGGGAAAAGAGCAGATAGCAGGATTGGGCTTTCAGGCTATGATTTCTTACTATATCATAAGTTCCTATTTGTTCCAGATGGAAAAATCTGCTGAGATCAGCCAGCAGATGACCGGAATGTTGAGAAACGGTACTTTTTCAAAGTATATGGTGATACCGGTACAGACACAGGGGTATTTTGTGGCAATGGAAGCCGGGAAAATTGCGTTTTCTGCAGGCATTGGCCTTTTTGCAGCCTTTCTATGGTTTTATTTATTCAGGATTCCGTTGGTACATACGGCCAACGGGAAAATATTGCTATGCGGAATTATTATGGTTGTTTTAGGATTAGTGTTTATGGCGGAACTTAATTACTTCCTTGGGATTTTGACTTTGAAATTTGAGGAGATCAGCACTTTTCTCATGATAAAAGATAACTTTGCAGCATTTGTGACCGGGGCGGTGATCCCGCTTGTACTTTTGCCGGAATGGATAACAGAAGGTATGAGATTTTTGCCATTCTATTATGTCACATATCTTCCAAGTATGCTGTTTATAGGGGAATGTGAGGATGAAGCAATCACAGGCTTAATCGTTTTAAGCGTGTGGTGCATAGTCTTTATTGTGTTAAATCAGGTAACATATGAACATTATCGAATCAAATATGATGGAGCAGGAATATGAAAAATAATTTTAAATTTTTATCAGAGCTAATCAAATTAAGATTATCCCATATCATGACATTCCGGTTGGGATTCTTTTGTCCGTTTTTTATTAATACCAGTTATTTTCTGGTTCAGCTTTTTGCTTTCGAGGCAATTTACGGACATGTAGACAATATTCGCGGATGGGGACATGGGGAAATACTTATTTTTATTGGAACCTTTTCCCTGATTGATGCTCTAAACATGACCATTTGTTTTTTTGGGGTAATTTCTATACCAGAGAAAATACAAACGGGAGAATTGGATTTATATCTGACCAAACCAGTAAACCCACTATTGCGGATTACTTTTGAAAAAGTAAATCCAGGTTCCATACCACTTCTGATATTCAGTGCATGTATTATCGCATATGGGGTGAGAGAAAGCGGTATGAGTCTTTCTTATTCTAATATCATTGGATATCTGTTGATGGTTATGCTGATGACAATACTGTACTACGATATGGAACTTTTGATAAGGTGTTTTGCCTTTTTTGTTTTCTCCGTAAATAATCTGGTGAAAATAGAGAATACAGCCATTGATCTTTGTTTGAAAATACCGGGGATTGCTTTTTCCGGAATCTATAAATTTATTTTTTATTGTGTATTGCCATATGGAGTGATTGCAACACTGCCAACCCAGGTATTTATAGGGGCGCTGTCAGCAAAAGGATTGATGTTCGGAGTGGTGATCGTGTGCGTTTTTACACTTTTAGCATTATCTTTTTGGACATATGGCGTACACAGATATGAAAGCGCAAGCAGTTAATAAGTTTCATCAGCGCTTCCTGGAACAAAATTTACTATGACACAGTATTTTTAGAGATTGCCAAGTGACTGTCAGATATGGTAAAATAACACTATCAAAAAACATTCCGCATATTGTTTGCAGCAGGAAAATACCATAAGAAAGTAGCATGGTTCGGAGCCGGACGTTAGTCCTGAGGGGAACACAATTCCTTTGGAAAGCGTCCGGTTTTTTTATACCCGATATAATTGTCAGATAATTGCAAAAAACAGGCTGATTTGCAAAAAAATGAATAAAGAAGGTGAGACATATGATTGGAAAGAGTGTTCCAAGAGTAGATGCTTATGATAAGATCACCGGCCGTGCCAAATTTACGGACGATCTGATCCTGAATAAGTGTCTCGTAGCGAAGGTATATCATGCCAGGATCGGCAACGGAATTGTGAAATCCATTGACACCAGCGAAGCGGAGGCCTTGGACGGCGTAGTAAAAGTAGTTACTTTTCAGGACGTACCGAATCATTGTTACCCTACACCGGGCCATCCCTGGTCTGTGGAGCCGGCGCACCAGGATGTTGCGGACAGGAATATCCTGACAGGACGCATACGTTATTATGGGGATGATATTGCTGCAGTTGTGGCGGAGGATGAGGTAATTGCTTCCAGGGCGTTAAAGCTGATCAAAGTGGAATATGAAGAATATCCGGTAGAAATCCATCCGAGAAAATCCATGTACGGCAGCCCCCATCCCATCCATCTGGATAAGAAAGACAATGTACTGGCACGTTCCAATTACCTGATCGGGAATGTAGAGAAGGGTCTGGCGGAAGCGGATACCGTGGTAAAGAGAAGCTATAAAACGCCTATTGTCCAGCATTGTCATATTGAAAATCCTATCTCCTATGCCTATATGGAAAAGGGGCGGATCGTCGTGGTGACTTCCACGCAGATTCCCCATATCGTGCGGCGGGTGATCGGGCAGGCGTTAGGAATCCCCTGGGGGAAGATACGGGTCATCAAGCCTTATATCGGCGGCGGCTTCGGAAATAAGCAGGATGTGCTCTATGAGCCGCTGAACGCATTTTTGACAACACAGGTAGGCGGGCGTATCGTAAAGCTGGATGTGAGCAGGGAGGAAACTTTCTGCAACACCAGAACCCGTCATTCCATTGAGTACGATCTGACAGCAGGCGTGGATAAAGAGGGACGGCTGGTTGCCAAGGATATGACGGCGTATTCCAATCAGGGTGCCTATGCATCCCACGGGCATGCCATTGCCGCCAATGGTCTGACGGCATGGCGTCTGCAGTATGCCTGTCCGAATATCCGCGGGGAGGCATACACCATTTACACCAATACACCGGTAGCCGGAGCCATGAGGGCATACGGAATCCCGCAGGCGGCCTTTGCCATAGAATGCTTTATGGAGGATATTGCAGCGGAGATCCATATGGATCCTCTGGAATTCAGAAAGAAAAATCTGATTCAGGGATACTATGAGGATGCCTATTTAAAACCGATCGCAGCCAATACCAACGGTATTTTTGAATGCCTGAAAAAAGGTGCGGAGTATATCGGCTGGGAGGAGAAACGAAAGAAATATGCCCGGCAGGAAGGGTATGTCAGAAGGGGTGTGGGAATGTCCCTGTTTTCCTATAAGACGGGTGTATGGCCCATTTCCCTGGAAATTGCCGGTGCACGTATGTCGCTTAACCAGGACGGAAGCATACAGCTTCAGATCGGTGCTACGGAGATCGGGCAGGGGGCAGATACGGTCTTTTCCCAGATGGCAGCAGAGACGCTTCATATGGATGTGGAGGATGTGCATATCCAGTCCTTCCAGGATACGGATGTGACGCCTTTTGATACGGGCGCGTATGCTTCCAGGCAGTCCTTTGTAACAGGTACCGCAGTACGCCAGTGTGCGGAGCTTCTTTACCGGAAGATCCTGGATTATGCCCGGACGCTTCTGACGAATGAAAGCAGGGAGCTGTCCCTGGATCATGGCTATATTTATGCAGGAGAAGATCCTGTGATCTCCCTGGAGGAGGTTGCCATGGAGAGCTATTACAGCCTGACAAATTCTTCTGCCATTACTGCGGAGGTTTCTACGCAGGTGAAGAAAAATACCATTGCTACAGGCTGCTGTTTCGCAGAAATCGAAGTGGATATGAAGCTGGGCAAGATCAGGGTACTGGACATTGTCAATGTACACGACAGCGGCAAACTCCTGAACCCGCAGCTTGCCGAGATGCAGGTACATGGGGGCATGTCCATGGGTATGGGATACGGTTTAAGCGAACAGCTTCTCCTGGATGAAAAGACAGGAAGACCGCTGAACGGAACACTTCTGGATTATAAACTGATGACAACTATGGATACACCGGATCTGAAAGCAGAATTTGTGGAAATGGATGACCCTATGGGACCATACGGAAACAAGGCTCTCGGTGAGCCGCCTGCCATTCCTGGCGCTCCGGCCATCCGAAATGCAGTCCTTCATGCAACGGGAGTGGCATTTTACGAAAATCCGCTGACACCTCAGAGGCTGATCGAAGGATTCCAAAATGCCGGATTGATTTAGAGGGGAGGACTGTGTCATGTATGATATTGAACATTATTACAATGCTGCAACGATTGCAGAGGCAGTAGAGCTTTTGAAGGAACATCCGGATGCCGGGATCATTTCCGGCGGAAGTGATGTACTGATCAAAATCCGGGAGGGCAAGATGGCAGGCACATCTCTTGTCTGCATCCGGGACATTAAAGAAATCAAAGGAATTCAGAGAATGGATTCCGGGGATATTTATATTGGGGCAGGGACGACCTTTTCCCATATTACGGCAGATCCTGTGATCCGGAAGTGGATTCCCGTACTTGGAGAGGCCGTGGATCAGGTGGGAGGGCCGCAGGTGCGCAATATCGGAACCATCGGCGGAAACGTCTGCAACGGCGCGGTAAGCGCGGACAGTGCGCCTACGCTGTTTTCCCTGAATGCCATGCTCCGTCTTTCCGACGGCAAAGGAGGCAGAACAGTACCTGTGCAGAGCTTTTATCTGGGACCGGGAAGGGTGGATCTGCAGCCCGGAGAAATCCTGACGCATATCGTCATTCCGGAACGAGAATATATGGGGTATCACGGGCATTATGTGAAATACTCCATGAGAAATGCCATGGATATTGCAACCTTAAGCTGCAGTGTTGTAAGCAAGGTAGATACGGAAAAGGGTGTTCTGGAGGATGTACGGATCACTTTCGGTGTTGCTGCTCCGGTACCTTACCGCTGTGTGAAGACAGAGGAAGCGGTGAAAGGAATGGAAATCGGAGAACCTCTGTACGACCAGGTGGAAAAGCTTGTGCGTACGGAAATCAATCCGAGAGATTCCTGGAGGGCCTCCAGGGCATTTCGCCTGCAGATCGGCGGCGAGATTGCAAGACGTGCCCTGATCCGTACCATAGAACTGGCAGGTGGGAGGTGTAAGGCATGAAGAAGCAGATGCAGTTGGTGCAGTGTACGGTAAACGGCAAAGCGGTGGCGGAATATGTAGATGTGAGGGAATCCCTTCTGGATATGCTCCGTAACCGTCTGGGCCTGACTTCCGTAAAAAAAGGCTGTGAAGTGGGCGAATGCGGGGCCTGTACAGTGATCATTGACGGGGAAACGATTGATTCCTGCATCTATCTGGCTGTATGGGCGGAAGGGAAAAACATCCGCACACTGGAGGGCCTGGAAAAAAGCGGAGAGCTGACCAGGATCCAGGAGGCGTTTATTGAGGAAGGCGCCATTCAGTGCGGCTTTTGTACACCTGGATTTGTCATGTCGGCTACCGTGCTTCTGGAAAGAGGTGAAAAGCTTTCCAGGGAAGCTATTAAGAAGCATATGGCAGGAAATCTTTGCCGCTGTACAGGCTATCACAATATTGTGAATGCCGTAGAAAAAGTCATGAACGAGAGGAATGGAGAATGAAACAAAAGAATCTGATTATCGTCCGCGGAGGCGGGGATCTGGCAAGCGGTGTGATTCATAAACTTTACTGGTGCGGTTATCGGGTTTTAATACTGGAATGTGAGAAACCCAGCGCGATCCGGCGGGAGGTTTCTTTCTGTGATGCCGTATATGATGGTACGGCGGAAGTGGAAGGCGTTTTATGCAGGAAGGTTTCTGAGGTAAGTGAATGTGATGATGTATGGGAAGCCGGTGAAATCCCGCTGCTCGTGGATGAGACAGGAGCTGTGCTCCGTGCCCTGGGACCTGCTGCAGTTGTGGACGGTATCCTGGCCAAAAAGAACCTTGGGACTTCCAGGGATATGGCACCGCTGACTATTGCCCTTGGACCCGGATTTGAGGCTGGAAAAGATGTGGATTATGTGATAGAAACAAAGAGAGGACACCAGCTTGGCAGGATCATCGCGGAAGGCTCTGCCATTCCCAATACCGGTGTTCCGGGGATGATCGGCGGATACGGGAAGGAACGGGTCATCCATTCCCCTGCGGCAGGAATGATCCGTAATCAGGCGAAGATTGCCGATCTGGTGGAAGAGGGGCAGGTCATTGCCATGGTGGGAGAGACGCCTGTCTGTGCTTCTCTGACAGGAGTGCTTCGCGGAATCATCCGGGATGGCTATGAGGTTCCTTTGGGAATGAAGATCGCAGATATCGACCCCAGAAAAGAAGAGAAGGAGAACTGCTTTTCCGTGTCGGACAAAGCAAGGTGTATTGCCGGCGGCGTAGTGGAGGTTTTACTCTCGGAAGGGGTGCTGCCTGTATGAGAAGCCCCGAAAGTTATCTGGAATTATTAAAGTTGGATATTGAAAAGCATCCGGTGATCGCAGTCGTGGGAGGGGGCGGGAAGACCAGCCTGATCTTCCGTCTGTGTGACGAACTGACTTCCATGGGAAAGCGGGTGGTGATTTCTACCACAACGCATATGGCGTATGAGCCGTTCCGTCCCTTTGCCCCGGATGGAGACATGAGGGATGCGGAGTATGCGCTGGAGCATAAGGGCTATGTAATCGCAGGACACAGAGAAGAGAATGGTAAGATCAGCAGGCTGTCTGCAGAAAGCCTTCAGAACCTGAGAAATCTCTGCGATGTGATGTTGATTGAAGCAGACGGTGCCAAGCATAAACCGATCAAGGTTCCGGAGGAATGGGAACCGGTGATTCCGGATTTTGCGGATATTGTCATCAGTGTGGTCGGACTGGACTGTCTTGGGCAACCCATTTGCCAGACAGCTCACCGGATGGAGCGGACAGCAGAATTTTTGCGCAAGAGCATGGACGCTCCGGTAACGCCGGAGGATGTGGTAAAAATTGCGTCTTCAATCTGCGGCCTGTTTAAAAATGTGGAAGACCGGGTGTACCGGGTTTATCTTAATAAAGCAGATACCCTGAAAGAAACCGATGCGGCAGAGGAAATTCTGGAGGGACTGAAACAGAAGAATATTGTTGCTTCGTATGGCAGCATGGGAGAAATGGCATGAAACTTGCACTGATCATGCTTGCAGCAGGAAACAGCCGCCGCTTCGGATCTAATAAGCTTCTGTATTCGGTCGGGGGAAAAGCCATGTATCTGCGTATCCTGGAAACGCTTATGAAGGCAAAAGAACGGATGGAAAAAGGAGAGATATCCTGCAGTATCACGGTTGTCACCCAGTATCAGGAAATTGGAAGAGCAGCTTCAGAAATGGGAGCAGAAGTCGTTTACAATCCTTATCCTGAGAATGGGATCTCATCCTCCCTGCAGCTTGGCCTGAAGGCAAATACGAATGCAGATGCATGCCTCTTCACTGTTTCGGATCAGCCCTGGCTTACGGAGGAAACCATATGGGGGCTGATTCAAAAGTTCCTTGTTTCAGACAAGGGGATTGCCTGCCTGGAGTCTGGCGGGAGGCCCGGGAATCCATGTATTTTCTCAAAAGATTACTACCGGGAACTTTTGGCTTTAGAAGGAGATACCGGAGGAAAACGGGTGATCAATGCCCATATGGAAGATGTACTTATGATTCCCGTAATAGATGCCAGACAGCTTGTAGACCTGGATATCTGCCCAAAGAAAGATACTGCTTTTTGGTAAATTTCCGAATAGCAGTATTTTTTTGCGCATATAATGGGAGAAGCAATTTTGAAAGGATTTATCTGTGGACAAATATATGATTGCGCAGGGAATCCTGGTGCCGTTCTTCGGCACCTCTCTGGGGTCTGCCTGTGTATTATTTCTGAAGAGAACTCTCAGCAATACTCTTCAAAAGGCCATGAATGGGTTTGCCGCAGGGGTAATGGTGGCGGCTTCTATCTGGAGCCTGCTGATTCCCTCTATTGATCAGGCAGAGAATATGGGCAGATGGGCCTTTGTGCCGGCAGCAGCAGGGCTTTGCATGGGAGTTGTATTTTTGATGCTCCTGGATCATATGATTCCCTGCCTTCCCATAAATAACTCAAAAACAGACTGTCCAGGGTACGGACAAAGAAAGACCAGCATGCTTGTGCTGGCTGTAACCCTTCATAATATACCGGAAGGAATGGCGGTCGGAGCCGTTTATGCAGGTCTGCTTGCCGGTAATGAACAGATTACCGCAATGGGTGCAATGGCATTATCCGTCGGGATCGCGATCCAGAATTTTCCGGAGGGTGCCATCATCTCCATGCCGCTTCGTGCGCAGGGAACAGGCAGGTGGAAGGCTCTTTTATACGGAGTGCTTTCGGGAATTGTGGAGCCAATCGGTGCCGTGATCACAATCTGGGCAGCAGGGACAGTCGTTCCGGTATTGCCGTACCTTTTAAGCTTTGCAGCAGGAGCCATGTTGTACGTGGTTGTGGAGGAACTGATTCCAGAAATGGCAGAGGGCCGGAAAAGGAAGATCGGAACGATTCTTTTTACTGTGGGCTTTGTGACCATGATGATTCTGGATGTTGCGTTAGGATGAGAAAAAAATAATTGCAGGACGGGTTACTGATGCCCCAAGCTTTGCGCCGACTGGAGGGGTTGGGGCCAGTAACGAACACAGATATGACTGTAACAGCAGCGGGGTTTACCTTGCTATTTGGGATGTCACATGATAGAATTGAAATCATAACGCGGCTGTAAGATTAAGAAAAGGCAACGGGATAAATACCGCGTAGAGCGTGAAGACAAGGCCGGAGAGGGATAGCCCTTCGTTTTCAGGGAAAACTTGGAGAAAAACTCAATATACAGGAAAAATTCTTGCAGTAGGTATCAGCTATGATAAAAAAACAAAAGAACATGCCTGTAAAGTAGAAACGCTGGTATAGATTTTACCTCGGAGATGTCAAGCTCCGGGGTATTATTTATGGGGAGATAAGGAACATCCTGGAATAATGGGAATATTTTCAGATTTTCAGATACTTTCAGGAACTTTTATATAAAGATTATATAAAGAACTTTTATATAAAGGATTGACAATTGCCGGCAGAGTGGTATAATACAAATAAACATATGAATGATTGTTCATATGAAAAGAAAAAGAATTTTTGAAAGGAGAAGCTATCATGAAAAAGACTTACAAAATCGATGTAGACTGTGCGAACTGTGCAAACAAAATGGAGGAAGCTGCCAGGAAAACTGCAGGTGTGAAGAACGCGACCGTAAACTTCATGGCACTGAAAATGATCGTAGAATTTGAAGAGGGACAGGAGCCGAAGGCCGTTATGCAGGAAGTTTTGAAGAACTGCAAGAAGGTTGAAGATGACTGCGAGATCTTTTTATAAGAAGAATATGCTGCTTTCCATATATTATAGTATTCTGTAGTATCCGCAGGACAGGGGGACTTGCGTGAAAGAACCACTGTCCAAAAGACCAGGGGACGATGAGGCAGCAGGAGAGAAGGTGGAACTGTGAATAAGAAACAGAAAAAGGTTTTGATACGGATTATTGCGGCAGCGGTTTTGCTTGTGGTTTTGTCGCAGCTGCCGATAGAAGGTTATCTGCAATTTGCTCTGTATATGATTCCATATCTGGTGATCGGCTATGATATTCTGAAAAAGGCCTTTAAGGGAATCAGGAATAAACAGGTATTTGACGAAAACTTTCTGATGGCAGTAGCGACCATTGGCGCTATTCTTCTTGGAGATTATAAAGAAGGCGTTGCGGTTATGCTGTTTTATCAGATCGGGGAGCTGTTCCAGAGCTATGCCGTAGGCAGGAGCCGCAGGAATATCAGTGATCTGATGGATATCCGTCCGGACTATGCAAATATTGAGAAGGACGGCGGCCTTGAGAAGGTAGATCCGGATGAGGTGGAAATCGGTTCTATTATTGTAGTACAGCCTGGTGAAAAGGTTCCGATCGATGGAATTATCACAGAAGGAAAGACAACCTTAAATACCAGTGCGCTTACAGGAGAAAGCCTTCCAAGAGATGCGGAGCCGGGAGATGAAGTCATCAGCGGCTGTATCAATATGAGCGGCGTCCTGAAGATCAGGACCACGAAGGAATTCGGAGAATCCACCGTGTCAAAGATTCTGGAACTGGTGGAAAATTCCAGCTCAAGGAAATCCAGGTCAGAGAATTTTATCTCCAAATTTGCCCGCTATTATACACCGGCCGTATGCTACAGTGCTCTGGCTCTTGCGATTCTTCCGCCTCTGGTAAGGCTTGTTATGGGAATGCCTCCTGCATGGGGCGACTGGATCTACCGTGCTCTGACTTTCCTGGTAATCAGCTGCCCGTGTGCTCTGGTGATCAGTATTCCCCTCAGCTTTTTCGCAGGAATCGGCGGAGCCAGCAATGCAGGTGTCCTGGTGAAAGGATCCAACTATCTGGAAACTCTTTCCGAGACAAAATATGTGGTATTTGACAAAACAGGAACCCTGACCAAAGGTGTCTTTGAAGTCAGCGGTATCCATCACAATACTTTGGAGCAGGAGAAGGTGCTGGAGTATGCAGCTCTTGCAGAAAGCTTTTCTTCCCATCCCATCAGCAGGAGCCTGAAGCAGGCCTATGGAAAGAGTATTGATCAGTCCAGAGTAACGGATGTGGAAGAAATCAGCGGAAAAGGTGTGACTGCAGTGGTAGACGGTACTGCCGTAGCGGCCGGCAACGCAAAGCTGATGAAGCATTTGGGAATTCCGTTCGAAGAATGCCACCATGTAGGAACTATCGTACATGTAGCCATTGACGGACAGTATGCAGGCCATATTCTGATCTCCGATGTGCTGAAGCCGAATTCCAAAGAGGCCATTAGAGAGCTGAAAAAGGCCGGCATCCAAAAGACGGTGATGCTTACCGGTGACGCAGACAACGTAGCGCAGCAGGTAGCCGGAGAACTTGGAGTTGACCAGGTATACAGCGAGCTTCTCCCGGCAGATAAGGTTTCCAAGGTGGAAGAGCTTCTGCTTGCCAAGGGAAACAAAGAGAAGCTGGCATTCGTAGGTGACGGTATCAACGATGCGCCTGTTCTTTCCAGGGCGGATATCGGTATTGCCATGGGTGCCCTTGGATCTGACGCGGCCATTGAGGCGGCAGATATCGTATTGATGGATGACGATCCTCTGAAAATCTCAAAAGCGATCAAGATTGCACGGAAATGTATGCGTATCGTATATGAGAATATTTACTTCGCCATCGGGGTGAAGGTACTGTGCCTGATCCTGGGCGCACTGGGAATCGCCAATATGTGGATTGCAATCTTTGCAGATGTAGGTGTCATGGTTCTTGCCGTATTAAATGCGATTCGGACATTGTTTGTAAAGAAACTGTAAAAATCCGGCCTGCTGTGGTATGATAAAAACAGCAGGCCGTTTCCATATGGTTTTTCGGATCACGGATGTGCCGGAGTCAGGTACCTGGCGGCTGCAGCAGAAACTACTGTGAAGAAATCAAAGAAAGCAGGGATATGAATGGAAGAAAAAGAAAACATGTGCTGTGATACTGAAGAAGTGCATGAGGAACTTTTGAAAATTGTGAATGAGACTATGCCGGATGAGACGGAGCTGTATGATCTGGCAGAATTATTTAAAGTGTTCGGGGATTCTACCAGAATCCGGATTTTATTTGTGTTGTTTGAAGCCGAAGTTTGCGTGTGTGATCTGGCCAGGGTTCTGAATATGACTCAGTCCGCGATTTCCCACCAGCTTCGTATTCTGAAGCAGAACAAGCTGGTCAAAAACCGCAGGGAAGGAAAGTCCATCTTTTATTCCCTGGCCGATGACCATGTGCGCACGATCATTGCCCAGGGGCGGGAACATATAGAAGAATAATACCTGCGCAAGAGAAAGGAAGAACAAATGATATACACCGGATATGAAATCTTATGGCTGTTTTTTGTGTATTCATTCTTTGGCTGGATCCTGGAGACATTGGCTGCTGCCATGAAGCAGAAGAGATTTGTAAACAGGGGCCTTGTGAATGCGCCGCTCTGTGTGATCTACGGTATCGGGGCAGTTATGATCACCGTAGTCTGCCAGGAATTGACGGGATTCTGGCTGTTTCTTTACTCTGTTATCACTGCTACTGTTCTGGAGTGGTCGGCAGGGCATTTAATAGAGCGCATGTACCATGAACGGTGGTGGGATTACTCAAAAAGGCGCTGGAACCTGGACGGGTACGTCTGTGCTTCCGCCTCCATATTCTGGGGCTTTTTGTCCATGGTGATGATGAAATGGGGAAATACGCTGCTGATGCAGGTATTCCATATGCTTCCGGAAGTGTTCAGGATCATTCTTATTCTGGCACTTCTGATTCTGCTTGGTTTAGACCTGGCGGCAACGCTGATCATTATGTCCGGGCGCAGCAGGAGAATGCAGCAGTGGGAGGCAGTAGATGAATGGCTGACAGAGATCAGCTCTTCCCTGGGAAGAAAAATCTACTCTTCCGTAGATGCGCGTATCCAGAGAGCTTATCCGGAAGCAAAGGTGCAGAAGGTAAGCAGAGAGGTTCCGGATGTTTTTGCGTATGGATGCAGTTTTGACAAGATTCTATGGCTCTTTGTGATCGGGGCATTCCTTGGAGACCTTACGGAAACAATTTTCTGCCGGGTGACTGCAGGCGTATGGATGAGCCGCAGCAGTGTTGTTTGGGGGCCGTTCAGTATTGTGTGGGGCCTGGCCATTGCGGCTGCGACGCTGCTTCTTTATCGATACCGGGACAGCTCCGACGGTTTTCTGTTTGCCGCAGGAACCTTCCTTGGAGGTGCCTATGAATATCTGTGCAGCGTTTTTACGGAACTGGTATTTGGCAAGGTGTTCTGGGATTACAGCGAGATTCCGTTTAACCTTGGCGGGCGAATTAATCTTCTGTATTGCTTTTTCTGGGGAATCGCAGCAGTTGTCTGGATGAAATTGCTGTATCCCGTACTATCCTCCCTGATTGAAAAGATACCGAAAAAGGCCGGTAAAATCCTCACATGGGTGCTTGTCCTGTTTATGTGCTGTAATATTGCGGTGTCCTGTATGGCCCTGGTGCGCAGTGACCAGCGCTCCAGAGGAATCGGGGCAGAAAAGGGCTGGCAGAAGATGATGGATGAAAGGTTTGATGACGAAAGACTGAACCGGATTTATCCCAATGCACTGGATGCCGGATGATACACAGAATACAGGATGATACACAGAATACAGATACATAGAATACGGATCATACTGAACTTTCTGAACATTCATAGAATACGTAACATACAGAACATACAGAACATACATAGAATACAGAACTTGACAAACAGGATCAGGGAAGTTATACTTGCTTTGGTAAACATATGATATCAGTAGGAATAAAGAGGGATATGCAGGATACCTGCTTTGGAAAATAATATGAGAAAAGCAATTATCGCTATGAGCGGCGGCGTGGACAGCTCTGTAGCCGCTCTGCTTACAAAGGAGACCGGTGATGACTGTATCGGTGCTACAATGAAACTGTTCCAAAACGAAGATGTGGGAAGAGAACGAGAGAAAAGCTGCTGTTCTCTGGATGATGTGGAGGATGCAAGAAGTGTCTGTTATCGGATCGGGATACGGTTTTATGTATTTAATTTTTCTGACCGGTTCCGGGAAGAGGTGATGGAGCGTTTTGTGAGAGCTTATGAGAATGGTTGTACACCTAATCCCTGTATTGACTGCAACCGGTACCTGAAGTTTGATAAACTATTCCGGCGCATGAAAGAGATTGGGAGAGATTATATTGTAACCGGACATTATGCAAGAGTGGAATATGATGCGGAAAAAAAACGGTACCTGCTGAAGAAAGCAGCGGATGAGACGAAAGATCAGAGCTACGTTCTGTACACGCTTACCCAGGAGCAGCTTGCCCATGTGTCCTTTCCTCTGGGAGAGCTTCAGAAATCCCAGGTGAGGGAAATTGCAGAGAAACATGGTTTTGTCAATGCCGGAAAGCACGACAGCCAGGATATCTGCTTTGTGCCGGACGGGGATTATGCCGGCTTTATTCAGCAGTATACGGGAAAACAGCCTGTCCCCGGTGATTTTATAGACAAAGACGGCAATATCCTGGGAAAACATAAGGGAATCATCCATTATACTCTCGGGCAGCGGCGCGGACTTGGCATTCCTGCTGCAGAACGTCTCTATGTCTGTGAGATTTCCCCGAAGACAAATCAGGTAACACTGGGAAAGCATGAAGAACTGTTCCGGTCAGAGCTGACGGCTGGGGATGTGAATCTGATTTCCTGTGATTCAATCCCGGAACCAATCAGAGTAAAAGCAAAAATCCGCTACCGGCATCCCGAACAGTCTGCTGCCGCATGGCAGACTCCGGATGGAAAGCTGCATGTCAGATTTGACCAGCCCCAGAGAGCCATCACAAAGGGCCAGGCAGTGGTACTTTATGATGGGGATACCGTTGTCGGCGGCGGAACGATAGAGACGTGATGTTTTTCTGAAAAGACAGGAAAACAAAGCGCGCTTATTTCAGGAAGAAATGAATCAGTTTATCATTGACCTTTTTATATGGCTGGTATCTCATAGGCAGATCCAGCCATAATTTTTTGTCTACGATGCTCTTGGAATGGGAAAAGGTCAGGAAGCCTTCTTTGCCATGATAAGAACCCATGCCGCTTTCTCCAAATCCTCCGAAGCCCATTTCGCTGGTAGCCAGGTGGATGATCGTATCATTGATACAGCCTCCGCCGAATCCGCATTGTGAGGTAACACGGCGGATGTTCTGTTTGTCCTTTGTAAAAAGATAGAGAGCAAGCGGATGCGCCATGGAATTGATTTTATCGATGGCCTCATCCAGATTCTGATATGTCAGTACAGGGAGTACAGGGCCGAAGATTTCCTGCTGCATTACTGCATCCTCAAACGTAACGGAATCCATCACCGTCGGTTCAATTTTCAGGAAATCAGAGCTGCTTTTTCCGCCTAAGACAACTTTTGCAGGATCCATCAGCCCAAGGATTCGGTGGAAATGCTTCTCATTAATGATCTTGCCGTAATCCTCACTGAAAAGAGGCGAAGTTCCGAACTGCTTTGCAATCTGTTTTTTAATTTCTGCAAGAAGCGCATCTTTGATCTCACGGTCACAGTAGATATAGTCCGGTGCCACACAGGTCTGGCCGCAGTTTAAAAATTTGCCGAAAACGATCCGTCTGGCTGCCAGCTTCACGTCGGCAGTTCTGTCCACAATACAGGGGCTTTTGCCTCCTAGTTCCAGTGTGACGGGGGTAAGATGGGTGGCTGCCTGCTTCATGACCTCCCTGCCTACCGCCTGGCTTCCTGTAAAGAAGATATAATCAAAGTGTTCCCCGAGAAGGCAGGTATTTTCTGCACGTCCGCCTGTGACAACAGCGACATATTCTTCCGCAAAGCATTCCTGTATGATAAGACGGATGACTTCACTGGTGTGAGGGGAATAGGCGCTGGGCTTCAGAACTGCGGTATTTCCCGCTGCAATGGCATCTACCAGAGGCTCAATGGTCAGAAGGAACGGATAATTCCAGGGACTCATGATCAGTACAACTCCATAAGGAGAAGGCTTCTTGTAGCTGCGGGAGTGGAACTGGGCAAGAGGTGTCCGGACGGTTTTTTCCCTGGCAAAAGCCTTTGTATGGCGGAGCATGTAGCTGATCTCACTTAATACCAGCCCGGTTTCACACATATAGCTCTCAAAGCTGCTTTTTCCAAGATCCGCACGGATGGCGCGGCCGATATCCTCCTGGTGTACCTGGATGCTTTTTTTCAGGCGGCGCAGGGCAGCAAGCCTTTGGTTAATATCCAGAGTTGCGCCCGTATAAAAGTATTTACGCTGGCGTGATACGATTCCTTTCATTTCCGCTTCATTCATAGATCGATTCCTCCTTTTCCGCATCTTCCATCAGCATCCGGTAGAACTGTTCCAGTTCCTCTGCATCCATCAGGACCGGAACGGGATAGAGCGGATTTGCTTCTTTATCTGCATAATGGGCAAGCTTGGGAATATCCTGTTCCCGGATTTCTTTTACAGTATCCCCGATTCCGAAGCGTTTTTTCATATCTCTGATGGCATTAATAAAAATTTCCGCAGCCTCTTCATGAGAGAGTTCTTCCGAAGCAAGGCCGGCTTCCATGGCCAGACGGTGCAGCTTTTTATGAATGGAAGGCCCGTAGGATTCCAGTACAAAAGGAAGAAGAATGGCATTGGCAAGGCCGTGCGGGACATTGTATTCACCGCCGAGGGAGTGCGCTACCGCATGGACATAGCCCACATAGGATTTGGTAAACGCGCATCCTGCATAGAAGGAGGCTTTGAGCATGTTCTTGCGGGCTTCCACGTTGCTGCCGTCCGTGTAGGCAGTATCCAGATTTTCAAAGATCAGCTTTACTGCACGCAGAGCGTCACGTCTGGTATCCGGCGTGGTGGAATTTCCGATATAAGCCTCCACTGCATGGGTGAGTGCGTCCATTCCCGTAGTTGCAGTGATAAACGGCGGCAGGCTCAGGGTTACTTTCGGATCCAGAACGGCATATCTGGGGATCAGAGGGAAATCATTGATCGCATACTTATGTCTGGTTTCTGCGTCCGTAATGACAGCGGCCAGTGTTGTTTCGCTTCCGGTTCCGGCTGTGGTAGGAATCGCGATCAGAAGCGGAAGCCGTTTATGTACTTTAAGGATTCCCTTCATTTTTGCCAGTGACTGATGGGGCTTGGCAATCCGGGCGCCAACGGCCTTGGCACAGTCCATGCTGGAGCCGCCGCCGAAGCCGATGATGGCATCACAGTAATTGTCATAATACATTTCTACGGCATCCGCTACGTTGGCAGTGGTAGGGTTTGCGACTGTTTCATCGTAGATAAAATAAGGCATATCATGATCTGCCAGGGCCTTTTCAAGACGTGTGGTCAGTCCATGGGCACGGATGCCTGCGTCTGTAATAATCAGCACACGCCCGCAGCGGCGCTTTTCTAAAACCTCCGGTATTTCCCTGACACTGGAGACGATTTTTGGTTTCCGGTAGGGAAGAAAGGGCAGTGCAATCTTAAATACGGTCTGAAAGGTACGGCAATACGCTTTTCTTAATTTGTTCATGATGTTAGATTCTCCTGATTTTTTTAATCATTTCTATTTTAATCAAATTATTTTGAAAATCAAGATATTTTTATGTTTATTTTCCTTTTATTGCGATTATGAAAGCGGAAGAAAAAAGATACCTGTGAAATGATTTGACACTATGCGGCGGAACAGATATACTGTCCATAAGAAAAAGACCGGACATGACCGGGGAAAGAGGATGGCAATGGAACAGATCGTACAGGAACTTTTGGAGCTTCAGGATATAGAATACCGGGATTTTCATACAAAGCTGATTCCCAATATTGAGCCGGAGAGAATTATCGGCGTGCGTACCCCGGCACTTCGGAAATATGCAAAAGAAGTAGCAAAACGGCCGGAGGCAGGTGAATTCCTTAAGGAGCTGCCCCATTACTACTATGAGGAAAACAATCTCCATGGAGCCCTTTTGCCGCTGCTTTATAAAGATGTGGCAAAGCTGCTTGACCAGCTTGATGTTTTTCTGCCTTATGTAGATAACTGGGCCACCTGTGACCTGATTTCGCCCAAGGTCTTTAAAAAGGATCTTCCCCTTGTTTATGAAAGGGTGAAGAAGTGGCTGAAAAGCGAAGATACTTATGTGGTTCGTTTCGGTATCGTCACGCTTCTGGGATATTTTCTGGATGAAGCGTTCCTGCCGGAAATGCTTCAGCTTGTGGCAGATGTTCAATCTGAGGAATACTATATCAAAATGGCCGCAGCCTGGTATTTCAGCGTTGCGCTTGTGAAGCAGTATGACGCGGCGCTCCCTTATTTTACAAAGCCCCATCTGGAGCCCTGGACCCATAATAAAGCAATCCAGAAGGCCATTGAGAGCTACCGCATAGATGCAGAGAGGAAGGCTTATCTCCGCAGTTTGAAGATTAAGGGCAAAGCAGCATCTGATCAGTAAATAAATACAGAAAGAATACAGGCGGGAGTCTTTGTGAGGAAGATTCCCGCCTGTATTTATAAAGTTACAGTAAAAATGAGGCCGCCAAAGTTACCAATGGGATTGTGATGATGGAAAGTACAGTTGTAAATGAAAAAATCTCCGAAGCATATTTATAATTGTGATTAAAACGAATGCAGAGCATCGTGGTGGTGGCGGAAGTGGGACAGGCAGCAGCAATCAGAGTGGTATAGGCCACTGTGTAGTCCAGCTTCAGAACCCACAGAAAAACAAGCACCGCCAGCGGCACCAGCAGCAATTTGACGATGCTGACCCAGTAAATGCGCAGGTTTGTCATAATCTTCCTTATGTCTGTCTGTGCCAGGGAAAAGCCGGCTACCAGCATGGCCACAGGCGTATTCATATCTGCTACATACTCCATAGAGTCAAGAATAACGCCCGGGATCCGAAGCTGTACGAAAAACAGGACAACGGCAATCAGGGAAGCCACCACCATAGGAGAGAGCAGCCCCTCCTTCAGGCGCTTCAGTTCAAATTTTCTGGACAGAAGAGTCAGTCCGTGTGTCCAGGCAAGCAGATTAAAAACAGTCATATATGCAGTGAGATAGAAAACCCCTTCGCTTCCCAAAACACTGTTGATGAGAGGAATCCCGATAAAGCCGCAGTTGGAATAAACCGCAGCAAAACGGTCGATGGCATAATTTTCGTTGTTCTTTGAGGGAATCATCAGCCTGGCAACGGCAATCGCAATGATATGCGCGGCAAAAGCAGCAGCAAAGGAGATCAAAAGTCCTCTGGCAAGGCGGGGATCATAGTCCGTCTGATACACAGTCAGGATCACACAGGGGTTGATCACCATCAGAAGGAGATTGGAGAGGTTACGGTTTCCCTCCTGGTTGATCAGTCCGATCTTGAAGCAGATGACGGCCAGAAGCATGATAAACAGCATTTTCAGAAGCTGGTTGAATATCAGTACAAACATAAATTTCTATCCCTTTCCTTTGTCCGGATTTGCCGGCATAATTTGATGCCGCATCACAAACGCAATGCGGCATCCTTAAGGTTATCATATGCCAAAATGCCACACATCATCGTCTGGCAGTCGGCATGATCAGTTGAATTTGTGTTTCGCAGCATCTTCTTCTACCAGCCGGACAGTCTCGCCGGATGGATTGGAGATGACTGCTGCCGCAACAACCTCGCAGGGCGGGTTCTCGCGGATGCTGTCCACGGCAGCGGTCACTGCTGCCACATCACCGCTTAAAAATACGGTGGCATGTCCGCCGCATTTGGTGTTCCAGGTACGGAACGAAACATCGGAAGTCTTCAGCATCTGGTCTATCACAAGAATGGCATTGCTGCTGCCAAGCACCTCTACTAATCCAAAAGCTCCATAGGTCATAATTTTTATCCTCACTTTATTTATTGATCGTCATATTCAGTGCGATTTCCGTATCAGCGGTCGGAGATGCGATCACTGTGTGATGGACGATCTTTGCCAGTGGCTTGGCTGTTTCCAGGGCCACTTCCATAGCTGCATTCACATCTGAAACCGAACCTCTCATCTTTACGCAGGCACCGCTTTTGAGACGGTTTCGTTCTACACTCTGGATTTTTACGTTTGCTGCCTTGGATGCAGCATCAAGGGCTACAAAGCAGGCAACCAGGTTATCCAGCTCAAAAACACCGACCGCCATGCCGTCATATTTCTCTGCCATAGTACCTCCCAATTTGAATGAATCGAATATTCATTATTTTCCGTTTTGTTTCTTCCAGTATACCTTTTTCTGAAGAAAATTACAAGAAAATATGAAGGCTTACAGCAAGATTTTAGTGAGAGATAATTCAGACCGTAGATTTTTATAAATGGATTTTTGTACCTGTTTTGCCCTGAATACCGTCTTTTGCTTTTTCCAGAAGGGTGATAAGAGCAGTGCGTCCTGTACCGGAAGCGGCAAAATCGATGGCAGCCTGAACCTTGGGAAGCATGGAGCCGGCGGCAAATTGTCCTTCTTCCACATATTTTTTTGCTTCGGAGACAGTGAGATCATCCAGCCATGTTTCGTTTTCCTTGCCGAAGTTGACAGCGACTTTTTCTACTGCTGTGAGAATGATGAGCATATCCGCATCCAGTTCTTTGGCAAGCAGGCAGCTTGCAAAGTCTTTGTCAATGACAGCGGAAGCACCCCTTAAATGATCGTTGTCCAAAATAACCGGAATTCCGCCGCCGCCGCAGCAGATGACGATCTTATTGGCATCTACAAGGCTGCTGATGGCATCCTTCTCTACAATCTCAGCAGGTTTTGGAGATGCGACTACACGCCGGTAGCCGCGGCCTGCGTCTTCCTTCATGATATGCCCGTAAGCCTGTGACTGATGGTCAGCCTCTTCCTTTGTGAGAAAACGGCCAATAGGTTTGGAGGGATTGGAAAAAGCAGGATCCTCCTCATCTACACGGACCTGGGTAATGACGGTGACAACCGGAGTACGCATAAATCCACGCTTGCGAAGCTCCTCCCGAAGCGCATTCTGCAGATCATAGCCGATATAAGCCTGGCTCATGGCAACACAAACGGAAAGCGGCGTGTTGGGCTGGTCAGCATCCTCGCGGGAGAGGGCGGCCATGGCATTGTTGATCATGCCTACCTGCGGGCCGTTGCCGTGTACTACAACAACCTGGTGGCCCTCTTCGATCAGGTCACAGAGGGCTTTGGCCGTAGTTTTTACTGCGGTCATCTGTTCCGGAAGAGTATTGCCTAACGCATTGCCGCCTAGGGCAATGACAATTCGTTTTCTTTTATACAATGTAAAAACACCTCCTGATGAGTGCGGAAAAACATGCAGGGGCCATACATCTTATGAACGGCCCCTGTGTTATCTGCAATACAATACATTACAATCCAATTGTATTTCTGATGCTGTCTGCGCAGGCTGACAGCGTGTCCGGCTTTAGTTGAGGATTCTCGGAGCAGCCTTTACTTCCAGTTTCTTGAGAATATCCTGCGGATTTTCAAATTTAGAGAGCATGATCATGGCCGCAATGATATATGGTTTGTAGCTTGCTTCTTTATACAGCGGAATTCTGTAGCGGTCAAATACGCTTGCGTCTACTTCGCCTGCTTCACAGCTTACGCCTGTGATATCTGCAGGCAGGCAGTGGAGATAGAGAGCCTTGCCGTCTTTTGTGGTCTTCATCAGTTCTTCCGTGCAAGCCCAGTCTTTGTGCTGTGCATTCTGTGCCAGAAGTTCCTTCTCCAGCTTGTCGATTCCGTCAAAATCACCTTCGCCGTAAAGATTGGTACGTTTTTCCATAGCAGCAAACGGAGCCCAGCTCTTTGGATAAACGATGTCGGCATCTTTAAATGCTTCTGCCATGTCGTTGGTCTTGGTAAAGGTACCGCCGGTAGCTTCTGCATTCTTGCGGGCAATTTCTTCTACTTCAGGCATGACATCATAGCCTTCCGGATGAGCCAGGATAACGTCCATGCCGAAACGTGTCATAAGTCCGATCACACCCTGCGGAACGGAGAGAGGCTTGCCGTAGGAAGGAGAGTAAGCCCAGGTCATTGCGATCTTTTTGCCTTTTAAGTTTTCCACACCGCCGAATTCATGGATGATATGAAGCATATCAGCCATACACTGGGTCGGATGGTCAACATCGCACTGCAGGTTCACAAGGGTCGGTCTCTGTTCCAGGATTCCGTCTTTGTTTCCTTCGGTGACAGCGTCCATGAATTCCTTCTGGTATGTATGGCCCTTGCCGATGTACATATCATCGCGGATACCGATGACATCTGCCATGAAGGATACCATGTTTGCGGTTTCGCGGACAGTTTCTCCGTGAGCGATCTGGGATTTCTTTTCATCCAGATCCTGTACTTCCAGGCCCAGAAGGTTGCAGGCGGAAGCGAAGGAGAAGCGGGTACGGGTAGAGTTGTCACGGAAAATGGAGATGCCAAGTCCGGATTCGAATACCTTTGTGGAAATATTGTTTTCTCTCATAAAGCGGAGAGCATCCGCTACGGTAAACACAGCTTCCAGTTCTTCATCGGTTTTGTCCCAGGTCCAGAAGAAATCATTGTTGTACATTTCTTTGAAATTGAGACTGTTTAATTTATCGATATAATCCTGTAAAGTTTTCATATGGTTAGATTCTCCTTTATCAAAAATTTTTATTCCCGCGAGCAACGAGCCAAGCGGACATGCTTGCATGTCCATTTGGCGACTGCCGCGAGGGTCTAATACCCCGATGCTTGCATCGCTACAAGTTTGATGCCCCGTATGCTTGCATCGGGGTATTTGACTGAATAAGTGGTTTATTTGCAGTATGCAGTCGGAAGAGCGGCGTAAACAGCAGCGCATCTTACAAGATCGTCTTTCCAGGTCTTTTCATTCGGTGCGTGAGCCTGTGCTTCTGCGCCGGGACCGAAGCCGATGCACGGGATTCCGTTGCGGCCCATGATGGAAACGCCGTTGGTGGAGAAGGTCCATTTGTCAGTGAGCGGACGGGCCTTTCTCATAGCTTCTGTTTCTGCGTTGCCTAAACGTTCTTCGCCGTAAAGTCCCTTGTATGCTTCTTCCAGAGCAGCCGTTACCTTGTGATCCTTCGGAATGACCCAGGTAGGGAAGTAGCACTCGATCGGATATACCAGATTCGTATAGGACGGACGGGAGTATTCATACATGGAAACCTTTACATCCTCGCCGTATTTCTGAACGGACGGAAGCGCACGGATCTCATCCAGGCAGCTTTCCCATGTTTCGCCTGCAGTCATGCGGCGGTCCAGGGAAACGGAGCAGGAGTCAGCAACCGCACAGCGGCTTGGGGAGGTAAAGAAGATCTCGGATGTGGTTACGGTACCGCGTCCAAGGAAGTTTGCTTCCTCCCATTCCGGGTTGTATTTCTGATCCAGCATTTTTACAAGGCCTTTGATCTCGGTTCCTTCTTCCGCATCGTTTTCATTTAATGCACGGACATCCTGAAGAATGTCGGCCATTTTATAGATGGCGTTGTCACCGCGTTCCGGAGCGGAGCCGTGGCAGGAAACACCTTTCACATCAATACGGATTTCCATACGTCCGCGCTGTCCGCGATAGATACCGCCGTCTGTCGGCTCTGTGGAAACGACAAATTCCGGGCGAACCTTATCTTCGTTGATGATATACTGCCAGCAGAGTCCGTCGCAGTCTTCTTCCTGAACGGTTCCTGTTACCAGAACCTGATATTTGTCATTGAGAAGTCCAAGGTCTTTCATGATCTTTGCACCGTAAACAGCAGATACGATACCGCCCATCTGGTCGGAGGTTCCGCGGCCGCCGATCTCGGTTTCGGACTCAAAGCCTTCGTATGGATCAAAGTTCCAGTTATTGATATTTCCGATACCAACGGTATCAATATGTGCATCGTAACCGATCAGGGTTTCGCCGCTTCCCATGTATCCAAGGATGTTGCCCATCGGATCGATCTCCACTTTGTCAAATCCGACTTTTTCCATTTCTTCTTTGATGCGCATGATGTGGCCTTTTTCACCGCAGCTTTCGCCCGGAATCTTTACCAGGTCACGTAAAAAACGGGTCATATCAGCTTCGTAATTTTTGGCTGCTTCGTTAATTTTGTTAAAATCCATGATTGGTTCCTCCTGTAGATAATGTGAAAATATGTATATGGTAAGGTGTTTGCTTTGTTTATTTGCTGAGTGATTCGTCTGTTCCGTAAAGGCCGTCCCAGAGGATCTCGCGGTAGCGTACCGGGTCTGTGTCACCCTCCGTGGAGATAACGAGAATGTTGGAGTTTTCGTCCAGCTTCAGGGCTTCCTTCAGATCTTTGGCATCCTCATCATGAAGGGCGGTATAGCAGAGACCGAGCGGTACGGATCCGGATTCTCCGGAAATGATGTGCGGGTCACCCTCCAGAGGATTGGCGTAGATGCGGGTCGCCTTGGCACTCATCCAGTCCGGACAGGAAGCGAATACTGTAACGTGGTTCTTTAAAATATCCCAGCCGATGGTATTTCCTTCTCCGCATGCAAGACCGGCCATAATGGTCTGAAGATCACCGGTGACGTTGACCAGATCTCCTGTCTTTGCTTCTGCGGAACGATAGAGACAGTCTGCGGCGCTTGCTTCGCATACAACCATGACCGGAGGATTCTCTTTATATTTGTCAGCAAAATATCCGACAACAGCTCCTGCAAGAGATCCGACACCTGCCTGCACAAATACGTGGGTCGGACGGTCGATGCCGTCTTCCTTTAACTGGTGATCCGCTTCCATGACCATGGTTCCGTAACCCTGCATGATCCAGGAAGGAATCTCCTCGTAACCGTCCCATGCAGTATCCTGTACAATGATGCCGTGTTCTGTCCGGGCAGCTTCTGCGGCGGCCATTCTTACACAGTCGTCATAATTGACCTCTTCGATGGTTACTGTGGCGCCTTCTTTGGCAATATTGTCAAAACGGGTCTTCGTGGTTCCTTTCGGCATACGTACGACTGCTTTCTGGCCCAGGCGCCTGGCTGCCCATGCAACGCCCCGGCCGTGGTTGCCGTCCGTGGCAGTGAAGAAGGTGGCCTGCCCGAATTCTTCTCTGAGCTGTTCGGAAGAGAGGACATTGTACGGCAGTTCGCTGATGTCACGTCCAAGCTCCTTGGCGATATAACGTCCCATTGCATAGGAACCGCCGAGAACCTTAAAAGCATTGAGACCGAATCGGTAGGACTCATCCTTGCAGTAGATATTCTTTACGCCAAGATATTTAGCAAGAGCGGAAAGATTCTGCAGGGGAGTGACGGTGTACTGAGGGAAACTTTTGTGGAATTCATTTGCCTTTTTTACATTTTCTTCAGACATCAGCCCCAAAAACTTGTCATCGGATTTTGGGACTTTGTTGACTGTCCATTTTAATCCTTCTGTCATAAAACAACCTCCCTAAAAAAATTATTTTGCTCTGATATTTTTCTTTTTTTCTAATATTATAGTACCATAAAATTTTTATTTTGCAATAGGAAAATACAAAAATTTTTAGGTTTTTCAAAAAAAATTTAGAGTGTATGCAAGACCGCCTAAATATGCTAGAATTATGTCGCTTAAAATATTCTAAACTGGATAGTCCATAGGAAAAATGGACGAGAGGAGATTGTTATGGCAGTGTTTCAAGCATTTTGCGCATTAAGGCCGACTCCGCAAAAGGCGAAGGAGGTAGCCGCCCTCCCGTATGATGTGGTAAATCGGGAGGAAGCCCGTGCCATCGGAGAAAAGAATGCGGACTCTTTTCTGCATGTAGACCGTGCGGAGATGGACCTAAGCCCGGAGACAGATTTATATGATCCCAAAGTTTACGAGAAAGCCAGGGAGAATTTACAGAAAATGGAAGCGGACGGTATCCTGGTACAGGATGTTAAGCCCTGCTACTATATTTATGAGCTTACCAGGAAGGGGAAGACCCAGACCGGTATCGTAGGGTGCAGTTCTATTGACGATTATCTGAACGGCATTGTAAAGAAGCATGAACTGACAAGAGAAGATAAAGAACAGGACAGAATTCATCATGTAGATGTCTGCGATGCCAATACCGGACCAATTTATCTGGCATGCAGGTATACAAAGGAGCTTCTTGGGATTCTGGAGGGCTGGAAGAAGGTACATCCGGCTGTGTATGATTTTGTGGAAGAGGATGAGATCGGACACAGAGTATGGGTGATCGACGGAGATGAGGTGATTTCCCGTATTCATGAGGAATTTGAGAAGATTTCTTCTATCTACATAGCAGACGGACATCATCGTGCGGCTTCCGCAGTGAAGGTGGGACTGAAGAGAAGGGCGGAGCATCCGGATTATACAGGCAGGGAAGAATTCAATTATTTTCTTTCCGTTGTATTTCCGTACGATCAGCTTACTATCCTTCCGTATAACCGTGTAGTGAATGACCTGAACGGCCATGACGAAAAAGCGTTCTTAGGAAGCCTGAAGTTTAATTTTGAGCTGATGCTGATGCCGGGATTCCCCTGCAAGCCCGTGGAGAAACATTGTATGGGCATGTATATGGGCGGGGAATGGTATCACCTGAAAGCATGGCAGGATGTATATGAGAAGGAAGATGTGGTAGGACAGCTTGATGTATCCATTCTTCAGAAAAAAGTGCTTTCGCCTGTTCTTGGGATTGACGACCCCAGGACTGACCAGCGAATCCGCTTTATAGGAGGAAGCCATAAGCTCAGTGAGCTGGCACAGATTGCAGATGAGACAGGGGGAGTGGCTTTTGCCATGTATCCTACTTCTATGGAGGATCTGATGAAGATTGCGGACGAGGGCAAGTTAATGCCGCCGAAATCCACCTGGTTTGAGCCGAAATTAAGAAGCGGACTTTTTATCCATAAATTATCCTGAACATCAGGAAGCAGTTCATTTATCATTAAGATAGGATGGTAGCAAAAAAAGCCGCACAGAAACGTAAATTACGGATTCTGTGCGGCTGGTTTTATGCTGTTTATATAATTTCCACAATATGTCCGGTCTCTTTATCATAACGGCAGTATTTGCCATTGCCGGAGATGAATGGCTGATAGCTGTTGTTCTTGACATCCTTTACATAAACGATGCCTGTGGCGATCATCTGAACCAGTGAGAAGCGCTCGCTTAAACTGGAAATCCATTCATAAGTTTTGTTATTGGAGGATTCTGCCATGATGAGGTTGTAGCCGTCATCACAGGCTTCCAGTGAGAAATAGATTTTCTCTGCCTTTTTTGGATTGGCGAAAACCTGGCTCACTATGTAAGAAGAAAAATTCTTTTCTACAAAGTCTCGGAAGGTTCTGGCATTATAAGTGATGCCGGAAACTTCGTCCACGATCCTGTCTCCGCGGTCAAGACGGGTCTTAATGATCCGAAGTACGTCCACAGACCAGTTGATAAAAGAAATACTGCTGTATTCCATACATTCCAGCAGTGTGCTGATAAGGCTTTTGGATAAAATGTTGGACTGGACTGCCTCGTTGTATAATTCCTGATTCATATGCTTTTCTCCCTTTACTTTTTCGTTTGCAAATATGCAGCATCTTGTGGGAGCAGCGTCTACCTTTTGCTGACTCTCCGCTGTTTTTATTATAATTCTATGGTTGGCTAATTGCAAGAAAAAGGTTACACATTTAATTATGGAATTGAAAAATGGTGGAAAATATTGTATCCTGTTTAAAGGAATCAGAAAGAAGAGGATGATGAAAATGAGCAGTACAGAGGTCATAGAGGAGTTTTTATCAGGGTTTTGCAGAACCTGTAATGGGACACAGTCCGTTTGCTGTGAGTATTCGATGGAAGATGGGGAGCGGATTCTGGAATTTATGGACTGCGCCCATGCATCCTGTCTTCATCGTGGGGCCTGTGAGATCTATAAGGAAGCTGTCCGCATCGGGCGTGAGCGGGAGTAAGGCAGCGGAAAGAATTCAGAAAGGAATTGGCAATGAGAGGAGAGGAACGCAGAAAGGAAATACTGAGATATATTGACAGAAGCCCTGGGCCTGTTTCGGGGACAAAGCTGGCAGAACAATTTCATGTCAGCCGCCAGGTGATCGTACAGGATATCGCTTTGCTTAGGGCAGAGGGGGCTGAGATTTTTTCTACGAACCGCGGATATATCTGTAAAATGCCGTCGCTGGTATCCAGAGTTTATTATGTACATCACGATGACAGCAGGATCCGGGAGGAAATGAACCTGATCGTAGATAACGGGGGTAAGATTGAGGATGTGTTTGTCCATCATGAGGTTTACGGAGAACTGCGCGCAGAACTTGCGGTAGATTCCAGAAAAAAGGTGGCGGATTTTATCCGGGAGATTGAGAGCGGTAAATCAAGCCCGTTAAATACGATCACTTCCGGCTATCATTATCATACGGTGACAGCAGAGTCAGCGGAAATCCTTGACTCCATAGAAGAGGAACTGAAAGAAAAAGGGTTTCTGGCTCGGGACAGGATATAAAAGAAAAGGAGGAATACTTAATGGGATTGATCAAAATAATCGGCAGATCAGCAAGTGGTGCATTTGCGGATCAGTGGAAGGAATATTTTTACTGTGACTCTATGCCTGGTGATGTCCTGATGAAAAAAGCACATAAAAAAGTTTCCGGCAGATCCGGTAACAGAGGATCCGATAACATTATCACCAATGGTTCCGTGATCGCAGTGAATGACGGACAGTGCATGATGATCGTAGATCAGGGAAAGGTTGTTGATGTCTGTGCGGAACCCGGAGAATATACGTACGATATCTCTTCGGAGCCGTCTTTGTTTTGCGGTGATCTGGCAGACAGCATCAGGTCCGTATTTGCGAATATAGGCAAACGTTTTACTTTTGGAGGAGAAGTACCCAAAAATCAAAGAGTTTATTTTGTGAATACAAAGGAACTGGTTGGCAATAAATACGGAACGCCCAGCCCTGTACCTTTTCGGGTGGTAGATGCCAATATCGGACTTGACGTGGATATTTCTATCCGCTGTTTCGGAGAATACAGCTACCGTATTGCCAATCCGATCCTGTTTTATACGAATGTGTGCGGCAATGTGGAAGAAGACTATACAAGAGAAGAACTGGACGGTCAGCTGAAAAGTGAACTGATGACGGCGCTTCAGCCGGCATTTGCGAAAATTTCCGAAATGGGTATCCGTTACAGTGCCCTGCCGGGACATACGGCCGAGCTTTCCGGGATACTGAATCAGGTTCTCTCTGAAAAATGGAGCAATCTTCGTGGGATTGAGATCGTTTCCCTGGGCGTTTCCAGCGTGAAGGCATCGGAGGAAGATGAAACTATGATCAAAGAGCTTCAGAGAAATGCCGCTTTCCGCAATCCCACTATGGCTGCGGCTCATATGGTAGGAGCACAGGCATCTGCCATGCAGTCCGCTGCCGCTAACCGGAATGCAGGGCCGGCGATGGCGTTTGCAGGAATGAATATGGCTGCCAATGCAGGGGGAATCCAGGCGGAGCATCTCTTTTCCATGGGACAGCAGGCTGCACAGGCTGCGCACGGGGAACAGCAGGCAGCCCGTCCGGGACAGTGGGTCTGCAAATGCGGAACAGTCAACAGCGGGAAGTTCTGTCTGGAATGCGGAAGCCCTAAGCCTGCAGCAGAATGGACATGTGCCTGCGGTACGGTGAACAGCGGCAAATTCTGCAGTGAGTGCGGAAGCCCAAGGCCGGTGGGAGAATGGACATGTACCTGCGGCAGCGTGAACAAAGGAAAATTCTGCAGTGAATGCGGAAAGCCGAGGCCATAGCAGGCAAAGAAGAGAGGTACCAATCATGAGTGTTGTAAATTATCAGTGCCCTAACTGTACCGCGGGTCTGACCTTTGACAGCAGGAAACAGAAGATGGTCTGTGAATTCTGCGGAAGTTCTTTTACCGTGGAAGAACTCGAAAAAGAGAAAAAAGAGGAAATCCGGGAGTCAAAGAGAGAGAATGACGGGCATTGGGAGGGCTTTGAGCCGGAACAGTGGCAGACCGGGGATATGGCCGGGATGGCTGTATGGAATTGTCCGTCCTGCGGCGCAGAGATCATAGCGGAGGAGACGACAGGCGCTACTAAGTGTCCCTACTGTGATAATCCTATGATCATGCCGGAGCAGTTTGACGGCATGTACCTTCCGGATTATATCATTCCGTTTAAAAAATCCAGGAAGGACGCACTTGCGGCTCTGAAAAAGCACTATATGAACAAACCGTTCCTTCCAAAGGTCTTTAAGGATGAAAATCATCTGGAGGAAGTGAAAGGAATGTATGTTCCGTTCTGGCTGTTTGATCTGGAAGGGGCCGGAAGATTTACCTACGAAGGAATCAACACACGGATCTATACAGACAGCAAATACCAATATACGGAAAACAGTGTTTTTCATATTACCCGTAAGGGAAGAATGAAATTTGAGAAAATCCCTGTGGATGGATCCAAAAAGATCGACGACACTATGATGGAATCCATTGAACCCTTCAGCTATGAGGATCTGGAGCCTTTCCGGATTTCCTACCTGTCCGGTTATCTGGCAGATAAATACGATATGGAGCCGGATGATCTGACAGGCAGAGTACATACAAGAATGAAGAACAGCATGGAGGAAACCTTCCGGGAAACAGTGACCGGCTATGATGAGGTGATCAAAAAACATGCAGATATGCATATTGCAGAAAAGGGAAATGTGAAATACGGCCTGTTTCCGGTCTGGTTTTTGAATACCAAATGGAACGGGAAACATTACACCTTCATTATGAACGGCCAGACCGGACGTATGACCGGGGATCTGCCCATCGGTAAGGAGCTGGTGCTGCAGTACTGGTTAAAACGCCATATTCCGCTCGCTTTTCTTCTGACAGCGATTATGGTGGCGTTAAGGCTGATGGGGGTGATGTGAGATGAAGAAGAGAAAATCCATTCCGGCAGCTTTGCTGATCTGTGCGGCAATGACCTTACCTGTGCAGGTCAGGGCAGCCGGGAGCATGGGAACTTCATGGGTCTATGATAACTATGACATCCTTACGGCAGAAGAGGAAGCTGAACTGAACGCGGAGCTGGAGGAAATCTCCGACACCTACGGATTTGAGGCCGTAATTCTCACTTCAGAGGATGTAGCGGGAGATGAAAGACAGTATGCTGCAAAATTTATGCAGGAGAACGAGATTGGTTACGGTGAGGATCATGACGGCATGATCCTGTTCCATCAGCCGGACCGCAGGAATATCGCGGTTGTATTCCGCGGAGAAGCCCAGTACGCCTTTGATGAAAGGATTCAGGATATTCTCCTTGATGACTGCACGGAATATCTCAAAGAGGACGATCCCTACGGCGCTTACCAGGTAACGATAAAAGACCTGAAAGGCGGTCTTGCACGCTGGTCAAAGGGGAAATCTGTAAGACCCATGGACGTAAGCGGCGGACTCCTGTCCTATACGGTCATGTGGTTTCTGATTTCTGTTGCAGCAGCGGCAATTCCGGTTTTTATCATGACCCTGTATCAGAAAGGAAAAATGAAAACCATCGTACAGCAGTCCAATGCAGATGCCTATATTCAGAAAAACGGTGTCAGGCTTGACGTGGAAAGGGATATTTTTGTCAGAACGAATACTATACGGACAAAATTGCCGGAACCGGATGATTCACACCATTCCGGCGGTTCCTCAGGAGGCTTTTCAAGCGGAGGAGAGCATTTTTCAGGTTCCAGCAGAAATTATTAAAAGAAATGACAGAACGTGCGCCTGGCGGCGCACGTTTTATTTGTTGACATCAATATAGCTATAGAGTGTGTACTTGGAGATGCCGAAATAGCTGGCAACTTTGTCTCCGGATTTTGTGATCAGGAAAGCTCCGGAATCATTCAGAAACTGAATGGCCTTTACCTTGTCCTCCTTGTTCATCAATGCAACCGGTTTGCCCACAAGTGCAACGGATTCTTCGATGAGATGTGCCAGCAGGTCGTTGACATTGTGTGTGATCTCTTTGGGCTTTTCCTCTTTGTTTACCGGAGTGATCAGGGAATGCAGGGCACTTTCGATCATGGTAAGCTTGGTGATATCATAATTGATGCCGAAGACATAATGCAGGGAACCGTCATCATCATGGATATAGGAAGTGCTGCACTTGAGGATCTTGCCGTCGGAAGTCTTCATCAGGTAGCCGGAGCGGTCCTCAATATCATGCTCATTTTTGCTTTCTTTACGGATGACGTCAAATACTGCGTTGGAAGGTCCGTCGCCGATATTCCGGTTGGTGACGTGGCCGTTTTCGATGTACACAATGGAATGCTCCGGATCCTGGGTTTTTAAGTCGTGAATGACAACTTCACAGTCAGGTCCGAACTGAGCAGCCAGATCCCGGGCGATCTGTTTTAATACGGTGAGTCGTCCCATGTAAAACTCCTCCTTACATTTGGGGATTTTTTCTTTGTAAAAAATAATGCTGTTACCGATTGTTCCGGCACATTTGCTGTGCCAATAAAAGGATATCTGATAAGCTATGATAAATATAACATATTTTTTGGGAAAGAAAAAGAACTTTAACAAAAAAAATATGTGTTCCTAAATAAATTTTTGAAAAATGGCCTGCGATAGTTGAAGTGACAAACATTTGATGATATATTGAGTGATAAGAGAAAAGAAATGGTATTCCTGTTTTGGAGGAAAGGAGGAACTATGAAGTATTTATTGAAAAACGGTACTGTCGTATCCGGTAACAGTGCGGAAAAAAAGGATATCCTCATCGAAGGAGAAAAAATTGCCGGGGTCGGAGTGGATTTGTCCGCGGCAGATGCCCAGGTGCTGGATATGACGGGAAAGCTGCTGTTCCCCGGCTTTATTGACGCACACACCCATTTTGACCTGGAAGTAGCCAATACGGTGACAGCTGATGATTTCGAGACCGGTACAAGAGCTGCCATTCTGGGCGGTACGACCATGGTGGTGGATTATGCGTCCCAGGACAAGGGCGGCGGAACATTAAAAGAAGGCCTTGCCCGCTGGCACAAGAAGGCAGACGGCAAATGTTCCTGTGACTATTCTTTCCATATGTCGATTGTGGAGTGGAATGAAGAAACGGAGAAGGAAATCCGGGATATGATCGATGAGGGAATCACCAGTTTCAAGCTTTACATGACGTATCCGGCCATGATGGTGGATGACGGAGACTTATATAGAATTATTAAGGCATTGAACGATTTCGGCTGTTTTGCGGGAGTTCACTGTGAGAACTCCGGAGTCATAGATGCACTGATCGCAGATGCAAAAGCAGACGGACGTTTCGGCCCGGAAAACCATCCGCTGGTAAGGCCGGACGATATGGAGGCCGAAGCCGTACACAGGCTGCTGGTCATTGCCGCACAGGCGGACGCGCCGGTGATGGTGGTACACCTGACCAATAAGAAGGCCTGTCAGGAGATTCAACGGGCAAGGGCAAACGGACAGACCGTATACGCAGAGACCTGCCCGCAGTATCTTCTCCTGGAGGACAGTGTCTATTCCCGGCCGGATTTTGAGGGAGCTAAATTCGTCTGTGCCCCGCCTATCCGCAAAAAGGAAGACCAGGACTGTCTGTGGGAAGCCCTTGCAAATGGGGAGATTCAGACTGTGGCCACAGATCAGTGCAGCTTTACACTTGCACAGAAAGCTCTTGGAAAAGACGATTTTACGAAGATTCCGGGAGGCCTTCCGGGCGTGGAGACAAGGGGAACGCTTCTCTATACCTATGGTGTCCGGGAAGGCAGGATCACCCTGGAGCAGATGTGCCGTCTCCTGAGTGAGAATGCGGCAAAGCTTTATGGCTTATATCCCCGCAAAGGAGCGATCCTTCCGGGAAGCGATGCGGATATCGCAGTGATCGACCCGGAGAAAGAAAGTGTCATATCTGCGAAGACCCATGCTTATCATACGGATAATAATCCTTTTGAGGGATTTGCCATCCGCGGATGTATTGACCAGGTATTTTTGCGGGGTAATCTGGCAGTTGACGGCGGGAAACTTGTGAAGGAGAAGCTGGGCAAATATATTTACCGTGGAAAAAAACAGATGTAAAGACCAGATGTAAAAAACGGCAGACATTTATGGGGGACCCGTCCGGACGGATCCCCCATTGCATTAGAGATTTTTCTTTTTGTAAATAAACCAGAAGGCAATTGCAGTGAGTACCACAAGATATGCCAACAGGATGAAAACACCCGTTATTCCGGCAGTTCCGCCTGCGGCAATGCTTCGCAGCATCGCACTTGTCTGGGACAGCGGAAGGGCGGAAACTACATCACGAAGCCCGCGCGGCATTCTTTCCGTTGAGAAGAACGTATTGCACAGGTATGCCATAGGCATGATGATATAATTGGAAAAACGAGGTACATCCGCATGATTTTTCGCAATAAAGGAAACCACAACACCCACCGCAGAAAAAACAGCACCGTTTAACAACATGATAAGCAGTGAAAAACCATTAAAGATCAGGCCGGTCTCAATCGGCATAGTGAGCAGAAGGATGATTCCGCCGGCATAAAGGCCGCGGAGGCTTCCGCCCAGAATCTGACCAATGATAAACTGCCAGAGGGGCGTGGGCGAGATCATGACCTGGTCAAAGGCTTTTTCATAAAGCCGCTGGACATTGAGGTTCTGTGCAATGGCGTTGAAGCTTCCGTTCATAGTTGTAAGGGCCACAACACCCGGAATCAGGAAATTCAGATACGGCTCTCCGTGAGAAGTCGTCTGTATTCCAAGTCCAAATACTACCAGATACATCAGAGGTGCTACCATAGCGGCCAGAGTGATCTTATAGAAATCCCTTTTAAATTCGACCCATTTTTCCCATAAAATTGTAATGATACCCATAATTCAGCTCCATTTTTAATGTTTCTATTTTTTAAGACAGATGTTTTCCTGCGTGTTCCACAAAGACATCTTCCAGCGTCGTATCACGAAGAGTAGATTTTCCCCGAATTTCTGATAAATACTGAATGGCTTTCGTCCGTTCATGGAAATACCGGCTGTGTATACCATCCGGACACATTTCATCCACTGCATAGGCGCCGAGCTCATTGATCAGAGATGCGGGAGTGTTGACTTCCTCCAGTTTACCGCTGTTCATCAGTGCCACACGGTTGCAGAGGGACTGCGCCTCTTCGATATAATGGGTAGTCAAGAGGATAGTCAGGTTCTTTTCATTTAGCTGACGGAGAAGATTCCACATCTGCCTGCGGGAAAGAGGATCCATTCCTGCAGTTGGCTCGTCCAGAAGAAGGATTTCCGGTTCCGTAAGAAGGGCACGGCATACCATCAGCTTGCGCTTCATACCGCCGGAGAGCTTTCGGACAGTTCGTTTGCGGTAATCGATGAGGCCGCAGAATTCCAGCAGTTCTTCCGTGCGTTCCCGAATCTGCCTCAGCGGCATAAAATAAAGACGGCCCTGATATTCCATGATCTCATCCATATTCATATCCTGGCGCATGGAATACTCCTGGGTGATGACGCTGAGCTTTCTTTTCAGGTCAGGGCGTTTTCTGGTGAGGGTCTGGCCGTCGATGAGGATTTCTCCGGCTGTTGGAAGCAGCAGGGTAGACAGCATGCTGATAGTCGTTGTTTTGCCCGCACCATTAGGGCCGAGAAGGCCGAAGAATTCTCCTGTTTCAATTTTCAGGCTCAGAGAGTCCACAGCCGTAAAATCATCAAATTTTTTTGTAAGATTTCTGATTTCTATCATTCCTTGGAACTATGCTCCTTTGTAAAAAAATTCCTTACTATTATACTCTCCTGTATCTTTTTTTTCAATGGAAGACAAAGAATTCTTTATGAATGTAAATGACCGGAAAGTTTAGCGTAATTTTAGCGGTCAGCAATTCTTTACATTGCAGGATCAGTATGCTATATTTACTGACATAGGTTAAAAAAAGACAGGTGGAGATTATGAGGAAAACAAAATTTTATTTCTGTGAAATGGCGCTCTGTATGGCAATATCAGTGATCATGCCTGCTGTAGTGTCGGGGGCAGAAGAGAAATACAGTAAGACGGCATCTTCGGAGGAACAGGTGTCCAACACACAAACCGTAGGGAAATATGGAATGCTCCCGATCTATGGAAGAGATGTGAAGGATGGTACCTATGAGATAGAGGTGGAATCCAGTTCTTCCATGTTCCGGATCATAGAAGCTCAGTTAATGGTGGAAGATCAGGAGATGGAAGCGGTCATTACTTTGAGCGGGACGGGTTATCTGAAGCTGTTTATGGGAACGGGCGAGGAAGCAGCCGGAGCAGATGACGGGGAATACATTGGTTTTGAGGAGGATGCGGACGGAATGTATACGTATACCATTCCGGTGGAAGCGTTGGATAAAGAACTGCACTGTGCTGCTTACAGCAAAAGAAAAGAACAGTGGTATGACCGTGTGATCTTATTTGATGCGTCATCACTGCCGGACGATACCCTGAAGGTGGAGCTTCCGGATTATGAAAAAATTGAGAAAGCACTGGAAGCCTATAAGGAAGCGGGGGAAGCTTCGTCTGTCCGGACTGAGGAGAGCGAAGAGACTGCGGAAAACACAGAGAATGCAGGAGAAACAGAGACAAAAGCGGAACAGTCCGTTGAAGCAGGGGCTCTTTCTCCGTTTGAGCCGGTTTCTGTAGCGAAAGAGGACGGAGTGTATGCCATAGAAGTCACCCTGACCGGAGGAAGCGGAAAGGCAAGTGTCAATTCCCCCACATATCTTACTGTCAAAGAAGGAAAAGGCTACGCCAGGATCCAGTGGAGCAGTTCCAATTACGATTACATGATCGTAGGGGGAGAGAAGTATCTGAATGAAAGCGAGGAAGGCGGTTATTCTACTTTTACCATTCCTATTTCCGTCATGGATGAGGAAATGCCGGTAATCGCAGATACCACTGCAATGGGAGAACCCCATGAGGTAGCGTATGCATTGACCTTCTATGAAGAATCCATTGGTTCTAAAAGCCAAATGCCTCAGGAGGGAGCCAAGAGAGTGGTTGCCATTGCCATGGTAATTATTGTGGGAGGCGGCATCCTGAATCACTTTATCAATAAAAAGAAACGCGTATAAGTAATAAAAATTAAGGAGCTATTCAGAAAAACAGGCAGAGTCCCTTCTCTTTGTAAGAAGGAAACTCCGCCTGTTTTATTGTTTGATAACGAATAGATTATAAATCGATACTGATATTCTGCTCCTTGATGTTATGCTTTTTGGCATAGCCGGTAAGGATCAGGGTCAGGGCACCGTCGCCGGTAACGTTGCATGCCGTTCCGAAGCTGTCCTGAAGAGCGAAGATGGTAAGCATAAGCGCCGTACCTGCATCGTCAAATAACAGAACGCCTGTGATGATGCCGAGAGAGGCCATAACCGTACCGCCCGGAACGCCGGGTGCGCCGATGGCAAAAATGCCAAGGAGTACACAGAAGAGTACCATAGTTCCAACGGACGGCATAGAGCCGTACAGGATCTTGGAAATGGTCATACAGAAGAACACCTCTGTCAAAACGGAGCCGCAGAGATGAATGTTGGCAAACAGCGGAATGCCGAACTGTACCATATCTTTGCGGAGCGGTTTGGCCTTACCTGCACACTGGAGGGCAACTGCAAGAGTAGCGGCAGAGGACATGGTACCTACTGCGGTCAGATAAGCCGGTCCGTAATGTCTGACAACATCCATCGGATTTTCTTTGGAGTAGATGCCTGCAAGAACATAGAGCAGGGTCATCCAGATAAAGTGTCCGATGAGTACGATTACAATTACCTGTATAAATACAGGAAGCTGTTTGGTAATGGATCCTTCGTAAGCAAGGCCGCAGAATGTGAAGCCGATGAAGATCGGAAGGATCGGGATGATGATCTTGGATACCAGGGAAAGGACGATTTTCTGGAATTCATCTAAAATACCGGTGATCAGTTTGGCTTTGTTCCATGTAGCTGCAAGTCCGACCATAACAGAGAATACCAATGCGCTCATGACAGACATGATCTGCGGGATGGCAAGCTCAAAAACAACGTCCGGAAGCTCCTTCAGTCCCTCTACATCTGTGACGATAGAAAGGTGAGGAATCAGGGCATATCCGGATGCCATAGAAAACAGTGCTGCTCCAAGAGAAGACACATAAGCAATCAGGATAGCAACACCAAGCATACGGGAAGCATTGTTTCCAAGCTTCGTAATGGAAGGCGCAATAAATCCGATAATGATCAGCGGAACACAGAAGTTGATCACCTGTCCAAGAATATATTTCAAAGTAACAACAACATTCAGGATTGCCTGGGTAAGGCCGGAGCCATCCGTTGCATTCAGAAGCAATCCGATTACAATACCGAGAATAACGCCAACCAGAAGCTTAAATGGCAGGCTGCTGAAAAAACTATTTTTCTTCATAAAAAAATCCCCCTTAAAAATTAACATTCCTGATCGATATCTACACGGTCGATCATGACATTCAGAATTTCCGTATCAGTCCCGCGCATACCTACACGGCCGATATAGCCCATGCTCTTAATGGTTTCTTCCACATCTCCCTTGATGATTCCTTCACCGGGAAGGAAGCTCTTATTCTGGATGCTTAAGTTGAATGCCATTAATGCCGCATCCACGGAAGTAGCAATTTTGGCAGCACAGGAAGGCTTCGCGCCGTCACAGACAATGCCGCCGATATTACCCAGTGTATTGATGATCGTCAGGGATACCTGCTGATAGCTGCCGCCGTACATATACGTAATTCCGGCGCCTGCGCCGCAGGCCGCACTGACGGCACCGCAGTAAGCGGAAAGGCTGCCTATGTAGTATTTCTGGTGAATGGCAACCAGATTGCTCACAACCAGTGAGCGGAACATTTTTTCTCTGGATACTTCCCATTCCTCCGCGTAAGCGATGACCGGCAGGGAAACGGTCATCCCCTGATTGCCGCTGCCTGAATTAATGACTACAGGCATGGAACAGCCGCCCATTCTGGCGTCGCTGCCGGCTGCCGCACGGGCACAGGCCCTTGTAGTGACACCTTTGCCCCAGACATGCATCAGGGTCTTCCCGATCTGGGCACCGTAATTGTTGTCCAGTCCTTCCTGGGAAATAGCGGTGTTCATTTTTACCTGACGGCCGATGACCTCTTCAATGTCCTCCATTCTTACCTGGTCTGCAAAATCCAGGATGTCTTTTACGGTTAACGTGGATTTGTCCACGCCGGCATCCTCGTCCTCGGCTTCCGCCGGCTGCTCCAGCAGGATATTGCCGTCTTTCACGATCCTCGTGATGTTTGTGTGCTGGTTTACAATGGTTACTTCTGCGTAGTGGCCGTCTTTGATGACCCTGGCAGTGATGTAAAGGTTGGCAACATTTTCCACAAGGGAACAGGAACAGACATGCTGTTCGACAAGTTCTCTGGTCCTTTGGATATGTTCCGGGGTGATGTTTTCCAGAACTTCCAGAGCCTTGTCTGCGTTGCCGCCTACCGCACCGAGAACGGCTGCTACATCGATTCCCTTCATCCCGCCGGAATTGGGTACCGTAACGCCTTTGACATTCTTGATGATATTGCCGCTGCAGCTCATCTCAATGGTGTCAGGGAATTCTCCAAGGATCTGACAGGCCTTGGCAGATGCGTAGGCAATAGCAATCGGTTCCGTACAGCCAAGGGCCGGAACGAGCTCATGCTTCAGAATGTTCAGATAGTTAGCATAAAGTGCAGAATCCATCTCGCTTCTCCTCTCCATTATTTGTGCAAAGCACTATGCAGTTATTATAATATATTGGGAGAAAAACCTCAATCTTTAATAAATTATTTACAAAAAATGTTTTTTTTGCTATCCTAAAAACAGAGAATTCAGAAAATATATGTTGTTGTTTGGAGAGTAAGTGAGATGTATCGTACGATTTATGAACTGCTGGAACAAACAGGAAGAGTGAAATCGGCTGTGATTCTTTCCGGGGCACGGGCGGGATGCAGATGTATTTATACAGAGGAAAACGGAATATGGACAGAATCGGAATGCGGGAAGAACCGGACACAGGTATCCGGCTCTGCGAAGGAACAGGCAGATGCGGACTGGTCACCTTATGAAGAGCTGATTCGACAGACGGAAGAAACCAGAATTCTCAGGACAGAAGGCGGAGAAATCCTGGTAGAGATTTTTCAGAAAAATCCCCGTATGATCATTCTTGGCGGAGGCCATGTGTCCTGCCCTACGGCTCATCTTGGAAAGATGCTTGGATTTCAGGTGACCGTAATGGATGACAGGGAGGAGTTTCTGACACAGGAGCGGTTTCCGGATGCAGATGAACGGATTCTGGGGACTTTTGAAGAGCTTTCGGACAAAATCCCTCCATACGGGAATGCCTACTATATTGTTGTGACAAGGGGCCATGCAGGTGATTCCCTTTGTGCCAGGCAGATTTTGAGAAGGCCCTATGTGTATTTCGGCATGATCGGCAGCAGAACCAAGGTGCGCCTTACCAGAGAAAAATTACTGGAGGAAGGTTTTACGAAAGAGCAGCTTGATACGATTCATGCCCCCATCGGCCTTCCCATCGGCGGACAGCTTCCGGAGGAGATTGCCATCAGCATTGCGGCGGAGATTGTCCAGGTGAAAAACCGCCGCTATGCAGCATTTTCGGATGATAAGATCGGAAAAGAAGTTCTGTCAGGAAAACATGGAATCATGATGACGATCATCAAAAAGACAGGTTCTTCTCCAAGAGGAATCGGGAGCAAGATGTTTCTGGGAGAGAACGGAAGCCTGTATGGAAGTATCGGCGGAGGAAGTGTGGAGTATGAAGCTATGAAACATGCTGTAACAGTTACGTCTTCAGAAATACAGGCATACAATCTTTCTATCAATGATGACAGGAACCTGGGGATGATCTGCGGCGGAAACGTAGAGGTCTTTTTTGAAAGAATCTGAGAAAGCAAAGCTTTCGGGAGAAAACAAATGAGAGAATATATTGATAAGCTTTATGAGACACAGAGCCTGACAAGGGAGGAGTTTTTCGGTCTACTTGCCAACCGCAGCGAAGAGACTGACGCATACGCCGGAAAACTGGCATGTCAGGTGCGCCAAAGAGAGTATGGAGACAGGATTTTTATCAGAGGCCTGATCGAATTTACCAATTATTGCAAAAATGACTGCTATTACTGCGGGATTCGGAGAAGCAATTCCAATGTCCAGAGATATCGGCTGAATGAGGAAGACATTCTTGAATGCTGCCGGGAAGGATATGCCCTTGGATTTCGGACATTTGTGCTGCAGGGCGGGGAAGACGGGTATTATCATGAAGAACGGATGGTCGGACTGATCAAAGCAATTAAAAAGGAATATCCGGACTGTGCCCTGACGTTATCGGTCGGTGAAAAAAAGGAAGAGGTATACAGAGCCTACCGGGAAGCCGGGGCAGACCGTTATCTTCTGCGCCATGAAACAGCAGATGAAGAGCATTATAGAAAGCTGCATCCGAAGGAACTTTCCGGCGCACGCAGGAAGGAATGTCTGAAAACGCTGAAAAAACTGGGGTTTCAGACCGGTGCAGGATTTATGGTCGGTTCTCCTTATCAGACAACGGATACTCTGGTGGAAGATTTCCTGTTTCTGAAAGAACTGGATCCGCAGATGGTGGGGATCGGTCCCTTTATTTCCCACAAAGACACACCGTTTCGGGATGAAGCAAACGGAATACTTGCAGATACGCTTTTTTATCTGGCACTGCTGCGGTTGATGCTGCCAAAGGTTCTTTTGCCTGCTACGACAGCCCTCGGTACGATTCATCCCAGGGGCCGGGAGATGGGAGTCCTGTCAGGAGCCAATGTGGTCATGCCGAATCTCTCTCCCGTTGCAGTAAGGAAAAAATATCAGCTTTATGACGGCAAGATCTGTACAGGTGATGAGGCTTCCGAATGTATCGGATGTATGAAGCGGAGAATGGAGCGGATCGGATGCCGCATTGTTACGGACCGTGGAGACTATAAAGGTTAAAAAATCCGGGGCGGACTTATCCCGGATAGTAATCGTTCGGTTATGTTTATGCCGAAGGCAATCCGGAATGAATTTTGGTCTCGTTACTGAGAACGGAGTGATCAGTAACACATCGTTCGGACATATCTATGAAAAAATACTTGCACAACATGGTATAAATAAGGTATAGTGGTAGATATGAATGAATTATGCTTGAAAGACAGCGATGTGTTTTCAAAGGAGGAAATATCATGAAGAAATATGGACTGCTGATTTTGCTGCTGGGAATGATCTTTTGCATTCCGGGCTGCGGGTTTGATGACGGAGGGGAAGATATTACCGTTACCATCATCAAGGCTACACCGACCCCGGAACCGACCCCCACTCCGGAAGTGACACCGACCCCGGAAGTGACACCTACTCCGGAACCGGTGATCGAACAGACAGCCAGCGGTGTTAATATTGAAAAGAAAGAGGGCACCTACTATGCCACAACAGATCTGAATCTCCGTACGGACTGCAGTGCGGAAGCGGAATTTATCGTTTCCGTTCCGGCAGGTACTGCGCTGACCAGCACAGGTGTCAGTGACAACGGCTGGATTGAGGTTTCTTATAACGGAACGGTCTGCTATGCGAGCGGGGATTATGTAACACAGACAGATTCTGCTGCCGCAGCGGCAGATCAGGCAGCGGCTGAACAGGCACCGGCAGATGCGGCCGCAGCACAATAAATCATAAAACAGGAAAACTGAGGCGATTGTCCTCAGTTTTTTTGTAGAAAGAGAGGAGGCAGCGGATATGAGAGAAAAAGCAGATCTGCATCTGCATTTGGACGGTTCACTTTCCGTTTCTCTGGTTCAGCGCCTTTTGGCAGAGAGCGGGGAAACTCCGGATACGGAACAATTGAAGAACATGCTGATGGTTCCGGCAGATTGCCGTAACCTTACAGACTATCTGAAATGCTTTGATCTGCCTGTGAGAATCCTGCAAAGCAGGCAGGCGCTTTGTGCCGCAGGTGAGGATTTGACGGAAAGGCTTGGAAAACAGGGCCTGACCTATGCGGAAATCCGTTTTGCTCCGCAGCTTCATACAGAACGGGGGCTTACACAGGAAATGGCAGTGGAGGCTGTCAGTGAAGGAATTGGGAACGGGCTTAAGAAATGTCCCGGGCTTCGGGCGGGGCTTTTATTGTGTATGATGGTGACAGGGGAGCCAAAAGCAAATGAGGAGACAGCGGAACTGGCATGCGCCCTGAAAGGACAAGGGGTTGCAGGGCTGGATCTTGCTGGTGCGGAAGGTGCTGTTCCGATGGAAACTTTCCGGCCGTTTTTTCGGAAAGCGTATGCGATGGATGTGCCTTTTACGATTCATGCAGGAGAGTGCGGAGATTATGAAAATATCCGAACTGCGGTTTCTTTTGGTGCAAGAAGGATTGGACATGGATGTGCGGCGCAATATTCAGAGGAATGTATGGAGCTTCTTAAACGCGAGGGCATCCTGCTGGAAATGTGCCCGACAAGCAATCTGCAGACCAGAGCTGTCAATCGTATAGGGGAACATCCCATAAGAAAATTTTTTGACCGCGGCATCCGTGTATCTGTAAATACAGATAATATGACAGTTTCCTGTACGGATCTTGAGCAGGAGTATGCGCTTTTAAAGACTGCTTTCGGATTTACGGAGAATGAAATCAGGCAAATGAACCAGTGGGCCTGCGAAGCCGGATTCGCTCACTGTACTAGTACAACGAAAAATAAATTTCTGATACATTGACGTAGGATGATTGTTTCATATGCAAGGCGGAGGAATGAGGCGTAGCGGTGGCTACGGCGATTGACGACAACGCCGCAGATGAAAAATCAGACAAGTCAAGGTGTCAGTTATTTATTATTCGTTGTACTAGGCATGTCAGATAATTTAAAAGCTTCCCGGAGGTTCGGGAAGCTTTGGGGCTGAGAAAGCGTTATTCGGGATAAATCAGACGCTCCGGACTGATATCATAGAGAACTTCTTCCAGATATTTTTTCGCCAGATATTTTGCCATGGGAAGATTCATGTCCAGATAGTTGCCGCAGTCTTTGGCAGCGGCACCGGGAACCTCTCCCTCAAAATCCCGGATAAATTCAAAGGTTTCCACCATAAGAGGAACAATGTCCGCGGACTCATAGTCACCGCTTAAGAGCAGATAGTTGCCTGTTCGGCAGCCCATGGGACCCCAGTAGATCATTTTTGGTCCGAATACGGGATGATTCCGCAGAAAAGTGGCAGCCAGGTGTTCGATGGTATGAAGCTCCGCAGTATTCATGACCGGCTCTTCGTTAGGGGAGGTCATGCGGATATCGAAAGTTGTGATAACCGTGTTGCCAACCGGGTCTTTCCGTGAAACATACACGCCTGGCTGGAGTTTCAGATGGTCTATGGTAAAGCTTGTGATTTTTTCCATGAAAAGTGCCTCGCTTTCTGAAATAGAGTAATATATGATTCATTCTAACAGAGGTTGTGGAAGGATGCAAGTAATTGACTTTCTTTTAACAGAGTGATAAACTGTTTTTAATAGGATCCGTATGCCCGGATGCGGCTTTTTCGGGAAAACGGGATCCGGTACAGAAATGAGAATGACTGATAATCGGAGGAGAGTATTATGATTGACGGAAAGAAAATTTTATTCAGCGGAATGCAGGCAACAGGAAATCTGACACTTGGCAATTACCTGGGAGCCCTGAAGAACTGGCTGACTTTAAGCGATGAATACGAATGTTTTTACAGCGTGGTGGATATGCATTCGATCACTATCCGCCAGGATCCGGCAGAGCTTCGCAAGCGTGCCAGAAATCTGCTGACTTTATATATTGCGGCAGGCCTTGACCCAAAGAAAAACTGTATTTATTATCAGTCCCATGTATCCGGACATGCGGAACTGGCGTGGATTCTGAACTGCTTTACTTATATGGGAGAGCTGAACCGCATGACCCAGTTTAAGGACAAGTCAGCCAAGCATGCGGACAATATCAATGCCGGACTGTTCACGTATCCGGTTTTGATGGCTGCGGATATTCTTCTGTATCAGGCAGATGTGGTTCCGGTAGGTGTTGACCAGATGCAGCATTTGGAACTTACACGGAATGTGGCAGAACGTTTTAACAATATTTATGGGGATGTATTTACTGTTCCGGAAGCTTATATCGGTAAAGTAGGAGCCAAGATCATGAGTCTTCAGGATCCGTCCAAAAAGATGTCTAAATCTGACGAAAATCCAAACGGAAGCATCTATCTGATGGATGATCCGGACACGATCATGCGCAAGTGCAAACGTGCCGTAACAGATTCCGAGGGCTGCATCCGCTACTGTGAGGAGCAGCCGGGCATTAAGAATCTCATTGACATTTACAGTGCATGCACAGGCAGGACGCCGGATGAGACAGTCAAAGAATTTGAAGGCAAGGGCTATGGAGAACTGAAGCCGGCAGTAGGAGAAGCTGTGATCAGTGTTCTGAAGCCGCTGCAGGAAGAGTTTGCAAGACTTTCCAAAGATAAAGCCTATATCGATTCCATCATTAAAGAAAACGCAGAAAAGGCCAACTATTATGCGGTCAAGACTCTGCGTAAGGTACAGCGCAAAGTCGGTTTTCCGGACAGAATCCGCTGATATTTGTTTTCTGAACTTTCTGTGAAATGAATTGTAATTTTTCCTTGTCTCGTTATAATGAGATTTAACGGAAATCAGAAGATGGAGGAAAAGATCATGAAGCATAAAATATTGGCATTGTTTTTGGCATCTGTTCTGGCTGCCGGAGTTATGACAGGCTGCGGAAGCGATTCTGCCCGGGATGATAATGCTGCGGCAGAGGGAACAGCAGATCAGGCATCAGAGGAAGAGAATGCAAAGAATGCCGAATTTACGGATGGAGAAGAAGGAACCGGGGATGCCGGAGATACATCAACAGATGCAGAGGACACAGGGGATGTTTTTAACGCTGATGAGCCTTCAGAAGATACGGATGAGGCATCAGGAACAGAAACGGCAGTCCTTGATACGGATACGGAGCTTTCCGGTAAGCATCATGCAGAGATTATGATCAAGGATTATGGAGAGATTGATGTAGAACTGGATGCGGATTCTGCTCCGATCACAGTGACTAATTTTGTAAAGCTGGTTCAGGAGGGCTTTTATGACGGACTGACTTTCCATAGGATTATGGATGGCTTTATGATGCAGGGCGGTGATCCTCTGGGCAATGGAACAGGCGGTTCCGAAGAAACCATTAAGGGTGAATTTTCTGAAAACGGTGTGGACAATGACCTTTCCCATACAAGGGGTGCAATTTCCATGGCACGGTCTTCTGCACCGGATAGTGCAAGCTCCCAGTTCTTTATCGTACAGTCTGACTGCACCTATCTGGATGGACAGTATGCGGTATTCGGCTATGTGACCGAAGGTATGGATATTGTAGATGAAATCTGCAAAGCTGCTCAGCCAACGGACGATAACGGAACAATTCCCGCAGAAGAGCAGCCGGTGATTGAAACTATCAAAATCGTTGATTAAATTGCGGCGGCTTTTTGCTTTCAGGGAACGGAAGTGACAGAAGATGAAAAATATAGGTGAAATCAAAGCCGAGATTGCGTCAGCGGCTCTTGAGGAATACGCCGGTCTCTACGAAAAATACGGGGCAGATGAACGAAGCGGTGTAAAGAAACTGCTGGAGCAGTGCAGAAAAAAAGAAGCTGCACTGAAAAAGGAAATGCAGCGGACAAAAGAAATGAAAAAGTTCGAGTATCAATATGAACATCTGGGATATCTGTGCGGAATTGATGAAGTTGGGCGGGGACCATTGGCTGGCCCTGTGGTTGCATGCGCAGTGATCCTTCCGAAAGACTGTGATATTCTGTACCTGAATGATTCCAAACAGCTTACACCTAAGAAAAGGGAAGAACTGTACGAGGTGATCATGAAGAAAGCTGTTTCCGTAGGACTTGGAATGGCCGGTCCGGCCCGTATAGATGAAATCAACATTCTCCAGGCAACTTATGAAGCTATGAGGGAAGCAATCGGCAGGCTTTCGGTAGTGCCGCAGCTTCTTCTCAATGATGCGGTAACAATTCCGGAGATTACGATTCCCCAGGTACCGATCATTAAAGGGGATGCCAAAAGCGTTTCTATTGCTGCTGCAAGCATTGTTGCCAAAGTGACAAGAGACAGGATGATGGAAGAATACGACATCGTAATGCCGGAGTATGGCTTTGCTTCTAATAAAGGATATGGATCGGCCGCACATATTGATGCGATTAAAAAGTATGGCCCAAGTCCCATACACAGAACAACCTTTATTAAGAATTTTGTTTAAACAAAAGATACCTACATTGAAACAGAAATGAATGAGCATATTTTTTGAATAAAAGAAGTATCGGCAGTATTTATGAGCAGAAGGCTGCCGTCTATCTGGAATCCAGAGGAGTAAAGATCCTGGAGCGGAATTTTCGGTGCAGAACCGGAGAAGTGGATCTGATCGCAAAAGACGGGAAATATCTTGTTTTTATAGAGGTTAAATACCGCTTGGACAGAGGCTCAGGAAGTGCTGCGGAGGCAGTTAGCCATAAAAAGCAAAGAGTCATCAGCCGTGTTGCAGATTATTATCTGGTGTCCCATTGCAAAAAGGAAGATACACCATGCAGGTTTGATGTGGTTACCTTCGATGGAGAAAAAGCCTGCTGGTATCAGGACGCATTTGCGTATTGCCCGAAATATTGAAATTTCAGGAGGAACCTATGAAAATAAACTGGCACGATCAAATCTGTGAAAAGATGACTGTCAATGAGAAGAATGGAGTTACCTACCTTACCTATCCGGAACTTGACGGCCTGAAGGAATATGTCCATTGTTTTTCAACGCGGTTAGGCGGGGTAAGTGAGGGCATTTATCAATCCATGAACCTGAGCTTCACAAGAGGAGACAGGGAAGAAGCGGTCAGGGAAAACTACAGGAGAATTGCAGATGCCCTTGGCTTTCTGCCGGAGGATATCGTAACTTCTGATCAGACCCACACGACCAATGTGCAGGTAGTGACAGAAGTTGACCGCGGCTGCGGGGTTACAAGGCCTCGGCAGTTTAAAGATGTAGACGGTATGGTCACCAATGTCCCGGGAATTGTATTGGCTACCTTTTATGCGGATTGCGTGCCCCTTTATTTTATTGATTCTGAGAATAAAGCCATAGGGCTTTCCCATTCAGGATGGAGAGGAACTGCCGGACGTATGGGGGCGGCTACCATGAAAAAGATGGAAGAGGAGTATGGTTCCAGACCGTCTGAGCTGTATGCTGCAATTGGCCCATCCATTTGTCAGAAATGTTATGAAGTGAGTGAAGACGTGATCCGGGAATTTCAGAAAGCATTCTCTGAGGAATACTGGGGGTCTCTTTTTTATGAGAAGCCGAACGGTAAATACCAGCTTGATCTGTGGCAGGCGAACAGGATCGTCCTGATAGAAGCGGGGATTCCCCAAAACCATATCTTCCTGCCGAATCTCTGCACATGCTGCAACCCGGATTTCCTTTTTTCACACAGGGCTTCCCATGGAAAGAGGGGGAATCTCGGTGCCTTTCTGGGAATCCGGCCATGAAATGCTGATTGCTGAATGAAGACAGCATCATCGTGCGAAAAGAAAACTCCTGATCACTCAGGAGTTTCTTTTCGTTTTTAGCGTTTATTCACTTTTTTCATCAGTTCATAAATCTTATCGTTGCTGGAACGGACTTTTTCTACGGAGACATCATGATTGATGATATCCATGATGCTTGCCAGATACTTGCTCATATTAGCTTCTACATAATAGGGCTTGGTCAGCAGCTCAGGAAGACGGTAATTCAGGTTCGTGGTGATCACCTTGTCAAGCCAGCCTTTGTTATAGTAGTCGTCAAACTTTTCCAGGCCGTCTGTGAATAGCCCGTAAGTGGTACAGATAAATACGCGGTTAGCCTTGCGCTCTTTGATCTGCTTGGCTACATCAAGCATACTTTCTCCGGAGGAAATCATGTCGTCGATGATGACAACATCTTTCCCTTCTACGGAGTCACCGAGAAACTCATGGGCAACAATCGGGTTCTTACCATTCACGATGGTAGAGTAGTCGCGCCGTTTGTAGAACATCCCCATATCCACTCCAAGGATGTTGGAGAAATAAACTGCTCTTGACATAGCACCTTCATCAGGGCTGATGATCATCAGATGGTCATTGTCCATTTTGAAGTCCGGTACACTTTTTACGAGAGCCTTCAAAAACTGATATGTGGGGAAGAAGTTGTCAAACCCATTCAGCGGAATGGAGTTCTGAACACGGGGATCATGGGCGTCAAAGGTGATAAAATTGGAGACACCCATATCGCTCAGCTCCTTCAGTGCAAGGGCACAGTCCAGAGATTCTCTCTTGGAACGCCTGTGCTGACGGCCTTCATAAAGGAATGGCATAATAACATTGATTCTATGTGCTTTGCCGGTAGCTGCGGAAATGATGCGCTTGAGATCCTGGTAATGATTGTCCGGAGACATATGATTCTCATGGCCGCATACCGAATAGGTCTGGCTGTAATTAGTCACATCCACCATAATATAAAGGTCAGTTCCGCGGACGGATTCTTTGATATATCCCTTGCCTTCACCTGTTCCGAAGCGGACACATTCACATTCCACCAGAAATGAATCTTCGCTGTAGCCCTGAGGAATGGTGCTGGGCTGCTTCTTGGCTACCAGTTCTTTACGGAATTTTACCAGCTTCTTGTCAACTTCGCGGGCCAGGTCCTGACAGCCGGCGAGTGCGGCGATGCGGATAGGCGCGACAGGAAGGGATTTCTCAAGTAACTCTATATTCGGCATAATATTCCTCCTACGTAAATAAGTTTTTGACAATAAAAACATATCCTACCATATTTATAACATTTGCCCTAAATCTCGTCAAGGAATTTATTGATTTTTACTCTCGAAATTGGTATGATAAGTTAGATTAGAAATGCTGGGTGCAACTGCCCTGTTTGAAAATGGAGAAGAGCATGAAAGAAAAAAAGCATGTAATTTCCAGGGTGCTTCCCGACAGCATCGGTGAAGAACTGGAACTGGAAGCGGGAGATACACTGCTTTCGATAAATGATCAGCAGATTGAGGATGTTTTTGATTACCGCTACTTACTGAATGACGAATATATTGTTCTCCTTATTCAGAAGCCGGACGGAGAAGTCTGGGAACTGGAAGTGGAGAAAGAGTACGAGGAAGATCTGGGGATTGAATTTGAAAACGGGCTGATGGATGATTACCGCTCCTGTTCCAATCACTGCATGTTCTGCTTTATTGACCAGATGCCGCCGGGGATGCGGGAGACTCTCTATTTTAAGGATGATGATTCCCGCCTTTCGTTTCTTCAGGGGAATTATGTGACACTGACCAATATGAGCAGCCATGATATTGACCGTATTATTCATTATCATCTGGAACCGATCAATATTTCTTTCCAGACCATGAATCCTGAACTTCGCTGCAAGATGCTGCATAACCGTTTTGCAGGAGAGGCGCTTGCCAAGGTGGACAGGCTGTATGAGGCCGGAATCACTATGAACGGTCAGATCGTTCTGTGCAAAGGAGTGAATGACGGCAAAGAACTGGAATACAGCCTGGAAAAGCTTTCTGCTTATGCGCCTTTGTTGGAAAGTGTGTCAGTTGTTCCTGTAGGCTTGACAAAATACCGGGAAGGGTTGTATCCTTTACAGGCATTTACCAGAGAGGATGCCCGTGAAGTGATCGGACAGATCCGGTGCTGGCAGGAAAGGATGATGGAGATGCATGGCACCCATTTTGTCCATGCGTCGGATGAGTGGTACATTCTGGCAGAACAGGAGCTTCCGGAAGAAGAAACCTATGACGGCTACCTTCAGCTTGAAAACGGCGTGGGTATGCTGCGTCTCCTGGAAACGGAGGTAAAAGAAGCTCTTTCGGAGCGTGCCGGTGACGACCGGCAGATTCATGTGACTCTTGCTACCGGAAAGCTTGCTGGTCCTTATCTTGAGAAGCATGCGGCACGGATACGCGGGAAATTTCCAAATGTACGGATTGATGTGATAAGTATTGTCAATCGCTTCTTTGGAGAAATGATCACTGTATCGGGATTGATCACCGGACAGGATCTGAAGGAGCAGCTTTCTGAAACGGAACTGGGGGACAGAATCCTTCTTCCCTGTAATATGCTGCGGGACGGAGAGAATATCTTTCTGGATGATGTAAGTGTGGAGGAGCTTTCCGAAGCACTTGGGAGAGAAATTGTCATTGTAGACGAGGGCGGGGCAGATTTGGTATCAGCCATTCTGGATCCGCAGGAACATAAAATACCGAAAAGGAGACAAATGTATGAGCAAACCAGTAGTTGCCATAGTGGGCAGGCCTAATGTAGGAAAATCCACTTTGTTCAACGCCCTGGCCGGCGAAATGATTTCCATTGTAAAGGATACGCCGGGCGTGACCAGAGACAGGATCTATGCAGATGTCACATGGCTTGATAAATCTTTTACGCTGATCGATACAGGCGGTATCGAGCCGGACAGCAGCGATGTGATCCTTTCCCAGATGCGGGAGCAGGCACAGATCGCTATTGATACGGCAGATGTGATTGTTTTTATTACCGATGTTCACCAGGGGCTTGTGGATTCCGACTCCAAGGTTGCGGATATGCTTCGAAGAAGCGGCAAGCCGGTAGTTCTGGTAGTAAATAAGGTGGACAGCGTTCAGAAATACATGATGGACGTCTATGAATTTTACAATCTGGGTATTGGGGAGCCGATTGCGATCTCTGCAGCAAACCGCATGGGAATCGGTGATATGCTGGACGAGGTTGTGAAGGAATTCCCGGAGAATATGGAAGCGGAGGAGGAGGACGATATTCCGAAGATTGCCGTAGTTGGCAAGCCGAATGTCGGCAAGTCTTCCCTGATCAACAAGCTTCTGGGAGAAGACAGGGTGATCGTATCCGATATTGCAGGAACCACCCGCGATGCCATTGATACAAAGGTAAAATGGCAGGGAAGGGACTATATCTTTATTGACACCGCAGGCCTTCGCCGTAAAGGAAAGGTGAAGGAACAGATCGAGCGTTACAGTGTAATTCGTACTGTGACTGCGGTAGAGCGTGCCAGTGTTGTGGTGATCATGATCGATGCTACGGAAGGTGTTACGGAGCAGGATGCCAAGATCGCCGGAATTGCGCATGAACGCGGAAAAGGCGTCATTATTGCAGTAAACAAATGGGATGCCATTGAGAAAGATGACAAGACCATTTACAAACATACGAACCGTATCCGCGAGGTTCTTGCGTACATGCCTTATGCAGAACTGGTCTTTATTTCTGCAAAGACAGGACTGCGTATCAGCCGGCTGTTTGAGACGATTGATGCGGTCATCGAGAATCAGACGCTGCGTATTCAGACAGGGGTTCTCAATGAGATCCTTTCCGAGGCAGTGGCTATGCAGCAGCCTCCTTCTGACAGGGGAAAACGTCTGAAAATTTATTATATGACGCAGGTTTCCGTGAAACCGCCGACATTCGTGATCTTTGTCAATGATAAAGAACTGATGCATTTTTCATACACCAGATATATTGAGAACAAGATCCGGGATGCATTCGGGTTCAGCGGTACTTCACTGAAGTTTATCATCCGTGAACGCGGAGAAAAGGAAGGAGCATAAATGGAACGGGTTGTTTGTTTAGCGATTGGTTATGTATGCGGGCTTTTCCAGACCTCCTATTTCATCGGACGGATGTATAAGACGGATATCCGGGAGCACGGGAGCGGAAATGCGGGGACAACCAATGCGCTTCGAACCTTCGGCAAAAAAGCAGGTGCACTGACGCTGCTGGGGGATCTGCTGAAGTGTGTTGCTGCAATTTTGATCGCAAAGGCTCTGTTTAAAAATGAATACGGAGACATTCTTCCCCTGCTGAGCCTGTATGCGGCTGCCGGATGTATTTTGGGACATAACTTTCCGTTTTATCTGAAATTCAGAGGCGGCAAGGGGGTGGCAGCATCCGTGGGAATGATTCTTGCATTTGACTGGAGAATTTTTGTGCTTTGTGCAGTGGTGTTCTTCGGACTGTTTTTTACAACCCATTTTGTATCTCTCTGCTCTCTTTGTTCCTATGGAGCGGCTCTGGTGCTCATGATCATATTCGGCGAGATGGGTTTTTACGGTATGGACAGGCCGCATACGCTGGAAATGTATGCGGTTATGGCGGTGCTGACAGTTTTGGCGTTTTACCGGCACAGAGCGAATATTGTGCGGTTGGCGAACGGAACAGAAAATAAAATATTCCTGGGAGGCAAATCCGGGAAAAAGAAAGATTAAGAGGTGATCGTATGGCAAAAATCAGTGTATTGGGAGCCGGAAGCTGGGGAACTGCGTTAGCTCTGCTGCTTCATAACAACGGACATGATGTGCTTTTGTGGTCTGCTTTGGAAGAGGAAGTTCGGATGCTCAACGAAAAAAGAGAGAATGAATCCAAGCTTCCGGGAGTGAAACTGCCGGAAGAAATCAGGATCACTGCGGATCTGGAAGCTTCTCTGAAGGAACCGGATGTGGCAGTTCTGGCTGTGCCGTCTCCTTTTACAAGGAGCACGGCTCACAGAATGGCTCCGCTGGTACGTGACGGACAGAAGATCGTCAATGTGGCAAAGGGGATTGAAGAAAAGACTCTTATGACACTCAGCGATATCATTGAGGAGGAGATCCCGAATGCGGATGTCTGTGTGCTTTCCGGACCGAGCCACGCGGAGGAGGTTGGGCGCGGACTTCCTACTACCTGTGTTGTCAGTTCCAAGACGAGAGAGACTGCCGAATATCTTCAGGGGATTTTTATGAGTCCGGTATTCCGCGTTTATACGACTCCGGATATGCTCGGCGTGGAGCTGGGAGCTTCTTTGAAAAACGTGATCGCTCTGGCGGCAGGAACTGCTGACGGCCTGGGATACGGAGACAATACGAAAGCTGCTCTGATCACCAGGGGAATTACGGAGATTGCACGTCTGGGTATTAAGATGGGCGCCAAGGCAGAAACTTTCTGCGGATTGTCCGGAATCGGGGATCTGATTGTGACATGTGCCAGTGTTCACAGCCGCAACCGCAAAGCCGGTTATCTGATCGGCAAAGGATATACTATGCAGGAAGCGATGGATGAGGTAAAAATGGTGGTAGAGGGAGTATATTCAGCGAAGGCTGCCAAAGAACTGGCCGAAAAATATGAAGTGGAAATGCCGATTATTGAAGAGGTGAACAAAGTCCTTTTTGACGGGAAATCGGCTTCTGAAGCTGTGATCGATCTGATGCTTCGTGATAAAAAGCTGGAAGCTCCGGAGCTGCCCTGGGATTAGAAGGCGTGCTTCGGCGGCGGAAGACAGAAGCGGAAGCATTCCTGCGTCTTTTATATTTTATAATATGCCGGGAAATACCTGAACGATGAAAAAGCCGTGAGATACTGGAAATATACAGTAACTCACGGCTTGCTTTTATAGTTAGAATTTAATGTCTCTCAAATCTTCAGGAATGCTGGCACTTCTGTAGTTCTGATTTAACGTATCCAGAATCGCCATATCTTCTTCCTCAATAGAAAAGTCAAAAATCTGGCTGTTGCTGATGATTCTGTCTGGATTTACAGATTTTGGAATAACGGAGATGCCCTTCTGTACAGCCCATCGAAGGCCGATCTGGGCGGGAGTACGTGCGTATTTCGTTCCAAGAACACAGGTTACGTCGTGATCCAGATAAGCACCTCTGGCAAGAGGGGCATAAGCCTGAACCTGAATGCCGTTTGACTGGCAGTAATCGATCAGCTCTTTGTTGTAAAACAGTGGATGGCATTCAATCTGGTTTACTGCGGGCACGATGCCGGAAACCTTTTTCAGTTCTTCCAGATGGCGTATTTCAAAATTGCTGACCCCGATGGAAAGAGCGCGGCCGGAATCAAGGATACCTTCCAGTTCCTTCCAGGTGCTGAGGTAACAGCCCGGAACAGGCCAGTGAATCAGGTAAAGATCTACATAATCCAGACGGAGACGCTCCAGGCTGCGTTCAAAAGCTCCCCGGACATCTCCGAGCCTCTGAGCGGTATTCCAGATCTTGGTTGTTACGAACAGGTCTTTGCGCGGGATTCCGCAGGAAGCAATCCCGCGTCCTACATTTTCTTCGTTTTTATATGCAGATGCCGTGTCAATGAGGCGGTAACCTGCATTTACAGCAGCCTGAATAGCGGCCTCTGCCTCGCCGGCACCGGTAGCTTTATACATACCGAGGCCGAGAAGCGGCATCTCTCTGTCCGTGTTTAAATATATACAGTTTTTCAAGTTCATTCCTCCTCGTATAATATGTAGTGCCCCTCACAGAAGAAGTGCGGCGGCATGTCGGCGGAAGGCATTTGAAATTATGCGGTACGGTTGTCTTCCTCCTCATAAAACGCAGATTCATTTTTTGCATTTTTTCAGTATAGCATAGAAATGTGAAAGAAGAACATCAAATATATTACAAATTTGATACAGATTATATTGTTAAAAAGAAAACGAGAGGGTTATTTCTTTGCCAATTTTATGAAAAAAAATACAAACGAATTTCGGCAGACGGCAAAATAATTGGTGCTTTTTTATGAATATTGCCTTGCTAATCCAGCGAAAAAGATGTATAATGAGATAAATTGATAAATTATTGTCATGTCAGAAAATGTTTAATTTTTATATTTCATAAAATGAATAGAAATAATTGTAAGAAAGAGAGGAAATTTTCCATGCATTTGATTAAAGATGAAAATGGAAATCTTGTTCAGCACGGACATGAACATACACATGAGCATACACATACAGACGGTGTGACACACAGCCATGCACATGAACACCACGCAGGCCAGGAAGAAATGCACGATCATTCTCACGGTGGCGCATCCTGCGGCGGTCATGAGCACTGCGGCTCCTGCGCAGGAGGCGACTGTAAGAATGAGACAGTAGCGCTGCTTACTTATATGCTGCAGCATAATGAGCATCATGCCGCAGAACTCGACCAGATGGCAGAAAATCTGGAGAAGATGGGAATGAGCGCAGCAGCCAAGACGATCAAAGAAGGCGTTGCGGATTTCCAGAAGGGCAATATGCGTCTCGGACTTGCCCTGACACTTGTAAAAGAAGAATTAAAATAGTATTAGGAGGCATCAGGTATGTGTCTGGCAACTGTATATAAAGAAAGCGACAATTCCGTTATTTTTAAAAATGTAAGCCGCATTGATGTGGATGGGGACAAACTTGTTCTCCGCGACATCATGGGAGATGAAAGGGTAGTGGAAGGCAGGATCCTTATGGTGGATCTGGCCAACAGTATTGTGAAGCTCTGCTGTGAATAACCCTCTGATTTAGGAATCTGACAGGCCGCGGGCCTTGAAAAGATAAACAAAAAATATGTGGAGGTAAGGAGCAATGACAACAGTAAAATTTACGGAGGCCTCGAAAGAGAGACCGATTCTTTCTTTCGGGATTTCTCCGCCAGGTACAGGACAACGGTGCAGGCTATATCATGACTCAGTAATTTAGGAGGTTCCCGATTTATGGCACATGTAATTGCAGTCGCAGGCAAAGGCGGCGTAGGTAAAACAACATTATGCGGAATGCTCATCCAGTATCTCTGCGAACAGGGGAAGGGCCCGGTTCTTGCAGTGGATGCAGATGCCAATTCCAATCTCAACGAGGTGCTCGGCGTAAAAGTAGATGCGACTCTCGGTGATGTCCGGGAAGAAATTGCCCGTGCCGAGATGGCAAAGGACAACCCCATTCCTCCCGGAATGAGTAAGGCTGATTATGCGGAATTTCGTTTCGAAGATGCACTTATTGAGGATAAGGATTTTGACCTGCTCGTTATGGGACGTACCCAGGGAAAAGGCTGCTACTGCTTTGTGAACGGACTTCTTCAGGCACAGCTTGCCAAATATCAGAATAATTATCCTTATTTTGTAGTGGATAATGAAGCCGGCATGGAACATATCAGCAGAGGCGTACTTCCTACCATGCAGACTGCCATTCTGGTCAGTGACTGTTCCAGAAGAGGCGTACAGGCTGTGGGCAGAATTGCCCGCCTGATTGACGAATGTGACATGCATCCGTCCAAGGTTGGCCTGATCATCAACCGTGCCCCTAAGGGTGAACTGAATGACGGTATTAAGGAAGAAATAGAAAACCAGGGACTTCACCTTTTGGGTGTAGTACCTCAGGACGAAACCGTATATGAATATGACTGCGAGGGACGTCCGACGGCATCCCTTCCGGAAGATAACCCTGTCAAACAGGCGCTTCGGGCCATCGTTGACAAACTGGATTTATAAAAATAAGCACCACCCCTTACCGCTTTTCGGCAAGGGATGTTTGTGCGTTACTGCAAAGAATGGACTGCGGGCTGTTTTTGCAGAACCACAAAAGGAAGATTGTACTTTTTTATTATTTTTTTCATGCAGATAACCCATGGGAGGGGATGGGTTCCTTCTTCTGGGTTACTATAAAAATCTTTAAGAAAGACAAAAGTACATAGGTTTTCATGTACAATTTAAAGGAGGTCTATAATGAGTGAATTCAAATTAACTACAGTGGAAGAATTTGAAGCTGCCACTAATCGACTGTTAGAGACTGGTGCCAAAGTTGGCGCAGATTCCTGGCAGATGCGTGTGAAAAATCAAACTCCACACTGTAAATTCGGTGAATCCGGTATGTGCTGCCGTATCTGTTCCATGGGACCGTGCCGTATCACCCCGAAAGCACCAAGAGGTATCTGCGGCTGCGACGTACATGGTATCGTAGGAAGAAACTTCCTTCGTTTTACATCCGGCGGTTCCGCAACCCATTCCGATCACGGCCGTGAAATTGCTCATACACTGTATGAATCCGCAGCAGACGGCAACTACAAAGTAAAAGATCCTGACAAGCTTCTTCGTCTGGCTGCTGAATTCGGCGTTGAGACAGAGGGCAGAGATATCTATGATGTCGCTCATGAAGTAGCAGAAGCAGGTCTGATGGAATATGGTAAACCATTCGGACATCAGGTATTTACCAAACGTGCTCCGGAACACACCCAGGAAATCTGGGACAGAGAAGAGATCCGTCCGCGTGCGATCGACCGTGAGGTTTCATGTTCCATGCATATGACCCATATGGGTAACTCTTCCAAGCCGGAAGCTCTGATCCGTCAGGCACTTCGTTCCGGTCTTTCCGATGGATGGGGCGGTTCCATGATGGGTACCGAATTCTCTGACGTTCTTTTCGGAACTCCGAAGGAAATCGAGACAGAAGCAAACCTTGGTGTAATGGTAGAAGAAAACGTAAACATCGTTGTTCACGGACATGATCCGTCACTTTCCGAAATGATCTGTGAATATGCAGACAGCAAGGAAATGATCGACTATGCAAAATCCATGGGTGCACAGGGAATCACCGTATCCGGTGTATGCTGTACCTCCAACGAAGTTGCAATGCGCCGCGGTATTCCGATGGCAGGTAACTTCTTACAGCAGGAGAACGTTGTTCTGACAGGCGCATGTGAAGCCATCGTTGTAGACGTTCAGTGTATCTTCCCGGCATTAGGACCTCTGTCCAAGTGCTTCCACACCAAATTTATCACAACTTCTCCGATCGCTCAGATGCCTGACTCTGATTTTATCAGATTCAACTCCAAGACAGCCGGAGAAAATGCAAAACTGATCGTTAAGACAGCAATTGAAAACTTTAAGAACAGAAATAAAGACCTGGTATACATTCCGCAGTTAAAACAGAAAGCAACCGTTGGTTTCTCCGTAGAACAGATCGAGAAGAAACTGGATACTGTTACCAACAGCCATGTTGATGTTACCGGCACCATGATGCCGCTGGTTGACTGTGTAAAATCCGGTGTACTCCGCGGTGCAGTTGCCATGGTTGGATGTAATAACCCGAAGGTTCGTCCTGACGCAGCTCATATCGAACTGATGAAGAAACTGATCGCAAACGATATTATCCTGGTAGTTTCCGGATGTTCCGCACAGGCTGCTGCAAAAGCCGGACTGATGGACAAGAGAGCCAAAGATCTCTGCGGTGCAGGCCTGAAACGTGTCTGCGAGCTTGTAGACATTCCTCCTGTATTACATATGGGTTCCTGTGTAGATATCAGCCGTATGATGGTTTTGGCTTCCAGAATCGCAAAGGATTCCGGATGGAATATCTCCCAGATTCCGTTAGTAGGATGTGCTCCTGAGTGGATGTCCGAAAAAGCGGTTTCCATTGGTAACTATGTAGTAGCAACCGGTATTGATACATATCTCGGTGTTGAACCGTATGCTTACGGCTCCTCTGAGGTTGACGGCCTTCTGAAGGGCGGTATCAGAGACTGGGTTGAGGCTGCTTACACGGTAGAACATGATATCGACAAATTAGGCGATATGATGATTGAAAGAATCGAAGAAAAGAGAACTGCATTAGGTATCTGATCTCTGTTCCTGTGAAGGAAGACAGAAATGATCTAATGTATTTCCGATAGAAAGGCGCGATAACTTATGAAGATTGCAGTAACCGGCAAAGGCGGCGTAGGAAAGACAACATTTGCGGCAACACTTGCCAGATTATACGCGGACGAAGGAAAGCATGTCCTGGCAGCGGATGTGGATCCGGATGCAAACCTGGGACTTGCACTGGGATTTGATGAAGAAACACTGGATTCGATCGTCCCGATCTCAAAAATGCGTAAACTGGTAGAAGAGCGGACCGGAGCCAACAGCCAGAACCAGTTTTATAAACTGAACCCCAAAGTAGATGATATTCCTGACACTTACGGGAAAGTCTGCAATGGTGTGAAGCTGCTGGTGCTCGGTACGGTGGAGACCGGCGGAGGCGGCTGCGTATGTCCGGAGCATGTGATGCTGAAACGTATCATCAACAATCTGGTGCTTCACAGAGATGATGTAGTCATCCTGGATATGGAAGCAGGGCTGGAGCATCTGGGAAGAGGAACCACAGAGAGCATGGATGCATTTGTGGTTGTGATCGAACCGGGCGCCAGAAGCGTACAGACCTACAAAAACGTGAAACGTCTTGCCAAAGACCTTGGCGTGGGACAGGTTATGGTGGTTGCCAATAAGGTACGCAATGAAGAAGACGAAGAATTTATCAGGAACAGGATTCCGGAAGAAGACCTTCTTGGTATGATTCATTATAATACGGATGTTATCGACGCTGACCGTCAGGGGAAATCTCCTTATGATTTCAGCCAGACAGTTACCAGAGAAATAATCAAAATCAAAGAGAAAATCGATCAGAGATAAACTCTGTAAATTTAGGAGGTATGACAGTGCTTTTATTTGATATCGTATTTAACGGAAATGATACCATGTATGCAGAAGCAGTGGAAGCTGTTGATGCCGCAATCGCTGAATACGGCGAAGACATGGCAGTAGGTTTTCCTGAAACCGCATATTCCCTTCCCTGCTTCTATGCAGAGACAGGAAATAAGATTACAACTTTAAAAGAAGCGAAAGAAGCCCTTACATATATTAAAGCTCAGATGACCCGTGAGAGACGTCTGGATTCCGGTTTCAAATCCGGTGTAGCGACTGCTTTGGCAGCAGAGCTGATCGAGGCTATGAAATATGTTGGCGGCAAGACCCCGTATGAGGCTCCTTACCTTGGACATATGACAGATGCTCAGATCCGTGAGCTTGGTGTACCGCTTGTAACAGGCGATATCCCGGGTATTGCAGTTATCATCAATGCAGCTCCGACCGTAGAAGAAGCATGCGCACTGGTTAAGAGCTACCAGGCACAGGGTAACTTCGTTTGTCTGGTTGGCGGAATCATTGAGCAGTTAAAAGAAGCAAATTACAAGACCGGCTTTAACGTACGTGTATTCCCGATCGGTGAGAATATCTCCTCCGTTTGTCATGCCGTATCTGCAGCATGCAGAACAGCTATGATCTTCGGTAATATCACACCTGGCGACAAGGCTGCTCTTCAGGAGTACACCTTCAACAGATTCCGTGCATTTGTCAATGCATTTGCACCTCTGGATGAGAAGACCGTTGCCTGCGGTGCAGGAGCTATTTACTATGGCTTCCCGGTAGTTACCAATGATATGGACTACACACCAAGCGTACCGAAGAGCCTGATCAAACAGCCGAACGTAGAAGAGTTCAATGCTACTTCCCTTGAGGCTCGTGACATTAAGATCAAGATTACAAACGTAGACATCCCTGTAGCATTTGCATCTGCATTCGAAGGTGAGATCATCCGCCGTAAAGACATGCAGGTTGAGTTTGACGGTTCCCGTGTAGACTGTGCAGAGCTTGTACAGACCTGTGAGCCTTCTGAAGTAGAAGACCACAAGATCACCGTGATCGGACCGGAAGCTGACGAAATGGCTCTGGGAAGCAAGAACAGCATCGTATATCTGGTAAAAGTTGCAGGCAAGAACATGCAGCCTGACTTTGAATCCGTTATCGAGCGTAAGTTCCACAACTATATCAACTGTATCGAAGGTGTATACCACACCGGCCAGCGTGATATGCAGCGTATCCGTATCAGCATTGATGCATTCAATGCCGGATTCCGTATCAAACATATCGGTGAAGTTCTTTATACTCAGGTTAAGAATGAATTTGACGCTGTTGTTGATAAATGTGAAGTTGTTATTTACACAGATCCTGCAGAATGTACAAGAATGCGTCATGAAGTGGCAATCCCGATCTTCAACAAACGTGACGAGCGTCTTGACAACCTGACAGACGAATCTGTAGACGTATACTATAGCTGTATCCTCTGCCAGGCATTCTCCCCGTCTCACGTATGTGTGGTTACACCTGAGAGACTTGGACTTTGCGGTGCCGTGTCATGGCTGGATGCAAAAGCAACCAACGAGCTTGATCCGGCTGGTCCGTGTCAGGTAATCACCAAAGAAAGAGTTATTGATGAAAATCTTGGTTCTTACGAGGACGTTGATGAAGCTGTACAGAAATACTCCCAGGGTGCCCTGGAGCACGTTACTCTGTACTCCATCATGCAGGATCCGATGACCTCCTGCGGATGTTTCGAGTGTATCTGCGGTATTGAACCGTTCTCCAACGGCGTTGTTATCGCGAACCGTGAGTATGCAGGCATGACTCCTCTTGGAATGACCTTCTCCGAAATGGCTTCCATGACCGGCGGCGGTGTTCAGACACCTGGTTTCATGGGACATGGTAAACATTTCATCGGTTCCAAGAAATTCATGAAGGCAGAAGGCGGTATTGAGCGTATCGTATGGATGCCGAAAGAACTGAAAGAATTCGTTGCAGACAGACTGAATAAGACTGCTCAGGAAATGTACGGAATCGAGAACTTCACTGATATGATCGGTGATGAAACTGTTGCAGAAGATCCGGAAACCCTGGTTGAATTCCTGACAGAAAAAGGTCATCCGGCATTAATGCTTGATCCAATGATGTAAATCGCAAAGCACAGGAATTCCCACATTTCTGCGCCGGCGGTTTCAAAACAGAAGAAAGCTGCGGTATGGGTGCTCCGGCACCCTGCGGCAGCCTGCTTCGGTTATAGTACAGACCTCTGTTCTGTTTTCGGGAAGCCTTTGTGCAAAGCGCATCTGCTCCCCGCAGACAGCAGCAGATTATCAGCCTGTGCAGGAACCTGTTAATCGTATTATTTAGAAAAGGTGGAGATTGCAACATGTTAATCAACAGAATTTTTAGCGGAAATGACGCAGTATTCGGTCTGACCGAGCAGGCAGTGGACGGGGCAGTCCGGCAGCATGGTGCAGACAAGGCAGTTGGATTTCCTCATACAGCCTATTGCCTGCCGTGTTACTATTCCGTAACAGGCGTCAAGGTAAAGACCCTTGGGGAAATGAAAGAAGCTCTTGGAGTGATCAAAACACTGATGACAAGAGAACATGAGCTGAATGACGCCCTTATGTCCGGTGTGGCAACTGCTCTGTGTGCGGAATTCATTGAAGCGCTGAAATATCTGGACGGAGCACAGCCCTACAGTGAGCCATGCTATGGACATCTGGCTGACTCCATTATCCGTGAACTTGGTGTACCGCTTGTAACAGGCGATATCCCGGGTGTCGCTGTTATCCTTGGAGCTGCACCGACCGCTCAGGAAGGTGTAGACCTTATTAAGAGCTATCAGGCACAGGGTATCCTTGTGACCCTGGTAGGCGGCATTATCGACCAGGCGGCAGAGCTTGGCCTTAAGATGGGCTACAATGTGCGTATCGTACCGCTGGGCAAAGACGTTACCTCAGTGATTCATGTAGTATCCGTCGCACTTCGTGCAGCCCTGATCTTCGGTAATGTTACTCCTGGTGATGCAGCAAGTCTGATCACTTATACATCAGAGAGAGTTCCGGCATTTGTAAATGCCTTTAAACCGATCGATGATGTGATCCTGGCAGCCGGAGCCGGAGCAATTAAGCTTGGCTTCCCGGTAATTTCCAACGAAGATGAGAATATCGTGGAAGTGCCCGGAGCACTCATTGCCTGCCCGAATGTGGCAGACTTTAATAAGGTTTCCCTGGAAGCACGGAATATCAAGATCAAAATTACGAATATTGATATTCCTGTGGCGTTCGCATCTGCGTTTGAAGGTGAGATCATCCGTCGTAAAGACATGCAGGTTGAGTTTGACGGTTCCCGTGTAGACTGTGCGGAACTTGTTCAGACCAAGGCCATGGATGAGGTGGAAGACCATAAGATCACCGTAGTCGGACCGGATGTTGATACCTTTGAAGTCGGCAGCAAACACAGCCTTGCTTACGTGGTAGAAGTAGCAGGAAAGAAGATGCAGCCTGACTTTGAGCCGGTTATCGAACGTAAATTCCATAACTATATTAACTGTATTGAAGGTGTATACCATACCGGTCAGCGTGATATGTTCCGTATCCGTATCGGCAAGGAAGCTTTTAACGCAGGTTTCCGTGCGAAACATTTCGGTGAGGTTCTGTACGCACAGGTGAAGAATGAATTTGAAGCCGTAGTGGACAAGTGCCAGGTGACGATTTATACCGATCCTGCAGAATGTACAAGAATCCGTCACGAAGTGGCAATTCCGACATTTGATAAACGTGATGCACGTCTGGAAACATTGACCGATGAATCCGTTGATGTATATTACAGTTGTATTCTCTGCCAGGCATTTTCTCCGTCCCACGTTTGTGTGGTCACTCCTGAGAGACTCGGCCTATGCGGAGCAGTATCCTGGCTCGATGCCAAAGCAACCAACGAGCTGGATCCTGCAGGCCCGTGCCAGGTGATCACCAAAGAGCGTGTGATCAATGAAGATCTTGGCTCTTATGAAGACGTTGATGAAGCCGTTCAGAAATATTCTCAGGGCGCTCTGGAGCATGTTACCCTGTATTCCATTATGCAGGATCCTATGACTTCCTGCGGATGCTTTGAGTGTATCTGCGGTATTGAGCCGTTTTCCAATGGTGTTGTCATTGCCAACCGTGAGTATGCGGGTATGACTCCGCTTGGAATGACCTTCCCGGAAATGGCTTCCATGACCGGAGGCGGTGTACAGACTCCTGGTTTTATGGGACATGGGAAACATTTCATTGGATCCAAGAAGTTCATGAAGGCGGAAGGCGGTATCGAACGTATCGTATGGATGCCGAAGGAACTGAAGGACACAGTGGCAGACCGTCTGAACAAAACTGCGAAAGAGCTTTACGGAATCGACAATTTCACTGATATGATCGGTGACGAAACGATTGCGACGGATCCGGAAACGCTTGTGGCATTTTTAACAGAACATGCGCATCCTGCCTTGTCAATGGAACCAATGATGTAGTATAATGTATATGAAATATGCAATATTAAATTTTTAAGAGGAGGCTATTTAGCAATGCCGTTTAATCAGAAACCACAAAAGTTTAATGCAAAGATTAACACAGTCACCATCGGCAGCGGAGACAAGACCGTATCTATCGGAGGAAACAGCACATTTCCTTTCTATAGCTTCGATGCTCCGACAGCAAACACTGCCAAAGTAGGTGTTGAGATTTCCGATATGGGCCTGGAAGGCGCATCTGAAGGAATCAAAGCATACTATGAAGGTGCCACCACCATGGCTGAGATCGCTCAGAAAGCAGCTGCTATGGAAGGTGCGGATTTTGTTGCACTCGTTCTGGAAGGCGGAGACCCGAACGGTGAGAACAAATCTGTGGAAGAGTTAATCGCAATCGTTAAAGAGGTTGCAGATGCAGTTGACTGTCCATTAGTAGTAGAAGGCTGCAAGAACGTTGAGAAGGACGCTGAACTTCTTCCGAAGGTAGCAGAAGTATTACAGGGCAGAAACGTTCTCATCCTTTCTGAAAAAGAAGAGAACTACAAGGCTATCGGTGCTGCAGCAGGTCTTGCATACAACCAGATCGTTGGTGCAGAGTCTGCCGTAGATATCAACCTTGCAAAACAGTTAAACGTTGTTACCACTCAGTTAGGCGTTAATGCACAGAAGATCGTTATGAACGTCGGAAGTGCATGTGCAGGATACGGATACGAGTACGTTGTATCCACTATGGACCGTATCAAAGGTGCAGCATTAGGCCAGAACGACAATATGCTGCAGATGCCTATCATTACTCCAGTTGCTTCCGAGACGTGGGGCGTAAAAGAAGCATCCGCTTCTGAAGCAGACATGCCGGAATGGGGACCGCAGGACGAACGTGGAATTGACATGGAGATCATGACCGCAGCAGCAGACCTGGCAGCAGGTTCTGACGCAGTTATTCTGAGACATCCTCAGTCTGTGGCAACCATTTCTAAAATGATCAAAGCACTTGCGTAATTGAATAGGAGGAAGAAAAGATATGGCACTGAATGGTATTCAGATCTTTAAATTAACACCAAAGAAAAACTGTAAGGAATGTGGATGCCCGACATGTATGGCTTTCTCCATGAAAGTTGCACAGGGCGCTATGAAAATTGAGCAGTGTCCTCATATGTCTGAGGAAGCTCTTGCATCTCTGTCTGAGGCAACCGCTCCGCCAATGAAGACCATCAAGATCGGAACTGGCGACGGCGAATTCAGCCTTGGCGGTGAGACCGTACTTTTCAGACATGAGAAGACATTTGTAAGCAAAACAAGATATGCAGTATCTCTGTGCACATGCATGGATGATGCAGCGGTAGAAGCAAAGCTGGCAGAAATCCCGAAGGTTGATTATGAACGTATCGGTGAGAGAATGTACGCTGAGCTTGTATATGTAAACTGCAGTGAAGGTGCAGATGCAGCAGCATACACCGCACTGGTTGAAAAAGCAGCAGCTCTTGGCAGAACTCTGGTTCTTGGATGCGCAGATTCTGAAATCGCCAAAGCAGCTCTTGCAGTATGTAAAGACAGCAAGCCGGTACTGAACGGCGCAAATGCTTCCAACTACGAAGCTATGAACGCAGTAGCTACAGAAGCAGGCGTTGTTCTGGGCGTATCCGGCAAAGATATCAACGAACTGTATGACACTGTTGCAGCTCTTGAGAAACTCGGCAACAAGAATCTCGTACTGGATGTAACAGGCGCTGACCTGAAGGAAACCTTCGCAAATGCAGTACTTGTTCGTCGTGCAGCTCTGAAGGATCAGGACAGAACCTTCGGATATCCGTCTATCGTAAATACTGTAAAGATCGCAAAAGGCGATGTACATATGCAGGCAGCTCTTGCTTCCCTGTTCACCATGAAATATGGTTCCATCATCGTTATGGAGCAGATGACCTATGCAGAAGCACTTCCTCTGTACGGTCTGCGCCAGAACGTATTTACAGACCCGCAGAAGCCAATGAAAGTAGAACCGGGCATCTATCCGTTAAACGGTGCAGACGAGAACTCTCTCGTTGTTACAACCGTAGACTTCGCCCTGACCTACTTCGTAGTATCCGGCGAGCTGGAGCGTTCCGGTGTTCCGCTTAACCTGGTGATCAACGATGCAGGCGGATTGTCCGTTCTGACATCCTGGGCTGCAGGTAAATTCTCCGGCAACAGCATCTCCAAGTTCATCATCGAGAATGTTGAGCCGAAGGTAAAATGCAGAAAACTTCTCATTCCTGGTAAAGTTGCCGTTCTGAAAGGCGACCTGGAAGCAAAACTTCCTGGATGGGAGATCATCGTTGGACCAAGAGAAGCTGTACAGCTTGTGAAGTTCTTAAAAGACATGCAGGCATAAAACTGTATCTGACCGTTACCGGCCAGGGATAGCATTCCGCAGGTTTATGACCGGATATGCATGACCGGTAACGTTAAAAAGCGAGACTGTGCAGGAGTCCCCTGCACAGTCCCGCACAATCTTAAAAATAAAGGAGAACACGAGTATGGCAAAATTTGTAACAATCGGGGAAAGACTTTCAACTACAGCACCGGCGGTAAACAAAGCATTTACCGAAAGAGATCCTGAGCCGATTTTAAAAAGAGCAAAACAGCAGCTGGATGCAGGTGCTACATATCTGGATGTAAATATCGGACCGGCAGAGAATGATGGAGAAGACTTAATGAAATGGGCTGTTCAGCTTCTTCAGGGAGAATTCGACAATGTTCCGCTTGCTTTGGATACCACCAATATGAAAGCAATCGAAGCTGGTATTTCCGTATACAACAGAGCAAAAGGTAAACCAATCGTTAACTCCGCAGATGCAGGAGACAGAATCGCAAACATTGACCTTGCAGCAGCAAATGATGCAATTGTTATCGCACTTTGCTCCTCCGGTATGGTAGCTGCAGACAATGATGAGCGTATGATGCACTGCCAGAATATGCTGGAAAGAGGCATGATGCTTGGCATGGATCCTCAGGATCTGTGGTTTGACCCGTTATTCCTGGTTGTTAAGGGAATGCAGGACAAGCAGATGGAAGTTCTGGAAGCTATCAAAATGTTCTCCGAAATGGGACTGAATTCCACAGGCGGACTTTCCAATAACAGCAACGGTATGCCGAAACACATCCGTCCGATCATGGACTCTGCTCTGGTAGCTATGGCTATGATGCAGGGATTAACATCCGCAATCGTAAATCCGAACGACCTTCGTCTGATGGAAACGATCAAATCCTGTGATGTATTCAAGAACAATACTCTGTACGCTGATTCCTATCTGGAAATCTAATTTAAAACAGGGATTCTCTTAATAAACACAATCGGAGGCTGGAGGCTTCGGCCTTCAGCCTTTTTCATCAAATGGGAAACTTTGTTCATGAGCAGCAGGATTCCTTTTTAAAAGGCTGTGAGAAAGGTGGTTGCCGGATGTTTAAGGTAACATTTGCATTCGAAGATGGCAGTGTGGTAGAAACATATGCCAATGCGGGGGATAATTTATTGGAAATTGCACGGGAGGCCAATGTCGCTATTGACGCCCCCTGTTCCGGAAACGCTTCCTGCGGGAAATGCCGGGTGCAGTTAAAAGGCGGAGAATTAAATTCCAAGAAAACACTTCATATTGCGGATGAAGAATACAATAACGGCTGGAGACTGGCCTGTGTAAGTACGGTTTGCGCGGACGTGACTGTGCTGGTACCGGATATTGCTTCTGCATACAAGAGCAGAATGAAAGTGGCGGATTTAAGCTCCAAAGAGGAAATTGCCATTTTTGAAAAAGCCAAGAGAGAGATTGAACTAACCGGCATTATGTTAAATAACAGTCTGGATGTTGTGGAGGTGACGATGGATCCTCCGAGCCTGGACGATACCATGCCGGACAATGAACGCCTTACAAGGGCGCTTCGTAAATTCCTGAACATTAAGCGTGTGCGGATTCCGTATGCAGTCCTTAAGAAACTGCCGGATGTCATGCGCGACAATAACTATCAAGTAAAATGTATCCTGCGGACAACGCCGAACGACATGTTTGTCTATGACATCTACGGAATGAGCGAGGATGTTGTAGTATGCGGTCTTGCAGTAGATATTGGTACAACAACTGTATCAGCCGTGATCATCAATATGGAAAACGGCGAAATTCTGGCAAAGGGTTCTGCAGGCAACGGTCAGATCCGCTATGGTGCGGACGTGATCAACCGTATTATTGAACAGCAGAAGCCGGGCGGCAAAAAGAAGCTGCAGGACGCAGTGATCAAGGAGACCATTAATCCCATGATCCGCGAAATGTGCAAAAGTGCCGGTATTTCCAGAAATCAGATCTACCGGATGTGCGTTGCATCCAACACGACTATGAATCATCTGTTTGCAGGAATCAATGCAGATCCGCTGCGTATGGAACCATACATTCCTGCATTCTTTAAAACAAATTCCCTGTTTGCTTCCGACGTGGGAATTGATATTAACCAGGACGCCCATATTATTGTGGCTCCGAATATTGGAAGCTATGTAGGCGGTGATATCACTGCCGGAACACTGGTGAGCATGATCTGGAACAGACCGGAGTTCTCCCTGTTCATCGACCTTGGAACCAACGGAGAGCTTGTATTCGGAAATTCCGATTTTATGATGAGCTGTGCATGTTCTGCAGGCCCTGCATTTGAGGGCGGCGATATCAGCTGCGGTATGCGTGCGACAGACGGTGCCATTGAGGCCTGTACCATTGATAAAGAGACCATGGAGCCTACCTACAAGATCGTAGGTGAGCCGGGTACGAAGCCAATCGGTCTCTGCGGTTCCGGTATCATTGATGTGATCAGTGAACTGTTTATTACCGGAATCATCAACCCGAAGGGGAAATTTGTCCGTGAAGGCAGGCGTGTGAAGCATGACGAATACGGAATGGGAAGCTATGTCCTTGCATTTGAGGAGGAAGCAGGATCTGTCAAAGATGTGGAGATCACAGAGGTTGACATTGACAACTTTATCCGTGCGAAAGGCGCGATCTTCTCCGCGATCCGTACAATGCTCAGTTCCCTCGACTTTGATGTTTCCATGATCGATGACGTCTATGTAGCAGGCGGCATCGGCAGCGGCATCAATATGAAAAATGCGGTAAATATCGGTATGTTCCCGGATATCCCGCTGGACAAATTCCATTACATTGGAAACTCTTCCTTAACAGGAGCCTATCTGATGCTCCTTTCCACAAAGGCAGAGCAGAAAACCTACGAGCTTGCATCTAATATGACTTATCTGGAGCTTTCCACAGTTCCGACCTATATGGATGAATTTGTAGGTGCATGCTTCATTCCTCATACGGATACTACACTTTTCCCGGATGTAATGGAGCTTTTGAATCAATAATTGATTTATAAATAATTGTCTGTCCGGCGGCAAACAGCCGTAAACACCGGACAGGCACGAAATAGAACATACATACAGAGGTGGCACATGGCTTTTGAGAAAAATGATAAAAACAGCAATGCAGGAAATTCTTCTGCATCGCAGCCGGTAGGGCAGCAGTTAGGATATGAAAAGGACAGCAAGGAGCGGATGCCCTGGGAACATTATATGGAACAGTACAAGAATACTGACCCGGCAGAAATTGCGGGACGCCTGGGGATTCCTTTTAGTCAGGAAACAGGATGCTTTACCCTGAAATTCCTCGGTACCGTATATGAAATCTCCCATCCGGATTTTCAGGTGACTCATCACGCAGATGACATGGGCTACTATCCTCTGGAAGAGATGATTTACGCAAAAATCCTTACGATCCGTTTCCTTCTTGGAGGAGCGGCATCCTGCGGCAGCGGAAGATTCAAAACCTACAGGGAGATGCCCTGGGGTGAGGTGTATCTGCGCCAGTTTGACGGAAGATGCATCAAACGCCTGGCTTTTTCCTATGGAAACCGGCTGAAGGATTTTCATGCGATCATGGAACATCTCCGTGCAGTTCCTGTAAAGCATGGAGATACTGCATTTGAAGTGGAGATCTATCCGGGGTATCAGGTGCAGATGATCCTGTGGGAAGGGGATGAAGAATTCCCGCCATCCTCACAGATCCTGTTTTCCGACAATTTCCCGGTATCTTTCCAGGCAGAGGACATGGCAGTGATGGGAGACGTGATCATCGGCTCTTTAAAGGCATTTGCCAAAGTCATCTGATTTTGATTAAAGCAGGAGAGAACCTGTTTTAAATAAAAGTAAAAGCGTATAGAAAAGAAAAGGAGGTAATTTTCTATGGGATTCAAAACCGACATCGAAATCGCTCAGGAGTGTGAAATGCTCCCCATTACCGAGATTGCAGCAAAGGCAGGTATTGATGACAAATATCTGGAGCAGTACGGCAAGTACAAAGCAAAAATCGACTACAATCTGTTAAAAGATTCCGACAAAGAAAACGGCAAACTGATCCTGGTTACCGCGATCAACCCGACACCGGCAGGTGAAGGTAAGACCACCACAACCGTAGGCCTTGCAGACGGTATGCAGAAACTTGGCAAAAACGTTATGGTAGCTCTGCGTGAGCCATCCCTCGGACCGGTATTCGGCGTTAAGGGCGGTGCTGCAGGCGGCGGATACGCACAGGTAGTTCCGATGGAAGACATCAACCTGCACTTCACAGGTGACTTCCATGCCATCGGCGCAGCCAACAACCTTCTGGCAGCAATGATCGACAACCATATCTTCCAGGGCAACGCATTAAACATCGACCCGAGAAAGATCACCTGGAGAAGATGCGTGGACATGAATGACCGTCAGCTCCGTAACGTAGTAGACGGCCTTGGCGGTAAGACCAACGGCATGCCTCGTGAAGACGGCTATGACATCACCGTTGCTTCCGAGATCATGGCAGTTCTCTGTCTTGCAAGCGACATCAAAGACCTGAAAGCAAGACTTTCCAGGATCATCATCGGATATACCTACGGCAAAGTTTCCGAGCAGAAACCGGTTACCGCAGGTGACCTTCATGCAGAAGGCGCTATGACCGCACTTCTGAAAGATGCCCTGAAACCAAACCTGGTTCAGACCCTGGAGCACGTTCCTGCAATCGTTCACGGCGGACCATTCGCAAACATCGCTCACGGATGTAACTCCGTAACCGCAACCAAGATGGCTCTGAAATTAGCTGATTACGCTATTACAGAGGCAGGCTTCGGCGCTGACCTCGGTGCAGAGAAATTCCTGGATATCAAGTGCCGTATGGCAGGCCTGAAACCGAACGCAGTTGTAATCGTAGCTACCGTACGTGCCCTGAAATACAACGGCGGCGTAGCTAAGGCTGACCTGAACACCGAAAACCTGGAAGCTCTGGAAAAAGGTCTTCCGAACCTTCTGAAACACGTAAACAACATTAAGAACGTATACAAACTTCCATGTGTGGTTGCCATCAATGCATTCCCGACCGATACCAAGGCAGAGCTTGACCTGGTAGAAGCAAAATGTAAAGAACTGGGCGTAAACGTAGCTCTTTCCGAAGTATGGGCAAAGGGCGGCGAAGGCGGCGTGAAGCTTGCTGAAGAAGTGATCCGTCTTGTAGAAGAGCCGAATGACTTTACATACTCCTACGAACTGGAAGGCAGCATCGAAGACAAACTGAACGCCATCGTTCAGAAGATCTACGGCGGCAAGAAGGTTGTCCTGACTGCAAACGCTCAGAAACAGGCAAAAGAACTGGAAGCTCTCGGCTTCGGCAACTGCCCGATCTGTGTAGCTAAGACTCAGTACAGCTTAACGGACGACCAGACCAAGCTCGGCGCTCCGACCGATTTCGAAGTAACGGTACGTAACCTGAAGATCTCCGCAGGCGCAGGCTTCATCGTAGCCCTGACAGGTGAGATCATGACCATGCCGGGTCTGCCGAAGGTTCCGGCTGCAGAAAGAATCGACGTAGACGAAACCGGAAAGATCACGGGACTGTTCTAATTCTTTTAAAAAGAATCAGTTTTAAGAAAACCTTGAGGGGAGACCATCTCAAAGTTGCGAAGCCCGAAGGTCTCCCCTCAAACTCCCCTCTTCTTGGGCACGCCGGCTGCGCGATAGGATATTCCAAATGGTATATAGCCAATGCTAGTGCCATGCACACCTGCCTGCGCCATGCACACCTGCCTGCGCGGCAGGATATCCAAATGGCATTTTATTGGAAAAAGTATCCGGCTGCGGGCGTGGCCAACAGGGGAGCGCGAGGGGAGTGCGGCCTTCGCAACTATGAGCTCTCCCCTCGCATAAAGAGTAAAAAGGAGAAATTTGAAATGGGATTTTCCACTAGTACATGTACGGAATTTGTTGAAGTTTTGGCTTCCAAGGCTCCGGTACCCGGCGGCGGCGGTGCTTCTGCACTGGTTGGTGCAGTAGGAACCGCACTTGGCAACATGGTAGGAAGCCTTACTGTAGGTAAGAAAAAATACGCAGATGTTGAAGAAGAAATGTGGGAGCTGAAAGCAAAATGCGATCAGCTTCAGAAAGACTTCCTCCGTCTGATCGAAAGAGATGCTGAAGTATTTGAACCGCTTTCCAAAGCATACGGAATGCCGAGAGAAACGGAAGAAGAAAAAGCAGAAAAAGCAAGAGTTATGGAAATCGTCCTGAAAGATGCCTGCTCTGTTCCTATGGAAATTATGGAGAAGTGCTGTGAGGCGATTGATGTGATCGTGGAATTTGCGGCAAAAGGCTCTAAACTTGCTATCAGCGATGCTGGTGTAGGAGCTGCATTCTGCTGCGCTGCTCTGAAGGGGGCAAGCCTGAATGTTTATATCAATACCAAATCCATGGCAGACAGAGAGTATGCGGAAGAGCTGAATAAAAAGGCTGATGCAATGCTGGAAAAATATACCAGGATCGCAGATGAGACTTTTGAAAGCGTATTAGGAAGACTGAAATAAGCGGAGGAATAAAAAATGGCTAAACAGTTATTAGGTAAGGAAGTTACCGCAGCATTAAATGAAAGAATTAAAGCAAATGTAGCAGAATTGCAGGGAAAGGGCGTAAACCCGACTCTGTGTATCATCCGTGTTGGTGAGAACCCAAGTGATATCTCTTATGAAAAAGGTGCAACGAAACGCTGTGAAACTCTTGGTGTGGCATGCGAAAAGATTCTTCTTCCGGGAGATGTTTCCCAGGAAGAGCTTCTGGCAACCATCGATAAAGTAAACAAAGATGACCATATCCACGGCGTGCTTCTGTTCCGTCCGCTTCCGAAGCATCTGGATCAGGCAGTGATCGAGAACGCACTGGCTGCAGAAAAGGACGTTGACTGTATGACAGACCTGTCCATGTCCGGCGTATTTACCGGCAAAAAGATCGGTTTCCCGCCATGTACACCGCAGGCTTGTATGGAAATCCTTGATCACTACGGAATTGACTGCACAGGCAAAAAAGCAGTTGTAATCGGCAGAAGCCTTGTAGTTGGAAAACCGGCTGCTATGATGCTTGTTAAGAAAAACGCAACTGTTACGATCTGCCATACAAGAACCGTAGATATGCCGTCTGTTGCAAGAGAAGCTGACATTGTGATCGTAGCTGCAGGCCGTGCAGGTGTTGTAGGTGCTGAATATGTTAAAGAAGGCCAGACCATCATCGATGTTGGTATTAATGTAAATGCAGAAGGCAAGCTTTGCGGAGACGTTGACTACGCAGCAGTCGAGCCGATCGTAGATGCGATCACTCCTGTTCCCGGCGGTGTTGGAAGCGTTACCACTTCCGTACTTGTAGGTCATGTAGTAGAAGCGGCTATGAGAAAAGTAAACGCATGAGAAAACGCTCAAATCAATCGAAACGGAGATCAAATTCCAGATTGAGGATTGAAAGAAAGAAAAAATTTCTTCGGAGCATAGGCATAGTGGCGGGTGTCCTGATTATCGGGACACCCGTTTGCCGTAAGATGCTCCTTGCTCTGCCGGGAAGTGTGGCGGAAGCTGTGGCAGGAACGGAAGAATCCGTGTCTACAGGAGAAGAACAGGAAGAGGCTGATCTGAGTCAGGAGGGTCAGATCGGCAGACCGGCAGGAGCGGATGTGTTCAGTGAATCCGGAGCAGATGATTCTACGGATAATACCTATGAATATTATACGATCATGGGAAAGACAACGGTAGATGCGGTTGATATGGTTTCTCTGTATAATGGAAGAAATGTGGAGTTTCCGTCTTCTGTTCTGGGGGCTGGAGGTGCCGGAACGATCGAGGAATTCTGTGAAATCATTCTGGAAGAAGCGGAGGCGGAAGGCGTACGCGGAGAAGTGGTGTTTGTACAGTCTATGCTGGAGACGGGATGGCTGCAGTACGGCGGAGATTCCGGTGCGGAGCAGTTCAATTTTTCCGGTCTCGGAACGACAGGAGACGGTGTTCCGGGGATATCTTTCCCTGATGTACGGACAGGCATCCGGGCACAGGTACAGCATCTGAAAGCATATGCCTGCTCTGAGGAATTGAATAATGAATGTGTGGACGAGCGCTTTGCCTATGTGGCAAGAGAAAGTGCACCCTATGTAGAATGGCTTGGAATACAGGAGAATCCCTACGGCGGAGGATGGGCGGCAGGAGAAGGCTATGGCTATAAGCTTCGTGCCTTGCTTGCTGAACTGAAAGGAACGGAGTATCAGGCATTCAAACTGCCGGAAGGAGAAAGCTAAGCCAAAGAGAGCAAAAAAGAACACCGAACAGCCAAAGAGCCATCCGGTGTTCTTTTTTATTAGTCCAGTTCGATTTCCTCCAGCTCCTTGGGAGGAAGCTTTTTAGAAGAAGTATCTACAAATTTCTTCAGTGCCTTGGAAGATTTTGCAAAAGATACATTGGTTCCGGCACCGCCCATGCAGCCGCCCGGGCAGGCCATACCTTCGATCATACAGCCCTTGATCTTGCCTGCTTTGGCCAGAGCAAGCACTTTCTTACATTCTGCAAGACTTTCTGCGTGCTCAATATGTACCGGTACATCCGGATAGTATTCTTTCAGGCAGGCTTCGATAGCACCTGCAACACCGCCGGCAACCGCATATCCGCGTCCTGCAGCAGTTGCATTATGAAGAGAAGAATCTCCCTCAAAACCGGCCGGGTCGATTTCTTTGGCATCGAACATAGCTGCCAGCTCTTCAAAGGTTACTACAAAATCTACATCGCTTCGGATGGTTCGGCGCATCGCTTCCAGCTTCTTGGAGGCGCATGGTCCGATGAAAACGACTTTGGCATCCGGGTGTTCCTGTTTGACCTTACGAGCAGTAGCAACCATCGGTGTCAGCTCCTGGGAAATGTTGTCGATCATGGTCGGGAAGTATTTCTTTGCCATCATGGACCAGGACGGACAACAGGAGGTGAGAAGGAACGGGATATTTCCGGTAGCTACTTCATTAGCATAATGATGTGCTTCGGAAATAGCACCGATGTCGGCTCCAAGAGCAACCTCATACACGTCGGAGAAGCCCAGGACTTCTAATGCGGCCTTAAACTTACGCGGTGTAACATCCTCTCCAAACTGGCCGATATATGCCGGAGCAACGATTGCCATGATCTTCGTGCCCTCGCGAAGGGAATGGGCAAGCTGGAAAATCTGGGATTTGTCCGAAATCGCTCCAAACGGACAGCTTACCATACACATCCCGCAGGAAACACATTTGTCATCTACAATTTTAGCGCGGCCCTGCTCGTCGCTTGTGATGGCTTTCACACCGCAGGCACGTTCGCAGGGACGTTCCTTGTGGGCAATGGCATCATAGGGGCAGACTGCCTTGCATTTCCCGCATTTGATGCACTTTTCCTGATCAATGTGGGATTTGCCGTCTACCATGGAGATGGCACCCTTGGGACAGGCCTGCATGCATGGATGGGCCACACACCCTTTACACATGTTGCTGACTTCATACTTATTCGGTGCACAGGCCGCACAGGCGGAAGGAATGACCTGCATAAGAGGCGGCTCATAATATTTCTCATCAATGTTGCTGGCTTCCAGACCGTCAGTCAGATGGACGGCTCTGTTCTCAGGACGAAGGGAAAGACCCATGGCCAAGCGGACGCGTTCGCTTGCAACGGCTCTTTCGCGGTAAATACTGTCACGGTATTTGGCGCGTTCTTCTACAATATTGTAAGGAATCGCTTCAATATCATGAATCAGAGTTTCATCTGTGGATTCGAAGCCAATTTTTGCAATTTCCGTAAAAATTTTCCGGCGGATTTCCCGAACCGGGGTATCCAGATTTCTCATGATTTTTCACTCCTATATGTATTTAAAAATTATCTACCTTTATTAATCATATAAGAAATAAGATTAAAAATCAACGATATCTTGTGGATGTTTCTAAGCAAATACATAATCTGGTCACTGTTCAAGCCTTCGGCATAAACAGTAACGAATTTCGTACCATGCCTGACAACTGTAATCTGCTGCAGGCTGGTCAGTGAGCGGCAGCTATGAAACACCATCTTTGAAGAAAAAATCTTCTTATTGTGATTTTGCACAAAAAAACAAAAAAGTGATGTTTAATTATTAACAATATTGTCAAGGAAATTGCATTGTATTTTTTTAGGTACAATCCTGAAAAAAGCCCGTTTTATAAGGGTTTTCAGGGACGAATTTACTGAAAATTGCAAATATATTGCTTGTGAAAAATGTCAATATCATGTATAATTAGTCTATAACTTTATGTGAAAAATGACTAAATATGAGTGGACAACAAAAGTGAAAATCATTTTAAGGAGGGAAATGAATGTTAGACCAGTCTTATTACAAAAAGGCGGATGAGATTATCGAGCATTACGGCAGAAAAGCCGGATCGTTAATTCCCATCATGCAGGACATCCAGGCAGAGTACCGTTACCTGCCGGGAGAACTTCTCACCTATGTAGCAGCCGAAATCGGCGTAACAGAGGCTAAGGCATACAGCGTAGCTACTTTCTATGAGAACTTTTCCTTTGAGCCAAAAGGAAAGTACATCATCAAGGTCTGCGACGGAACAGCCTGTCATGTAAGAAAGTCCATGCCAGTGAAGGAAGCCATGATGAAAGAGCTTGGCTTAAGCCACAAGAAGCACACGACAGATGATATGATGTTTACCGTAGAGACAGTATCCTGTTTGGGTGCATGCGGATTAGCACCTACATTGACTGTCAATGATGAAGTACATCCCAAGATGACACCGGAAAAAGCTGTTGAGCTGCTGAATGGATTGAGAGGTGAAAAGGCATGAGTATCGCTTGTAGAGATGACCTGTTAATGAAACAGGAAGAAGTGAAAAAAACTTTAGAAACTTATACCTGCCGTGTCCTCGTCTGTTCCGGTACCGGATGTATCGCGTCCGGTTCACAGAAGATTTATGACGAGATGGTCAGATTATGTGCAGATATTGACGGCGTGAAGGTAGAAATGCAGAAAGATGTTCCACATGTCGGCGTTGTGAAAACAGGCTGCCAGGGCCTTTGCGAGCTTGGGCCTCTGATGCGCATTGAGCCGTATGATTATCAGTATGTACACGTTCAGATCGAAGACTGCAAGGAAATCGTAGAGAAAACGATCCTCAACGGCCAGCCGATCGAGCGTCTGTTCTATAAACATAATAATGAAGTCTGTCAGCATCCGGATGATATTCCTTTCCTGAACCAGCAGACCAGAATCGTTCTGGAAAACTGCGGAAAGATTGATGCGGAATCCATTGACGAATATATTGCAGTGGGCGGTTACACAGCACTTGCAAAGGCTCTTTTTGATATGGAACCGAAGGATGTTATTGACGAAGTGACCAAGTCCGGTCTGCGCGGCCGAGGCGGCGCCGGCTTCCCGGCAGGCAAGAAATGGGGCCAGGTAGCACGCCAGAAAGAAAAAGTCCGCTACGTAGTCTGCAACGGTGACGAAGGTGACCCGGGTGCATTCATGGACGGTTCCGTAATGGAAGGCGATCCGTATAAGATGATCGAAGGTATGACCATCGCTGCTTATGCGGTAGGCGCAGAGAACGGTTATATCTATGTACGTGCAGAATATCCCATGTCTGTAAAACGTCTCCGCATGGCTATCGAGCAGGCAGAGGCTTACGGACTCCTGGGTGACAATATCCTTGGATCAGGCGTGAATTTCCATTTACATATCAACCGCGGCGCAGGCGCTTTCGTATGCGGTGAAGGTTCTGCCCTGACGGCATCTATCGAAGGAAACAGAGGTATGCCTCGAGTAAAACCGCCTCGTACTGTTGAAAAAGGCCTTTGGGAAAAACCAACCGTCCTGAACAACGTAGAAACCTATGCAAACGTTCCGAAGATCATCCTTCAGGGCGCTGACTGGTTCCGCACCATCGGAACAGAGGGAAGCCCGGGAACCAAGACCTTCTCCCTGACAGGCGCAATTGAGAACACCGGACTTATTGAGGTTCCGATGGGAACCAACCTTCGTCATATTATCTATGATATCGGCGGCGGATTAAAGAGCGGCGCTGCATTTAAGGGCGTACAGATCGGCGGCCCGTCCGGCGGATGTCTGATTGAGGATCAGCTTGATCAGCCACTGGATTTCGATTCCGTGAAGAAACTTGACGCCATCATGGGTTCCGGCGGACTTGTTGTTATGGATGAAAACACCTGTATGGTTGAGGTTGCCAGATTCTTCATGAGCTTTACCCAGCGTGAGAGCTGCGGCAAATGTGTGCCGTGCCGTGAGGGAACAAAGCGCATGCTTGAAATCCTGGAAAAAATTGTAGCAGGCAAGGGCGAGATGTCTGACCTTGACGAGCTGGAAGAACTTGCAAGAATGGTACAGAGCATGGCTCTCTGCGGCCTTGGCAAGAGCGCTCCGCTTCCTGTAATCAGTACCCTGAAACGCTTCCGCAGCGAGTACGAAGAGCATATCAAAGATAAGAAGTGCCGTGCGAAGGTTTGTACCGCGCTCCGTCAGTTCCATATTAATCCGGAATTCTGTATCGGATGCGGCAAATGTGCGAAGAACTGCCCGGCAGGAGCAATCCACGGCAAGATCAAGAATCCATATAAGATTGACAATGACCTTTGTATCAAGTGTGGTGCATGTAAAGATAACTGTAACTTTGATGCAGTTTATGTGGAAGCATAGAAGGGAGGATATACTATGGGAACCATGACAATTGACGGTAGAAAAGTCGAATTTACCAATGAAAGAAATGTCCTGACCGTTATCCGTAACGCAGGAATTGATCTTCCGACATTGTGCTACCATTCCGAGTTATCCACTTTCGGCGCATGCCGTCTGTGTACGGTAGAAGATGACAGAGGCAAGACATTTGCTTCCTGTTCAGAGGAACCAAGAGACGGAATGGTAATTTATACAAATACAGGAAAACTGAGAAAATACAGAAAACTGATTGTGGAGCTGCTGCTTGCGTCCCACTGCCGTGACTGTACTACCTGCCGCAAGAGCGGAGAATGTAAGCTGCAGGATCTGGCACATAAGCTGGGCGTACGTGAGATTCGCTTCAATAATTACAAAGAAGAGCATCCGATTGATTTCTCTTCTCCATCCATCGTACGTGATCCGAACAAATGTATCCAGTGCGGCAACTGTGTGCGTGCCTGTGAAGAATTACAGGGAATCGGTGTTCTCGGATTTGCTCATCGTGGAACAGAAGCGATTGCCACCACCGCATTCGACAGACCGATTGCAACGACCGACTGTGTAAACTGCGGCCAGTGCCGTGTATTCTGTCCGACCGGAGCAATCACCATCCGCTCCAACAGAACCGATGTATGGGATGCACTTTCCGACAAAGATGTACGTGTAATTGCACAGATTGCTCCTTCTGTACGTGTGGCTGTAGGCGATCACTTCGGACTGCCCAAGGGCAAGAGCGTTATGGGAAGAATCGTAAACGCGCTTCATAAGATGGGATTTGATGAGGTTTACGATACCAACTTCAGTGCCGATCTGACGATCATGGAAGAAACAGCAGAATTTTTGAAGAGAGTGGAGACAGGCGGCAAGATGCCTCTTCTGACCTCCTGCTGTCCGGCCTGGGTGAAATTTATCACAGACCAGTACAAGGATTATATCCCGAACCTGTCCACCTGCCGTTCACCGCAGGGAATGCTTTCCGCGGTCATTAAAGAATACTATCGTGATCCGGAGAGGGCACAGGGCAAAAAGACCGTTGTGGTATCCATTATGCCGTGTACCGCTAAGAAATACGAAGCAAACCGTCCGAACAGCTATACCAAGGGCGAAAAAGATACCGATATCGTTATTACCACCACCGAATTGATCCGCATGATCCAGGAATACGGTCTGGATCTCTCCAAGCTGGAAGCAGAAGCATGCGATATGCCGTTTGGCTATGGCTCCGGCGGCGGTGTGATCTTTGGTGTGACAGGTGGTGTGACAGAAGCAGTTCTGCGCCGCTTAAGTCCTGACCACAGTGCGGAATCACTGCAGACCATTGCAGACTGCGGTGTGCGCGGTACCGATGGAATCAAGGAATTTGTTGTACCATATAACGGAATTGACGTAAAGATCTGCGTTGTCAATGGTCTTGCCAATGCAAGAATCGTGATGGACCGCGTAAAGAACGGAGAAGCCGAATATCATCTGATCGAAGTTATGGCATGCCGCCGCGGCTGTATCATGGGCGGAGGACAGCCTACGGGTGCAGGCGACAGAACAAAGGCAGCCAGAGCGCAGGGCATCTACAATGCAGATAAGGCAAGCATCATCAAGAAGTGCGATGAGAATCCGCTGATTCACGGTCTGTATGACGGAATCCTTAAGGGCAAAGAGCACGAACTTCTTCATAACGAATTCTATTAATGAATATCGCGATTCTGGGATGAAAAGGTATTTTGTCTCACAATATCGAAAAAGTGATCGGGCGGCCGCAGAAATGCGGCCGTCTTTCAAATTGCCGAAAAGCGATTTTGTAAAGACAGAATAAGAATGAACGGACACCCCTTTGCATATACATATAACAATACATGCGATTGTGTAAATCTATGCAAGGGGGCTTTTATTATGGAAAACTTTCAGGTTTACCGGGATATCCAGGCGCGGACCGGCGGTGATATATACATAGGTGTTGTAGGCCCTGTCCGTACCGGAAAATCCACTTTTATCCGAAGATTCATGGAACTGACGGCACTTGCCGGTATGGAGCTGGAGAAACAGGCAGAGGTACGTGACCAGCTTCCCTTAAGCGGCGCAGGCAGGCTGATTACAACCGTGGAGCCTAAATTTATCCCCAAAGAGGCGGTGCCTGTCCTTTTGGGCGGTGAGCAGCAGGTAAAGGTCAAGCTTATCGACTGCGTGGGATTTCTTGTAAAGGATGCATCCGGCCATGTAGAAGAAGGACGGGAGCGTATGGTCAAGACTCCCTGGTTTGAAAAGGAGATTCCCTTTCACGAAGCTGCGCAGCTTGGTACACGGAAAGTTATTCAGGAACATTCCACCATTGGTCTGGTCATTACAACGGATGGTACTTTCGGTGAGCTTCCCAGAGAAAATTTTGTGGAAGCAGAAGAAAAAACAGTCAGTGAACTGAAGAAGCAGGGCAAGCCTTTCCTGATCCTTGTAAATTCCCAGACACCATATAAAGAAGAGACACTTGCCCTTGCCAGGGAACTGCAGGAAAAGTATATGGTAACTGCCATTACGGCCAATTGTGAACAGCTTCGCAGGGAAGATGTTCCAAGAATTCTGGAAAACATTCTGTATGAGTTCCCGGTAAGCGAAATTCAGTATTTTATCCCCAAATGGGTGGAAATGCTTTCCGGGGAGCATGAGCTGAAGAACCAGCTTATCATGCAGATTAAGGAAAGAATGCAAAAGCTCTGCCATATTCGGGATATTACCAGAGAATCCATTCAGTTGAACGGTCCGTATGTACAGGATACAATGCTGGAAAATGTCAGCCTGTCCAATGGATGCGTAAAAATCCGGGTCCGGATAGACGAAAAGTATTACTATCAGCTTCTAAGCGAAATGTGTGGTGTCAGGATGGCAGGAGAATATGATCTGATCCATACTATCCGGGAGCTGTCCGACATGCGTGAACAGTATGTAAAAGTCCGGGCGGCTTTAGAAGCGGTCAGAGGAAGCGGATACGGGGTAGTTGTTCCGGAACTTGATGAAATTAAGATGGAAGAACCAACCGTAATCCGGCAGGGGAATAAGTTCGGCGTAAAGATACGATCCAAAAGTCCCTCGATCCACATGATCAAAGCAAACATCGAAACGGAAATCGCGCCTATCGTAGGCACAGAGCAGCAGGCAAAAGATCTGATCCAGTATATAGGAGAGAGCAGTGAAAGAGGAGAAAGTGTCTGGGAGACCAACATTTTCGGCAAATCAATCGAACAGCTGGTACAGGATGGCATACGAAGCAAAATCACTGCCATTACGGAAGAAAGTCAGGTAAAACTTCAGGATACCATGCAAAAGATTGTGAATGACAGCAAGGGCGGACTTGTGTGTATCATAATATGAAAAAAATTGAAAAATTTCGAGATTTTTCGAAATTTCCTTCGTATTACTAATGTATAAGGTAATAATCTGGCTGAAAAAAAGTTTAAAATAATATTATTCAGCGGAGATCAGAAAAGAAATACACCAGGAAACGGGGGAAAGTACCAATGAGAGAACAGAAGCTGCTGGCCGAAAGGATCAAAACACTTTGCGAAGAGAGAAAAATGTCCTATTATCTTTTGTCGTACAAATCTACGGTACCAATTACGACGATTATGAACATCATCCACTGTACTACGAAGAATCCGGGAATTTTTACTATCATCAAGCTGTGTGATGGATTAGGTATTACGATTCAGGAATTCTTTAAGACAGATGAATTTCAAAATATTGAACGAGAGGCAGATTGATCAATATGCCATGTATGGCCGGGGAATCCACCAATTCCCCGGTTCTTGTCTTCGGAGATACCTGAAACGCAGGTTCTGCGAATTTTTTTTGCGTGAACGGAAAACGAGACAAAATTGTGCCGTTTTTTTGTTCAAAATCAGGTACGTGGTCTTAAAAACTTGCAAACAGGCTGAGATATTGCTATAATAATAAAATGTGTATGTGAATGTTTTACATTTTTATGATGCATAAAATGGCAAAAATAGATAGAATTGTGACTTAATTTGTATGGAAATAACATTGACTAAAATGTAAATAAAGTTTATCATAAAAGAAATAAAGATTTAATGTATGAATAGTGTTGGAGAAGAAAAATATGTATAAGAAATCAGCACAGGGTTGGTTGAAGCATTGGGATTTTATTCTGATGGATGTGGTTTGCCTGCAAATCGCTTTTGTGATTGCGTATCTTTCACGCCTGGGAATCAGGAACCCATATAACGATCAGCTCTACCGTAACCAGGCAATTGTACTTATTTTCTGTCAGGTTTTTGTAGCCTTTTTTGGTCAGACATTTCGTGATATTTTAAGGCGCGGATATTATGTGGAGTTTATAAAAACGGTGAAACATGTATGCGCGGTCATGCTCCTTGATATGTTGTATATGTTTATGACCCAGCAATCCGTTTCCTATTCACGTCTGACATTTATTATTACGGCTGCCGTATATTTCATTCTGGCATATGCTCAGCGTGTAGCATGGAAAGCATTTCTTGTAAAAAGGGGAAAGGGAACCGCCGGTAAGCGTTCCATGGTTGTCATCACTGTATGGGATACGGCCAGAGATGTATTAAAAAGGCTGGATATTAATCCTTATGATGGTTTTGCTGTCACCGGAATTGCATTACTTGACAAAAATCTTACCGGGCAGTATATTAGAGGCGTTCCGGTTGTGGGAGATGCAAAGAGCATTAAGGATTATGTGTGTCGGGAATGGGTAGATGAAGTCTTTGTCAGTATTCCGGATGACGCTGAATATCCCAAGAGCCTTGTCGATGCATTCATCCTCATGGGAGTGACCGTACATATGACGCTTTCTGAAATCGATAAGGTCAGTGCCGGTAAGCAGCATGTAGAGAAAATGGGTGATTATACGGTTCTCACCACCAGCATCAATATGACAACACCGAAGCAGCTTCTCTGGAAACGTCTGATCGATATTATGGGAGGTCTGGCAGGATGTCTGTTGACGGGAATTCTGTTTATTTTCGTTGCGCCGGCTATTTACATAAAGTCTCCGGGGCCGATCTTCTTCTCGCAGATTCGAATCGGTAAGAACGGAAGGAAGTTTAAGATTTATAAATTCCGAAGTATGTATATGGATGCGGAGGAGCGTAAGAAGGAACTGATGGAGCAGAACAAGGTGAAGGATGGATTCATGTTCAAGATGGACTTCGATCCCAGAATCATCGGCAGTGAGAAGCTGGATAAGAACGGTAACCCCAAGGGCATCGGCAATTTCATCAGAAAAACTTCAATCGATGAATTCCCACAGTTCTGGAATGTGCTGAAGGGCGATATGAGCCTGGTAGGGACAAGGCCGCCGACAGTAGATGAGTGGGAGAAATACGATCTTCATCATAGAGCTCGAATGGCTATCAAGCCCGGTATTACAGGAATGTGGCAGGTAAGCGGACGAAGCGATATTACGGATTTTGAAGAAGTTGTTCGTCTGGATACCGAATATATAGAGAACTGGAGCATTGGACTGGATATTAAGATTTTGGGCAAAACGGTTTTGACGGTGCTTCACAATGATGGTGCGATGTAAGTGACAATACAAATAATATATTTAACGGCTGGAAGGCTTCCAACCGCTAAATATATTATTTGTGATAAGTAATAAATATAATAAACAGAGGGAGATAGCATGAAAGGAATTATTTTAGCAGGCGGTTCAGGGACAAGACTGTATCCATTGACAAAGGTAACGTCAAAACAATTGCTGCCTATATACGACAAACCTATGATCTATTATCCGATGTCCGTTTTGATGAATGCGGGTATCCGGGATATTTTGATTATTTCGACACCAAGCGATACACCGAGATTTCAGGAGCTGCTTGGCAGCGGAGCACAATTTGGCGTGAATTTAACGTATGCCGTACAGCCGTCACCGGATGGCCTGGCACAGGCTTTCATCATCGGAGCTGATTTTGTTGGTGATGATACGGTTGCTATGGTGTTAGGGGACAATATTTTTGCAGGACATGGTCTGAAGAAACGTCTGCAGGCCGCCGTACATAATGCAGAGAACGGAAAAGGAGCCACTGTATTTGGATACTATGTAGATGATCCGGAACGGTTCGGTATCGTAGAATTTGATCAGAACGGACATGCTGTTTCCATAGAAGAAAAGCCGCAGAAACCCAAAAGTAATTATTGCGTAACCGGGCTGTATTTTTACGATAACCGTGTCGTTGAATTTGCCAAAAATCTGAAACCTTCGGCTCGTGGAGAATTGGAGATCACAGATTTAAACCGCATCTACCTGGAAAAAGGTGATCTGAATGTCGAATTGCTCGGCCAGGGATTTACGTGGCTGGATACAGGAAGTCATGAGAGTCTGGTGGATGCTACGAACTTTGTAAAAACTGTAGAAAATCATCAGCATCGTAAGATTGCCTGTCTGGAGGAGATTGCTTACCTGAACGGCTGGATCAGCCGGGAGGAACTGCTTTCTGTCTATGAAGTGATGAAGAAAAACCAGTATGGACAGTATCTGAAGGATGTGCTGGATGGAAAATATATGGATGCGCTTAGATAGATAAAACATCTTGATCGAAATATGGATGCCTGTTTTAGGGATGGGATAAGTTTTTTGTGATTTGTCGAACAGGCATTATTGGTCATGCGATACGGAAACAGAGAGGAGCAGTTATGATCGGAGAGCTAATTGTGATTGAAGGGCTGGATGGAAGCGGAAAAATGACCGTAAGGTATCGCGGAGATGAAAGCAAGAAGGATATACATGAGTGTAATCTAGAGTATATGAATTGATCAAAACTGGCTGCAGAGTATTGTGCCAGGAAACTGGAATGGAAGATTGTTCACAGTGTGAAAGATTGTACAATGCGGAGTATTGAGGAAATACATGACGAAATTGTCTCGTATATCTAAAGAACATTGAAGAAGGAATAAAGGAGAAAAAGAATGTCTATTTTGGTAACAAGATCCTCTATGCCGAAACTGGAGGACTATATTGAAGAAATTAGACCTATTTTTGAGAGCCATCGTTTAACTAATATGGGACCCGTTTATAAACAGTTCCAGCATCAGTTAATTGATTATTTGGGAGTACCGGAGCTTTCTCTGTTTGTAAATGGTCATATGGCTTTAGAAATGGCTATCCATGCGTTGGGGCTGAGACGTGAGGGCGGAGAAGTCATTACAACTCCATTTACATTCGTTTCTACGACACATGCCATTGTAAGAAATGGATTAAAGCCTGTATTCTGTGACATTAAACCAGATGATTATACAATGAATCCTGAGAAAATTGAGGACTTGATTACAGATAAGACTGTCGCAATTATTCCTGTTCATGTTTATGGAAATTTATGTGATGTGGAAGCCATAGACAAAATATCTAAGAAGCATAATTTGAAAGTGATTTATGATGCAGCACATGCATTCGGCGTTACATATAAAGGAGTCGGAGCCGGAAATTTTGGCGACGCATCTATGTTTAGTTTCCATGCAACTAAAGTATTCAATACGATTGAAGGAGGAGCAGTCGCTTTTCATGATCAGTCATTTCGTGAAAAACTACATGAGTTAAAAAATTTTGGTATTCATGGTGTCGACGATGTGATGGCAGTTGGAGGCAATGCGAAGCTGGATGAATTCCGCGCTGCTATGGGTATCTGTAATTTGCGGCGTATGGACGAGTGCATCACCAGGCGGGCTGAAGTAGCAGCAAGATATAATGAGCGCCTTGGTAATATTCCGGGAATCAGACTTGGAAAGCCAAAAGAAGGCGTTATGCCGAATCATGCTTATTATCCGGCGTATTTTGATGAAAATGTTTTTGGAAAGAGCCGTGATGATGTGTTTGAACAGTTGAAAGAGAATGATATTTATGCAAGAAAATATTTCTATCCCGCTGTAAATGAAATGGCTTGTTATAAAGATGGCGGTTACGCGGAAACTCCGATCGCACATGATGTTTCCATGCATATTCTGACATTGCCGATATATGAGGAACTGGCTTTGGAAGATGTGGATCGGATATGTGATGTAATTCTTAATAAATAATTTGTTGGGGAAAGAAAAATGCAGGATATAACTGAATTATCTAAATCGCAGAAAGCTGAGATTGCAAGTTATATAGCGAGAGATAACCTTGCAATAGTAAATGCGAAAGTTAAACAGGTGACAGTTAAAGATACCTTTTATACCCGTTATGGGAAGCGTGCTATAGATATCGTTATTTCTTTGTTCGCATTGATTGTCACCTTGCCGATTAATTTCTTTATTGCAATAATAACTTTTTTTGATGTTGGTTCTCCTATTATTTTTAAACAGCATCGTGTAGGAAGAAATGAGAAGATTTTTACAATTTACAAATTTCGAAATATGACTAATGAAACGGATGCTAATGGAGAATTGCTGCCACCGTCTGAACGAGTAACAAAATGGGGAAACTTTGTAAGAAAGACCTCTTTGGATGAACTTCTTAATTTTGTATCAATTTTGAATGGTTCAATGAGTATTATCGGACCTAGACCATTATTGGAATATTATGCAGAGCGATTGAATGTACGCCATAAAAAAATTTATGCAGTTCGTCCGGGATTGGAGTGTCCTACTTTAAATAAGGTTGACCATACATTATCTTGGCAGGAACGTTTAGAGAATTATATTTGGTACGTGGAAAACTGCAGTTTTTGGATTGATGTGAAACTGGCATTCAGAATTGTTCAAATTGCATTTGATCGAAAAAGTACTGCACAAAGAGCTGACGCAAGCCATGGAGGGTTGCTGGGGTATGACTTGGAAGGAAATGTGATTTATACCAAATCTGTACCGGATCATTTTGTAGAAGAGTTTTGTAAAAAGCACGGCTATAAGAATTTAGAAGATGCAGTTTCTATTCGCATAAAGGATGCGAATAAAGGTAAGAATATTTAGTTATATGATTTTAGGGAAGAGTAAAAGAGGAATTGTAATGAAAAAATATGAAAACAAACGTTTACTGATTATTGGAGCGACATCTTATTTTATTGATGTTATTCAAGAAGCAAAGAAAATGGGAATCTATACAATATGTACGGATTATAATCCAAATGCAATTGCGAAAAAATATGCAGATAAATCGTATGATGTTAATACGGTTGATCATGAAGCCATTTTACAATTAGCAAAAGATGAAAAAGTAGATGGCGTTTTTGTTGCGTGGTCTGATGCGAATTTATATACAGCACAGTATGTATGCGAAAAACTTGGAATGCCATTTTATGCAACGAAAGATCAATTGGATTGCGCAGTTAACAAAGATTATTTTAAACAAATGTGCCGCAATTATAACGTTCCGTGTACGAAACAGTATCAACTGGATGAATCGTTTAAGAGAGAGGATCTTGACCAGATTGAATATCCTGTTATCGTGAAACCGGTAGATAATGGAGGTTCACGTGGAATTACGGTATGTAATTGTGAAGAAGAATTGAAGGAAGCATTTACAAAGGCATTAAGTTATTCTAAACGTAAAAATGTGATAGTGGAGCAGTTTATGGAAAATCAGGGAAAAACTATCAGCGTTAAATATTTAATTCGTGATGGGGTTCCATATCTGCTTAGTGTAGGAGATCGGCGAGTTCTGGATGCGCATGATGGAAAAGCATTGATAACAAGTGCTGCTATTTATCCTGCAAGTATTACGCAAAGGTATAAGGACACTCTTGATGAAAAAGTTCGTAAGATGCTGATAGAAATGGGCTTCCGCAATGGTCAATTGTTTATGGAGGCAATTCCGGCAGAGGATGAAATTTATTTTTATGAAATGGGTTACAGGTTAAGTGGCGGTATAACCTACCATATTACAGATTCATTAACTGGTATAAATGGTATGCGCATGCTGATTAACTTTGCACTGAGCGGTGAAATGTGTGATCAAGAGACTGCTGAACGTATTGATCCTTTCATGCAGGGGAAAGCCGCATGTAGTTTTGCGATTTTGATGAAACAAGGCACAGTGACTAAAATTAATGGTTTAGAAGAAGTTCGACAAAGTCCCAATGTGCTGGATATTACACAATACTATAAAGAGGGAATGACCGTAGAGCCAAGAGATGTTGGGAATGTGGGACAGATGTTTGCTCGTATTACAACGATTGGAAAAAATCGTGAAGATTTAGTGCAGGTGATTCATCAAATTGAGGAAAGAATATGTATTTTGGATGAAAATGGTGAGGACATGTTTTTAAGAGCATTTGATCCAAATACAGTTTTGGAATAAAGGAGAGAAAAATGATAGGAATCAATACAGTCAGTTCGCAATCTGGACGGGCGTATTTTGCAGATTATTTGAAAAATGGCTATCAAATGATTGGATATGCACGTCACTCTATGCATGGCACAACATTCATTAATGCTGTAAGTAGTGCTGGAGGGATTTATATGGATCGTCCTCAAAACAAGAATCAGGAGAGTAAAGTCTTTTTACCGTTGAAGGACAGCCGCGTTACGCAGGATTTGGAGGAATTAGTATCGAATTCTGAACTGATTATTTTAGCCGAACCATCTCACTATTTTGTTCAGAGTGTAAAAGAAATGGTAGAAGCCGGACTGCTAAAATACCGCGTGCCTTTGGTTCTGTCTCCCTCAAGAACCTTTTCTTCTCCATATTTATGGGAAATTTTGGGGGAAGGGTATCCCATTGCTTGTTTTTCAACATGTGCGTATTCTTGTAAAGCACCAGAACCGGATGTTGCATATATAAAACGACGCAAGCGTAATTGGATTATTTCGCTTGAAGGAGAGTTTTATGAATCACAGATAGGATTATTGCAGGAGTTGTTTCCACAGGCTGTCATTAATCATATTCCAGCTACGACATCACTCGGTAATGTAGGTGCAATTTTTCATCCTGCTACATATTTGTTAAATTACGATGAAATAAAACGCTGTGAAAGTTCAGGAAAGACTTTTTCTTTCTATATGGATGGAATTGCCGCAAGGCCAGAAGTGGGAGAAGTTTTGGAGGCAATTGATCAAATGCGTTTGGAGATTGCTGCGTGGTTTGGATATCCGGTATTTGGATTAAAAAGGAAACCATTTGAGGAACAGTGGGCAGAACTAATGCAAAATATGCGTATAAAAGAAAAAACAGATGAGAATTTACGGGAATTACGTAGGATTCGTAGGGATAGTCTGCAAATTCTGAATAGTTCTATTACATCATGTAAACACTGGTTAGATTATACATACGGTGTGAAACGTATTCCGGATGAGCCGCTGTATAAGGCAATTGGTCGTACGCCTACATATCAGAAAAATAGTGTACCACAGGAACGGTATGTCAATGAAGATATTTCAACGGGTTTACTTCCATTGAGAAATATGGCAGCTCGATTTGGAATTGATACAAGTGCTGCGGATTACGTTTTGGAAATATTTCAACGTTATTATAATTTTGAAGATGCAGTGGGAGTGCGCACACTAAATGAGTTTAGTGATGAGTATATTAAAAATTACTTACAAGGTAAATATTTTAAATTAATTTGACAGTGCTTAATAGATATTAAGGAGATATGTAATGAAAAATTTATATCTGGCAATGACATTAGGGGCAGATCCTCATACTGTAGGGATTTATAAAGCGGTTCGTATCGCAAATTTATTGGGAATTCCCAGTAAAATTCTTGCTACAGATATGGATGATGAGAAAAAAATTCAGATCATAAAAGAAGAGGCCCCAGTGTTCCTTGGGTTGAGTTATCGTTTAAGTCCTGATAAGGCAGTATATGAATTACAAAAATTTTTAAAAAAAATGGAGAATGCAGGCTTAATAAGGGATGAACAATTTATCTGTTTTGCCGGGCTGCTTCCGACTTTGGATTTAGTAAGAAAGTTGGGAATAGATAAAAAATATAATATTTCGTTGATGGGAAGCTATAAGGATATAGATAGGACTACATCTGAGACGATAGATTTTTTTCGCATTGCCACGTCTGACCAAAGGAAAAAAATAATTAAAATGGTACATGATGAATCAGAACCAGAACGCATCAAAATAATTGATGAAATAGCAAAAGATGTTTTTCGTAATGATGCATATCTTCTGGAACCTCCATTGCCTGTTCCGAGTCAGAAGGCTGTTTTATCTATTACAGATAGAATTGATGAATCCAAAATTCCAATTATTCGCAGTCATTATGGAGTGCCGGCACCGGATATTAATCCGACTGTGGATGGCATTCGGAGAATAGCTCAAGCCAGAGCTATTGATGAATTAAGTCTTGGTTCAAGTGATCTTTCACAACGGTATTATGGGCATCCGGAGATGTTTTTAGACAGAAAGAATGATGGCGGGGTTCCGTATAAAAACCGGGAAGATCTCGAACGTATTTTTGCAGCTTCACGTGACGGTAATTTTCCATCTGTAAAACCATATTGTCACGTGAACAATATTATTCCTTTTATTGATGAATGTTTGGATATTGGTATGTTAAAGGGAGCTCATCAGGCTATCCCTTTATTTTGGTTTAATGAATTGGATGGGAGAGGTCCAATGACAGTGCCAGATTCCATTGAAGAACATCTTCGGGCAGTACAATATCTTGCTAAGAAGGGTATTCCCGTTGAAATGAATGATCCGAATCAATGGTCTTCACGTATGGTACATGACACACTTTTTGTGGTTAGTTATTGCCTGTTGTCTTCTGTAATGTATAAATATGGTGTTAAAAATATGGTTGTACAATGCCAGTTTAATAAACCAGCAACAACAGGAGATTATGCAGATCTGGCAAAAATGATGACAGGGCAATATTTTATCGAGCAGTTACGTCCTGCTGGTAATCGTACAAGAGTACTTTATGAATGCCGATCAGGTATTGAACATTTTAGTACTGATCAGGAATTAGCCAAATTTCAGTTGGCACGCAGCACAATTCTACAGATGTTAATTAATCCGAGTATTTTACATTTAGTTAGTTATTGTGAAGCTGATCATGTTGCGACGGCAGATGATGTAATTGAAAGCAGCAAGATTTTGCGTCATGCAGTAAGGTTATTCCGTGAAAATGAACAGGATATTCGTCGTGCTGTGAAGTGGGATGTTGTCCAGAAAAGAAGTGATTTCTTAAAAGAAGAGGTACGTGTCGTTTTAGATGAATTGGTTGCGTTAAGTGGGCATCGGAAGATTACGAATCTTCGTGAGTATCATCAGTATCTTGGACAGGCAAAAACGCTCCAGGGTGCTATGCAATATGGAATTATGGCAGCCCCCGGTATTACTCATAAAAAATATGCACATCCTGAGCTTTTAACTAAGATTGGGGAGTATGGAGTGATGGATTGCTATCGTAACTGGGATGATAATAATCCGATGCGGGAAAAAGAAAGGCTTGCAGATATTAGAAAAAAGTACAATTTGAAGTATTAGCGGTTTGGGATAAGTGTGAAAATATACAGGAGAGTGATGATATGGCAGATAGATCAAAGATGGGTTTGCTTTTAGATCATGCATATATTTATGGCAAAACGTTAAAGTATTGTGTTAATAAATCAAGATATGCAAAAAAGAGAATTAAGATGATTGGAGGAGGATATAAGGGAAGCCAAAAAGAATATAAAGAAACGGTATTAGAATACTGGAAACCTTATGGTATACGTCCAAGAAGATATTGGTATACATTATATTGCTCAAGAGAAAATTCATATGATCCAAGATATATTCCAGATAATATATGGTTTGGAAAGATTTATCCATATTTTAACAATATTATTGCGCGTAATACTTATGCAGATAAGGGGTTTTTTGATACTTTATTTTCTGATTTAAAGCGCCCAGAAACTATTGTAAAAAATATGGCGGGAAAATACTATGATGCAGATATGAACAGAATGTCAAAGGAAGAAGCAGTAGAGCGCTGTCTTAAGGCTAAGAATTGGGTAATTAAAGCTTCAACTAATACTGGTGGGGGAAAGAGTGTACAGTTTTTTGATTTTTCTGGTGAGAATGACAGAATTAAAATAGAAAAACTGTTTTCTGAATATAAAGTGAATTTTATTGTACAGAATTTAGTTGAGCAGCATCCTGATTTAGCAAGAATTCATGATAAGTCATTAAATACGATACGTGTTCAATCGTTTTTCTTTAAAGATAAGGTACATATTTTATCATCACAGCTTCGTATGGGAAGCGGGGAATCTCGTCTTGATAATGTGTCTTCAGGAGGATGCGCTTGTGCAATTGGCGAAGATGGCTGGTTAGTCGGGAAAGCAGTCACTAGAAAATCAGAATGGACGGATCATCATGAAAGTGGAATCTATTTTAAAGATGTACGAGTTCCTTCATATGATAAAATCCTTGAAATTGTAAAGAAAAAACACCCGCAGTTGCCTTATTTTGGAATTATAGGATGGGATTTTGCGGTTGATGCGGAAGGGGAACCGGTTTTTATTGAAATAAATGCAACATCTGAGCCTAATCAGATAGCAAGTGGTCCAACTTTTGGGGATTTGACTCAGGAGGTTCTGCAGGAAGTTTTCATTGATAAAACGATGAAAGATTACTTTATTAATTAATTGATAAGAGTGAGGAATTATGAAAATAAGTTTTACAGGCGATTTAACCTGTGATAAACCGCTTTTAAAGGCTGCGTATTTGAATGACGAATTTCATTTTGAGAATGTGTTTTTTCATGTTTCGGAGTTGTTTAGGGATTCTCAGTATGTAGTATCAAATTTAGAAACGACTTTTTCAGAAGAGGGAAATTATAATAAAAAGGCTTATTGCTATAATTCGCCTAAAGTGTTCCTGGATGCAGCATGTAAGGCAGGAATTAATATTTTTAGTATTGCAAATAATCATTGCTGTGATGGGGGATTACCGGGACTGAAAAATACAGTTTCTGAATTGGAGAAAAGAAATTTATTATACATGGGTTATAAAGGAAGAAGTTGTACTGTGCAGCAGGATGGGCAAAGAGTTACATTTTTGTCTTATACCTACGGAATTAATGATAACGGATACGATTTAGAGGATATAGAAAAAAGCGTAAATGTGTTAAGACCCTATGCCAGGGGAAAAGATACGGGATTCAGAAAAGTAATACCAATGTCTTGGCGCAGGAGAATACGTAAAACAATTCGCTTATTAAAAGGAAAGCCTACTTTGGCAAAATCTGTAGATGACTATCCTGTAAATGAATCATTCTGTGAAAAGATCAAAGAAGATATTCGTGATGCAAAAGAGAATTCTGATTTTGTATGTGTGTATCCGCATATGGGAGGGCAGTTTAATTTAGAAATAGGTAGCTTCAGTCGGACTATGGCAAAGTGTTTTGAAGACGCAGGTGCAGATTTGATTGTAGCTAATCATGCTCATATTGTACAGAAGTACGAAAATGAGACAATTCCTATATTTTACTGTCTAGGGGGATTAAGTATTTCCCCTAGTGCATCGTACTTAATTCAGGACGATATGCCGCAATATTCTATTGTCGTGCATCTCTATATTAGTGAGAAAAAGCATAAACTTACATTTTCAATTATAAAATGTGTGGAGGATGAAAACGGATATGTTACGATATGGCCTGTAGATAGTCTTTATAAATCGCTCACAGAAAATAATAAGAGACATCAGCTAAAGAAAGAAGCAGTTCTTATCTATAACAGACTTTTGTCTACAAATGTAGATTGGGAAGATTTTGAGCTAAAAAAAGAATACGAAATAAAAGAGGTTAAGAGCAATGTGTAAACGTACAATGGGATTTCTAATTAGTCATAAAAATAATGAGAAAAGACGAGCATTATTACCAAAAGATTTGTCAATGATTAAAAATTGTGATTGTCTTTATTTTGAGTCCGGTTACGGAGAGAGTGTGAATTGCACAGATGAGGAATATTTACGTTATGGAGTACATGTGGTATCACGTGAAGAGGTGTTAGAGTGTGATATTATTGTCGATGTTAAATTAGGTGATGCAGATTATTTGGAAGAGATTGAAGATGGAAAGATTTTATGCGGATGGGCACATGCTGTTCAGGGGATTGAATTTACATCCGTTTGTTTAAAGAAAAATTTTACAGTCATAGCATGGGAAGAAATTTTTGAACATGGCCAGTATATATTCCATAGAAACAGGGAAGTTGCCGGGGAAGCAGGAATTCTTCAAGCATTTTTATACTGTGGAAAGATGCCATATGATACTAAGGTTGCCATTTTAGGAAATGGTCAGACAGCAAAAGGAGCCTTAAGAGTACTTAACGGATTAGGTGCAGAAGTTGATGTATATGGAAGAAATCTTGAGAATCTTTTTAAACGGAACATGGACCAATATGATGTTCTGGTTAACTGTATTATGTGGGATACCAACAGAACAGATCGTATCATCTATCGCGAAGATTTAAAACGTTTAAAAAAGGGTTGTATGATTGTTGATATTAGTTGTGATCCAAATCTTGAAATAGAGACCACACATGCCACCACAATTGATAATCCAGTTTATGTTGTAGATGGTATTATCCATTATGCAGTAGATAATACACCAGCAATGTTTCCTTATACAGTTACGAAAGTATTGAGCAGCGGTTTTGCCCTTTATGTGGATCAAATTCTTGAGAACCGTTTGTCAGAGTCGATTAATAAAGCAACTGTAATAAAAGAGGGTAATATTAAGGATATCAATATTCGAAAGTTCAGAGAAAGAATCGGGGAATTTTGTAAATGATTAAGATACGCAATCTTCAAAAAAAATATGTTAATAAACGGGTTCGTATTAGTGCAACTATAGATATTCCGGATGACGCGGCATCAAAGTGGTATCAACATTCTTTGGAACAAGAGAAAACAAAAGAAGATTACAGTTATGTTGTGGAAGACTATCTTGATTGGATCCAGGGGGAAAGAGAATTATATTATGAAGTTGACAAAGAATTTGAGTCTTTTCTTGTGACGGAAACATCAGATTGTTTTGTTGCAGGTATATTATATTATGCCATGGCATCAGGTCATGATATTTTTTGTGAGAAACCAGTTTCTCAACAATTATTAGAGAATTTAAATAACACATTGATTCCTTTAGTCTGCAAGGCTTCCAATGTTCCAATAATAAAAGTTATTGCTAAGCCATTTTATGGAAAAATAGGAGAGGGCACGGAAATCGGAACGGGTATGAGTGCAGGAGTTGATTCCCTTCATACAGTATATTTATATGGAACTCATACAGATCCAGAGCAGAAACTGACTGTTTTGACGCAGTTTAACGTGGGGTCTGAAAGATATTATTTTAAACATGAGAAAAACATGGAAGGGTTAGAACGATATGAAAAACAGTTTCAGGAGACTAAAAAAAGCCGAGTAAAAAGAGCAAAAGAGGTGGCGGAAGCTCTTGGAATGAAATATTTGCAGGTGGATTCCAATATTCAGGATATTTATCAGGGGTTATTTGAAGAGTCTCATATTTATCGTACAGCTTCTGCAGTTTTGGCTTTACAAAAGTTATTTAAGAAATATTATATAGCTTCTAGTGGATGTTCTCATTTGGATTATCAGCCGTCAATTTATAAAGACCCAGCCCATTATGAACAGATTAGCGTTCCAATGATGAGTACTGTGACCACTCGGATTGTTTCGGCGTCAAAAGCATATACTCGAATCGATAAAATAAATGATTTGAAAGATTTTCCGCTTGCTAAGAGATATCTTTGTGTATGCGGGAAGCATGAGAAACCATGTTATCATTGTGGTAAAGAGAGAAGAACTTTTGTTATTTTAGATATTCTTAATTGTTCAGAAAATTTTAGCGAGGTTTTCGACATAAATAAAATAAAAGAAGTAAGAAATGAAACATATTACTGGTTATTAGTGGAAAAGGATAAAAAGAATCCTGCAACGCTTTACATTTATGAAAAAGCAGAGGAAAAAGGTCTGATTCCGCAGAAAGCAAAAATGAAATATTTTTTGCACAAAATGAAACATTTGTTTCATTGATAGAATATTTTTTGAGTTTTGAAAAATATTTCATTTCATGATTAGGAGAATCTGATATGTCAAAAGTTAAGATCACTTTTTTAGGCGATATTATGTGTGAACCCTTACTTATGAAGGCTGCGCAAAACAAATATAATACATATAATTTTGATTGTGTATTTCAAAATATCCAAGAATTACTTTCTGAATCTGATTATGTAATTGGTAATTTAGAAACACCGTTAGCCGGAAAAGAGGCTGGTTATACACAGGGATTATTTGAATTTAATGCACCTGATGAATTTGCAGATGCAGTAAAAAAGGGAGGGATTGATTTAGTCAGTACTGCAAATAATCATTGCCTTGATCGTGGAATTGATGGATTACTTCGTACAATTCGAGTATTAGATGAGAAAGGAATAGGACATACGGGGACCTTTTTGCCAGAACAGAAACGTGATAATGCCTTTTTCTTTGAAATAAAAAATACCCGAATGGCAGTTGTCTCATATACTTATGGAACAAATTATTATGAAAACCGTATATCCCTGGATAAAATGCAAGCAAATATGATTAATCTTCTTCGTCCGCAGGAAGAATCCTGTTATATATTGAATAAGTCGACGAAAAAGCCAGCTCTTAGGAAGCGGATATGGGGAAGGTTTTTACGTAATTTTCCATTGGAGCAACAGTATGCAATTAAAAGGGCACTGCGTTTACCTTATAATATGGCACGTGAAGACAATAATTTAAACAAGTCTACAATGCTGCCATATATTCAGAAAATGCAGAGGGATATTAAATCTGCAAAAGAAGAAGCTGATTTTGTGTTTTTTTATCCTCATGTAGGGGGACAGTTTAATCTTGAACCTGGCCGCATTTCGAAGTATGTTTTTGAAAAAGCAGTAGAGTCAGGGTGTGATGCGATTATAGCATCGCATCCTCATATTGTACAGAGAGCAGAGTATTATGGAAAGGTTCCGTGTTTCTACTCACTTGGTAACTTCAGCATGTCACCGAATTCCGTATACTTATTGCATGAAAATCTGCCAGACTATGGTATTGCTGTTCATATATATATAGATGAAGGCAAAATTATTAAAGTGACTTTTTCTATTCTGAAAATTGTCGAGAGTAGTAAAGAACCATTGTCTGTTTATACTGTTGATGAATTATACGGTTTACTAAAATCTACTTCTGAAAAAACTAAGTTAATGGAGGAAGTTTCACAAATTTATCAAGTTGTAACAGGAACACAGTTGAAAAATGGTTTAGTGAAACGGGAGTATAGTTTTTAAGGAGGTGAAAGGGAGTGGTTACTCCACAGTTAAAATTAAAACTAAAGTTTCGAGTAACAAGTGAGACACTTAAACAGCTTGTATTTATTTTATATTTTTGTAATCCTTTTATCAGGCTGTTTTTTTCTGCATTGCTTTCTAAGTTTGGAATGTCAGAATATGCATATCTTGCTACCATAGTACTTATTTATAGTTTGGTTCTATTTCTAATAGTCTTGGATAGAAGAAATTTTATTAAGGATTTTGCAGTTTTGTTCCTTTTTATAATCGCATTTTTTGCAATCACATTATTAATACATCCGAATTATGAATATTGGTATAAACGAAGTACATACGGGGTATGGGATTATGTGTTGCGTCCTGACAATGGTCTTTATGCGTATTTTTTCATTCGCTTATTAAATAATCCAGAAAATATTATGAAAACACTGAAAAAATGTGCCTGGATTATGTACCCGTATTATATGTATTTATTATTAAATGCCTCCAGAGTGGGATACTGGATAGATCACAATTCCTCGGGCCAATTGATTCATTATAAGTACAGCCTAACTTTTGGATATGATGTTCTATTATATGTACTGGTCTTTTTGTATGCGGCATTTGAAAAAAAGAAGGTAATAGATATTATCCTTTCTATTGCTGGAATCTTCATGATTTTAAAAGGAGGATCGCGAGGCCCTTTACTTTGTATTGCAATTTTTGTAATAATACTCATTGCAAAATCATTCCAGGAATCGCGTTCTAGTAAGAAGATGGGAATGCTATTGGCTACTATTGGACTAGCTGTGATTTTATTTGTATCATATGATAAAATTCTTTCAGCTTTAATAAATTTACTAAATCAATTTAATGTTTCTTCAAGAACGTTGACGATGTTGCTGGAGGGAAGTATTGCAGATAATAATGGCAGGTATGAAATATGGAATGCAGCCATTGAAATGATTAAAAAGAATCCCTTTGGATATGGTGCAATGGGAACCAGACATGTTATTTATTATTATCACTATGTAGGGCATTGTCATCAGATTTTCTTAGAAATGCTCGTTGATTATGGAGTATTTTTAGGTACTGCCTTGATTATTCTGATGCTTGCGAAAGCATTTCAAATCCTTTTTTCTAAAGGTACTGAAAAGTGGTTTGGTGTCTTTATGATTTTTTTCTGCAGATCATGTCATTTGCTAATGTCGGGAACTTATTGGCATCTTTTGTCTTTCTGGGCATGCATTGGAATAGGAGTCAGTATTTATTATGAAAAAAAGACATGCAAAAGGAGGAGAAAAATAAATGGCAGATTCTAGAACTGGAAATGTCATAAAAAATTCAGGAGCGAGTTTACTTTATAAAGGAAGCCATATTATCATCCAATTTGCATTAAGAACCGCCTTTATTCGTATCTTGGGCAAGGAGTATGGAGGTATATCGACATTATTTACAGATATTCTTAGTGTACTTTCCCTTATGGAGCTTGGAATGGGAAGTGCAATGACGTATGCATTATATAAGCCCTTAGCAGAAAAGGACGGTAAGAAAATTTCTGCTCTTATGAATTTCTATAAGAAAGCATATACGCTAATTGGGGTAATGGTATTGCTTGTCGGATTAGCTTGTACACCATTTCTCCAGTATATTGTAAAAGATGTTCCTAATATTAAAGAGGATATCCGGCTAATTTTTGTAATGTACGTGTTAACATCCTCTGCGTCTTATTTACTGGTATACAAAACAGCACTGTTACGGGCGGATCAAAAGCCAAGAATTATATTTATGGCTGATGCAGTGATTCAGTCTTGTGAAAGTTTAATTGAAATTATTTTGCTTGTGATTTTTAGGGAATATTTTATTTATTTAATCCTACATCTGATTGCGACACTCCTTCGAAATATTATTCTCTCTTATAAAAGTCAGAGAATGTATTCGGAATATTTATGCAATCGAGACTCAAGCTTGAAGAAAGAAGAAACTAAAAAATTATTCAAAGATATTTATGCTCTGGCAATTTATAAAATTTCTGGGACTATTGTAAATAGCACAGATAGCATTGTGATATCTGCCTTTGTAGGTACTGTTGAAGTATCACTTTTAGGCAACTTTACACTGATTATTAATAGTATACGAACAGCAATTGAACAAATTGTGAATGCTGCAAGACCCAGTGTTGGAAATTTAGCCGCAACATCATCAAGTGAAAAACAAGAATCTGTTTTTGAGCAGATGAATTTTATAGCATTTTGGGTTGCGTGTTTTTGTTGTACTTGTTTTTATATCTTATTAAACCCCTTTGTTGGAAATATATGGTTTGATAAGAGTTTTGAAATGTCAAATACAGTAATTGTTGTTCTGACAGCTAATTTTTTTATCTCGGTTATGGTTTATCCGGTGGAGATTTTTCGAACAGCAAATGGACTATTTATTCAAGGAAAGTATCGGCCAGCCATAATGGCCGTAATGAATATCGTTTTAGACATTTTACTTGTAGAAAATTGGGGAGCTGTTGGTGTATTACTCGCAACTACTTTTTCTAGGCTATCTACACAGGTTTGGTTTGATCCCTATTTGATTTATAAATTTGCCTTTTTTAAAAAACCATGGACATATTATCTTGAGTATCTCAAAGATGCAGTAGTAACATTGATGAGTTGCGTGATTGCGCAGTTTATCGTTGGTGTATTAACATTTGATAATGTCTATTTTGACTTCATATATCGAATGATTGTTGCTATATGTGTACCTAACATTTTATTGTTTGTTCTTTATCATCGTAGATCTGAGTTTATAACAATGAGAGAAAGAATTATTAAGAAAATGAAACACTGATGATTAAAAAGGTGTTTATTTGAGAAGGGAAATTAGAAGAAGGAGGGTGTTGCGAATGAAAAATGTGAAATTCAATCAATTAATAGCTTGTGGGATGGCATTAATTATGGCAGTAAGTACATCGTCATCGGTGTTTGCTTTTGATGATGGAAGTATGCAGGTTGAAGAAAGTGAGGTCCTTTTTTCTGCGGGTGAAGAAGATAATGGGGGTAAAGAACTTGTTGATGATTCAGAGGTATTTGAGTTATCTTCTTATGATGATTTAATTTCAAGTGATGATGATAGTTCTGATGAACTATTTGCGGAAGAAAGTTTAAGTATATTTTCGGAAGGGGATGTGGAGGAAAATTTTAGCGAATTTTCAGCTTTGGCGGACGCTGACGAACAAAATAGATTGCGGATCATAATTCAGCCAGTAGATGTAACATGTGAAGAAAATGCAATTGCAAAGTTTAGTGTCAAAGCTGAAGGAAAAGGATTGACATATAAATGGCAGTATAGTGATAACGAGGGAACTACGTGGGCGACGGGGACTGTAAAGACGGCCGATTATTCCACAACGGCAACTGCTGCCCGTCATGGTCGTTTGTTACGATGTATCGTGACGGATAGTTATGGAGATGTGGTGATATCTGATTCGGCTAGATTATTAGTTATTGGCTGTGAACTGAAAATTACATCACAGCCGAAGGACGTGATATGTGAAGAAAATGCAACTGCAAGATTCAATGTGACAGTGGTGGGGACAGGTCTGACATATAAGTGGCAGTACAGTGATAATGAAGGAGTGACATGGACAACAGGAACTGTAAAGACAGCCAATTACTCCACAAATGCATTATCTAGCCGTCATTGTCGTTTGCTGCGTTGTATTGTGACAGATAGTTATGGGAATGAAGTAGTATCTGAGTCTGCCCGATTGATAATTTCAGGGGGAAAGCTGAAAATTACATCACAGCCGAAAAACGTAATATGTGAAGAAAACGCAACTGCAAAATTCAGTGTGACGGCAGTGGGGGTGGGGCTTACATATAGGTGGCAGTATAGCGATAATGAAGGAGTAACATGGACAACAGGAACTGTAAAGACAGCCAATTATTCTACAACTGCAACTGCTGCCCGTCATGGCCGTTTACTGCGGTGTATTGTGATGGATAGTTATGGAAATGAAGAGATATCCGAGTCTGCCCGATTGATAGTTTCAGGGGGAAAGCTGAAAATCACATCACAGCCGAAGGACGTGATATGTGAAGAAAATGCAACTGCAAGATTTAGTGTGACAGCATTGGGGACAGGTCTGTTATATAAGTGGCAGTATAGTGATAATGGAGGAGCAACGTGGACAACAGGAACTGTAAAGACAGCCAATTATTCTACAACTGCAACTGCTGCGCGCCATGGCCGTTTGCTGCGGTGTATCGTAACAGATAGTACGGGAAAAGAGATTGTATCAGAACCGGCTTGTTTATTGATTATAGATGCAAAGCCAAGCATTAAATCACAGCCGAAAGATGTAATATGCGAAGAAAATGTGACTGCAAAATTTAGTATATCGGCAGTAGGGACAGGTCTGACATATAAATGGCAATATAGTGATAACGAAGGAGCAACATGGGCAACGGGAACTGTAAAGACAGCTAGTTATTCCACTACTGCAACTGTTGCCCGTCATGGCCGTTTGTTGCGGTGTATTGTAACAGATAGTACAGGAAAAGAAATTGTATCAGAACCAGCCCGCCTGTTAGTGAAAGGTGTAAAACCAATTATTAGATCACAGCCGAAAGACGTGATATGTGAAGAAAATGCAACTGCAAGATTTGGTATAACAGCAGTAGGGACAGGTTTGACATATAAATGGCAGTATAGTGATAACGAAGGAGCAACATGGGCAACGGGAACCGTAAAGACAGCCGGTTATTCTACAACTGCAACCGTTGCTCGTCATGGACGTCTGCTGCGCTGTATTGTAACAGATAGTACAGGAAAAGAGGTTATATCAGAACCGGCTCGTTTGTTAATTAAAGGTGTAAAACCAATTATTAGATCACAGCCGAAAGACGTGATATGTGAAGAAAATGCAACTGCAAGATTTGGTATAACAGCAGTAGGGACAGGTTTGACATATAAATGGCAGTATAGTGATAACGAAGGAGCAACATGGGCAACGGGAACCGTAAAGACAGCTAATTATTCCACCACTGCGACTGCTTCCCGTCATGGTCGTTTACTGCGCTGTATTGTAACAGATACTTATGGAAATGAGATAATTTCGGAATCGGCTCGTTTATTAATTGAATCAAAGTTGAAAATCGATATTTTAAAACAGCCGGAAAATGTTGTATGCAGTGTTGGAAACACGGCTGAATTTTCGGTGATGGCGGAAGGGATATCTATTTCTTACCAATGGCAGTTTAGCCAGGACTCAGGAAAAAATTGGAAAGATACGGACTCAAAAGAATCAAACTATAAATTTATCGTTGCAAATGAGCACTTTAGTTGGCAGTTTCGTTGTATTATTTTAGATGCATATGGAAATCGAGAAATATCCAAAGTTGTTGTTTTGGATAAATCGGCGGAGCTCATAACTATACAACCACGGGATTGGACAGGATGTGAGAATGCGAAGGTATATTTTCATGTTGCTACAAATGAGAAGAATGCTGCATTTCAATGGCAGTACAGTGAGAATCAGGGCGGGACTTGGAAAAATAGTTCTGTAACAAAAGCTGATTATACGGCAACAGCATTATCCAGCTATAATGGTAGGCTTTATAGATGTATTGTGACAAGCGAAGATGGAAATCAAGAGATATCATCAGTAGTTCGATTGTCCATATCTAATGTATTTAGGATAGTAGTACAGCCTGAAAAGTGCCAGGGAAATTTAGATGAGACAGTATATATGGAAATTCAGGCTGGAGGGGATGATCTATCCTATGAATGGCAAATTAGTGAAAATGGGAATGACAAATGGAGTACGGTAACAACGACTAATACTGCATCACAAGCTCGTTTATCTCAAAGAGTTGCACCATATAATATTGGAAAATTCTACCGCTGTATTATAAGAAATAGTGACGGTAGTACCTTAATAAGTAATGTTGTACAGCTTACATGGATAAATACTGGTTTTTTTGACTATGGTGATTATCGCTATTTTGTAGAAGAGGACGGATTACTTGCTGTTGGATGGAAGACGATAGATACGAAACTTTATAGTTTTCGTGATAACGGAACAATGCGTACGGGAATTTTTATGATTGATGGAAAGCGTTATCATTTTGATTCCATATCAGGTGTTGCTATGAATGGCTTTGTTCAGGAGGAAAGTGGTTATACATACTACTATGACGGTCTAAATGGAGCACTTACAGGTTTGCAGACTATTGAGGGAAAAATATTTTATCTGGGCGACAATGGAGCGCTTCGTTATGGACTGAGAACCATTAATGATAAAATATATTATTTCCAGGAAGATGGAACTGCGGCAAAAGGTTTTACTTATGTTCCGGAAAAGTTTTACACCTACTACTTTGACTCTGATGGAGCGGCAAGAATTGGATGGACCGAAATAGATAATCAGACTTACTATTTTTATCCTAATGGATCAATGGCTCACGGTATTACGCAGATAGGTAGTGGGGAATATTATTTTGATTTTGAAACCGGAATCCAAATGTATGGGTTGATTCAGGTTGGCTTAAGCAACTACATGTATTTTGAGAGGGGGGCAGAAAAACCATTTGCCGGACTGAAAATGGTTAATGGAAAGTTGTATTACTTTTCAGAAAAAGAAAATTCCTATGGAGTTACATTATCTGGTATGCAGGTAGTGGATGAAAATACTTATTATTTTGATCCTGATACAAAACAGGCAGTTACTGGCTTTATAGAAAATAGTGGTTATACCTATTACATGGGCAGTGACTTTAAGATGATGTCGGGTTCTCTTCTGGATGTTGAAGGAAAAAAATATCTTTTAAGTGAGTCTGGTACTGTTCAATATGGAATGCAGACTATTGACGGAAAACGTTATTATTTCGTTCCGGATAGTGGTGAGGCTATAAGTGGATGGCGTAATATAGACGGTTATACATACTTTTTTGATTTGGAGAATTTTACAGCATTAACAGGCTTACAGGTGATTGATGGAAAAAACTATTTTTTCAATAATTCCGGACGTATGGCTACGGGGTTGACCAAAATTGGAACGGTAAATTATTATGCAGAAGAGGGAGAAGAAAATAATGGCTTTAAGCAAATAAATGGTAGAACTTATTATGTAAATGAGGATCAAACTGTAGCTGTTGGCCTTAAGAAGATTGATGGTAACATGTATTACTTCAGTGATACTGGAAGCAGACAAACGGGATTTAGGATTATTAATAATGTTCGGTATTTCTTTGATTTAGAGACCGGGGCAGCAGTAACCGGAATGGTTACAATGGAAAATGGTCGGACATATTATTTTGCGGGTGAAAAAGGAACACTTACTGGACTGCAGAAAATTAATGGAGAACTGTATTATTTAAGTTCAACCGGAACTGTACAGTATGGAAGAATTCAAGTTGGAGATGCATATTATTTCTTTGATACAAAAACTGGTAAAGCTGTATCAGGTTGGAAGGCTGTAGCTGTAAGCAGTGGTGCAGTTTATAAAAGCTATTATGATCCTGTAACTTATCAGGCCGCATCAGGACTGCAGAAAATTGAGGATAGGTTATATTGCTTTGATGAAAGCGGATGGGCTTTATCTGGTAAACGTACAGTTGACGGAGTAACTTACTATTTTGCTCCTTCTACCTATGAAGCATATACAGGCTGGTATCGTAGTTCCGGTGGATATCACTATTATTATGATGGGGAAAATGGGATGTGTACTGGACCGGCACTTTATGAAATTGATGGTTCAACATATTATTTCAGTGCTGACGGAGTAAGAGGAACGGGGCTTCAAATTGTTAATGGAGTCAGAATGTATTTTGACACGGTTACTGCCGAGATTGTTACTGGTTTTGTATTTATTGAAGATGAAAATTATACCAATGGGGGGAAAACCTACTATTTCGATGGAGCAAACGGTGCATTGTATGGATTACAGACAATTGAAGGGAACCAGTATTATTTCAACTCATATGGCATCATGCAATATGGTTTTCAGCTTATAGATGGTGTTCGCTGTTATTTTGATAATATAACGGGAATTAGGACCGAGGGTGTATTACTGTCCGAGTCAAACCAAACCTATTACCTATTTGATTCTAGGAATGCCAGTGGTGTTGGAAATAAAATTTCAGAATATGGTAACGTTCTATATCTTTTGAACAACAGTGGAACATTAAAAACTGGATATTGTTCAACCGATGTCAGCGGCTTAAATTATAGGGTTTATTTAGATGACGAAACAGGTGAACAACAGTTTGGATTGATAACATATACAAATTCCAGCGGAACATCATATACCTACTATTTCCAGAAAGATGACTGTCAGAGTAGTGTGGGGGCGATTCGTCAACAATTAGAGGCTGCTCTTGCTCAGGATGGATGGACGGAAGTGGGCGGTCTGACCTACTATATAAGAAATGGTGCCTTTTTGAAGGGAATTCAGACTGTAAATAACAGCAGGTATTATTTTAGTAACATGACTGGTGCAATGTTGTCAGGATTACGCAGAATTGGATCGGATTACTATTATTTTGATGAAAGTTCTGGAAAAATGCTTACGGGATGGGTTGAAATTGAAGGAAAATCTTTTTATTTTGATCCACAAAGCGGTAAGCAATTGACTGGAATTACAAAAATTAATGGTGATAATTATTATCTTTTAATTGGCGGCAGTTATGCAGTAGGTATTGTTCAGGTCGGAAGTGACCAATATGAATTTAGTGATTTAGGAGTCGGGACAATTGTGAATGCGGATAGCAAGATACCAGCTCCTGTGCAGGCAGAGAATGCAGGTTCATGGGGAGAACTTGATGGAGTCAAATGCTATTATGGAGCCAATGGTCAGCCACTGGAAGGCTTTCAGACTATTAATGGTGTTCTATACTATTTTGACCAGGATGGAAAGATGAAAACCGGTTTTATAATGCTTGATGGTGCAACATACTATTTTACTGAAAACGGTGCCGCTCAAGGCTTAGTGGAAATCGGGAAAGAAATCTATTATTTTAGTCCAAAAGATTTCTCTATGCTAACCGGAATGCAAGAGATAGATGGAAAATATAGATTCTTCAATGAAACTGGTATAATGCAGAAGGGCTGGATTACATTAAATGGAAATAAGCAATATTATTTGACAGAAGAAAACGGTGTATTGACCGGACTGCAAACGATAGAAGGTAAGCGCTATTTGTTTAACTCATCTGGAGTAATGAGTACTGGTGTACAGATTGTCGAAACAGAAGAAGGAAATCAGAAAGTTTTCTTGTTTGGTGACGATGGTGCAATGATTACTGGATTAGTTCAGTCAGATGATGGATTATATTATTATGACGAGACAACAGGAGAAAGAGTAACAGAATGGGTGAACCTGAATGAAGAAGAATATTATTTCAATCCATTAACAGGGAAGGCTTCTACTGGTCTGGTTACGATAGATGGTTTTAATTACTATTTTAATCCAGAAACTGCGAAAAGAGAGCTTGGGCTTCAAAAAATAAATGATAAGATTTACTGTTTTAATGATGATCCTACCGGAGATGGTTTCACATATGGATTAAATGTAATTGATGGTAAAACTTATTGTTTTAGTGAGATTACCGGTATTGCACGAAAAGGATACTATTCTCTGGATGATGTAAGATATTATTTTGATTCAGAAACAGGAGCATCTGTTTCCGGAATTTACCGTTTGGAAAGTGGCAATGTGTATGCATTTAAGGAAGGTGGAGGAACGGAAATTGGTTGGGTCGAATCAAATGGTAAACATTATTATTTCTATCCAGCCACCGGCTTTATGGCTGAAGGATTAGCATCTATTGGCGATACATTATACTATTTTGATTTTGACGACGGGTATCTTTGCAATACCACTGTTAAGGTGGGTGGAATAACATATGCAATTGATAAAGAGGGATCTGCGAAAGCTGTTGGAGATTCAAAAATTGTAAATCTAATTAATGCAGGTATTGAAAGATTAGGTAAAGCTTATGGAGAAGATGACTCGGACGTAGATTTAGGTAATGCATCAAGTTATTCTTGCAGTCAATTGATTGTCACTGTTTTTGCTGAAATTGGCATTGATATAAGAACAGACGTTTATTTACAGCATTATTCGCTGCTTCATGGTAATTATGAAATGGAATTGGTGGATAATCTTAGTAATGCACAGGCAGGTGATATTATCTATTATTCAATAGTTGATTGCAAATATGGAGATAGTTGCTCTTTTTGGAATGAAATTCATCATGTTGGAGTTTATCTTGGAGATGGGAAGATTTTGGAATCTACAGAGGTTTCAGGTGATGAAGAGCATAATGGAGTTATGATTAGGGATAGTTATGATACGGCATCTTGCTTTGTTTATCAGATAGTCAGATTAAATGATATGTGCGGATCGTAATAGTAGTTACAGAAAATTGAAATATTAAAAGGATAAAAAGGGTTCTATACTATAAAAAGCAACAATATAAAGAGAACCCTTTTTATATGGAGGTTTTATGGAAACAATGGGTTTTATTTCAATCATTCCAGCGATTTTGTCAATTGTCTTATCATTTGTCACAAAGAATACAATTGTTTCGCTGGTGATTGCTTGTATTACGGGAACATTATTGGCTGGTAAAGGGATTATGGGTTTTCCAACCCTGCTCAAGGAGAGCTTGGGTACGACCAGTTTTTCATGGGTAATGCTTTTAAACACTTTCATTGGGATTTTGGTTGCCTATTTTCAGAAAACAGGTGCTATTCAGGGGTTTTCTCAAAAAGTGCATGATAAAAAACTAAGCCGAAAAGGTGCACAGCTCTTGGCATGGATTCTGGGAATTTTTATCTATTTTAGTGATTCTTTTAGCCCTTTGTTTGTTGGATCTACAATGAGAAGCATTACAGACAAAGCTAAAATTTCGCGTGAAAAATTAGCATATATTGCAGATTCCACGTCTGCTCCTGTAAGCGTACTGATGCCAATTACCGGATGGGCAGCCTATTTGATGGGGCTTGCTGTTGGAGTGGGGAGTATCGCTACACAGGAAGATGCTTCCACATTATTTTTAAAGGCAATTCCATTTAATTTTTATGCTCTATTTGCAGTAATCTTTGTTGGGTTGATTGCAACAGGGATAGTTCCTGATTTTGGTCCGATGAAGAAAGCGGAAAATCGTGCTATGGAGGAAGGAAAAGTGTTACGGGATGGTGCAACACCTTTGATTGGAAAAGAATTAACGGAAATGGAAGCATATCCTGGAATAAAGCCACGTGTGTTTTTAAACTTTATTTTACCTGTTTTGATGATTATAAGTATTGCTATTGGAACTTATATTTCCATGAAATCCGCAAAAACGATGGAAGCATTTTTGTTTGTATTAATATTTATGAGCATAAGTATGATGATTCAGGGAATTCCATTTAAGGAAGTTATGAATACATTAACTGACGGGGTAAAAGGTGCAGTTCCTGCGGTTATGTTGTTAGCATTGGCATATTCCGTAAATGAATTAAGCACACAGATGGGGACAGCGAATTATATAATTTCCTTGACAGAAGATTTTCTTACTCCACGTATGCTTCCAGCAATCATCTTTTTAGTATCTGCAATTATGGCTTTTGCAACAGGGTCTTCCTGGGGAACTTTTGCAATTTGTATGCCTATTGCATTGCCGTTGGCTTTTAGCTTTACGAATAATCAAATGTCTACATTGATTATTGCAAGCTTTGCTTCAGTTGCAGGGGGAGGAGTATTTGGTGATCATTGTTCGCCTCTTTCTGATACTACTGTATTATCCTCTACAGGTGCAGCGTCTGATCATATCGATCATGTAAAAACACAGTTACCGTATGCACTGGTCTGCGGTACGTTTGCACTAATTGCATATTTGATGGTTGGGTTTATACTTGTTAAAGTTTGATATTGAGGTGAAATGAAGAGTACGTGTCTCGAAGGATACCAGCTACCATCTTATGGTATGATGTTAACATCAATTTGTGTAAGTGCTTCAAAAGAGGGTGTAGTGTAATTCTCCCACTATTTTGCTATACTTCTTTAGGTAAGTATCAGATTCAGAGCAGACCAAAAAGAGCAGTTCTGAAAACTTAGAACTGCTCTGAATGTGATTCTTTCCAATTGTACCAAGTCGCGGTCATTTAGCCGGGATGTATATGGGGATTGCTTTTTCCCCTGATGCAGAGAGTATTTTTACGGGAACGAATCATTTTGTATCAAATTCAATGTCAGTTGATGCATATACGGATATTTTTGGCTTTACAAAAAGAGATGTGGATAGCTGCTTGCGGATACGGATTTGGAGGACCATGCAGAGGAGATTCAAACGAAGAGGTTAAGACAATTTTTGCAGAAACTGTGGCCGAATGGTTCAGGGATAGTATGAAAGAGACCAATCGTAAACCGTTAATGACTGCATTGTGGGGCGGGGAAGAAGAGAAAGCCTCTTCCATACTGACCGACTTACTGTTTCAGACAATTATTTACCACAATTATAAAGAGGACTATTACCATGCGTTCCTGACAGGTATTTTTGTCGGACTTGGTTATGCAGTCTAAAGTGACAGGGGATACGGCGAAGGCCGCCCGGACATGGTTATAAAAGACAGCGCGAACAGGCGTGTGATAATTATTGAGGCAAAGCATTCTAAGAGTTCCAAGAAATAATTGATCCGCTGGATGACAGGCGAAGATCTCTCGTAGATACAGAAGAGGAAGCAGATGAGTATATGAATATCGCTCTCGAACTATGTATGATGTATGAAAGATACGGCTACATTGAAGGAATGGAAACTGGAGCCAGGCTGATGATGGAACTGATGCCGGCATGATTGTATGTCTACACGGCACAAGACATACCACAGTAAAAAAAGTCTCTGGGATTAACTTGCTATTCACCAGTCTATGCGGTAAAATAAATTTGGAATAACACAGAAAGTATTGCGCCAGCCAGGAAAGGAGGATGAGCCGTATGCAGAAAAAGAAGTTGCCGGTTGGAATTGAGAACTTTGAAGATATCCGTAAAAAAGGCTTCTATTATATCGATAAAACAGGCCTCATCCGGGACTTGTTGAATAACTGGAGCATGGTAAATCTGTTCACCCGTCCTCGCCGCTTTGGAAAAACACTGAACATGAGTATGCTGAAATACTTTTTCGGGATTGGGACAGATAAAACGTTGTTTGATGGACTCGCTATTTCACAGGAGACGGCGTTGTGCGAAGAATACATGGGGAAGTACCCGGTGATATTCATATCTCTTAAAGGTGTCGATGGATTAACATATGAACTGGCAATAGAACGATTGAAGACTATTATCCAAGAAGAAACTATGAGACTTCATAGCATGTTGAAGGATGAGCTTCTGTCACCTTTCGATAGTAAAAAACTCAGTCAAATGGAAAACCGGGAGCTGCCGGAAAAAGAAATTCCGGACAGCTTGAAGTTTCTTTCCAGAGTATTATATACTTGCTTCGGTCAAAAAGTAATCCTGCTGATCGATGAGTATGATGTGCCGCTGGATAAGGCATTCCAGCATGGTTATTATGAAGAGATGGTATCGCTGATCCGTGGGATGTTCGGACAGGCATTGAAAACGAATGACTTCCTCGAATTTGCAGTCTTGACAGGCTGTCTGCGTGTTTCTAAAGAGAGCATTTTCACAGGGCTTAATAATTTTGATGTCAATTCGATCGTTGATGTGGAGCATGATGAGCAGTTCGGGTTTACGGATTCAGAAGTGCGGGAACTCCTGGAAGATTATGGCCTGAAAGAAAAGACTGATGTTGTAAAAGAGTGGTATAATGGATACCGTTTTGGCAATGCAAATATTTACTGTCCGTGGGATGTGATTAAATATACGAAAAAGCTGCTGGCAGACCCTCACGCAGAACCGGAAGCCTTTTGGATCAACACCAGCGGGAATGAACTGGTGAAGCGATTTATCGATAAGGCAGACAAAACGACGCAGAATGAGATCGAGCGTTTGGTTGCGGGGGAGGCGATCGAAAAAGCGCTCCGTTTGGATTTGACGTATAACGAACTTGATGCCAGCATAGCCAATCTTTGGAGCGTCCTGTTTACTACGGGCTATCTGACCCAGGCCGGGAAGGCAGTAAATGGTATTTATAAGCTGGTAATTCCCAACCGGGAAGTGAGGGAAGTCTTTGTTTTACAGATACAGGAGTGGTTCAAAGAATGTGTGGCAGATGATGAAAAGCCGATGCGTGCGTTCTGCCGGGCATTCCTGGAAGGGAAGGCGGAGGACATACAGAAGCAGCTCAACGTGATACTGAACCGGATGATCAGCGTTCTGGATGCAAAGGCTCCCGATGATAAGAAAGAAAACTTTTACCACGGTTTGCTGCTGGGGCTGCTCCGAAGTGAAGCGAGATGGCTGATCCTATCTAATGCGGAGTCCGGGGATGGTTTTAGCGATATATTGGTTGAACCGGACGACCCGGATGCAGGGATCGTCATTGAAGTAAAGTATGCATCAAGCATTGCAGGGCTGGATAAAGCCTGCGAGGAGGCCCTGATGCAGATCAAAGAAAAGCGCTATGACGAAAGGCTTCGTAATGATGGCATGACAGAGGTGCTGGCCTACGGTATTGCTTTCTGCAAGAAGCGCTGTAAAGTAGTATGCGGAAAGTAAACGGCATCATATAAACTGCATGATGCGGAAGATGGGATTGGAGACAATCTATACCTGCAAGGACAAAGATATGCTGATGGAATATCTTAATGGTCGCCTATTATTGTCATAGCGGATAAGACGCTGTTTGACGGCCTGACAATCTCACAGGAGACGGTCGTAAGAGCGGAACTGAAGTAGGATGATGAAACCAGGAAAAATCAATACACCATTGATTTTTCCTGGCTTTTTATGCGCTTTTTATGCAGATTTTGTCGATAAGATTGCATTGCTCTTTTTCCTTTTTCATGGTATTCTTTTATTATAGTTTTCATTAAAGTTCTTTTGGATTCCCGGCGTTCGCCATTTTATCCCTGATTCTTTTATGAAAGCAGAATGATGGTAACAGAAAAACATATCTTACTTATTTTGTATTGACAGGAGGTGATTTCCGTATCAGGAAATCTCTGACAGGCAATGATCGTCAATTGTTCTGCGATTTCTGATTAAAATTTTCAAGAGTAACATAAAATATATTTGAGACAATAGATGGGGTAAACTTGACCGGATAGAATGTGAAGAAGGGAGTGAAAATGAATATGTTTTATTCCATAATGTTAGGTGCTGCAGTTTTTCTTCTGCTTTTTATCTTTTTCTGGGGGTTATGTGCGGGATCGAATACGGATATGGGAATTGACGAGGATGAAGAACAGGCGGAATGGTTTCGGGAATATCAAAGAGAACAACAGCAAAAAAAGGAGCAGAAGATGATGCGCAGAAGCAGCAGGATAAGCAGAATAAAGCACTGAATCATTTGAGCAATTAAAATAAAGTCTTTAAAAACTGCCTGATTAGTGATATGATTAGTTTTGAAATTTGACGATAATGATACTTTTATATTTTTTGATCTAATAGAATATCATACACGGAAGGTTAGGTAAATGAACGAGAAACAGAAGAAGAATATAGTGAAATTGGTTTATAAGTTATTGGCAGTCCTTCTGGCTTTTTTAACATCTGCGGCATTGTGGTATTGGAATGTGGGGCCTTACTGGAAGAAGAGTTTCAATGGAAACAGAACTCTGACCCTGGTTGGAGCAATCTTCTGCATTACGTATTGGTTTTTTGTAAAAATGTATAATGCACAGAAAATCGGGCATTATCGTTTGCCTGAGCTGGTGTTTTCCCAGATGCTGTCATTTGCAATAGCAGATTTCTGTCTTTATGGGGCTGCTTTTATCTGGTTTCATGATATTTCCAGAATGAAGATTTCTCTATTCCTGTCGGCATTTATTTTTCAGATGTTCGTGATTACTCTGATTATGTATATATGCAACAAGCTGTATGCGAGGTACTCGGAGAAGGTCAATATTCTCATTATCTATGGTGATGATAGTTATCAATTGCTGGTGAAAAAAATGAAAATAAAGAATTATCACTATAGAATTCAGGGATGTATGGATCATCATACGGACTTTTCCGGACTGTGTAAGGCGATTGATCAGTGCGATGATGTATATTTATATAATGTGGATGCGATGATCCGGAACCGACTGGTGTGGTATTGCGACAGTATTAACAGGGATATTCACATATCGGTGGAAATCGAAGAAGTGATGACCATGGGATATGATATTTCCCATGCGTTCGATACACCGTATATTCGCAATAAGAAGGCTCCGGTGGCGTGGTATTATCCGTTTGCAAAAAGACTGTTTGATATTGCATGTTCTCTTGCCGGACTGATCGTGTTGTCCCCGGTTCTGTTAATAACTGCAGCTGCGATTAAGATTTGTGACGGCGGGCCTGTGTTTTTTAAACAGGAAAGACTGACGCAGAATGGTAAGAAATTTTACATTTACAAGTTCCGGAGTATGGTGATGAATGCGGAACAGGATGGTGCAAGACTGGCTGCACAAAACGATGACAGGATCACTCCGGTTGGCAAAATCATCCGCGCTCTTCGGATTGATGAATTGCCGCAGCTTCTGAACATTTGTAAAGGTGAAATGTCTATTGTGGGTCCGCGTCCGGAACGGCCGGAAATTGCGGATTTGTATATGGAAGAGCTTCCGGAATTCAGTCTGCGTCTGAAAGTGAAAGCAGGTCTGACCGGATACGCACAGGTTTTCGGAAAGTATAATACAACACCGGAAGATAAGCTGAAGCTGGATCTGCTGTATATCAATCAGCGTTCCGTATTGTTTGATCTGCGGATTATTTTCTATACTATGAAGATTATTTTCCTTCCGGAAAGCACCGAAGGAATTGAAGAAGGTAAAAAGACAGCAGCAGATAAATAGATGAGTACCGGGTCAGCAACAGGATGCTGCCCGGTGCTTTTTTACGTTTGGCGGTCTGTTTCAAATAAAGACAATTTTCTTACAAATTATGTTTTTTTTGCAGAACAGCTTGCTTTTCCTCGCTATAGAGTCTAAAATAAAAAAAAGTATCCTGCGCTTGTTGTGCAGGAATATGAATATGATTAAAACGAAGTAGGAGGATTTATCATAATGAGTAGAAAAAAGGACCGGCTTCCCGGTAAGATAATTTCTGCTGTCTTTTTTGTTTTGGTTTTTGCATTTATTACACTGCTGGTTTATACCAAGCTGCTGCCTGCGAAGTATCTGGCTATTGTTTGCGGCGTGCTGATACTTCTCGTTCTGGTTGTATATCTTCTGGTACGCAAACTCAGGCATAAGGTTCCATTTGTGATAGGTATTGTTCTGATGCTTCTCGTAGTTGTATTTATGGGCTTCGGAAGTCTTTATATTTATAAAACGGTAAACACGATCGACAATATTACCGGAGTCAATACGGAGGTTGCGCAGATCGGTGTTTATGTATTGAGTGATGATGCTGCGGAATCGATCAACGATGCGGCAGGTTATACCTTCGGTATACTTTCTTCTCTTGACAGGGAGAGTACGGATGATACGGTCAGCCAGTTAAATGCGGAACTTCCGAATTCTATTCAGACGCAGGAATATATGACTCTTACAGAACTTGCCGATGCGATTTTGAGAGGCCAGACCGGGGCTATTATTTTAAATCAGGCGTATCTGGATGTGCTGGATGAAATGGATGGTTACGATAATTTTTCTTCACTTGTACGGGAAATTACCACAAAACATGTCGAAACCGTCATTGAGCGTACAGAACCGCAGCGCGTGGTTGATACCGGCAATTCAAATACGAATGATATGGTCTTTACTCTTTACATCAGCGGTATTGATACGAGAGGAGCCATGACAGCCAAGAGCAGAAGCGATGTAAATATCATTGCTACCGTAAATACCAAGACGAAGCAGATTCTTCTTGTTTCCACGCCCCGTGACTATTATGTGCCGCTTTCCATTTCCAACGGTGCACCGGATAAGCTGACACACGCAGGAATTTATGGAATTAACGTATGTATGGATACGTTGGGTATGCTGTATGAGGAGGATATCAACTATTACTTCCGTCTGAACTTTGGCGGCTTTGTAAATATTATTGATGCATTGGGCGGTATTACCATTAATTCTGACTATGATTTTGATTCCAAGAATATTACAGGATATCATTTCAATCAGGGAGAGAATTTTGTAAACGGTGAACAGGCGCTGGTATTTGCAAGAGAGAGGTATGCATTTACGGAAGGTGACCGTCAGCGAGGAAGAAACCAGATGGCTGTGATCGAAGGCGTTATCAAGAAAGCGCTCTCACCGGATCTGTTGAGGAATTATACCTCTGTACTGAGCGGTATTGAGGGAAGCTTTGAGACAAATGTTCCGTATGATATGATTGCGTCTCTGGTACGTGATCAGCTGAATGACGGCGGAAACTGGAATGTGGTAAGTTATAGTGTTGATGGTACGGGAGATACCCAGAAACCTTATTCCATGAGTCAGAAAGCATACGTTATGGTTCCGGATTATACCACCGTAGATAAAGCCAAGGCGCTGATGGATCAGGTTCGCAACGGAGAAGTCATTAGCCAGGAGTAAAATCCGACTGCCGTTTGGCAGAAAGCCGAACAGTATAAATTTGGCAGAAAAAGGCGAAATTTTCCTTGTGTATCTGTGAAGAATACGATATAATAACCATGTTTGTAAAGGATCAGAGTTTGATAAAAGGAAGAAGATGAAGCAGCTTTATGAGAGGATTATATGATATGCACTGCCATATTGTCCCGCATGTTGATGACGGTGCCGATAATATGGAAGAAGCAGTAAAAATGCTGAAATTGGAGTATGCGGAGGGTGTTCGCCATATTATTGCCACACCGCATTTCCGGTTTAATATGTTTGAAACACCTCTGGAGAAGGTGCAGGCACAGTTTGAAGCATTGAGGAAAGAAGCTGAAAACATTGGGGAAGATGGTATTGAAATGCATCTGGGCTGTGAGTTCCACGTGAATATGAATATGGTCGAGATGCTGCGTGATAAAAGTGTCCTTACCATGGCCGGTTCCCGATATGTGCTTACCGAGTTTTCCGGGCCGGCACCGCAGAGCCAGATCAGAGAACGTCTGTATTCCCTTATCTCCAGCGGCTACAAGCCGGTTATTGCACATGTGGAGCGCTGTGCGAAGCTTCGCAGCGATATTAATTTTGTAGAAGAAATGGTGGAGATGGGAGCCAGGATTCAGGTGAATGCGGAGAGCATTATGGGGAAGGAAGGGTTTGGAACCAAGCGTTTCTGCAATAAACTGATGAAAGCAGATTTACTTCACTTCGTGGGAACAGACAGTCATGGAAGTTCCTACCGGGTGCCGAAGATCAAAGATGCGTATCTCTATGTTTCCAAAAAGATGGGGCAGGAGTATGCGGATCATATATTTATCGAAAATCCGGCAAGAATGATTAAAAAATAGGGGATGGAAGGAAAAAGATGGAAAATCAGTACACCACGAACAATGATGAAATTGAAATCGACTTAAAAGAAATATTTGGATTGATTCTGGGAAAGCTATGGATCATCTTCCTTGCTGGAATTACAGCAGGACTGGTATTTATTGTTGTGACTATGCTGTTTATTACACCGCAGTATGAATCGTCGACGAAGATGTATGTGCTGAATAAGCAGGATACCAGTACCCTGACAAATTCAGACATGCAGACCAGCTTGTCCCTGACCAAGGACTATGCGGAAATGATCACCAGCCGTACGGTTCTGGAAGGGGTTATTGCACAATTAAACCTTGATATGACAAGCAAGGAATTAAACAGAAAGATCTCTGTCGGAACCGGGACAGATACACGTATCCTTGAAATTTCGGTAAGAGATGAAGATCCATACCAGGCAAGCCAGATTGCGAATTCTGTCCGTGACATTGCAGCGGCTCATATTCAGAGCGTTATGAATATTGAGGCTGTCAATGTTGTTGATACGGCGAATATCCCTGATGAAAAAGCCAGTCCGAGCTTAAGTAAGAACGGAATTATCGGCGGACTGCTTGGAGTGATCATCGCAACAGCAATTATTTTGATCGTTTATCTTACTAACGATACCATTAAGTCTCAGGAAGATGTTGAAAAGTATTTGCAGTTGAGTGTTCTTGGAACCATTCCGTTAATGGAAATGGAAAAGAAATCCAAGAGACAGAAGAAGGGTAAAGGGAGAAAGAGATAATGAAACAGATAACAGTTGCTCGTCCGAAATTAAATTACAGTGTAGACGAATCTTACAAATCACTGCGAACCAATCTGCTTTTCTGCGGTGATGATAAGAAGATCATCGCGATTACAAGCTGTACCCCTAATGAGGGGAAAAGCAATGTTTCCTTTAATCTTTCCATTTCTCTGGCAGAATCGGGAAAGAGGGTATTGCTGATTGACGCTGACCTTAGAAAATCAGTACTTGTTGGAAGAACAGAGGTTGACGGAGAAATTAAAGGGTTGTCTCACTATCTGTCCCAGCAGGTGTCTCTGGAAAATGTGATCTATGCAACCAACATTCCAAGGTTTCATATCATTTATGCCGGCATTGTTCCTCCAAACCCCGCAGAGCTTCTCGGAAGTAAGCATTTTAAGAACCTTCTGAAGGTGGTCAGCGATGTATATGATTATATTATCATTGATACACCTCCTCTTGGCAGCGTAATTGACAGTGCCGTCATTGCAGACCAATGCGATGGTTCTATCATGGTTATGGAATCCGGTGTGATCAGCTATCGTTTTGCTCAGGAAGTAAAAGACCAGTTGTCCAGATGTGCCTGCCCGATCCTTGGGGTCATCCTGAACAAGGTTGACATGAGCAAACAGGGATATTATGGTAAATATTACGGCAAGTATTATGGAAAATACGGAAAATACGGCAATTACGGTAAGGAGTAGAGAAGCATATGGCAAAGAAATTAGCTGTTTTTATGGCAATTGTCTGTGTCGGACTGATTGCATTTGTAGTATGGTCCAGATTTGGTGCGGATAAAACAGGGCCTGAAATAAAATTCAGCAATGAAGAGCTGGTTTATCATGATGGCATGAGCCATTCTGAATTACTGCAGGATGTGACTGCTTTTGACGAAAAGGACGGAGATGTGTCGGACACTCTGGCAGTAGAGTCCGTTTATCCTGTAGAGGATGGACAGGTCGTAGTAGTTTATGTTGCCAAGGATAACTCAAACAATATTACGAAAGTAAAGCAGTTCTATGCCTATGATGCGGATGCTTCTGATGAGGAAGGTACCGGAGCAGATGCGGACACGGGAATCAATGATAATAATGATAATATAGGAGTCGATACGAACAATACGGAAGCAGATATGAATTCCGGTACGGCAGAAGGTACTGATGTTGGCCCTTCCCAGCCGGCAGAACCGGAAGGTCTCGCTGACAATGCGAATGCTGAAGGAACGAGTGATTCTTCTGTCCCGGCTTCTGCTTCTGCAGATGCGGAACAGATTCGTAAAGAGCAGGAAGAAGCAGCAGACCAGATGCCTGCGGGTGCTCCGCGGATTTATCTGAGTGATTATGTAGTCAAAGTTCCTGTTGGAACAACAGTTGACCGTCTCAGCTATGTCAAGGAGATTACGGATGATTCTGACAATGTTTATGATCTGTGGACGAAGATTCAGATTAAGGGAACCTTGGATACGATGACTGCCGGTACTTATGAATGTACATATTATGTTGTAGATTCTCAGGGTAATACTTCCAATCAGGCTGTAGTACAGTTTATTGTAGAATAGTAAGATTTTAATTATATAAGATTCTCCATGAAAGAGAACAGGACTGAATTCTGAGGAACTCGGTCCTGTTTTTTTATTTATTTATTGGCTGCATTGTGGCACTCCCTCCAGTTTCGGAGAAACTCTATCTGTTCCTGATCGGAAATTGCCTGGGAAACAGGATCATTTCCGGCTGCTATACAGCAGAACAGAACCAGTGTCTGCATGGCAAAAAATACAACGAAACACAAAATCAGCATAATGAACCTCCTTTTTCCTTGATATATACCAGTATTTGTATTTTGACGGGATTTATACATGAATTATTTTTTTGAAAAGACGGATAAACTGTGCAGCAGCTATGACCTGTCAGGTGCTGAATAGACGGGATGGTTGATTTATAACAGTATATGCCGGTCAGATGGAAATATGACAATATTTTCTTTTTATGGCGCAAACTCTATGACTGATGAATAGTTTAAATTAAAGTCCTGTATTTGGAGATAGGAATGGAGCAGAAGGAATATACCGGAAGAGGAATTACAGCAGCAGTTCTGGATACGGGAATTTATCCGCATAAAGATTTCGGAAACAGAATCCGTGTTTTTCAGGATTTTATTTCGTGTAAAATACAGCCCTACGATGATAACGGCCATGGAACACATGTATGCGGGATTTTATGCGGTGATGGAAGATCGTCTTATGGAAGATACAAAGGGATTGCACCTGAATGCAGTATTGCGGCCTTGAAGGTATTGGATCGCTTTGGTAACGGAAACAAGGAAAATGTACTTCGTGCATTTCAGTGGCTGTTAAAATACAGAGGAAAATATGGGATTCGTATTGTGAATATTTCTGTTGGAACTACTTATAAGACCAGAAATGATCATGATGCATTGATCCAGGGGGTGGAAGAACTGTGGGATAATGGTTTGGTAGTAGTGACCGCTGCAGGAAATCAGGGGCCAAAGCCATCCAGTATTACAGCACCGGGATGCAGCAGAAAAGTAATTACTGTTGGCTCCAGTGATCTTCTGGCAGGAAAGTCCGCAGTTTCAGGAAGGGGCCCAACTTCTGAATGTGTATGCAAGCCGGATATTGTGGCTCCGGGAAACAGGATTATTTCCTGTTCACCCGGATCAGCTTCTTCCTATACGACAAAAAGCGGAACATCCATGTCGACACCTCTGATTTCCGGCGCAATTGCGCTTATGCTGGAGAAAGATCCAAATCTTACAAATGCAGAGATCAAAATGATGCTGAAAGAGAGTGCGGACGATCTGGGATTGCCAAGAAATCAGCAGGGTTGGGGCAAATTTAACTGTAAAAAGTTTTTATCACTATGATTTTTCGGGGTTTTGCATGAAAGTCATATGGTAACGTATAAAAGTGTTGACGGGAAGACAAATTTTGGATAAAATATGTATTAATTGATGCGAAACACAAGTAACAGGCTTTTACAGACATCATCAAGGATGCGGGGCAGTCTTTTGTATGCTCCGGGACAGAGGAGGACATTATGGAAAAAATTAAGATGCAGACACCGCTTGTGGAAATGGATGGAGATGAGATGACCAGGATTCTCTGGCAGATGATCAAAGAAGAACTTCTCCTTCCTTATATTGAACTGAACACAGAATATTATGATCTTGGATTGAAGCACCGTAATGAAACCGATGATCAGGTGACGATTGATGCTGCTGAGGCAACGAAGAAATATGGTGTTGCTGTCAAGTGCGCCACGATCACCCCGAATAAAGCAAGAATGGATGAGTACGACCTAAAAAAAATGTACAAGAGTCCTAACGGAACAATCCGTGCAATTTTGGACGGTACCGTTTTCCGTGCTCCTATTGTCGTAAAAGGGATTGAGCCGTGTGTAAGGAACTGGAAAAAGCCTATTACTCTGGCGCGCCATGCATATGGAGATATCTACAAGAATACGGAATTTTATATTGATAAACCAGGTAAGGTTGAACTGGTATTTACCGGTGAAGACGGTGAAGAGAAGCGTGCTCTTGTACAGGAATTTAAAGCTCCGGGAGTTGCCATGGGAATGCACAATATGGAAGCCTCTATTGAGAGCTTTGCAAGAAGCTGCTTTAATTATGCATTGGATACGAAGCAGGATGTGTGGTTTGGCGCTAAGGATACTATTTCCAAGACATATGACGGCAAATTTAAAGAAGTGTTCAGCCATATTTTTGAAGAGGAATTTAAAGAGAAATTTGAAGCAGCAGGACTGACTTATTTCTTCAGCCTGATCGATGATATTGTGGCCCGTGTCATGAAAGCAGACGGAGGATTTATCTGGGCATGTAAAAACTATGATGGAGATGTAATGAGTGATATGGTTTCTTCAGCCTTTGGTTCACTGGCGATGATGACCTCTGTTCTTGTTTCTCCTTATGGCTATTATGAGTATGAGGCTGCCCATGGTACTGTACAGAAGCATTATTACCGTTATCTGGAGGGACAGGAGACTTCCACAAACTCTGTAGCAACTATTTTTGCATGGACCGGCGCTCTTCGCAAACGGGGAGAACTGGATGGGAATCAGGAACTGGTTTCCTTTGCCGATACTCTTGAAAAAGCAACTCTGGGAACGATAGAGTCCGGCAAAATGACAAAGGATCTGGCTCTTATCACTACTTTGGAAAATCCTGTGGTGCTTAACAGCAGGGAGTTTATTCTTGCCATTAAAGAAACCCTGGATACTTTGATGTAATATTACCTGTGAACAGTAACGATATGATCATTTCCGCCCGCATTGAAGGGCAGTTATAACTTTGCGTGTATTCAAATTTTATGATACACTCCATAAAGAAAACCGCAGATTCCGTAAAAGGATTTCTGCGGTTTTTGAATGTAGTAAAATTTTTATGATCTACGCCAGTGTTTCCCATTTTTCGTAAAGCTCTTCCAGCTCTCTGGCTATTGCTTCCTTTTCGCGGCTGAGCTCCGTACACCTGGCAACATTGGTGCATACGTCCGGAAGCACAAGAGTATCATCAATTTCCCTGTCCCGGGTTTCCAGTTCCTCAATACGCTGCTCCGTCTTTCTCAGTTCATTTTCCCTTTTCCGCTTCTGGGCCTGTTCTTCTTTCTGCTGCTGCCAGGACACCTTGCTCTCGGAGGTCTGTGCCGGAAGCTGTCCCGTCTCTTCCGGGGCAGGAGCATATTTCTCCGTCAGCTCATCTTTCTTCTCTAAGTAGTAATCGTAATCGCCGATATAATTTACGACGGTCTGATTGGTCAGATCCAGAATCCTGGTAGCGGTCTGATTGATAAAATAACGGTCATGGGAAACGTAAAAGACAGTTCCTGTATAGCTGTTCAGGGCTTCCTCCAGAATTTCCTTGGAGGCAATATCCAGATGGTTGGTCGGCTCATCCAGAATCAGGAAGTTTGCCTCGGAAAGCATGAGCTTGGCCAAAGAGACACGGCCGCGCTCACCGCCGGAAAGTGCGGAGATTTCTTTAAATACATCATCACCCGTAAACAAAAAAGCAGCCAGCATATTACGTATCTCCGTCTCTGTGAGAGTCGGATAGGTGTCCGAAATTTCCTGAAAGATCGTCTTTTCCATATGCAGGACGTGGTGCTCCTGGTCATAATATCCGATCTGTACCTTGGAGCCGAGGGTGAATTTCCCTGTATCTGCAGGCAAAATGCTGTTGATGATCTTCAGCATTGTCGTCTTGCCTGTACCGTTGCTGCCGATCAGGGCAACACGCTCACCGCGTTTGATTTCAAAGGAAATATCGGTAAACAGGGTCTGTCCGGGAAAACTCTTGGAAAGCCCCTCTACCATAAGGACATCATTCCCGCTTACAAACCGCGGCTCCAGTGAAAGCCGCATTTGATCCTGAATCTCAACAGGTTTCTCCAGACGATGGATCTTATCCAGCATCTTTTCGCGGCTTTCTGCCCGTTTAATGGATTTTTCTCTGTTAAATGACTTCAGTTTTGCAATAACGGCTTCCTGATGCTTAATTTCCCGCTGCTGATTCAGGTAGGCTTTGTACTGAGCATCCCGAAGCCGGGCCTTCTTCAGCGCAAATGCAGAGTAGTTGCCGCTGTACGCGCGCACTTCACCGGCTTCAATTTCCACAATTTTTGTAACGACCTTGTCAAGGAAATACCGGTCATGGGAAACGATGAAAACAGCTCCGGGATAGTTCATAAGATAAGTTTCCAGCCAGGAAATGCTTTCCATATCCAGGTGGTTGGTCGGCTCATCCAAAAGAAGAATATCCGGTTTGGAGATCAGAAGCTTGCCCAGGGCTACGCGGGTCTTCTGCCCGCCGGAGAGTGTTTCGATCTGTTTGTCAAAATCCTCTTCCTCAAAACCAAGGCCTTTTAAAACGCCTGTAAGTTCGCTTTTATATGCATACCCGTTCTCCAGTTCAAATTCATGGGTCAGGCGCGTATAGGTGTTCATCAGTGAGTCCAGCTCTTCTCCGGCAGTATGCTTCATTTCCTGTTCAATGGAACGCATGCGGGCTTCCATATCCAGAATGTGCTGTTTGGTGGTAAGCAGCTCTTCATAGATGGTATGATGACCGCGGATATCCTGGTACTGTGCCAGATAACCGATGTTCTTGTCACGGGAGATGACTACAGTGCCGGAGTCAGACGGCATTTCCTGCATGATGATACGCAGAAGTGTTGTTTTGCCGGCGCCGTTGTTGCCGATCAGGGCAGCTTTTTCACGTTCTTCTATATGAAAGGATGCGTCATGGAGAATCACTTTTTCACCAAAGGATTTGCAAATGTTCTGACATGATAAAATCATAGGAATTCCTCCATATTTCGTGTTTCTTTTCTGTTACTCAAAGTTCATTATAACGGAAACGGGAATTTTGTAAAGGAAAATTTGGGAAAATCGTCAAGAGAAATACAGAAAATTTGTGAATATGCTACAACTTTAATTGACAATAAAATGTCAACTCGGTATAATTGACATAGTATGATAAGGAGGGAATATCTGGTGGAGGCAAAAGAGATTTCGAGGGCTGTGATAAAACGTCTTCCACGCTATTACCGATATTTGGGGGAGCTGCTGGAAGAGAACGTAGAAAGAATCTCGTCCAATGATCTAAGCAAAAAAATGAAGGTTACTGCATCACAGATTCGTCAGGATTTAAATAATTTCGGTGGCTTTGGACAACAGGGGTACGGATATAATGTAAAATACCTCTATACGGAAATCGGCAAGATTCTGGGACTGGATACCCAGCATCCCATGATTATCCTGGGTGCGGGCAATCTCGGACAGGCGCTTGCGAACTATGTGGATTTTGAGAAAAGAGGATTTAAACTGGTTGGTATTTTTGACATCAATCCTGTATTGGAAGGAATCGCTGTCCGTGGAATTGAGATTCAGATGCTCAGTGAGCTTCCGCTCTTTCTGAGAGAAAATCTGGTGGAAATCGCTGTACTTACCCTGCCTAAGAATAAGGCCAGGGAAATGGCGGATATCCTGATTGAAAATGGAGTGAAGGCAATTTGGAATTTTGCACACGTAGATCTGGATACGCCTGATGACGTAATTGTAGAGAATGTTCATCTTTCGGAAAGCCTGATGACTCTTTCCTATAATCTCAGCAAGTATCGTCAGGAACATATTGAGGAGTAGACAGGAAGAGCTGTTATCGGCCGGGAGGTTTTCCAGAAGGCCAGGTGACGGCTTTTTCTTCATACCATAGCATATAAACAGCTGCCACTGGCAGGCATTTGATATCGGAGGGCGGGTGATCACATGAAAAAAATTGTAACCTGCAGCCGGATGAAGGCTCTGGATACCGCAGCGATACAGGAAAAGGAGATTCCTTCCTGCGTGCTGATGGAGCGGGCTGCTTTAAAGACAGTAGAAGAACTGAAAAAAGGATTTTCCATGGAAGTGCAGAAGGAACGGGTGCTGGTGGTCTGCGGGAGCGGCAATAACGGCGGCGACGGTATTGCCATAGCAAGAATTCTCCATCTGGCAGGGGTTCGGGCGGAGTATTATCTGGCGGGTTCCGCTGATCATATGACAGAGGAGACACAGCGGCAGTACCGCATTGCAGTAAATTATCAGGTTCCCAGAGTGCATAACCCGAAGTGGGATGAATATACTACTATAGTAGATGCCATCTTTGGCGTTGGTCTTGCAAGACCTGTGGAGGGGCGTTACCGGGAAACGATCCGCCGGATGAATCAGGCGGATGCATGGAAAGTGGCTGTGGATATTCCGTCCGGAGTGGATGGTGACACAGGCAGAGAACTGGGAATTGCTTTCCGCGCAGATCTGACTGTGACCTTTGCATATCGTAAACGCGGCCTGTGCTTTTACCCCGGAAGGATGTATGCAGGCAGGACAGTGGTAGCAGATATCGGCATCTACGGGGCAGAACAGGCAGAGGACCGTACCTCTCATCTGGAATGGACGGATCTGCGGCTGCTGCCGGAACGTGTTGCATATGGAAATAAGGGAACCTTTGGAAAGGTTCTTGTGGTGGCCGGAACGGAAGGCATGTGCGGAGCAGCATTCCTCTGCGCATCGGCAGCACTGGCAGGAGGCGCCGGTATGGTCCGGATCCAGACTGTAGAAGAAAATCGAATTCCTCTTCAGACCCTGCTGCCGGAGGCCATGGTCACCTGCGAATTTACAGAAGTGTCTAATCGGAAATGCCTTGACTGGTGCGATGTTCTTGTCATCGGACCGGGGCTCGGCGTTTCGGGGAGAAGCCGGGAACGTGCGGAATGGTTTTTGAAAAATGCCGCCGATGACGGGAAACCGGTGATCTTGGATGCGGATGGGCTGAATCTTCTGGCATTGCACCCCGAATGGAATACCTGTCTGTCTGAGCGTGTGACAGTAACCCCGCATCTTGGGGAAATGTGCAGACTTGCCGGGAAAAGCATAGGCCAGATTCAGCACCGCATAGCAGAAACCGCACAGGAATTTGCAGCAGACACGGGAGCAGTGTGCGTCCTGAAGGATGCCTGTACCGTGGTTGCAGATAAAGAAGAAAATATATATCTGAATCTTTCGGGGAATCCTGGTATGGCTACCGCAGGGAGCGGAGATGTTCTTTCGGGAGTTCTCTCTGCTGTACAGTGTATGTATCTGAATGAAAAAGGTTCCGCACCGGATCCGGGAATGCGGGCAGCACTCGGGGTTTATCTCCATGCATGCAGCGGCGATCTGGCGGCGCGGAAAATGGGCACAAGGGGGATGACAGCACGGGATATCATTCGGATGCTTCCTGAAGTATTGCGCAGGATATCCGTAGGAGAAGGCTTTGAGGATGATAAAGAGAATGGATGCCGCTAAGCAGGCAACCGCAAATAAAGTTACGCATCAGCAGAAATGATGTGGATGGAGGATGATTATGAAAAAATACAGCAGGGCAAAAGCAGTGGTATCCCTGGATGCCATTGCACATAATTTTCAAGAAATGAAAAAAAACATTGCAGAAGGAACGCAGATGATCGCTGTGATCAAAGCGGATGGCTACGGGCATGGTGCAGTTGCAATTGCCCATCTTGTACAGGATTATGATTATATCTGGGGATTTGCCACTGCTACTGCGGAGGAGGCTTTGCAGCTTCGGAATGCAGGTGTAACCAAGCCGATTCTGATCCTTGGCATTGTGTTTGAAGAAACCTTTGAAGAACTGATCAGGGCAGAAGTGCGCCCTGCCGTCTGTACACTTCCTATGGCATTGAGACTGTCGGAGGAGGCTGTCCGTCTTGGAAAAACCGTACATATTCATCTTGCACTGGATACAGGCATGACAAGAATCGGCTTTGCAGATACGCCTGAGAGCGTAGAAGTAATCAAAAAAATCGCGGTTCTTCCGAATCTGGAGATTGAAGGGATGTTCACTCATTTTGCAAGAGCAGACGAATATGACATAAGTCCTGCGATCGTGCAGTTAGAACGGTATCTGAAATTTGCGGATATGCTGGAAGTCGCCGGTGTGAAGATTCCGGTCCGTCATTGCTCCAACAGCGCGGGAATCATTCGCATACCAGAGGCAAACCTGAACATTGTCCGCGCGGGAATTACCATTTACGGGATTTATCCGTCAAATGAAGTGGAACGCGATGTTGTCAGGCTGGAGCCGGCTATGGAATTGAAAAGCCATATTTCTTATGTAAAAGAAGTGGGGGCCGGAAGTGCGGTCAGCTACGGCGGTACATTTATTACGGAGAGCCCGACCAGAATCGCAACCATTCCGGTAGGTTATGCAGATGGCTATCCAAGGCAGCTGTCCAATAAGGGATGGGTGTTGATCCATGGGAAACGTGCGCGGATACTTGGCAGAGTCTGCATGGATCAGTTTATGGTAGATGTCACGGAAATTCCGAATGCAAAGGCCGGTGATGAAGTGACCCTGATCGGACGTGACGGAGAAGAATTTATCAGCATTGAAGAATTTGGAGATCTTTCCGGACGATTCTCCTATGAGTTTGCCTGTGAGATCAGTAAGAGAGTACCAAGAGTCTATATCAGAGACGGCAAAGAATGCGGCGAACTGACATTCTTTGAATAGGCTGTCTTTTTAAAACACCACACACAATGCATGTATACCCAAGAAAAATCTGGAAATACTAATTCTATACCCTTTGGGGAGAATACGGCGGAAGCCGGAAATAGAATCGGAGTGTGAATTGTGTGGTAATTAAAAGAGGGGATATCTTTTATGCGGATTTAAGACCGGTAGTGGGAAGTGAGCAGGGCGGTATACGTCCTGTCCTGATCATTCAGAATGATGTTGGAAATAAACACAGTCCGACAGTCATTTGTGCAGCCATTACATCAAAAATGAATAAGGCAAAACTGCCGACACATATCGAAATTGATGCATCTGCTTATGGAATTGAGAAAGATTCGGTTATTTTGCTGGAGCAGCTTCGAACGATTGATAAAAGACGGCTGAAGGATAAAGTATGTCATCTGGATCAGGTCATGCTGGACAGAGTGAATCATGCGCTGGAAATCAGCCTGGAATTAACTTTTTAGACTCGCTTTTTTCCGGCAGTTCTTGACGAATGCCGGGGAAAGTGCTATATTTTAGCAGTAATTGTACATTTGCTGCATTGGAGGATGAATTTAGGAACATATGGAAGATGGCAGTAGTCTGCCCTTATGGGGCTGTTTGATACTGATTCTGCTGCTCTGGCTGAACGGAATCTTTTATGGGTTTTCAGCGGCAGTAAGGAATCTTAGTGAAAATGAAATACTGAAGCAGGCAATGGACGGCAACAAAAAAGCAATCCTGCTGAAAAAGATGCTTGACCGTCCGGTACAGTACGTAAATGCAATTCCGCTGATCGTGACTGCATCGGGAATCTCTATCGGTGCTTTTTTAGTTCCGTGGATCATCCGGTTATCACGTCACTACATAGATCACTTGCCGGCAATTGTCCTTGTACTGGTTCTTAGTGTGCTTGTACTGGCTGCTTTTGGAATTCTTACGTTCCGAAGAGTAGGAACGTACTGCCCGGAAAAATTTGCGTTCCGTTATGTGGGAATGGTCAATGCAATCGTGACCATTCTGTATCCGCTGACGGTATTTGTTACCTGGATTGCCAAGCTGACAGCAGTTCCCTTTGGCGTAGAGCTGAATCAAAAAGAGGATGCTGTGACGGAGGAGGAAATCATCTCCATTGTGGATGAAGCCCATGAACAGGGCGTCATCGAGGAAAATGAAGCAGAAATGATTCAGAATATCATTTCTTTTAACGAGACAGTTGCCAGGGACATTATGACCCACCGTAAACATGTTGTGGCATTCAGTCAGGATATCCTGCTGAAAGAAATGGTGGAAGAAATGATGGAAGAGGGCAATTCCAGATATCCTGTTTATGGTGAAGATTTAAATGATATTATTGGTATTGTCCACTATAAAGATGCCACAAAATTTATGACCAAGAACTCCTGGGCAAAATTTAAACCATTAAAAGAGCTGCCCGGTCTCATCCGTCCGGCCGTATTTATTCCGGAAACCCGTGGAATCGGAGATCTTCTGAAGTCCATGCAGAGCAGGAAGGTGCATATGGCGATTGTGGTAGACGAATATGGACAGACAGAAGGCATCGTATCCATGGAAGATATCGTAGAGGAGATCGTCGGAGAGATCATGGATGAATACGATGAAGAGGAAATTTCCATTCGTACCCAGATTGACAACAGTGTTATTATCAATGGTCTTGCTTATCTGGAAGATGTCGGGGAGGAACTGGGAATTGATTTCCGGGATCTGGATTTCGAGACTCTAAATGGGTATCTGACTTCCCTTCTCGGACATATCCCTGCAGAAAAGGATCTGGACAAAGAAATCGTTGCAAACGGCTACCGTTTCAAAATCTTGTCGCTAGGAAACAAAACTATTGACAAAGTGCGGGCCGAAAAAATAAATGACAAAGAACCAAAAGGAGAAAAAGAGAAATGTCAGGACATTCAAAATTCGCAAACATAAAGCATAAGAAAGAGAAAAATGATGCCAAAAAGGGCAAGATCTTTACCGTTATCGGCCGTGAAATCGTGATGGCTGTCAAAGCAGGCGGCCCGGACCCGAACAACAACAGCAAACTGCGCGATGTTATTGCAAAGGCAAAAGCCAACAACATGCCGAACGATACGATTGAAAGAGGTATTAAAAAGGCTGCGGGTGCTGACTCTGCGGATGCATATGAAAGAGCGACTTATGAAGGCTATGGCCCGAATGGTGTTGCCATCATCGTTGAGACTCTGACAGACAACAAGAACCGTACTGCAGGTAATGTAAGAAATGCATTTACCAAAGGCTACGGAAGCATCGGAACACAGGGCTGTGTGTCCTTTATGTTTGACCAGAAGGGGCAGATCATCATTGACAAAGAAGAATGCGAAATGGATGCCGATGAGCTGATGATGGTTGCTTTGGATGCAGGTGCAGAGGACTTCTCTGAAGAGGAAGACAGTTTTGAGGTGCTCACTGCTCCGGACGATTTCAGTGCAGTCCGTGAGGCTCTGGAAGCGGCAGGCGTACCGATGCTGGAAGCACAGGTTGCCATGGTTCCTCAGACCTATGTAGAACTGACTGACGAGAAAGACATCAAAAACCTTCAGAAGACACTTGATCTTCTGGATGAGGATGATGATGTTACAGATGTATGGCATAACTGGGACGAATAAAACCTTGAGGGGGAGCAACTCAGAGTTGCGAAGCCCGCAGCTCCCCCTCAAACTTCCCCTGCCTGGGCACGCTTCGTGTGCCGGAAGGCAAATATAAGGGTTGAAGAGTTTTATAGATTTGGGATAAAAAATGAAAAACTGTGCATAATACCTCCAGGAATATTTCTTGGAGGTGTTTTTTATGTCAGAGGAGAGAGAACTGAGAGACGACGACAGAAATGTAACAGATAAAAAAGAGGAGCTGGAAAAAGAAAGCCGGCAGAATGAACAGATTAAGGAAATGGGACAGGTAATGCTGGATGAAAATCCAAAAAAGCATAGGGTGGAGCTTTTGACGATTATTGGGGAGGTGGAGGGGCATGAATCGGCGCCCTCTCAGAGTAAGACAACGAAGTATGAGCATGTGCTTCCGAAGCTTGCCATGATTGAGGATGATGAGAATGTAGACGGACTTTTGATTCTCTTGAATACTGTGGGAGGTGACGTGGAAGCCGGGCTTGCTATTGCAGAGATGATCGCATCCCTGAGTGTGCCTACAGTTTCTCTTGTTCTTGGAGGAGGACATTCCATCGGTGTTCCTATGGCAGTATCCGCAGATTATTCTTTTGTCGTTCCAAGTGCAACGATGGTCATTCATCCGGTGCGTTCCAGCGGCATGTTTATCGGCGTTGCACAGACTTACCGGAATATGGAGAAAATCCAGGACCGTATCACTACTTTTATTTCCAATCATTCCAGGATCACCCAGAAACGCCTGGAGGAGCTGATGCTGGATACGACACAGCTTGTGAAAGATGTGGGAACCATGCTGGAGGGAAGGGAAGCAGTGGAAGAAGGACTGATTGATGCAGTCGGAGGCATGAAAGAAGCGCTTGCAAAACTCTATGAACTGGTAGAAGATCAAAAAGACCAAAACGAATTGAAGAAATCGCTCAATTTGTAAAAATTTATACATTTTCCTTTGATTGTCCGTCCTTTTGTGGTATCTTGACTTTTGCTAGAGATTGAGTAAAAAAAGCTCTGAACACCGTATAAATA
>JAUNGM010000056.1 GCA_030524545.1 Eubacteriales bacterium
CTTACCAAAAAGGAGCCATTTTTTACCAGAAACACAAACTATTTTACACTACCAAGGATGGTTTAATCTATCATCCTGCATTCTTTTTTAGTGTATATCTCAGCAGTAGCTGTGAATGGTAACTATTTGAATTTTATTTGAATTATTTCGATTATTCGATTTATATGTTCCCTTTCAGCTTTTCCTTCACTAAGGCAAAAATCTCCCGAACAACGTAATGCGCCTGCATAATAAAATCTGACTTCGCAGCAATTCCTTCCGGAGAATGATACCCCTGCTTCTCTGCAAGCCGAACGGCACGGTAAACGTGAAAATTATTGGAGAGAATCCCTGTCTTTGCTTCCGCACATTGTGTGAGGTCATTAGAAAACTGCAGATTCTCCATTGTGTTCGTTGATTTTTCTTCCAATATCAGACGTTCCCCGGAAATACCATGTTCTGTGAGATACCGGCGCATACATTCTGCTTCCGTGATGTCCTCTCCTGTCCCCTGTCCGCCGGAAAGAATCAGTATTGTGTTCTCATTTTTTTCCGCATATTCCAACGCTTTTTCCAAACGTTTGCGCAATGCTCTGGAGGGAACATCTTTTTTTACCTGCGCACCGAGTACCACCACATAGTCCAGATCAGCACTTCCGCTCCACGCCATGCCCCCAATCACCTTTGCACCAATAGAAACGAACAAAACGAAGCCCGCTGCAGCAGCCACGATTGCCGCGTATTTCAGCCAGCCGGGGAAACATGCCGGATGCTGCTTCCCGTAACGGAACAGAATACCTCCGCACTCCAGCATCAGCCCTGCCCCCAGCCAGATCCAACCGAAATCCGTGGTAATACCGGCATATACCACAAGCACAAGATAATATAGAAGACACAGTATGCCTGCCGCCGTAAAAACTCCCGCCATATGGCTCCTCCTATAGCAGACTCCCCGTCCGCCTTAATTCTCCCAATCCCAAACATTCGAAGCCGTAACCTGTGATCTCGGCTTCTTGATCACAAGTTCCGGACTTTTGGCACTGACTTTTGTATTTGCAGGAATAGATGCGGTAATAAAAGTATTGCCGCCGATAATCGTATTCTCCCCGATCACCGTCTTACCCCCAAGGACTGTAGAATTAGAATAAATCGTCACATTATCCCCAATTGTCGGATGACGCTTCACATTCGCAAGCTGCTGTCCCTGCCTGGTAGAAAGAGCGCCCAATGTCACTCCCTGATAAAGCTTCACATTGTTGCCGATTTTCGTTGTTTCACCGATAACCACACCTGTTCCATGGTCAATAAAGAAATATTCCCCGATCACTGCGCCCGGATTAATATCAATTCCGGTACGTCCATGTGCATATTCTGTCATAATTCTTGGAATATGTGGAACTTCTTCTACATATAAAAGGTGAGCAAGACGATATACATAAATAGCAAAAAGTCCAGGATAGCTTACAATAATCTCTTCTTTTCCCTTAGCCGCCGGATCTCCGTCAAATCCTGCCTGCACATCCTTCAGAAGCATCTCCTGCACTGTGGGAAGCTTCTCAAAAAAGTCTGCACAAACCTCTTCCGCATGTCTGCTGATCTCTTCCGGAATTCCGTCCGGATTCTGATAAAAGAAAGCAATCTCTATCTGATCCTTTAATCTGTCATATAAGCAGTTCAGTCTGGAGCCCACATAATACTCCGGAAACATCCTGGCACTGGAATCCACACCAAAATATCCCGGAAAAATTACGGAACGCAGTTCCCTCACAATATCAATCACCACAGAACGGTTAGGCAGATTCCTTCCATTCTTCGGCATAAACAGCTCTTCTGTGCGGTAATTCTCCGTCAAACGTTCCACTGACTTCAAAAGTGCCGTCTTTTTATCTTTCATAATCTTCTCCTCTTCAAACTCTGATCCATTACTTTATCTTATTACAGGATTCTTTTTTCGTCAATATACAAAAAAGGAATTGACCTTTTTACCCGCAGCAGATATAATGTACATTGTCGGGTTCATTTGTGCCTGACAGTATACGGAGATGTACCCAAGTGGCTGAAGGGTCCGCACTCGAAATGCGGTAGGTCGGGCAACCGGCGCGAGAGTTCAAATCTCTCCATCTCCGCTTTTACTTGACAAATACATCAATTGCATGTATAATTGCAACAGATGGTACCTAGGGGATTGGTCAAATGGTATGATAGGGGTCTCCAAAACCTTTGGTGGGAGTTCGATTCTCTCATCCCCTGTTCTTAAAAGTGTCGGAAGTCTTGATTTACTTGGCTTCCGGCTTTTTTATTTTTCCTGAGATTACCATGTAGTCAAGTATGTAGTCAAACAGGAATGATTCCTAAAATGATATGGCTCTTTCTATCTGATGTGCTTTATTCTTTAGATTTTTGTTGCTGAAATAATAAATCTTCTTTGTGGTCGAAATATCTGCATGCCCCATCTGTTCTGTGATGAATCTTTCATCCACATTGTTATCAATCAGGGTCGTTCCGTAAGTCTTGCGGATTTTATGCATGGTACGGTGTGGCATCCCCAACTTATCACATACAGCAGAAAGACGTTTGTTGAAGGTATTTCCCCGGATACGCTTTCCATGATTTTCAAAAAGATATTCTCCGTCCGGGTTTAATTCCAGAATCATTACAAGGACTTCGTTAGCTGCATTTGGGATAATCAAATCCCTGTGCCCGGCATCCGTCTTTGCATGGTCTTTTACTGTAACCACCCATTTGCCGTCTTCACCCCGGAATTTATCTTCGGTACGTCTTATCCTGATACAGTTCGGGGATAAGTCTTCGGGTTTGAGACTGGATAATTCCCCTACACGCATTCCTGTAAAGAAAGTCAACAGGATTCCAAGATTATATATATCTGGATGTTCCCTCAGATAACCAGTGATCAATGGAATCTCATCTTCCATAAAGACTTCTTTTTCCTTTTGCACAGTCTTTCTCTTGAAAAGATTTTTAGGCAGCTCCAAATCTCCAAAAAACTCTGTGATACTAAGGGAAGTATATTTTTTCCGCTTCCCATATTTGAAGATTCCAAGGATTAATGTCCGAAGCCCCGCATAGGATTTTCTGGTCAGAGCCAGGTCTCTGATTGCGGACTTGATAAAATTTTCCAGGTCATCCTCTGTGATATTTTTGAACTTTTTCTTCTGTATCGGATGGTGGTAAGCTTGAAAAAATCTCTGGTAATCCGTCATATAACGGTCATAGGATGCTTTCTGAATCTCTTCAAATTCAAGCTTCTGGGTAATCCATTGGTCAAAGACCGTGTGGATATAGATTTCCTCCCGCATAGCTTTGTAATGGGCAACGATAATGTCCTGAAGCTCTGCCAGGGTATTCCTGCGTCTGAATATTCTCCCGCCGTCCTGTTTTGGGAGGTAAGTGGAATAAATGACTTTTCCATTTTCAGATTGTGTTTGGGTAATGCTGTATACGTGCTGTGCTAATATTTCCTTTCTTTCCATAGCTATGATTTCATTCAGCATAGTATCTCTATCAGGTATTATACCATATTGCATGGCTGCGTCCAGTAAATCATTTTTGCTGTCAGCTATGTTTTTAAAATTGCTGCTTAATTGGTTTTTATCCATAATGCCTGTTTATTCAGCAATACGTAAGAATTAATTTTGATATTCTGATTAATAACTTACTACACTAAATTGCTTCACTTTGCGTTACGTTGTGCGTATTGACCAGAATATATCCTTTCTTAATTTTTTTGTTTAAACGTTTGAACTGGTATTTTTCTACATTTTCTACATTGGGGAGGACAAGCCCCTCCCCTATGAAAGCCTTGATTTCACTGGGCTTCCGGGCTGTTTCTACATTTCTACATGGATTTCCCTTATCTGGGGCTTTCGTTGCTGCAATGCTACAAAATGATGTAGCAGAGCGGAAACCCTCTGGATATCAGGGATACAGCCTACATGCTACACCCACCCGTAATACTAAGGGGTGGGTGGCTATGCCCTTCCGCTTCACCGTCACCGTCTCCGGCGGTTCCGGCTTGCGTCAGGCAAGCCAACACCCCAGACTTTAAGTGTTCAGAGCCCATCTGTTTATACTGATGAAACAAAATAGTGCCCAAAGATATGGTGTTTTCTTTGTGCTGATGAGCATAAGACTAATGGACAGCACCTCCCTTCTCACGGTATATAGTGTTTTTCTCACAAGAAGAAAGAGGTTATTAAAAAAATATGTGTTTTTTACATTTGTTAACTGCTGGGACATAGCAGTTTTTCAAGGGATGTAATCTTCTATATGTTTTTCATAGGATTTAATGTATCTGACAAGTAGAATTGACTTTGGGAATAGAAGAATCCTCTATACCGTTTTGGTACAGAGGATTATCCTGAAAGAACTTATTAGTAATTAATATCAATCTTCATCATCTAATAATTCATCATAGCTGACATTTAATACTTTCGAGATTGATTTTAATTCGATATCAGTAACAAAGCGCTGTCCGGATTCTATCCGCTGAATAGCATTTTTATCAACGTCCAATCCGAGAATTTGTAACATTTCTGCTAATTGTCTTTGAGATGTTTTTTGGGGAAGATTCTGACGTAATTTCTTTATCTTTTCACCGCAGATGTTATTATGACCTGTTTTTGACTTATTTTTATACATACCTTTCTCCCAATCATTTGACATTTAGTGATTGTTACAAAGAAAAGTATATGATAGAATAATATTTAGAATGACATTGACTAAATGTCATATGATTTTTTTATTGAATACCTGGATAAACCAATATATACTATTCATAGGAAGTACCAAAATACAAATATATAAAATACAAAAGAAAGGAAGTTGAAACAACTATGAAAGAGAAAAAGTATTCAAAGGTACTTATGTTGCTGTTCTCATTGATTATGGTCTTAACCTTATCGGTCAACGTTAATGCAGCAACCAAAAAGAAAGTCGCTATCACAGCGAAGAGCCAGAGTATCACGGTCGGCACTAAGAACAAATCGCTTGGGGTCAAGGTTACGAAGGGGGCTAAGGTTACTTATAAGTCCTCTGCTCCATCCGTAGTCAGCGTGACCTCTACTGGAAAAGTCACAGCCAAAAAAGCGGGCACGGCGAAAATAACCATTAAGGCTAGCAAGAAAGGCTATACTTCTGCGAGCAAGGTTATTACTGTTAAATCCGTCAAAAAAAGCCAGAAGATAACGGCTTCTAATAAGTCGGTTTATGTAGGAGCCACGAAAGCTATTGGTGCTAAGGCATCAACGGCAATGACGTATAAGAGTTCTAATACTTCTGTGGTAACAGTCAATTCCAAAGGCGTTTTGACTGCGAAAAAGTCTGGGACTGCCTATGTAACCATTACTGCCAAGACAACGGGCACCTATAATAAAGCTTCAAAGAAGATTAAAGTAACTGTAGTAAAGCGCAAGAATACGATTACAGCTAAGAACGTATCGGTTTACGTTGGAGCCACTAAATCCCTTGGAGCTAAAGCTACTTCTGGTACGCTGACCTATAAGAGTGCGGATACTAAGATTGCAACAGTGACCTCTAAGGGCGTAGTAAAGGGAGTGAAAGCTGGGACTACGACTATAATCGTAGCCACAAAGGGCAATTCTAAGTATGCGTCTGCCAGCAAAAAGGTGACCGTTAAAGTTGTAAAGAAGCCTGTACCTACGGCAACACCTACTCCTAGTCCGAAGCCTACTGAAACACCTAAACCTACGGAAACTCCTAAGCCAACGGAAACACCGAAACCTACTCCGACACCTGTATTAAAGGAGTTTAAGGATTCCGCTGAAGATAAGACAGGTTATGTAGGTGACGAGCAGTATAGTTTCTGGAGTGATAATAATGGTATTGGTGAGGATGGTAGAAAGTATGAATCCTCTGACCCATCTGTAGTAGCGGTAGATTCGTATGGTTTCCTTGAGTTGCTGAAGCCGGGTACTGCTAGGGTAACGGTTTCTATGGAAGGGTATCGTAGTCTTACTATCACGGTCACGGTGGTAGAGCGTCCTGTACCTACGACACCGACCCCCGAGCCAGTAGTCGAGGTATCCCGTGAGACTGTCCACCATGACGCAGTAACCCATGTGGAGACTATTGTCATCAAAGAAGCGTTTACAGAGGAAAAACCAATTTATGAGACCCGCCCTGTGGTAGATGGGTATTTCTGCAACACCTGCGGCGAACAGATGTCTTATCCAGAAGAACACTCCGATAAAACCGTGTTACCTTGGAGAGAATTGGAGTATCAGGCTGTAGCCGCCCGTGAAGCAGGCGACATGGAAGAGTATGAAAGATTGGTTGTCCTTTGGGAAGAAGCTGAAAAGAATCTTCACACTGGCTACCACGGCACTGTCATCGGTTACGAAGATGTACAGGTCGGCACCGAGACCATCACCCACCCAGCCGAAACCAAGGACGAGACTATCGTCGATACACCAGCCTTTGACGAGGTAGTCATTACTTATTCGGATGGCACAACGAAAACTGAAAAGGTGGCTTGCAGTCATTAAGTAATCACTAAATAAATAACCTTTATTTTATCATCACTGATATACCAGAGGTTAATTTATGGGTAGCCAAGAGGGCTTGATGGATAAAACCGTCAAGCCCTTTTAAAAATAGTTTATTAGTTGCCCACCCTGTCAATAATTTTCTTCCTTTTTCCTGTGAACATTATGGGCTAGGATTGGGTGGCTGAAGGAAAAAGAGTAAAATTCTTTGACAGGGATTTACTTTTTCAATATGGGTTAATTTGAGATGTTGATTTTAAGAATAGATAAATTTCTGTGAGTAGAGTTAAAGATTATAGGAAAAGGAGTAAGCTATATAGATACTATACTGAATGATTCTCCTTTCCTGGTGATGTAGTCAATTTGTAGTCAAATGTAGTCAAGTTAGAAATCAAAAAAGGCTGTATTTATCAGGGCTTTGAGGTTTTCCAAAGGAGTTCGATTCTCTCATCCCCTGTTCAAAGAAAGCCGGAAATGCTTGATTAAGCATTTCCGGCTTTTTCGTTACTCCGGATATTCTGTTCCTTCAGGGCGTGGATCCCATTCATTTAATCCGAGACTCTGTTTAAATTTTGCCTGTTTCATTGTCAGCCGGGGCAAATCCTCTGCCAGATATTCGAGCAGTTCCTGAATACCCTCTCTCGTCACATTATCCACCAGAAAAACACGCTCACATCCTGCATTGAGCAGCCACTGTCTGACCATAGGAACATTGGCATAAGGTGAATCAATCTTCGTAATAATGCCAATGAGCGGACGAAGAATAAAGGAACGAAGACTTGGACTAAACAGACTGAACGGTTCATCTGCAGCCTGAACAATCGCCACTACATCTGCCTCGAAGGAAAAGCAGGCCAGGCCGACGCTAAAGCGTTTGGATTCCGCATATTCTCCAGGAGAGTCGATCGTATTATCCTTTGTATTCGTATATTGGGTTTTCACGTAATGAAGCTCTTCCCCCTTCAGCGCCTGTGTCAGGGAAGTTTTTCCGGCTTCGCTTCTGCCCATCAAAAATAATTTTTTCATTTTTCGCCTTCCCCTGTTTTCTTAGCTTTTGTGAATTTCACAGGTTTCAAAACCCAGCTCCTCATCAAAAAATCTGACCACTTCTTCAACTGCAGTCTGTACCTGGGACAGTCCTCCGGTGATAATCAGAGAACCGCAGAAACGATCCATAAAGCCAATCTGTATATTTGCACTTTTCATTGCAACATCCGCAGCAACCACAACTGCCTCCCAGGGTGTAAAACGAATCATGCCGATAGATTCTCCTGTATGGTCTTCGCCTTCGTGAACACCGATATGCAGACCCAGATTTTGATAAATACAGGCCTGTGACGGGCTTATGACATGAGCCAGACAGACTTCCTTTCCGGGGACACGCACACGGGTCATGCGCAGCTTCTTTCCTTTCAGGTGTTCATAATCCTCATGGAACAGTTTTTCCAACAGTTCCTCTCTCGTTATTCGAGCCATGGCTGCACTTCCTATCTCTTTGTAATTTTGCAGACTACATACCCCAGTGAATCCCGGAAATAATCCACGATCTCAGTCATAGCAGAAATAACATCCGAAATTTCACCTGTAATAATCAGTGTTCCTGTAAATCGATCCGCAAATCCGAGATAGACATTACCGCTCTTGACTGCAATATCAGATGCAATTACGGCAGATTCCGGCGGAGTCATATTCATAATTCCGATCGCCGATGAGCGATAATCCACTTGCGGATTTAACCCAAGTTTCTGGTATATGATCGGAGCCGGGCCGCCCATCACATGTGCAAACGTGATTTCTTTTCCGGCCACGGTTTCCTGTACGATTCTTATTTGTTCCTCTCCATGTCCATTTGCCATTGATTCCTTCCTCTCTTTCAGAAATAATTTCAGCAGAACCTGCCCGCAGCAGCTTCCTCTGATGTATGACAATATAAACAAATGTCCCAAACAAAAACGTTCAGGACATTTTCTTTCATCCAATCTTTCCTGTTGTATTTGCCGCGTCAAAACAATTTATCTCTTTATAAATCATACTATCAGAAAATTTTTCTGTCAAGTTGAAATCAGACGATAATTCGGCAAAATAATACTTCCCGTCTTTCGATTCATTGTGATCTCTGAAGTCAGAAATGAACACTTTGTCTTTCATTCAGTTTTGCCGGGTTCACATGAACCATACAGTGCTTCACGTCCCGGAACTTCTCCTCGATCGTGTTGTGTACGCGCTCGGCAATGGCATGCGCTGCTTTCAGGGACATATCTTCATCTGCTGCAATTTCAATATCCACATAAATTCTGGAACCAAAAAGTCTTGTTTTCAGCAGGTCAATTCGTTCTACACCCGGAATCACTTCAATTTCTTCCTTCATGCTTTTTTCTGTTTTTTCATCACAGGAATGGTCAACCATCTTATCAATGGCATCACGGAAAATATCCACAGCGGCTTTTCCAATAAACAGACAGATTACGACACTGGCAATCGGGTCTAAAATCGGATAGCCAAGTCTTGCTCCCAAAATACCGGCAAAAGAACCGATGGAAGATAAGGAGTCTGAACGGTGGTGCCATGCATCTGCCATTAATGCTCCGGAATTGATCTTCTTCGCTGCCGCTCTTGTGTACCAGAACATCCACTCTTTTACAATAATGGAAACAACTGCTGCAATCAGCGCAAGTGCTCCCGGAACCACCAGATCCTCACCTGAAGTCCCTGCTATAATCTTTTCCACTCCATTAATACCGATTCCTGCACCTGTCACCAAAAGCAGTCCGGCAAGAAGAATCGAGGATACACATTCCAGCCTTTCATGTCCATACTGGTGCTCTTTGTCTGACTTTTTGCCCGATACGTGTACACCGATGATCACAATGACCGTACTGATCACATCCGATGCGGAATGAATGGCATCGGAGATCATGGCACCGGAATGTGCCACAATACCGGCAATCAGCTTCAACAAGGAAAGCAGAAGGTTCACTGCAATGCTTACGCCTGATACTCTCATGGCAATCCGGCTATGCCCGGATTCCTGTTGATCTGCCGGAGTTTTGTCTGTTGTGCTTAATTTCTTATTGTTTTCCTTTTTCTGACTTGTGTGTTCCATAATAGGACCTCCTTTTTACTGGTTCTTGTTATGGCACATACATTTCAACAATCTGCGTAACTGCCCCGTACAGGGGAATCTCCGCAGGGGTCTTTTCTGCATTCAAAGCATAAAAAAACACCCGCGGAACATACACTGTCCCGCAGATGTATGATAACTCTTACACCCGCTGCCGCATTTACGCGGCCCGGCCCCATGCCGTCTCCGGCATCGCCTGCTCAGTTTGTACTGTTGATCTCGCATTCTGATTGAATGTAATGCAGTGCAAAGTGACATTCGCTGCTGGTCATGAAGCTGACCATTGCGATTGGTATGATGATACTATATATATTATGAGTTAGTCAATAAAAACATTACGGAAGTCCCGGCTGCGGTACCCCGGTGTTACTGCCGAAGGCGTGAACAGTCCCCTCGGTAACTTGCATATTTACACATGGAATGCTAGAATAGGAAAATACGAGACATAAAATCGGAGGCATTTCAAATGGAACAACTGCTGATCGTAGAAGATGATAAAGCTTTGAATCAGGGCCTATGCAGGGCACTGAAATCAGAGAACCGCCAGGTGGTTTCCTGCCAGAATCTTAAAACAGCCCGTGAACAGCTTCTTTGCCAGACCGCATCCCTGGTTCTGCTGGACATCAACCTTCCGGACGGAAACGGGCTTGCGCTTTTGCAGGAAATAAAAACCTCATCCCCCGGGCTCCCGGTCATTCTGCTTACAGCCAATGATACGGATATGGATATTGTAGAGGGCCTGGAACAGGGTGCGGACGACTATATCACCAAGCCCTTTTCCCTGTCCGTCTTACGTGCCAGAGTCAACACGCAGCTTCGAAAGGCCCGGCCCCAAACAAAAGACTCTCTGATCCGGACCGGGCGCTTTCTCTTTGACTTTGGCCAGATGCATTTCTCTGTTGACGGCATTCCTGTGGAATTGAGCAAAACAGAACAGAAACTGCTCCGCCTTCTGGTGGAAAACCAGGGAACCGCTCTAAGCCGCAGCCATCTGATCGACCGTATCTGGACGGACGGTGCTGAGTATGTGGATGAAAATGCATTGTCTGTGACAGTTAAACGGCTTCGTGACAAGCTGGATGCGCACAACTATATTAAAACCGTTTATGGAATCGGTTATCTTTGGGTGAAAGAACATGAATAATTGGATATGGATTCCGGCAGTGCTGTGTATTCTTTTTGCAGCAATTGCCATACTTTGGAACTACCTGTACACAAAGAAAACCATAGACAGGATCGAGCAAATGCTGACTATGGCGGAAGACGGCGCTTTTGTGAAAGAGACCTTTGACGAAAGCCGTATCTCCTCGCTGGAAACGAAATTTGCCCATTATCTCTCCTCCTCCGCCGTTTCCGCCCGCAATGTTGCCCAGGAAAAAGACAAAATAAAAACCCTGATCGCAGATATCTCCCATCAGACCAAGACGCCGATCGCAAATCTCATGCTGTACAGTGAGCTGCTTGAGGAAGAAGAACTGACGGATTCCATGCGCAGCAGCGTAGAAGCCCTGCGTATCCAGACAGAGAAGCTCCGCTTTTTGATTGATTCTCTGGTAAAGCTCTCCCGTCTGGAAAACGGTATTTTCACTTTGTCGCCCAGGAAGGAACCCTTACTGCCCACCTTGCAAAGAGTGTATGAACAATTTTGCTCCAAAGCAGAAAACAAAGGTCTGAAACTCCTCTTAAACAAAACGGAGGTTTCCGCAGCTTTCGATCCCAAATGGACAGCGGAAGCACTTTGCAATATTGTAGACAATGGAATTAAATATACGGAGCACGGCAGCATTTCCATTTCCGTCACTGCTTATCAAATGTTTGCCCGTATTGATGTTGCAGACACAGGCATGGGAATTTCGGAAGAAGAACATGCAAAAATATTTTCCCGTTTTTATCGTTCAGAAAAGTCCGGGGACAGCGAAGGCGTCGGAATCGGACTCTATCTGGCAAGAGAAATTATATCCGGTGAAGGCGGTTACATCAAATTGTCCTCTTCCTATGGCCACGGTTCCACTTTTTCCGTTTTCCTTCCGCGATAGAATTGTGCCGGCCTGTATTCCAAAGATTCCCGAGCCGGTAAGCAGATTCTTACAAAACTGTCAGAATTCAATTTTCTTTCGAAAGAATGTGGTAAGATTTTTATGAGATAATCTGTATGTAACAAAGGAAACCCTGGCTTACATACAGATTTTTTTATGGAGGTAATAAAATTATGGATATTTTACAGGCAATTGACCTGAAAAAAATTTATGGTTCCGGTGATAATGCCGTTCATGCCCTTGACGGCGTCAGTCTCAACGTAGAAAAGGGGGAGTTTATAGCGATTGTGGGCACCTCCGGAAGCGGCAAATCCACTCTTCTGCATATGCTCGGCGGCCTGGACCGTCCTACCGGCGGAAAGGTCATTGTGGACGGAAAGGACATCTTCTCACTCAAAGACGAAGCGATGACCATCTTCCGGCGGCGTAAGATCGGCTTTGTATTTCAGGCGTACAATCTTGTACCCGTACTGAATGTTTATGAAAATATCATTCTCCCCATTGAACTGGACGGCGGCAAAGTAAAGAAAGATTTCATACGGCAGATCGTTCAGATGCTCGGACTGGACGGACGGCTGGATGCTCTGCCCGGCCAGCTCTCCGGCGGCCAGCAGCAGCGTGTGGCCATTGCACGTGCTTTGGCTTCCGCTCCGGCGATCATTTTGGCTGATGAACCCACCGGAAACCTGGACAGCAAAACCAGCCAGGATGTGTTAAGCCTCCTGAAAATAACGGGCCGGAAATTCTCCCAGACAATCGTTATGATCACACATAATGAAGAAATCGCACAGATGGCTGACCGCATTATCCGCATTGAGGATGGCCGGATCGTCACCCGGAATTAAGGAGGGCGGAAATCATGAACGTAAAAAATCGAAAATGTATCCGTCATCTTAGTTTCAAAACCTTGTGGGCATCCCGCAAAAGAAATTTGATCGCTGTGATTGCCATCATACTGACCAGCATACTTTTTACCTCTTTATTCACGATTGTCCTGTCCATCAACTCCAGCTACGAGGCTTATCAGTTCCGACAGATCGGAGGGTACTGCCACGGCACATTTAAGGATGTGACGGATGAACAGGCTGCTGCCATTTCTGCCCACTCCAAAGTCAAAGAAACCGGAGTGAGAAAAGTCATCGGTTTCTGCAGTGACGGCGTTTTTGCGAAAGTTCCTGCGGAAGTCAGCTATATGGATAAAAACTGTACGAAATGGAGCTATGCGGAACCTGACACAGGGCGCTCACCGGAAAACGGCATGGAGATTGCCATGGACACCGGAGCACTGAAGCTTCTTGGAATCACCCCGGAGCTGGGTGCCAAAATCCCTCTCACCTATCTGGTGGGCGATAAGGAACAGATTGCTTTTTCGGAAACGGATACCTTTACTTTAGTGGGATATTGGGACTATGACAGTCTGATGCCAGTACACTATCTCAATATTTCCGGAGAATATGCAGAAAAAATCGAGGCGAAGGGCATCGCAGAAGGAATGGAACCCTTCCGTACGGATCTGAATGTAATGATGGCTTCCAGTGTAAATATTCGGGGACAGATGGAGCAGGTAGACACAGATCTTGGCTATACCTGGGACAGCTTCACAGAAGATAACAGTGTCCGTATCGGTGTCAACTGGGGATATACCACCTCACAGATGGATTCCGGCATGGATTCTGAAATGATCCTTGCCATGGCTGCCTTTCTCCTTCTGGTCATTTTTACGGGCTATTTGATCATTTACAATATTTTTCAGATTTCCGTTTCCGGTGATATCCGCTTTTATGGCCTGCTCAAAACCATCGGCACGACACCTGGACAGCTAAAACGCATCATCCGGCACCAGGCTCTGCTTTTATGTGCGGCGGGAATTCCTGCCGGCCTCCTTCTCGGCTATGGCACAGGAGCAGCGCTGACCCCTGTGGTTATGAAATCCAGCTCGTACGGATCCTCCGCGTCCACCCTCAGCACCTCCCCGCTGATTTTCATAGGATCGGCTCTGTTTACATTGGCTACTGTACTTCTGTCCTGTTCCAGGCCCGGCAGGCTGGCTGCAAAGGTTTCTCCTGTGGAGGCCACAAAGTACACGGAAATCACGCAGATCAAGAAAAAAAGCCGGCCAATCCGGGGAGCAAAGGTCTATCAGATGGCATTTGCCAACTTAGAAAGAAACAAACTCAAAACCTTCCTGGTCATCGTGTCCCTGGCCTTGTCTGTCACCCTGCTGAATGAATTATATGCTTTTGTCAATGGTTTCGATATGGAGAAATATGTCTCCTCACAGACCTGTGCGGACTTTATTGTCAGCAGTCCTGACTATTTCCGATTCAATACTGCTGCGGAAGAATATCTTTCCGAGGAAGACATTACGGATATCAACAGTAATACGGATATACGGCTTTCCGGCAGTGGGTATACCATGTCTGGCCATGGAGCAAATATATGGATCAGCGAGGATACTCTCCGGTCACAAATGCGTAATTTTTTTGACGACGAAACCATAACTGCCAAGCTTGACAACCAGGAACACCGGGACGGCCTGGTCATGGCAGATGTGCAGATCGAAGGTCTGGACATAAGCCTGTTTGAAAAGCTTTCGGTCATAGACGGAGATCTTGCACCATTGTCGGATCCTGACAGTCATACCATTGCCGTCACCGTAGATACGGATGACTACGGCAATATCTCAAATCCGGAGGATTACCCGAAAGTCGGCGACACGTTAACTGCTGCATATATCTCTGACGCGTACTATATTGACAGCAGAACGGGAGAAAAAAGTGATGAGAATACACCTGAGGAATTCTTAAAGTGGCATATAGAAAAAAGCTATGAGGTAGATTATACGGTATGTGCACTGGTAACTGTCCCCTATTCCATGTCCTATCGTTATAGTTTGATGGGCTACTCTGCCATCCTGTCGGCAGAAGCGCTGAAAAAAGACAGCAGGCAGCCTGTCCTTCCCCTGTTCTATCTTTTTGACACACCGGATGAAGCTGCCGAAGCTGAAGCTGAAAGCTATCTGGCCCAACTGACTGCCGATGATTTTTCTTCTCTGATGTATGAAAGCAAAGCGACTGTCCGTGAGGAATTCAAGGAATTTCAGCATATGTTCCTTCTTGTGGGCGGACTGCTGTGTGCAATCATAGGAATCGTGGGAATCCTGAATTATTTCAACGCGATCATGACAGGCATTCTGTCCCGCCGCAGAGAATTTGCAGTGCTGCAGTCCGTAGGAATGACAAACAGGCAGCTAAAAACCATGCTGATCTATGAAGGTCTTTTTTACTCACTTGGTTCTGTCGCTGCCGCACTTGTCTTATCCCTGATACTCGGCCCGCTTGCAGGCAGTATGATCAATCATATGTTCTGGTTTTGTAATTATCGGTTTACGGTTGTACCAGTGCTGTTTACCATTCCGGTTTTCACCTTACTTGGATGGCTCGTTCCTTCTGTCCTTTATGGACAGGCAGCCGCACATAGTGTAGTAGAACGGCTGCGTGAAACTGATTAACAAACGATTGCACCAAAATACTTGATAGAAAATTTACTTTGCCGAATGCGCTTCCAGATAAGCGGCCCGGCCTTCTTCGTAAAGGTTTCGGCCTTCACTGTCAATGATCACCACCAGCGGCATCTCCTCTACGTAAAGCTTTCGCAGCGCTTCGGAGCCAAGATCCTCATATGCGATCAACTCGCATTTCTTGATACATCTGGCAAGAAGCGCTCCGGCTCCTCCGATCGCACCGAAGTAAACGCCGCTGTATTTCTTCATGGCTTCCACGACTTCCGGCAGACGGGCCCCTTTTCCGATCATCCCTCTGGCACCTACGGACATCATAGTCGGTGCATAGGCATCCATACGTCCGCTGGTAGTCGGGCCTGCGGAGCCGATGACCTGTCCCGGTTTCGCAGGAGTCGGGCCTACATAATAGATGGTCGCATCTGTCGGGTCGAAAGGAAGCTTCTCCCCTTTCTCCAAAGCTTCGCACATTCTCTTATGTCCTGCATCACGGGAAGTATAAATGGTTCCGGTAAGATAAACGGTATCACCCATATGAAGTGTTTTGGCAAGTTCTTCTGTCAATGGCAGTGTAATATGCTTTTCCATTTAAAGTACCTCCGTTTTGTGACGGGTGACATGGCAGCTGATATTGATGGCACATGGCATTCCCGCAATATGAGTGGGCATAGTTTCGATATTCAGGCCAAGGGCAGTTGTTTTTCCGCCAAAGCCCTGGGGTCCGATCCCGAGTTTATTGATCTTTTCCAGCATTTCCTGCTCCAGCTCTGCATAAAACGGATCCTCATTGCGTACATCAATGGGACGCATCAGCGCTTTCTTGGCAAGAAGGGCCGCTTTATCAAAGGTTCCTCCGATTCCCACCCCGACTACCATGGGAGGACATGGGTTCGGGCCGGCTGTCTCAACGGTTTCCAGAATGAAATCCTTAATTCCCTGAAGGCCTGCGGATGGCTTAAACATCCGGATAGCGCTCATGTTCTCGCTTCCAAAGCCTTTCGGGCCTACGGTAATCTTAATGTTTTCTCCCGGTACGATCTCCGTATAGAGCATTGCCGGGGTGTTATCTCCGGTATTTCCTCTGCGGACCGGGTCTTTGACTACGGATTTTCGCAGATAACCCTTCTCATAGCCTCTTCGAACCCCTTCGTCTACGGCTTCTGTCAGATCTCCGCCTGTCAGATGAACATCCTGCCCGATTTCCAGAAATACACAGGCCATTCCGGTATCCTGGCAGATCGGCACGTTTTCCTGATCTGCAATTTCAAAGTTTTCAATAATATTATCCAGAATCCCGCAGGCGATCTCTCCGTCCTCACAGGCACGGCATGTCTTAATTGCACACTTTACGTCTTCCGGCAGATGCTCATTGGCTTCCATACAGAGCTTTTCGATCACATCCATAATCTGGCTGACTTCTATTTCACGCATATGCTTCTCTCTCCTTTTTTGTCATTTCATCTCCCCTATTATACCAAAAAAAACAGCAGCTATACAGCCGCTGTTTTCAATTTTATTCATTTTTTAAATAAGAAAAAACAGCAGCCTTATTAGCTGCTGTCCGTAAAGGTTTTGCACCTTCAAAACTACATACATGTTGACATTTCCTTGAGGTTTCTTCTGAACCATGCTT
>JAUNGM010000075.1 GCA_030524545.1 Eubacteriales bacterium
CATTGGCGGCATCCTTGCCCATCTTACCAGTTTCCACACGTCTTCCTCCTTTCTATTTTCGGCAACAAAAAAAAGCACTACCGTCCACAGCGATAATGCTTCCCTCATAAACTCGTTATAAAGTTTTCCACCTCTTCTGTAAATAAGGCTCCAAAATAGTTATGATTTTTTCTGCTCTTTCCAATTGTTCATTTGCCATTTCCAAAGATACAAGGAAGAAATCCTGGTAGTCCGCTTTTTCCCTTAAACGGTAACAGGAATCCAACATCTTAGAAATAGATTTATCAAAAATCCCTTCTTTTACAAAGTTTCTGTTAAAATAGGCGATCACACCGGAATGTTTACTGGAATCGAACTGCTCTAAAGCCGTAACAGAACGTAAACCATGGAATACTGCATAATAAGACCGGTTCACGGCCGCTTTATACTTCCCTGCCTGGATCAGTATCTTGGCTGTTTCCAGATTGTCTTTCGCACATGAATACCGATATTGTGACAAATCCTTTATGCTGCCTTCCATAAAACAACACCCTCCTTTGTCACATTTTGATAAAATGGCGTTACCTTTTTCCACTTGAGGAAATTATCATAATCAATATCAATTACAGAAAAAACTTTGTCATACTTTAGATTCATATCCACAATAAAATCTGAAAGCAGATCTTCGGTATTCTTGTCCAGACAGCCCTTAATCAGAAGTGCAACGTCTACATCCGACTCTTCCGTATTCGTACCTCTTGCTACAGAACCATACAGGACGATCTGCACAACCGCGGGCCTCATAATTTTGAGGATTCCATTTACCAATTCATTTAAAATATTCTCTTCCATGGGTATCCTCCTTTCTCTTTTATTATAGCCATGAATACTAAAATGCGTCAACATCCGTCCCCCATAATATTCTAATTTGTCTGGCTGTCATATAATACAGCATAGTCCTGTTTCTTATCATCCTGCATAAGACAGCTTCTGGTTCCTGTAGTATTCATCTAAAAGATACTCCGCGCTCTCCGACCACATCAGGGATTCTTCAATCTGCAAAAGTTCATATACATTGGATAAGGAAAATAAAAGGTAACACTCATCAAAGGATTTATTTTCCTTCTCAGCCATCAGCTCAACGACTGAGCAGATCTTTTCATATACATCCAACGTAATGTCGATTCCATGATACATATACTTGCTACCCAACCTCATACCTCCTTACCAGTTTCAAACACTTCACAGCCTGTTCCGTATGGAATGTTATCTGGTCATTGGCCTTTGAAAAACGCAGGCGGCTAATGGCCTCCTCCGCTGTATATATTCCCTGCACAAACCGGTTTACTGTTACCATCGTATCATCGTTTGCAACCGGGCCTATCATAATATCATATCCATGCTGGATACCGCCATATTTCCGGTTGTTCTTTACCATTTCCAGCCACTCTGATGTCAGCCCCTCATATTTATGGACAGATAATTCATCCGGTATTTCCGCCTCATATACATAAACATATGCTGATTGGCTGTGGTTCCGTATCCTTTTGCTTCTTGCCCAGCTCTCTGCTTGTGCAGCTATCGTTGTCGTATAAAAGCCAATCCCAAAATCACGCTTACCTATGGATTTATGCAGGTCAATTTCCCGAAAAAGACAGTCCGTGCCATGATACACAGTAAATTTCATCATGATACTGCCCCCTGTAAAACCGATTCCGCAAAATCCGCCCCTTCGCCCAAATCCATCATATGGAGAACCTCGTATTGGGAGCGGAGCAAATCAGCAATATGATGACGTTCAAAAAGAGATATTACCTCTTTTACAGGCATATGATGACGTAAGCCATATTCCTCAACTGCTGCGACCACGATAAGGTTCGCATCTCTTTCTTCCTGACTGCACATTTTTTCACACCCCTTTCAAGGACAATCTGAATAACAACAGGTTTCATATTTTTAGGATTCCATTTTCCGGTTCGTTTCTAACATTCTTTTCCATGGATATCCTCTTTCTGTTTTCATTATACCCATGAATCCAAAATACGTCAACGTCCGGTTCTCCATAAGGTTCCTGTACCCTTTCCCCATTTTCCAGTTTTTTACCGCGTCTGCCCATTCATTCCCTTTTCTGCCGC
>JAUNGM010000057.1 GCA_030524545.1 Eubacteriales bacterium
CGGCAAGCCATACCAGCGTCCGCATTTCTGCCGCAGTCAGTTCCACATCTCCAAAAATTTCATTGAGTGCGGCAATCCTCTGGGCTTCACTTTCGTAAAAATATTTGTTCACGTTCCGGGTTCCCCATTCCGGCTGAATTATCATCGAATCACACCTTTCTCGTTGTCTGCTATCCACAGGAGCGTGACACGCTCCTGTCTGTTATCATCAAAGGAAAACTACCAGCGGAAGATGTCCGGCACTCCACGTTTTTCCAGATATTCCTGTCTGGCTTTTTCCCGTTCTTCTTGTGTGGGCGCAGTCTTATATTTCACATATAATTCATGGCGCACCAGCGAATCCAATTTCTGCTCCAATCCTTACATTCCATAAACATAACAGCAACCTGACGCGCCACCTTCATCTGCTCCGCTGTATAGGAATCACTATTGCGAAGTGCTGGCAATATAATTGGCAGTGCCTTGCGAAGCTTAATGAAATGTTCTTCATTTTCGGCAGCATTAGTCACCATCTTCTGCTCAAAAATCGGATCAGATAAACAGGTTATGAACAGTAACCGCTGTCTACCCGTCAGCTGCAGAATATCAATCTGGCCTTCTTCAAGCATACGTCTGAACTCCTGGTAGGAGGATGCATTTAAAGACCATTGAGGCGCTTTAGCATACATACACACTTCGAAAGTCGCCATAAGTTCTTCTGTTGGTGTGTCGCAGAACTTGGTTACTGCAATTGTCTGAAAAACCTCTCTTGGAAGTAATTCCTTACGCTTTTCAGCTTCAATAAAACGATTAAAATCATTCAATGTAATATTCATCTTTAGTCCTCCTTAGGCAATTGCCACATTTTCAATAGAGTCAATGCTTACAAGCACTTTCCATTTCTCAGTAGCTTTCTTTAATACAGTACAAAGCACAGTCGTTCCCGGATTTAATCCGCCAAATCGAGCGAAAGCTTACATTCCCATTTTCATTGAGGACAACAATATCACTGACCGATAAAGAATGCCCGGTATAATCTGCCGGATGGGAAATATTGAACTTCTCATACAAGGAATCCAATGTATCGCCATAATGCATTTCATCAGAGTAGATTAACTCATAGTCCTCTTTTTTTACCTGATATCCATGTCTTTCAATGAAATTCAGATCCATAAATTCATATTCTCTGCCGGGACTGCCGTCTATGATCTGGTATATTCCATATCTGTTTTCTGTCCCCAGAAGAAGTTTCGCCTCTTTTAGTGACGTTATCTGCGGATACTCCTGCATCCGTTTTTCCAACGTTCTAATCCGTTCCACATCCTCTCTCTCCATCTGGTAATGCTCCGGTCCTCTCTCAATCTCCATCCGTTCCCGCACTGCAATCGGTCTTGGATAAGTGGTAACCAGAAATACTGTCTCCCCAGCATCAAACATCCTTAATGCTTCATCTCTATCAAGATCTGTCATTGGAGGCTGATACAATCCAGCTTCCTCAAAATCTATTTCGTCCTCTTGTTCCTGCATACGCTGCCACGCATCTTTTTCAATTCCATAGAGACCTTCATGTTCCAGTATCATCTCCCTGCTGGCATAGTCCCCATGGGAACCGTCTGACTGCAGGCAGTACACCTTTTCCCCAACACGATGAAGCTCCAGTGCCATCTCCTGACGAAGAGGAAACATATCATCTGCGGTATAGCCATATCCCTTTAGTTCCGCCATACCAACGGAACGATCCGGGAATTCGTCAATTTCCTCTCTTGCATCCCTCAGAATTTCATCCACCTTCTCTTCATCCGAGGAACGGACAGCATCTGCAAGGTCTCTGATCATTTTCCTGATATCATAATCATCCCCAGTCATAGCCGCATATTCCAGAACCTGTTCTTTCTGTTCCTCTGTAAATAAAATATTTTCCCTCTGTTCTGCCCGTTCCATCTGTCTTTTGGCATAATCCCGGACTTCTTTTTCAGCCATTGTCACATTCCTGTTCATTGCCATATTCATTCTCCTCCTACCGTCCAATTCTTCTTGCAAGGACAATCAGCCTGCCGTTGGTGCTGGAATATTCACAGGTAGATAAAGAAAGCAGCTCATCTTCTTCCCTGACGGTAACTCCCGTCGGATAAAGCTGATAAGCTGCCATTTTCTGCAAATAATCCATCTGTTGTTTTCGTGTTTCTTTGTGTAAATAATCATAATAACCGCCGCTTTGTGCCACATTCGTCACATACACAGCAGCCACTTCATACTGGTATTTCTGGTTTTCCAGATATAGTGTGATCTCCTTATGCTCATGATAAAACTCTTCTTTTTTATATCCATTCAATTGCTTGAACATACTGCCATCTTTCATTTGGTGACCATAAATAATCAAATGTTCCTGCCCGGCATCAATATTATTCCGACAGTCCAGCATCAGTGTTCCACAGGTAGCATAGTTCTTTTGAAAATCATGGTGTAGATAAAACTCATTATCTTCTCCCTGTACAACCGGATAACTGATATCGGTATCATCAATCTTCAGCCACCCGATGCAGTCTGCATTTTCATCCAACAGTGCCTGATAATCAAAGTCATCTATCTCTGTCATTGGATTATACGAATTGGATTCTGTATCATCATCCTCTGTATCCTTTTCCGGAAACGCTATCTCTTCCATCTGCCGGTAATTCTGTCTGTTGTCATAAGAATCCTGACAGTACTCCAAGAGGAATTTCCCGCATATCACCGAAATTACCAGAAACACAATCAACATTACTTTTTCTATTTTCCTCACATAGCACCTCCTTCCAGGCATGAAAAAACCGGCAGGTATTTCACTGCCGGCAAACGCCATAACTTAATATAAAGTTCCTACATATTTTCCGTCTTCCAGATGCATATAGCACTCATTCATCTGTGCAGATTCCATCATCTGCAGAACATATTCCATCCCAGTCGCAAGTTCCTTTTCTTTAAACTCATTCATCGGAATCCAGTAAATTTTTCCTTCTTCAGAGCTATGTAATATTCCTGAATATTGATCTGCTTTATACAGGAATATCACATGATGCGTACCTGATTTATTCCAATGATATACGCCACAGAACAGAGGGTTCTCAATCGTAAGTCCAGTCTCCTCGTATACTTCACGGATAACGGCATCTGTAAAGATTTCTCCTTTTTCGACATGTCCGCCGGGGAACGTCGTTCCGGTATAACTGTCATTTACTTTATCTAATGCAAGTACATTCCCTTTTCCATCCTGCACCATACACATATTCATAAAGCAGACCGTTTCCGTTTTTTGCTCTTCATGCTGGTTAAGGGACCGTTTCACACGTTTGTTGATATCAGCCCTCTTTTTCTTATAATGTTTCACAACTTCTCCATAAGGAATCCATATGTCTGCGTCGGTGATCCGAGCACATACTTTTGAGATAACATCCCCGATTTGCTTATCCCCAGGAAATGTATAGTTTTTCTCATAATATGCCTTTGTCTCCAGATACATCCATTCAGCTATTTTTTCCTTTTGTTTCAATTTCAGATGAGAATACTTCTTATCCGTCTGAAGAAGTTTGCCATCAATCATTTTATGGTTCTTCTGGGACAACGGAACCATCTCCCTTCTATTCTTCCGTCTCTAACTCCAACCTCTGCAAAATATCTCTTATAATACCGGCATCTTCAATCAGGTTAATGCCAAAGCACTTCTTTCCAGCATCTTTTAGCGATGCTCCTATATGATACGCCGTTTTCCTGTCAAGGATTAAAAAGCGGTCATGAAATACGTTCGTATATTTCACATCCAATGTTGGATACTGCATATTAAAATTATCAACATCTGTTTTTGAAAGTTTTGTCCTTTTTAACGTATATACTGTAACGTTTACATTATCTTTTTTCTTTGAAAGCAGGTTCAGTGTTCCTACATCGACATAGCCGTCAATTAAAGTACTTTCTTTTTCTGCTTTTTGAATCAGGCTTACTATCAAGCTGAAAGCATCATATATTTGCCCATCAAAAAACACCTTTTGATTTGACTCCTTATGATCAGCTATGTACTCAAATATCTGCTCAAGCTTTTCATCCGTTTTTTTCTGGTATTCCAACTGTTTTAATTCAACATTACTGATACGCTCAAAAAGCAGAGCATTATTGGCAATAAAACGCCTCATCTCTACAAAAGCATTCATGATATTAATACTGACCTGAATGGCTACATCACTTCTGAGTACTGCCGAAAGCATAGCAATTCCCTGCTCTGTAAAGGCATATGGCAGATATCTTCTTCCACCTTTTTTCTCATTGTCCCCGTTACTTTTCATTGAGGTCGCAATTTGCGACCTCAAACTCTCTGTTTCTTTTTCTGTCAGTTGAAACCGGAATTCTTCTGGAAACCGGGCGATATTTCTTTTTACAGCCTCATTCAACCGCTTGGTTTCCACATGATAAAGCATTGCAAGATCACTATCTATCATAACCTGTTTGTCACGGATGACATAAATAAGTTTTTCAATAGCAGGCTGTACAACTTCTACCATCTGTGCTTCCGCAGTTTCCTGGTCTATCACTTCATTTGTCATTTGATCAGCCATATAATCTCCTTACTCAACTTGAAATGCAAGTTTGGCACTTCAAGCCGATACATTCATTTTTTTCAAAACCTGCCTTTATTTTACATTATTTTCATTCTCTTGCATACCATTATTTAGCCAATACAAATCTCGCTTGATATCCCGATTCTGTCTTCAGTATTTTCCAGTTGAGTACTCTTTTTATCCTCCCTTTTTTGACGGACGCACCAGCAACGCGGTTAATATGCCCTGTGTTTTTATACTTTCTACCAGATCATTCATCTCGTCATCATCGTTAACATGAAAAGGATGATTCAAAAAATCCCGCAACTGACCGATTGGAATTTCCTGAATATCATCTTTTGATACAGCTCCGCCAATAAGGTCATCATAAGAAGTCAATTTTATCTTCGATGCACTTCTACTCTTCATCTGAAAGCACCTCCTGAGTCAGATACTGATATGCTTCTGCAACTTTACCTCTGGGATCATGACGGAAAATACTGACTCCCTCTGCACTGATTTCAGCAGCACGGACAGAAAACGGTATATTATGAGTGAAAATACGAATCTGGCTTCCATAGGTATCGTGAATTAATTCTGTAATATCCCGTGCATAGGTTGTTCGTCTATCTACCATGGTGATCAATATTCCTTCGATGGAAAGTCCTCTGTTCAGCTGTCTTCGCACCTTACCGATCGTCCGGATCAGATCCTCTAATCCTTTTACCGGAAGATAGGCTGCCTGAACCGGAATAAGTACCGCATCCGCACATGCAAGTGCATTGATGGTCAACATCCCCAGGGATGGCATACAGTCGATTAGTACATAATCGTACAGATTTTTCACCTGATCAATATACTGCCGGAGTACCAGTTCCCTGCTCATAAAATTCACCAATGACACTTCCATACCAGCAAGCTCGATATTTGCCGGAAGTAAATCAATCCCCTCTTCGTGGCGAAGAATCCCCAGAGAGTCGTCAAATGTTTCCTCGTTTACAATTTTCATAAGAATTGTAGCCAGTGTAACATTCAACTCATCGGGATTGTGATAGCCAAGGCTTGCCGTCATGCTTCCCTGCGGATCATTGTCAACTACTAAAACACGCTTTCCCTCTCTGGCCAGTCCCACTGCCAGATTTACACAACTGGTGGTTTTACCCACTCCGCCTTTTTGTGAACATAAAGCCAGTACCTTGCAGTCATTACTTACTGTTTCTTTCATTGTCTTTTTCCTCCCACAAATATTTTGATCCCTTCAACATCCACAGCATTGCATCTAAAAATGCAAGAAATCTTTCCGTCATGCTTTCCATCCCCTGCTCTGATAAGTCTGGGCTATCCTTTTTTATGTCTTTGGACACTTCTTCAAGGACGGTGTACATTTCACGAGCCTCTGATCTGAGAATTTCCAGATTCTCCCGATTTCCCACCACACAAACATGATTATAGATACATGAGCGGACAATATAATCCTGTTTTTTCATGCCACTTGCCTTTACCCTTTCATTGATGACCTGCTGTTCATAAGGTGTAACCCGGAATGCAATTGTCGGTTTATTGTGTTTCCCATGTCTGTCACTTGCCATTTCTAAGTACCTCCTTTTTCATTTTCTGCTCAGTATGTATTTCATTCAGTAACTTCACTGCAACACGTTTTTCAGGCACATGATCCGGAAGCAGTTTTCTCATGTTTCCTCTATGCATTTACATCATCTCCTTTGCTTTCCTTATCTTTGTATTTCATATCAAGCAGCCCTGCCAATTTGCTCTGGGTCGAAGGATACAGGTGGGAATATGTATTTAATGTTGTTTCTACCTTTTCATGTCCCAGACGTTCCGCAATCTCCAGCGGAGCAACGCCCATATCCACCAGCATACTCGCATGGGAATGCCTGAGATCGTGCAAGCGAATTCTTTTTACTCCCGATTTTTCAATTCCATTGACCATACAATGTTCCATATATGATTTTGTGAAACGGAACAGCCTTTCGTGCTTCATAATACCGTACAAATGACTGCAGTATTCCTGAAACTCCTCAACCAGAAAATCCGGAAGTGTAATTACCCTGATACTTTTAGGGGTCTTCGGTCTGGTAATTACATCCTTTCCTTTTAATCTCTGATAAGATTTGTTGATAGAAACCGTTTTTTCCTCAAAATTGATATCATTATAAGTTAAAGCCAAAAGCTCTCCGATTCTCATCCCCGTCCAGTACAGAAACTGAAATGCCATCTTCGCCTCCGGTTTATCATCTACTGTTTCAAGAAAAGTCTCAAATTCATCCTGCATCCAGAAATCCTTAGGTTCTCCTTTGCTTTTCCCGATACTGCCTGCTTTCCTGCAAGGATTATCTTTCAGGTTGTAATACCGCACAGCATAATTAAAAATTGCTCCCAGCTGGCAGTTGATCGTTTTCAGATATGTCTCTGAATAATTCTGCTTCAACAACTCGTTCTGCCAGTTTCTGATATCTGCAACTGTAATCTCACTTAAGACTTTATGTTCAAAATACGGCTTGATTTTTAAATCAATAATATAACGTTTTGTGTACATGGTATTTTCACGCAATCGGACTTCCATATCTTTGTAATATAGCTCAAGGAAATTACCAAACTCGATGTCAACGCTCTGCGTCTGCTGCTGAAGGAAATCCCGCTCCCACTCTTTTGCTTCTCCTTTGGTCCGAAATCCACGTTTCTGTTTTCTCTTCCGGTTTCCCTGCCAGTCCCTGTAATACACCTGTACTTTCCAGTTTTTTCCTTCTTTATATACTCCCATTGCTATTCCTCCACCTTCATGCCATAAATCTTCTCGGCAAGAAATTTTGTTGATATCTTTCCAGGAATGACCAGAAATCCTCTTTCTTTCAGTTCCTCATTGTAGCCTTTCATGATTTTATATGCAAAGGCTTTTGATACTCCCAACACTGCACAAACATCATCTACGTTCATATACATTTTTTCCTGTGTCATACTCATATTGCTTTTCCCTCCGATAAATACTGTTCTACATGTTCCAGACCATAAATCTTGTCCTCAACATAACGAGTGGGCACCCGCCCTAAAATCACGTAGTAGTTTTTACTTGCCAGGTCAGCGTTCATCCGCTCCACTACCCGGTAAGCAAAAGAAACCGAGATATCAAATACTTCCGCTACGTCTTCCACTGACAGATACATCTTTCTTTTACGCATGGAACCATTCCACTCCCTTCTCCTGTGGGATCTGGCAGACATCCTCAATCCCGTAAAAACGTTCCACAAAATACTTGGTCGGAACCTTTCCTTTAAGAACCAGATACCCTTTCTTCTCCAGTTCGCTGTTCAAATTTGCAATGATCTCATAAGCAGAGGTTGTGGATACCTCCAAAAGTTCACACACATCTGCTGCTTTTAAAAATAATTTGTTCTGCATAATCAGTACCTCCTTTGTGTTCTGAAAGTTTTCCCTTCATGTACACCGGACTGGCGGGAGGATTTTCGGACACGTTTTTCCGAAATTTTGCAAATTTTCCACAGGTAAAATTTCCTTACAAATTCAAAAGCAATAAAAAAACAGCCTGCCCTGATGAAAACTACTTCATCAAAACAAACTGTTCTATAAAAATTTCCCGATATTCTCTTTTGGAAATGCAATGATATTCCGGAAAACCTTGCTTATTCAAGAAATCCGGCTAGTAAAAAAAATAATTTTTAACTCCATTTGCACTCCAGAGACAAAAATAAATCCCCGGGAAAGCCCATAAATACAGGCTTTTCCGAGGATTCGACTTCTATTCAAGCTCGCTAATTACTAATCAATTTTGCTTAGTTTTCATTCTCTGCCGAGTATGTATTTCTTTTGATTATTTGATATATCCATATTATCCTGCCTATATGAGCTAATGTTATCATTTTGTTATCGGCATTGATAACATACGCTCTGTAACTGTGGATAATAACAATATATTCCGCTTCAGATTATAAGCGATTTTGCTTAGAAAATCAATCTCTAAAAACATACTTTGTTCGCTACATCTTAAGAAAATATCATCTTTTTGTAGCTACACTTTCTTTTCTCCGTTCTTGAATGAATCTCAAATTACAATAGTTCTTGAGGCAATGTCTTCATTGCCGATTTAAATCTGATAATTTTGTAATAGCCCTCCTTTTCAGGATTTTCTTGATAAGAATCAATCAAATTGCTTTCTTTGAAAGCAGTAAGTAGTTTTTTATTTTCATTATTGATTTCAAACTTTGGTCTACTGCGAGTATCAAATATTTTGAGATAGTCCGTTAAATTAAGCAGGGTGAGAATCTCTTTTATACTATCTCTACATAACTCGGGCATTATTGCAAGCAGCGTAAAACAATGAATCAGTCTATCAATGTCAGGATTGCCAAAAGGCACTGTATCTTTCAGCCCGTCCATCTGCCAGAGATTCCACGCAATCACATTTGCTACTGTCCGAAGCTGCTTCTCCGGCGGCTGACATTTCCATCTATTCTGATAATATTCAACAAATGTCAGTAGAAGATTTCCTCTGGCAAGCAAAAGATTATCGCCCTGATATTCATATCCATAGACACTCTGAAATGCCCGCAGCGTCCATTTAAACCATTCCTCTTCATTTTCTGTATTTTCGTTTACTACCCGCAATTTGCGGTCCAGGATTCCAATTCGATTGGCAGGTTCGATATAATCTCCAGTTGAGGTATCATAACGGGATACAAGATATGGCGCTTCACCGCAAGTAATTTCCAATCTCCGGGAATCAACATAATCCGTCCATTTTCTTTCACAGGAAAATACGATTGGTTCTTCAATAATTTTCCAAGTATATCCGCACTGAACATTAAATACATTTTTACGCCCGAACCACTCCTCGTCACAGTGATTATTCATTAAATTGCAAATCCATGCCGGAGTAAATACCTCGCCTTTTTTCTTTGTTCGTTCCTGTTGGGTTTCCAATTCTTTTTGGATTCTCGGCTGAATCGCATCAGGGGCTTTTATCAACTGATCCACTGTAATTTGACTCTTATCAGTCACATCTTCACCGATATCATCTGGCGGATCTGTTGCCCATATTATATGTTTTCTTGTCGATTTATCCTGAAGAAGTATTGGCAATACTATTCGCATCGGATTCCCAACAAAATCTATCATTTTAACCACTATAATTTCCTCACATTACTATACCCAAAATTATCCAGTTACAGCATATCAAAAGTGTAATGAAAAAGCAATACAATTCTCGCTTTTACAATCTTTTTCATAACGTATACGACTATGACAAGATGGGCTATTATAAAATAATACTTTTTCCACTCATGTCAATCTATATATGCAGTGACGTTCCAAGATAAATCAATCCATACAATGCATTTATCATTTTGCAGCAATCTAATTTTGTCGCGATAATAGTTTTTCTGCCATGAGCAATCCAATGTCTATTTAAGTCTTTAGGCTCTGTTTCTGGTTTATTGAACTCACTACGTTTTTTAAATTCTTCCATTGTTTTTGTCCAAGTAATATATATTCCAAAAGCAGTTATATCTGATTCGTCTAATAATTCCCATTCTTCATCTGATAAATCTTTCAACTTATCTTTAATTTGTTCAAGGCGTCTTGGGATTTTAGTAGAATCATCTTTTGTTACCATCGACAAAACACCGTCCAAAACAGCTACTATTCCTACTAATGTTAAATCATATAATCCGATATTCATTGCTTGAACACACTGGTTCAATATCGCTTTATTTGTATTGGACAATAGTTCCGATTGAACCATTTCATCACATAGCGTATCATAATCAATAAATGATTTATCCTCTATTTTTTCCATAAGATATTCATTCACATCTCTTGCATTGACTATTCTATCAATTTCAGAAGAACACAGTGGTTTCCAATATGTAAATTGATACTCGCCCAGAATACAAAATGCTCTCACTGGTTTCATTTTTTCCGCAAAATTCTGTACCATATTTCGAATATTCTTTTCTGCAATTTTCCACTGTTCTGCATAGGGATTCCATTGCTCATAAAACAATTCCATAAAATTACTTAATCCAACATATTTTCCGTCTTTTATACCTAACATTATAATCATTTCCTCCGAATTGTATATTTACATTCAGTATATAGCAATGAAATATTCAATTCAATCTTTACTGCATAACCGTATCGTCACTCCTGTCGACGCAGGAGTGACGCAAAATATCTACGAATATATCATTTCTCGCTCTACAACTTCTCTCGCACACGCCTGAATGTTATTCATTCTGCCAATCCATTCAAGCTGATTATCAGCTTTCAACCGTTCTGTCACGCCCTGCCTTTCGGCATATTCCTTTACCAGTCGAGAAAACATATTCTCTGCCTGCTCATTCACATTCGCAAGATATTCATTCAACCTGCCGCTTGTCAGCAGATTGAGATAAACAAGCCGCTTATGCTCTTTGAGATAACACAAATGCCTTTGCCCCCATATGCCGATCACTTTGTTTTCCTCTTCCACTGGTAAGGTAAGGCAGGGGATAAGATAATCCCCATGTCTGATATAAGTACCGCCCATTTCTTCAAAAATTGTTTTCTTCATTGTTTTTCCACCTTTCTTATCGTTCTCTATCTATAGATTTTTTCTTTACTGACCGTATTGGCTGCTGTCTGCCCTCCTGCTGATAGCGGTGCAGCTTTTCCAGTACGCTCGTCTTTTTCGGCAGTTCCTTCGGTTTCTCTTTCTTCTGTTCCGTCTGATTTTTCCACGCCCTCAGTTCCTCGTTATATTCCCTTACCAGTTTTTCCGACTTGTTATATACATTTACAAAAGACTGAACATCAGAATATCCTTCCTGCTTTGCGATCTGCTCCAAATTCTTGTGCATACGCTTTACTGCCTGCTCGGCCTGCTGAATTTTTCCTTCTAAGGATTTCCGTTCTTTCCCCTTGAATAAGCCTCTTGTTTCGGAGAGTTGCTTCTTCAGAGAAGAAATATCCTGTTGCGTGAGTTTTATCTCTTGTGTCTGTTTCTGAAGTTTTCCCATTATCTTCTGCATATCTTTCCACTCTTGCAAGTCTATCTTCGGTATAGGCTTGGGCGGCAGCGTAAATTTAAAAATCAACTCCTGCAGAAAGTTTTTTGCGTCTCCGACAATCTGCCGGAACATATCTGGTATCCAACCGTGTCCCCTTATGGATTCCAGCGTCTTTTCATTGATTTTTTCCTGTTTAACTTTCAAAATATCTTCTTCGGGAATGCCCTCTACCAATGCTATATCTACAGTTCGATTCCACTCCTGCCTTGCCGCATTATCTGCACGTATCTCTGCCGCCTTCGGATTGTTTTTTCCGATTTTCTTTGTCGGCAGATAGACACCGCCCTGCTGAAATACAGATAACTTTTCCGATTTCTCTTTCACATAGTGATTGATTGCTTCGGTAAACATCTCCTTAACTTCTTTGGTAAATGCTTTGCTCTTAAACCATTCTTCTTTTTTTGTAAAAATGTGGCTCTCATAGACTTCGCCCTTTCGGATAATACTGCATCCTGCCCGGATATTCCCATGCTCGTCTGTAATCTCTTTTTTGGTGCGCCGATGCTTTCCCTGTTCATCATAAAACATATTCCTGCTGGCAATCTTTACTTCGGGATTTTCCAACATCTTTCTCTCGCTGAATACCAAATGAATGTGATAGTTGGTTTTCGTCTTATTGTGATGAAGCGCTGCGCTGCATTCTACCCCATACCTTGTATGGAAAATCTTTGCAAAAAGACTTACCACATCATCTGCCCTGTATTGAATAAAACTTTCGGGAAGTGCAATGATAAACTCTCTCCCCTCAACACATTTCCCTGCCGATCCGCTTATCTTAAAATCTAACTGGTTTTCCCTTGCAAGATTTTTCCAAAACTCTGGCGTCGCTCCCTCTGTCTGATAGGTTGCATATAGATACTCCTGCCTTTTGGGATTTGAAATATAATCAATCCGTCCTGCCACATCAGACAGCTTGTTTTGTCTGATAAATGAGTGTCTGCCTATAAGCATACTCCTTTCCCCGGCTTTCACCGATTTACTGTGAGTAGGTGCATAGGCACCTGTTTACGAACTCATCCGCCTATCGGCGGCACAGCTCCCGGCAGGGCGAAATATACACAGAGCATAAACGAAGTTTGTGCGATGGGTGTATTTCGCTCTCAAACGCCGAGGGCTTATTATGGTGTTACAGTATCCGCTCACCTCTCGGATTCAGTCTTAGATTGATGGGCGTATCCGCCCTTTTTATTTGCCCGTATCCGGGCCGCCTTTTCTATTACTGACAGCAGATTATCTACGGTACTTTCTTCCCATCCGGCAAGCCATATCAAGGTTCTTTCCTCTGATTTTGTCAATTTCACGCCTGCCAGTACCTTGTTCATTTTCTGTATCTGTCTGCCCTCTGCTTCATAAAATAAATCATTCACATTTCTGCTGTCTCTTTCCGGCTGCTTTAACATTTTAATCACACCTTCCATAATGAAATCGAATTTATACCTTATTCCTGCCTTGTCTGTTATTTACAGGGGTGTGGCACACCCCTGTTCTTATCATCAAGGAAGAATTACCAGCGGAAGCTCTCCGGCACTCCTCTCTTATCCAAATATTCTTTTCTTGCCTGTTCCCGCTCTTCCTTTGTCGGTGCGGTTTTGGACTTTCCAAACAGGTCACGCAAAACCATCCTGTCCAGTTTTTTCTCCAACTCCTGCTTGATTTCCCATTCGCAGCTCTCATCCTCAACCAAGTGAAACCGAAGTAACTGCATAAATAATTCCTGTGATATTTGTACGTTCTTCATCATATCCCATCCTTTCCGTGACGGTTTGCGTCGATGTGACGATATTTCTGATACCGCCTCCGCTGCTAAAAATACCGTCACACCGTCACATATCGTCACGCTCCCCACGATACAGCTTAATCATTCTCCCCTCATGGCAACGGTCACGCCGATAGAAAATGCCATATTCATTGAGCAGCCGCCCATACAATACATTCAGTTTTCTTGTAATACTATTCGGCGACATCTCTACTCCGAGCCACCCTACAAGCTCAGTTGCTGTTCCCTGCCATCTCGGACAATCTGTGGTCAGCCTTTGATTAATTTGTTCCAATAAAGGCTCTGGCGGCTCTCTCCACAATTCTGTTTCCGTCTTTTGCAGTTCCCACAATAGCGTTTCTGTATTGCGTATAAGATACAGCTTTTGGTCTTGCTGATCTCTGCCTGATACTTCAAGGGTTGCGGCATTGCCTGTTCTCTTTTCTTTCTGTAAAAGAAATGCCCCGTCTGCAGCCCCAAGCAATCCGCTTGTTCCCGAAATCATATCAAACTTATCATCGGCAGTCTGCTTTCTTGTATGGTGTACGAGCAGCAGGCAAAGTCCATGAACATTCGCAAAACTTTTTAACCTTCCCATAATCTGATAATCGTTAGCGTAACTGTAATTGTCTCCGCCAACCTCACGCACCTTTTGAAGCGTATCAATGATAATCAGCTTTGTATCTGCGTGTTCTGTCACAAATCTCGCAAGCTGTTCATCCAATCCTTTCCCAAGCTGGCTGGCGGAAACAGAAAAGTAAAGGTTTTCTGCGCCCTCTGTCCCAAACATCCGATACAGGCGTTCCTGCAGGCGTCGGTAATCATCTTCAAGGGCAAGATACAGCACCGTTCCTTTTCGGGTTGTATAATTCCAAAGCGGCGTGCCTGTACTGATGTGATAGGCAAGCTGTGCCATCAGAAAACTCTTTCCCAGTTTGGGCGAACCTGCAAAAATATAAGTGCCGGGGTAGAGCAGACCGTCGATCAACGGCGACTTGCTCGGGTACACGGTGTCATACAATTCACTCATTGAAACGGTTTTAAGATACGAGGGATCTAAACTCAACTGCAATTCTCTCTGCATTTCCTCAAAACTCTTGATATTTTCCTCATAGTCGGATATACTATTTTCAGCGATTTTTGGAAGTGACTGCCTCTCATCTGCGCCAACAGATGGGCTAAAGACAGTCATTTCTTTTTTATTCTCCATTCTCATCCTCTCCTTTCAAACCGCCAAGAATAATGGCGATCAGTTCAATTACATTCAGTAGCTCATCATCAATACTGTTTCCTGCCTCAATCCGCTGTAATTCTGCAAGGACAGCAGCAAGTTCGTTACGGAGAGCCTTATATACCCTCGGATTTCCCTGCACAACCACATCCTGGCACAAGAGCCGCCTTGTGATATAGTCCTGCTTGCTAAGCCCAGACAGGCGTACCGCTTTGTTGATCTGTTCGCTTTCTTCGGGCGATACCCGAAACCCTACCGTGATATTTCTCCAACGGTTTTTGCTATCCTTATTTTTAACCGACATTTTCAAAATCTCCTTTCCCCAAATCGTCCAGTCTGTCCGCCATTTCCGCCTGCTTTGACGGAAACAGGTGTGCGTACTGATAAGTGATGTCAATGCTTTCATGCCCCACACGGTCAGCTATCGCCACCGCTGAAAATCCCATATCAATCAGCAAACTTATATGACTGTGCCGCAGGAAATCCAAACGTTTGGATTTCCTGCGATATCCAAACTTAAATAAAA
>JAUNGM010000022.1 GCA_030524545.1 Eubacteriales bacterium
CCTATTTATACGGTGTTCAGAGCTTTTTTTACTCAATCTCTAGCAAAAGTCAAGAGAAATAACCCTTTTCTTCATACCAAAATCTTCCTCCTGTTTGTTGTTTTTTCATACAGTACTGTTTTTTTGTAAGTGTATTATAACAATCTGCCGCGGCCGCAAAAATATAAAAAATCTAAGATTTATGTTTCTTTTCTTGGAATTAAAAAAGCTGCTATCTCACCCGGAATACATCCGGAAGAGATAACAGCTTACTTTCATTAAATACAAATCACAGCACTTCATGTAAGACCGACAGTCCATATTCCGCCAGACTGTGGTCTTCTTCACCTGTGCCGCCGCTGACGCCAAGGCCTCCGATGATGGTATCGCCTACCTTGATCGGGACACCGCCGCCGAAGATGACGATCTTGCCGCCGTCCATCTTATCCACACCGTAGAAGGTGCCGCCCGGCTGTGCAAGCCCGGCAAGTTCCATGGTGGACATCTTCACTGCGACAGAGGTGTATGCCTTTTTTACGGCCACATCAAAACTTACAAGAAAAGCACCGTCCATCACATGTACTGCAATGGGGTTTCCGTCCGGCCCGCAGACAGCGATCACTGCCTTCTTACCGCGGCGGTTTGCTTCCTCTTCGATCCTCTCGATCAGACGTTTGGCACTGTCCAGAGTGATTCTTCCCTGGATTCCCATACGTTTCAGTATTTCCTGAATCACAGCTTCTTCACTTACTGTATGATTCTCATGATTTTCCATACCGGCAACCTTTCCTGATTCTGCGGTTACAGAAGTCTTCTGCACTGCCTTATTTTCTTCGGACACTGCCGCTTCCTTCCCATGACCCTTACCTTCATTCAGTGCATCCGTATATCTTGCCAGCACATAGAGATAATCTGCCAGGCGGTTCATATATTTCTTCGTTCCGGTATCCGCGCCGAACTTCACACTGACAAGCGCCAGTGCCCGTTCTGCCCTTCTTGCCACCGTGCGGGCCACATCGATCTCCGCAGACAGGCGGCAGGCACCCGGAAGGATAAATTTCTTCGGACGCTCAAACAGCCCTTCCATCCGGTCGATCTCTTCTTCCAGAACCGCTGTCTTATCGTCACTGATCTTATACTCTCTGTTATAAGGGTCTGCCACTCCAGCCATCACCGTGATCAGCGTTGCCTGTATTTTTTCCAGAATGCGGATCACATCCGGATCATCCAGCATGGTCTTCACCAGCCCCAGATGACTTGTCAGCTCATCTATGGTTCCCACAAGCTGAATGCGGTCATCCGACTTGGAAACGTTTTTTGTACGGATCAGATCTGTAGTCCCTTTATCTCCGTTTTTTGTATAAATGTTCATAACGGCATCCCCCGTAAACCGTAAATTGTCTTAAACGGCATCTTCTTGATCGCTCTTGCGCTGTTTGCCCCAAGGTTTCTGCACTGCCAGAAAGCAGGAGCATTCAGCTCAAACACATTCCGGCCTTTGGGAAGGCGCTGCATCTGCATGGCAAGACGGTTTCCAAGCATCCCGATCCCGGAGCCCAGCATGGATTCATTCGCCGCCTCATAGGCCAGCGTATCCAAATCCCCTTCATGATCCTGCACCTGAAAAAGAACGCCTTCTTCCTCTATCCCGGCACAGACCTCCCGAAGCAGATCCTCGTCCGCCCCGCAGCAGTAAATAATGATCGTCGGCTTATTCACAACCATAACAAATCCCTCCGAATCGCCAGAATCGCCTTTAACGGCTGTTACTCAGATATGACAGCAGCAAGCCTGTCGCCACCGCATTCCTGGGTCCTTCCACACCGCGGATATTTCCTCTTCCGCAGACGATCCTGTATTCTGACAGCGCTTCCATCAGCATTTCCGGAATCTCAAAGTCCTCCGCAGATCCGCCTACCAGAACCACATTCGGAATCTTCCGCAGGTCATGTCCCGGCGCTACGGTCTTCAGGGCCCGAATCGCATTTCTTACGAATACTTTGCGTTTCGCCTCCCTGCGTACCTCCAGGATCTTTTCCATCGGAATGTCCTCTTCCACCTTCAGCATCTCTCCGGGAGCCAGAAGCACCACATGTCCGTAATACCTGGGATCAATGGATTCTTCAAAGAACTGCATTGCCCCGTTTTCCAGACGCATATGGAACAGGCTCTCCACCTTGCCCATGGGGTACTTCTTGATCTGCTCCGCCGTCGTCCGACTATGGAGCCCAAGCTCTGTCTGGATCAGCATGGATACCAGCTCGCCCGCTCCGGCCTGGTGAGTCGTCCTCACGCTTCCGTCCGTTTCAAGCACAGCGGCATCCGTTGAACCGCCGCCCATGTCCAGAATCGCCAGGGGCAGCTTCGTTCCCGGTGTGGTCATTGCTCCGAGAGAAGCCATTACAGCCTCTACTCCGGCAACCACAGCCTTGATATGAAGCTCCTGCTCCAGTCTTTCTGCGATCTTCTGCATGGGCAGATGCTGGGTCTTCACCATTGCGGCAATTCCCACAGCCTTCTCCATACACGTTTCACCTGCCAGGGATCCGGAAATCTCCACAGGCGCCAGCGTATCCACGGCCAGGATATCCGTGATCCGGATCTCACTGTCATGCTCGTGTTCCTTTGCCACATCTGCCATACTGGTTTTGATCCTGCGCAGCATATTTCCCACGTTGGTATCCTGCTGCCCGTCAATGTCGCGGATTTCCCCGGCAGTTCCCAGGGCTTTCATGATCTCATCCGCTCCGGCATCAATATTGATCCTGACTTCCCGCTCTCCGTGAAAAACAACCTCACCTGCGGGAAGAACGTTTTCTCTGATATTTCCATGAGGGGTACGGATCACGACTGCGCTCCGTTTCCCTATAAGGCTCTTTGCAATGGGAGTCACGGATTTCGTTTCCTCCGCATTTAAGCCTAAAAGCGTCGCAATCCCATAGGGATTGGAAAGCATCCGGATACTGGTTCCCGGCAGCGCCACCTCAATGGCTGCCATCTTCCCTTCCGGCACTTTGCTGATATGACGCACTTCATCCACAATGGGCATCTTCCTGCTCAGGCGGTTTTCCACAAGAAGGGCTTCATCCGCCTGAAGGATCAGTCCCCGGACATCCAGTTCCGGGATGTGCTGGTTCAGCCTTGCCGCCACTTCCTCATAGGAAAACTTGCTTGCCGCTGCCACTATATACGGCACGCCCGGTTTTCCCTTCCAGATATTTTCCAGAAAAAGCAGCTCTCCGACAGCCTCTCCTGCACCGGCCGGTGTCGACGGGTTATGCCCGATCATGGAAGATTCCGTGATAATGGTTTCCGTAATGGTCTCCATGGCCGTATCGCCGATGACAGGGGCTGCCTCGTTTAAGCGCACCAGATCAAGAGCACTCAGGGGCTGGCGGATCTTATCCATTGCTTCCTCAAGTGCAGCCTTGATTCCCAGAACATTAGGAAGAGTTCCTTTCGTCCCGGTAGTCATACGGGAAGCGCTGGAGAGAAAACGGAAGCTTCCGTCCTCCCCCACTGCGCCGACACATACTTCAGTTGTGGAATTTCCTATATCAACACCTGCAATCAGTTTCAAAGAAGAATTCCCCTTTTTTCGTAAATTTCCGCAGCTTCCAGCACCAGTTTGGCACAATGAGGCGCCTGATATTTCTCAAGCAGCTCTTTTGCCATCAGAACCAGTTCATTTTTGGTAGAACGGTTTGGGCGAAGCTTGTTGTACATGTTCAAAATCACATCATCCGGAACATTGGAAAGCTCGGCAGCCCTCTCAAAATTCGCTTCCATCTGGGGATTGTCTGCAGAAGCTGCCACCTGTCCCTGCCTCTTAAGCATTTCCGGCGAAATCTTAATATCTTCCGCAGTCACGCTGCCGCGCTTTACCTCATCAAGAGTGATCTGGGAAAGCTTTTTCCCTGTTTTGGAGGTAATGGTGTCGGCTTCGTACTGCCCTAAAGGATACTTACTCATCTTGCGCCCTCCCATACAATCATGCCTTTTTCCGGATCAAGCTGCTCTGTTTCGATGATGTGCATCAGGGCGGCCTTTACCTGGAATTTCGCACGCACCATAGGGTCGTTGGTGCACTCGATCGGAGTCACCTTTTCCCCTTTGACATATTTTGCTGCGTTTCTGCCGATCTTACGGTAGGTCTCAAGATTCATCAAAGGTGCCTGGGGGAAAAGCTCCAGATTCGTCAGAGGATAGAGATCCTTCTGATGAATGACGGTGGTTCCCTTGGACTGGATTCCGATTCCGATTCCGGAGCCGGAAAGCTTGGCTGCCTGGAGGGCCATAAAGCCTACATCCGAGGTATCCAGCACTTTTACCACACGGGAAACCATGCCTTCTTCTTCGATTCCTGCTTTCACATTGCGCAGCACCTCATCCAGCGGAATCCCGCCGATGGTCTTGGTGATCTCCGTCTGGAAAGCAGCCCCTACACCAATGACAACTTCCTTGGGGTCTGTCCCCTGTTTTGCCCTTACCGCACCTTCATAGGAACGCTTCGGGCGCATTCTTGTCTTCCCTGCAAGGCTCTGGGTACCGGAGCTTTTGGGAGACTCATCCGGGAGCTTCGCACCATTTCGCTGCAACTGCTCCACGACCGCTTTGGTTATGGCTTGTATCAGTTGTTCATTCACTTCCATGGCACAGCCTCCTAAAATTCATTTACATCAATTCTGTGAGGAATCGCTTTGATCTCCTCCCAGCGTTTTCCGTCAACACGATAGCCGGTTCCCGGTCCCATATAGTCGTTTGGAGTATTCACGCCGGACATAACCTGGAAGTTCTCATCCAGGATGGCTGCGGTGTGCATATAGTCTCCGATGACTCTCTGCTTCAGCATGTTCAGGATATTTCCTGCCAGCTTTTCAAAACCGCTTTCAGCCAGTGCCTTTACCACATCGATTCCCGTAATGCCGCGTTTCAGCATATCATCCGCAGCCATCAGGTCGGAAGCTACGTCTCGCTTCAGCGTATCCTTGCTTCCGTGTGCATAGGTCACAGCCTCTACCTGCTCATCGGTCACTTCTGTCAGGCCGAGATATTTGAAGACAGCCTGAACAGCTTTGCCTGCTTCACGGCGGACACGGATCACATCTTCCTCCGTTACCGGACGCAGACCGCCGTCCACCTGCATATCTCTCTGCATGACATTATAATCGTCAAAATCTTCCGCATCAAAATTGGAGCCTGCGAACATGTTGTCATAGTTCGGCTCTGCCGCATAACCGGAGAAGATGAAATCCGTACCCGGCATAAACTGCAGCATGGTTCTGGCAGTTCTTCTCATATCGGAATTGGAGAAGCTCTGGTCATTGGAAGATGCACATTCCAGTCCCAGAAGAGCTGCCACCAGGTTCTCTCCGATCACCTCACGGATACCTGCCGGAACGCCGGCGGCAACACCGATACAGCTTACGGATCCATTCTGGATTCCCTGGCTTCCTGCACCCTTTGTCACATATAAGCATCTGCATTCCAGATACAGCATGGATTTGCGTTCACTGGAGCCCATCAGGACTTCGGAACCGGAACCGGAGGTAAAACGTACCTTCAGGCCGCGGGATGCATAGGCGGAATTCAAAAATGCTTTGGAATACGGTGTATCGTCACCGTCAATAAAAACTTTTTCCGTACCATAAACAGAAAGTGTCTCTGCATAGGTAGTCAGTCCGCGGATTCCAAGCTCCAGCTCGGTAGCTTCCTCTGCGGAACACTGTGTCAGGACACCCGGACGGCCTACCTGGGAGCCGATCAGCAGCGCCATGGCACTGAACGGTGCATATCTGGCAACACCCATGGTGGTTTCTTCTTCACTGAACCCGCGAAGCGCTCCCTCTGCTGCGTCAGCCGCGATCTGCACGGGGTCGTCCTTCAGGTTGGTGATGTGCGCCTGATTGCCCGGCACCTTTCTGGCACGCATCTTCTGCATGCCCATCATCATTTCCACTACATTTAAGTAGTTGATGACCTCCACCATCTTGGCAGGAGTGATACCGGATACGATTTCCAGGATTTCTTTACGGGAGGTCTGGATGTCCACGATCTTCCGTGCAATTTCCAGAGAGGGAATTGCCATAGAGCGTTCTGCACGATCAATGCGGATGGCATAATCTGCAATAAACTGATCCAGGAAATCAAAATCGGCCCGTTTCTTCCCATCCAGTTCTGTTATGATTCCATTTTCTATTACTATAGACGGCTTTGGATCGTAGGGGCTTTTCATGGCAATAAAGCCCATCTCCGGCCATTCGTCAATAAATCCGTCTTTATTGACAGCCCGCCGGTCCAATGCCTCGATTCGTTTGGATCTTTTCATATTGTCTACCTTTATATCCTCTTTTTCAAAAAAGGCCCGGCAAAACGGTGATGCCAAGCCTTTTTTCATTTAGAATGACCAAAGTTTGGTATATATCTTAACGATATCTTCCTTGGTAGGAACTCTCGGATTATTTGCCGTGCAGGTATCCGCAAGTGCAGCTTCCGCCATCTTATCAACAGCGGCAAAATATGCATCCGGGGTAATCGTTCCGATTTCCTGTATGGTCAGCGGAATATTCATTTCTTTCTGCATAAACTGGATCCAGTTTACCAGGGAGCGTACGCTCATAACTTTGTTGTAATTGCTCAATCCAAGGATATGGGCAATATTTGCATAGCGCTTCACAGCAGGCAGATATTCCTTCTGGCTTCTGCTGTGCTTGTTGATGTTCGCATTATATTCCACAATGTGCGGAAGCAGCATTGCATTTGCCCTTCCGTGAGGAATATGGAACACAGCACCAAGCTGATGAGCCATACTGTGTGTGATTCCGAGACCTGCCGTATTAAAGGAAAGTCCGGCAAGACAGGAAGCCACATGCATTTTCTGGCGGGCATGCATATCGCTGCCGTCCAGATACGCACGAAGCAGGAATACACCGCAGATTTCGATGGATTTCTCTGCAAGTGCGGACGAAAATTCATTATGCTCCGTACTCACATAGGATTCCAGGGCATGGGTAAATACATCCATACCGGTATCTGCTGTGATCGCCGGCGGTACACTCTTTACCAGCTCCGCGTCCAGGATGGCTTCATCTGCCGTCAGGCTGTCAGATACAAGCGGATATTTCACCTTTGCATCCGTATCATTGACAACGGCAAAGGAAGTCACTTCCGATCCTGTTCCGCTGGTAGTAGGAATCGCAATCAGTCCTACCGCACCGTAATTATTGATTTTTAAAGCAAACTCACGGATGGCTTTGGATGAGTCAATGGCAGAACCGCCTCCGACTGCTACAATGGCCTCCGGCTGAAACTGAAGGAATTTTTTTACACCTTCCGCAATTTTTCCTACCGGTGCATCCGGTACTACGTCCTGGAAAATATCGTATTCGATTCCGCCCTTTTCCAACGGCGCAGTGATCAGGTCAATCATCTTGCTCTGTACAACAAAAGGGTCTGTAATGATCAGAACTCTTTTGTAAGGAAGAACACGAAGCCTGTCAAGGGAGTTCTCCCCAAAATGAATGACTGTTTTCATTTCAAAGGTTTTCATATCAGATGCTCCTTTTCCAATGGATGCCGCAGATTTGTCTGTCCTATCCTCTGCTTATGCTTCTGCAGGATATTGACATTCAATATCCAGATCCTCAAAATGGTGGAGCCATTTATCAGATGGTTTTTTATCGGTTACGACGACATCCACATCCCGCAGTTTTCCTGCAACGGAAAATGCGGTCTGGTCAAATTTTGTACTGTCGATTACCAGGATCTTTTTGCGTCCGGAAGCCATCATGGCTTTTTTGGTAGATCCGAACGGCTCCTGGGATTCCATAATTCCCCAGTTGTGATCCAGGGCTTTGCAGGAAAAGATTACCTTATCCACATAGTAAGACCGGATCGCCTCTTCTGTCTTGGAGCCAAGAAAAGCAAGATAGCCTTCCTTCATAACGCCTCCGGTGGAAATGATATTCCATCCGGATACATCAGACAGCTCTAAAAGGATCTCCATAGAATTGGTGATCACCGTAAGGCGTTCCCTGTCTTTCAATGCTTTCGCCACAAAAACTGCGGTGGTACTGGCGTCCAGAAAAATATGGTCGCCGTCCTGCACCAGGGAGGCGGTGATTTCCGCCATTTTCTGCTTGCCTGCCACATTCTGGTTTTTACGGATGTTAAAGGGCAAATCGATACTTACATCCTCGTTGATCACCGCACCGCCGTAGCTCTTGGTTGCAAGTCCTTCTTTTTCCAGCTTGTCCAGATCCCGGCGGATCGTTTCCTCCGATACATCGAACATCTGGCTCAGTTCACTGACCACAACACGCTTTTCGGTCTGCAGCTTCTCGAGGATCAAATTACGTCTCTCTAATGCCAGCATTTGTTTTGCCCTCCTTTGCTAAGGATGGTAATTTACGATCGACTTTCATTTACAGTGATGTCTGCATCAGCAGGCATCTCCTTTTACAAAATGGAATCTATCATACGCCTGTCAGGATGGGCAATGACGGAAGAATCCAGATACATGCCCTTCTCCGCAACAAGCTCTTTGGCTCTCTCAATGGAAGCCTCTACTGCGGAAACCTCGCCTGTAATAAGCATGTAGGATTTGCCGCACATACCTTTGGCAATTCGAAGCTCGATCAGATCTACGATAGCCGTCTTCGCTGCCTGGTCTGCTGCTTCAATGATCGAAGCCGCATCATAGGTTTCCAGAATTCCCAGTGCGCTGATCTCTTCTACGGCTGTTGTTCCGTAGATGGCCGGGAAGATAGAGTCATGCGGATTGCCCAGCACAAAGCTGTCAATACACTTGTCTTCATAAGTTGTAACCGCTGCATCAACGGCTGCTTTTACCGCACTTAAATCACCGGTGATAATTGCAATATATTTGCCCGGACATACGGTCTGCGCTTCCACGATCTCCACATCAGATGTCTTAACCATGGCATCTGCTGCTGTGATACCTGTGGCTGTGGTTTTAAATTCAATCATTCCGATTGCTTTACTCATGTTCTGCACGTCCTTTCTACTTTGCTGCAATTATGATGTGGCGGTCAGTAACTTCTGTTACTTTTCCGCAGATGGTTGCGTGGATGCCGACGCTTAATCCGTTGGCCGGCTTTGCGATCATCTGACCTCTGGTTACTTCATCGCCTGCACTTACAATTGCCTGCGCCGGTGCTCCGATATGCTGGCTCAAAAGGACTTTTACCTTCGGAACAGCCACAAGGGTCTCGTCCATAGGTGCATCCTTGTCATATTTGGTCAGAGCCAAACGTGCCATTAACCGTTCTTCCGGAACTTTACGGTACTCTCTGGATGGTTTTACAGGCGCTGCCTGTACACCCTGAGGAGGTCTGACACCTGCTGCGCGAAGTCCGCCCTTCATATCTGCAAGGAGACTTCTCGGTGCCAGGCTCTGCGGACAGGAATACATCTCGCAGACACCGCAGGAACTGCAGAAGCTTGCATCCAGGTATGGATTCAGATCCCTGAAGTCATTGTTGGATGCCGCTCTCATGAAACGGGCCGGATCAATGGGATGTCCCAGATTATTTCTCGGACAAAGATCCGTACAGGTATTACACTGGCAGCAAATGGATGCTGCACGTTTTAAATCTATGGAAGAAGTTCTTAACTTCTTCATTACAATAGGATGGTCCTTAGGAAGAACCAGGATTGCATTCGTTGTTTTGGTCACCGGATCGGAACCATTGCCGATACGCCCCATCATCGGTCCGCCTACAAAGTAGACAGGATCTTTGATCGTAATATCACCGGCCTGGGCCACAACCTCATCCAGTGTACAGCCAAGAGGCACTCTCACAGTTACCGGGTTGCTGACTTCCGCTACAACGGACACGTATTTGTCTGTTACCGGGCACTGCTTTTCCACAGCGCGGTATACATTGTAGATGGTCTCTACGTTAAACACGGCAACGCCCTGTTCAATAGGCAGTCCGCCGGGTCTTACCACTCGTCCGGTCGCCTCATAGATCAGGACAACCTCATCGCCCATGGGATATACTTCTTCCAGAAGATGAATCCGCATGTTCGGGAATTCTTCAATATGCTGCTGTAATGCTTTTACAGTCTGTACGTAAGATTTTTTGATTCCAATGATAGCTTCGGAAGCACCTACGGTCTCTGCTACCAGATGGAATGTCTTCATAATCTCATAAGCGTGCTTCTCTAATAACTGTCTGTGTAATTTCAGTAAAGGTTCGCACTCCGCACAGTTCATGAGAATCGTGTCTGCTTTGTCCGTCAGTTTTGCATAGGTTGGGAAACCAGCGCCGCCGGCACCTACCACACCATTCTCCTGCATTATTTTCTGTAATTCTTTGATTTCCATGGCGTTACTCCAATCCTGCACCGTCGTCGATGATACCCACAATTGCAGCATCAACCGGTGCTGTTTCTACGCCGCAGCCAATTCTTGCTGCGCTTCCCTGTGCCACCAATACATATTCACCGATTCCTGCACCGATGATATCGATTGCAACAATCTGATTGAGGTCAGCTTTCATATGATTCACTGGCTCAACAATCATGAATTTCTGTCCGATTAATTTTTCACTCTTCCGCGTAGATACTACGCTTCCAACTACCTTGCCTACAATCATATGAGCCTCCGCGTTTTTCCTGAATCCTCCTATGCCGGTGGCAGTTCTGCCACCGGCGCAGTATGGAGGAATGATTATTTAATAATGGTAACTGTATTGCCTGTGGCAATTTTTGCTGCATTTGCTTCGTCTGTGTCAATATGCATCTCCAGTGTAAAGCTGTCATGTACGCGGATTTTCACATGGTTGAAAATTGTTCCGCGTTCGTTGTCAGCTTTTACGGATACAATATCGCCGTCCTTGACACCAGCCGCCTGTGCATCTTTCGGAGACATGTGGATATGACGCATAGCCACGATACAGCCCTCGTTCAGATAGATGGCGCCTTTGGGTCCTACGATGGCAATGGGAGCACTGCCTTTCACATCACCGGATTCGCGGATCGGAACGTTCATTCCAAGCTTGATCGCATCTGTTGCGGATACTTCTACCTGGGATGCCTTACGTACCGGTCCGAGGATTCGTACGTTTTCGATCGCACGAAGCTTTAATCCTACGATGGTGACTGTTTCGTTGGATGCAAACTGGCCGCCCATCAGCTCTTTTTTCTTGGTGAGCTGATATCCGGGGCCGAACAGTGCTTCCACATGCTCCTGTGTCAGGTGGATGTGTCTTGCGGAAACTCCAATCGGAACTACGAAGCCATTGCTTTTGTCTTCGTTTTTATTAATGGCTGCAATGACCATTTTGGTAATTAATTCGATATTATTCGCTTCCAAGAGTACACCTGCTTTCTTTCCGGATTATTGGGAATAGGATTTATTTCAGAACCGGAAGGATTTTTTCTACGTCAGTGTGTGGTCTCGGGATTACATGGGTAGCTACTAATTCGCCAAGTCTGGATGCTGCTGCACTTCCGCTTTCTACTGCGGATTTAACAGCTCCTACATCGCCGCGAACCATAACGGTTACAAGACCGGAACCGATCTTCTCTGTTCCTACTAATGCAACGTTAGCTGCTTTGCACATCTGGTCTGCTGCTTCGATTGCTGCTGTAAGTCCTCTGGTTTCTACCATTCCTAAAGCTTCCTGTGTCATGATTATTTCCTCCTTATGGATATCAATTCTTAATGATTATTTCTTTTCTTCACTGTTACTGTTGTTTTTCTTTTTCCAACGTTTTGCACTTAATTCCACGATTTTGACGATTTCCTCATGCGGACGTGCAATCACTGCATAACTCGCCGGTTTCTTAATGGCATTGGCCGCCGCTGCTTCCACAGCTTCTGTGACAGCCGCCACATCACCTTCCACAATTATGGTCACCAGTCGTCCGCCCAGCTTACGTTCCCAGGACGCCAGCTCAACGTCTGCAGTTTTACACATGATGTCCAGGGCATCGATCGCCGCTACCACACCAGTGATCTCAATAAAACCATATGATTTACTCATGAGCGAACTCCTTTGTTCTTATATGTAATCCCTTCGTCGTGCCACCTCAATTCCGCTTCGCTCCATTCGCGCAGCGTGCTTTCGCACCAGGTTCGAAAATACCTCACCAAGTGCTCCATGTATCGGTGAGGGCATTCGCCCTATACAGCTTTCAGCATCAATATCTTCCTGCATGCAAGCACGCGTCAGCCATTTATACTGAAATCCGTGCACGGCTCATTGCTGAATCAGATCGTAGGAAGGATCTTTTCAACGTCGTTGTGCGGTCTCGGAATTACGTGGGTTGCTACTAATTCGCCAAGTCTGGATGCTGCTGCGCTTCCGCTTTCTACTGCTGCTTTTACAGCTCCTACATCGCCGCGAACCATAACGGTTACAAGACCGGAACCGATCTTCTCTGTTCCTACTAAAGTAACTTCTGCTGCTTTTGTCATTGCATCTGCTGCTTCGATTGCAGCGGTGAGTCCTCTGGTTTCTACCATTCCTAAAGCTTCCTGTGCCATGATTCATTCCTCCTGAATTTAAAACTCATGTATATGGGGAGTAACCGTTGCAGTCCACTACGGTTACGTAAATTCTGCTGGATACAGCAGCGCTAATCCTTATCCAGGGCGCTGATCTTCAGCATTTTTTCCGTGCCCTCTTCCGGGTTTGGAATTACATAGTGCTGTACCACACCGGTCATCCGATTTGCAACTTCTATTCCGGCTTCCACTGCTGCCGTTACGTCAGTTACGCTTCCGCGGAATTTGATGCAGACCAGAAGCGGTACCGGCAGGCTGTCTGCGTTGGCCGGCTTGTTCTTGTCGAACACTTCCAGGCGGACATTCGCCGCCTTACATCCGGCATCACCAGCTACGAAAGCTGTGGTCAGCCCGAACACCTCTAAAATTCCTACAGCTTCTGCCATTTCGCGTCTCCTTTACAGTCCGGATTATTTGTTGATCACTGCGATCTTAAGACCGGTCATTGCCAGGTTCGTCTCAAGAGCTTCGTTGATCTGCTCTAACGGGAACCTGTGTGTGATCAGCTCGGACATCGGAAGGCCGATGCCTTTTGCTCTCTTCAGGAAATCAAACGTAGTTGCGTAATCTCTCAGGTTGTATACCCAGGAACCAACCAGGTTGATTTCTTTGGAGCAGAGATCAAAATGCGGATTGATGGTTGCATCTCCGCCATTGATGAAGAAGCCAAGCTCACAAAGTCCGCCGCCGTTGCGGATGAATTTGTAAATGTTTGCATGCGCCTTCGGATTGCCTGTACACTGGAATGCAAAATCTGCCAGATGTCCGCCCAGAGCAGTCTTTACGCCGTCTGCCAGTGCTTCGATCCCCTGGAAATCTCCGAAGTTTACAGTCTGGGTTGCGCCCATTCTCTTAGCAAAGTCAAGACGCTGCTGATTTCCGTCAACAGCACAGATATTTTCAATACCCATAGTGCGAAGAACGGCAATACAGATTAGACCGATCGGTCCGCATCCCTGTACAACAACTCTGCTGTTGAATTTCAGGATGCCGGTGGTTTTTGCTCTCTCAACTGCATGTACCAGAACGGCACACGGCTCGATGAGAATACGGGAATCCAGATCCAGATCGCTTACATTAAAGAATGTGGATCCGAAGTTTCCGCCTCTGATGAATATGTAATCTGCAAACCAGCCGTTGAATTTTACATCATCGTCCGGAAGCAGTCCGTATACATCAGCGCCGCCTACATTTTTCTTATTTAAGTCAAACATGGTGATCTCAGGATCATCCTTGAAGATCATACAGGTAACTACCTTGTCACCGATCTTAACCGGCTTACCGGCAGTATCGGTCTTTACGTTTTTACCCATGGCAACGATCTCACCGGTGCCTTCATGACCAAGTACAACCGGAATCAGACCGAACGGGTCGTTTTTGTATTCGTGTGCGTCCGTACCGCAGACACCGCAGCCCTCTACCTTAACCAGGATATCATCATCGCCTACCGGCGGAAGAGGATACTCCTGAAGTTCAAAGTGTTTCTTTGCGGTCATCATTGCTACTCTTGCGGTTTTCGGGATAGCGCCGCCTGCTGCTTTAGCCGGAGCCGGAGCTGCGGATGCTGCCGGTGCGTTTCCCGTCATGCCGGAGAGAACCTGTTTCACGATCTCTTCAATATTAATATTATTCATATCCATTGTTCTACTCCTCCTGATTAACGAATGCAAAGGCTGTCAGACATTACGCAGCGTCTTCTCTTGGTAAAGGTGCTTGCGCTTGTAAGTCCCTCACCTGTACGGCTAGCGATGGTAAATGTACAGTAGCCTTCTCCGCCGAATCCAAGAGCTGCATAAGACGGTGCATTCTTCACAAGGATCGCGGTATCGATTGCTTTCGCATATTTGGTGATATTGTCAATGTTTTTGGAATGGATGTGTGCGGAATGGCGGTTGCCATGCTCAAGCCATACGGCCTGTTCTACCGCATCATCAAAATCTTTGGCTCTTACAACACCGAGGATCGGCATCATAAGCTCTTCTGCGATCAGCGGATGTTCCTTCGGTCCTTCGAATACGATGCAGCGGATATTAGCCGGTACATTGACTCCGATCATGGACAGAAGTGTTCTTGCATCACGTCCTACGCATTTACGGTTCAGCTTGCCGCCAGCCAGAACAACTGCGGTCAGCTTGTCCTGTTCTTCCTTGGAAGCCAGGTAGCAGTCATTCTCAGTTACCAGGTAGTGCATCAGCTCATCTGCTATAGAAGAAACTGCCACGATTTCTTTTTCTGCGATACAAGGAAGGTTATTGTCAAAGGTACATCCGTTTACGATATCCTGGGCAGCCTTACGGATGTCTGCTGTCTCGTCTACAAGTGCCGGAGGGTTGCCTGCGCCTGCGCCGATTCCTCTCTTGCCGGAGGAAAGAACGGCTGTTACAACGCCCGGGCCGCCGGTTGCTGCGATCAGCGGGATATCTTTATGTTTCATCATGATATTGCTTGTTTCTAAGGTAGGTTTCTCTACGGTTACGGCAATGTTGTCCGGGCCGCCTGCTTCCAGGGAAGCTTCGTTTACCAGGTTGATTGCGTAGATAGAGGTTTTGATAGCTGCCGGATGCGGGTTGAATACAACGGTATTTCCGCCTGCCAGCATGCCCATTGTGTTGCACAGGATGGTCTCACTCGGGTTGGTACACGGAGTGATCGCTCCGATGACACCGAACGGTCCCATTTCGATCAAAGTAAGTCCTCTGTCTCCGGACCATGCAGTTGTGGTAATATCTTCGGTTCCCGGGGTCTTGTCAGCTACCAGGTGGTGCTTGAGGATCTTGTCTCCTACATTTCCCATTCCGGTTTCTTCCACACCCATGCGTGCGAAGATTTCTGCATTTTCTTTGATTTTTTTACGGATGCAGGTAATGATCTTTTCTCTCTGGTCCATGGACATTCTTTTTACGATGAGTTCAGCTTTTTTGGCAGCCTCGATCGCATCATTCATATCCTTAAAAATGCCATGTTTCCCGGCCGGAGCGTCAGCAATCTGCATTTTTGCCATTACTTCCTGTACAATTTCCTGTACCATGCTTTCACTAATTGGCATGAGATTGTCCTCCTTCTAAAATTGAAAAGTTCCTCTTATTTCAGTCCTAACTGAGCCATTACCTGTTTGGTGATGTTTGCTACCAGTTCAGCATCTGCAGCCTTCGGTGCTTCGCCGCCGCATTCTTTGCCGACGAAATCATACTGATATCCCGGGAACTGTTTGTATTCGTCGCTGTGGCAGGCACCGCCGCAGTTATGACAGTTCTTTCCGTCTTTGTTCAGGCAAAGGCTTGCCGGATGTTTGCCGGGCATACCGAATTTACGGCGGATCGCATACAGTTTTTCAACGTTCTTCTCATCGAATTCCTTCGGGCCGCCCAGAAGTTTGGACTGGTACAGAAGCTGTGCATAGAATTCAACGGATTCCATCTTCATGTATGCAGCGTTCAGGTCTGTGCTCCAGGTCAGTGCGCCATGGTTCTCAAGAAGAACTGCATCGAAATATGGAAGGTATTTTTCCAGGTTGTCCGGAATTTCCATTGTGGAAGGTGTACCATATTCAGCGATCGGCACGCATCCAAGTGCGATAACTGCTTCCGGCATGATCGGCTGTGTCAGCGGAATGCCTGCGATTGCAAAAGAAGTTGCATAAATCGGATGAGCATGTACAACAGATCCAACATCCGGTCTCTTCTCATATACTCTCATATGCATCTTGATTTCTGAAGATGGCTTGAATCCCGGGTTAGCCTGAATTACATTACCCTTAGCATCTACTTTACAGATGAATTCCGGGGTCATGAAGCCTTTGGATACACCTGTCGGTGTGCAAAGAAATTCATTGTCATTCAGTTTTACAGAGATGTTACCGTCATTGGCTGCCACCATGTTGCGGTTGTAGATTCTTCTGCCGATGTCACAAATCTGTTTTTTAATTTCGTACTCGTTTACCATGCTTTTTTCCTCCTTGAGCGTTTGGTTTCTTTTTGTTTCTATGAAGATTTTACTCCATTAAACACGACTTGTCAAGATAATCTTGTTGTTTCGTGTTGTTTTTATTGGTTTGTAGGTGTTGTTTTTTGTTGTTTTTCTTTTTCTTCTGTTTCCCAGGGCATCACATCGCCTTCTTCCCGGAGATATTCCAGGATTTCCGGCACTCCCTGATGGATCTTGGAGTCCACATAAAAGATTTTTCTGCAGCCCGCAAGCCGAAGCCAGGCGGCTGCACGTTCCACGTTGGCATTGGGATGATTGATCTTGGTCACGATGCCGATCACCTCACGGTTTGCCATGCAGGTGCAGCATGGCGGAAAGAGGCAGTACGGCTCGGTCGCAGAACAGATCAGGCCCACAATATCCGCTTCGTAGGTATAGAGAGCCAGTGCATGCCCAAGGCCTTGGGTCTGGGCATATTCTCCCGGGGTGTCAATGATAACGTCAAAGTTGTTCACATACTGGGTTTTGTGATAGTGAATCTTTTCCCCTTTCAGGGCCTGGGTCAAAGTGGTCTTTCCTGCTTCGCTGCGGCCCATCAGGGCAATTTTTTTCATAGGTCCGTTATGTCCTCGTGATCGGACAAACGGCGAATCCCAGTTTTTCGCCTACATAGTCCAGTATTGCATTGACAGATGCTTCCACTTCCGATACGGTGCCCGTAATGATCAGGCTTCCGCTGAAGCGGTCTACAAATCCAAGCTCCACACCGGAAGACTTGATCGCAATGTCTCCCATGATAATCGCCGTCTCCGCAGGGCTGACCGTCAGAATTCCGATCGCAGACCTGGAATACTCAACGGCAGGATCCAGTCCCAGCTTTGTATATAATACCTGATCCGGATTGGCAATGATATGCGCCAGTGAAATCTGCTTGCCAGGCACAAGTTCCTGCACGATGCGCTGTTTTGCTTCCGGTGACAGATCGTCGAAATATGCCATTTTTAACCTCCTATCTGACAGTCCAGATTGCAGACGGCATGTACTGCCTTTTTCAATGTTTCCATGTGTTCCGCAGTGGGAGGAAGGATTCCCTTCATCCGGTATTCCCTTCCCAGCCCGTCGTATTTATCCTGGCCAAGCCTGTGGTATGGCAGAAGATGAATCTTCTCCACCCCCGGCAGGGTTGCCGCAAAAGAAGCGATTCCCTGAATTTCTTCCACCGTATCGTTAAAGGTAGGAATCACAGGAACCCGGATGACCAGCTTCGTTTGCCCGGACAGGGCAGTCTTTCTGGCATTTTCCAGCATCAGCTCATTGGATCTGCCTGTAAATTCCTTATGCTTTGCCGGATTCGTATGCTTGATGTCCATCAGATACAGATCCAGATACGGCAGAATCATTTCGATACGCTCATAGGGTGCACACGCCATACTCTCAATGGCAGTATTGATCCCCCGTTCCTTCGCTGCCCGCAGAAGATCCCGGGCAAATTCCGGCTGGCAGAGACATTCTCCTCCGGAGAGGGTCATGCCGCCTCCGGAGCGGTAATAATAAGGCCTGTCCTTTTCCACCTGGTCAATCATTTCCCGGACAGTCACATCCCTGCCGATCACCTTATCCTCGCCCTGCACCTTCATAGTCTGGATCGCATATTCCTGAGACTCCGGATTGCAGCACCAGCGGCAGCGAAGGACACAGCCTTTCAAAAATACAATTGTACGGATTCCCGGACCATCATGGATAGAATAGCGCTGGATATCAAAGACCCTGCCTTTTCTGTCTAAATAATCCATAACTCCTCTTTTCCGGCCGAATGGCCATTATGGCAGTTTAAAACCCCTGTTCGGTTCTGCGGATGATGTCATCCTGAAGGGAACGGGACAAAGTAGTAAACAATGCACTGTAGCCTGCCACGCGGACAACCAGATGTTTATATTTCTCCGGGTTCTTCTGCGCATCCAGAAGCGTTTCTCTGCTTACTACATTAAACTGCATATGCATTCCCTTCTGATCAAAATAGGAACGGATCAGCGCAACGAATTTCTCCAGTCCCTCTCTTCCCGACAGTGCGGAAGGATGGAATTTCTGGTTAAACAGTGTTCCGTTGGATACAATAAAATGATCCAGCCTGGATACCGAGGTTGCTGCTGCTGTCGGGCCGTTCACATCCTTGCCTGCGGACGGGGAAACACCGTCGGCCACAGGAGTATGTGCATAACGTCCGTCCGGGGTCGCTCCTGTCTGTCCGCCCAGGGGAACGTTTGCTGATACAGGATATAATCCGGCCTGATACTGTCCGCCTCTGGGGTTCTGATACTTCTCCATCGGACGGGTATATGTATAAGCAACATCCCTTGCAAAATAATCCACTTCCGGAATGTCGTTGCCGAATTTCGGCACTTCCTCAATGAGGTTATGGATTTCTTCATATCTGGCATTCTGTTCCGGTGACGGCTTCATATTCATCACTACATTTAATATAGAAGAAACTGTTTCCTCATTGATCGTTCTTCCCTGCTCCTGAAGGCCTTTGACAATTGCTGCTGTCACTTCAGCCACAGTTATCTCATCCAACCCTTTGCCAAAGTTCCATGCCAGTGCATCCTTATACTCCTGCATGGAAACCTTCTTCTCCTGGTAGACCAGCTTGCGGATCGCATACAGGGAATCGGCCATATTGGCAATCCCAAAGCCCTGCGGACCTGTAAAGTTGTACACCGCACCGCCCTCCTGTACGGTCTTGCCCCGTTTCAGGCAGTCATCCACCATACTGGAAAGGAACGGCAGCGGGCAAAGCTCCGCATGCGCCACATCAATGGCATTGTCTGCATTTACCAGAAGGGAAATGCAGTATTCCATCTGTTTCTTATAAGCGTCATAAAATTCTTCAAAGGTGGTCATCTTCGTGACATCACCGGTAGGAATCCCCACCATTTCACCCTTGTCCATACCGTTGGCAAAAACCAGCTCCATCGGGCGGCACATATTGAAGAACGCCGCATCGTGCCACCCTTCCGTCTTGCCCGCCTTCTGCGGCTCCACGCATCCGATAATGTTGTACTCCCGGGCATCTGCAAGGGACAGCCCTCTGTTCTGCAGGGAAGGGATGATCACTTCGTCATTATAGTAAGCCGGCAGGCCGATTCCCGTTCTGGTAAGCTCTGCAGCCTTGATCAGAAATTCGTGAGGGGAGCCGTTCCAAACCCTCACAGACAGGGACGGCTGCGGCAGATGTACATGCATGGATGCCTGAATGCACATAATAGAAAGGTCGTTGGTCACATCCCGCCCGTCCTTGTCCTGACCGCCTGCGATCAGGTTCTGGAAAAGGCTGTATCCCGCAAAGCCTTCCGCAGATGCGGCATCACGGCATTTGTTCAGGTCATTGAGCTTTACCCAGATGCAGTCCATCAGTTCCTGGGCAAATTCCCGGGTGATCATTCCTTTCTTCATATCCTTCTGATAATAAGGATACATATACTGGTCAAAACGTCCCGGAGAAATGGAATGTCCGCTGGACTCCATCTGCAAAAGCTGCTGCACAAACCAGAAGGACTGGCAGGCTTCGTAAAAGCCGTCGGCACCTTTTGCCGGAACATGGCTGCAGTTTGCCGCAATGGTCAGAAGTTCCTGTTTTCTTACAGGGTCGCCGCACCTGGAAGCCATTTCCTCTGCCAGCACCGCATAGCGCTGTGCATATTCGATCACTGCCCTGCAGCTTAAGATCACTGCCTGCAGGAAACGGGAACGCTTCGCATAGTCGCCGTCACCCACCTGGCACTGGTCCAGTTCCGCCTGGGCTTTGGCAATGATGCCCTCAAATCCGATGGCAAGCACCTCTTCATATTTTACAGTTACATGTCCTACACCATTATAAAAATAGTTGCCTGGTGTAAAGATATTGTGTTCAATCGCTTTGATTGCTTCCGGAGCCATGTAGGAAGTAGCCAGTTCACTGGTGGTTTTTCCTTTCCAGTATTTGTGGATCTCCCGAAGCTCCTGCTTCGTTTCTTCTGCGATGTAAAACGGGTCCGCGCTCCTCGTCTCAACCGTATCCAGTTCATCCTCCAGCCACTGGTAGGAAAATTCCGGAAAAGTCTGGCATCCTCTGGGTGCCAGGGTACTGCTTCCTACGATCAGCTCCTCATCACGGATGATGATGGGAATGTGACGCAGGATATGGGCAAAAGCTTCTGCACGCCTTGTAATAATGGGCTGGCCCTCCGTAGCCATATAAGACTCTGTGATAAGTCTGGCTCTGGCAGATTCGATTACCGGCATCTTCGCATACAGATTGTCTACTAATCTGGTGATTCTGGAAGATTTTGGAATATCTGTGGTATTAAACATCTCCACGCTTCTCCTTTCTCACGGCAGCATAAAGCCGCCATGTTTTCATATAAAATTATTATACTCCTATTCCTATCTGGTGTCAACAAAAAACAACATCTTCTCACTGTTAAAAATGTGGTTTTTGTTTGTTTTTTATTGTGTTTTTTGTTTGTTTTTATTTGGATTTTTATTTAGAATATGTTTTCCGATATTGACAACGGCCTTTTCATCTGTCATACTGAAAAATAATGATGTTGGGGCCAAAAGGCATTTGGCCCCTATGATACACGGATTTGTTTTTTTGCAAAGTTCTGCACATTTTTTTACAAAAGGAGCGATACCATGTACCTTTCCGATATGCACACCCACTCCATTGCAAGCGGCCACGGCACCGTTTGTACTATTTCCGATATGGCAAAGGCAGCTTCTGCCAGGGGGCTGAAGCTTCTCGGCATCACCGACCACGGCCCCGGCACGCTTGCCGCAGGAACCTCCTCCTATTTCCGCAGCCTTACCTATTCGCCAAAAAAGCGTTTCGGAGTGGAGTTATTATATGGAATCGAACTAAATATCCTTGACATGGACGGACATGTGGATTTAGAGGAAGAGCTTCTTTCCAAACTGGACTATGCCATTGCCAGCATGCACACCCGGAATTGCCGCCCCGGAACCCGGGAAGAGAATACCAAAGCCTATCTGAATGTAATGAAAAATCCCCACGTAAAGATTCTGGGGCACTGTGACGATCCCCACTATCCCGTAGATTATGAGGCACTGGCCCGCTGTGCCAAAGAACAGCAGGTGATGTTTGAGATCAACGAAGCCTCTCTTGCCCCTTACGGCTACCGCGGAGATACCACAGCAAATAACCGGGAAATCCTCCGCTGCTGCGTCAAATACAAAATACCGATCGTGCTCTCAAGCGACAGCCACGGAACAGAGCATATCGGTGACTTTACTTATGCCGCAGATTTTGTACATGAGATGATGTTTCCTGAAAGCCTGATCTATAATAATCAGATTCCCAAACTCAAAGTATTTTTGCAGACAAGATAGCACTGTTTTCCCGGCCCGGGCAGGCCGGGATTCTTTCGTATCCAACCTGCCGGGTATTCCGGACATTATCCTTCAATGTTCAGACACGTCACTACATATCAGTAACTCAGACTCTTATTTTTATTTTTCTGTGTTAAATAGTTTTATTTTTTCTGTGTTAAATAGTTGACAGGCAGTTCCATCAGTGCTATTATAATGTCAGTATAATTCCATATTGAACATATGAAGTGCTGGCCACTATCCGCGTGGTGGACAGAAGAGGGAATCAGGTGAGAATCCTGAGCGATCCGGTCACTGTAACAGAGGAGCGAGTTCTCAATATCCCATTGTACCATTGGTATGAGAAGGGGAGAAGGAGCGATGATTCTGAAGTCAGGAAACCTGCTTTGTATGGCGAGGTTAAACTTCCGTGTAAAGTGTAACAACCAACCTGATGATATCCGCAATCACCAGGCGTTGTCTGCTTTATCTGAAGCAGGCATTTTTTTATGGAATTCGCCTGTTCGTATGAATTATACACCGCTGTATATTACAGTGGTACGCCTTAAAGGCATGATTAAATGGCAGGCGATACTGCTTCGGATGCATTCATTCCCTCCGCATATTTTGAATGAAGCATTGTCTACCCCGGAGCAGCGTCGTCCCTCGTAAAAAATTACAGAAAAAATGACCGGCGCAGTTGACGCCGTTTTTTTATTTTTTGAAAAAACCTTTGGGAAATCCTATTTTGGAAATCCCGTTTCGGAAATCCTATCTCGGAGGTACCTATTATGGACAAAAAATATTGGGAAGGGAAAGAATATTCCTATTTCAGTCACAAGAAATGCGAGTTTTTCCCCTGCCATCAGGGTGCTGACCCCGATAACTTCAACTGCCTTTTCTGCTACTGCCCCCTTTACGCACTTGGTACCGGCTGCGGCGGAAATTTCCGGATCACGGAAAAGGGCATCAAAGACTGCACCAGCTGCCAGCTTCCTCATAAAAAAGAGAACTATGGTTATGTAACAGGGAAATATCGGGAACTGGTAGAAATGATGAAAGCTTCCGGTACCCTCCCGGAAAATGATCCCGTAAACGATCCCGAAAAATAATCCTGCAAGAAATGATTCCGTAAAAAGCCTGATCCCATTTTTTCAAAGGCAGCCTCCCATGCTATCACTCCTCCGAGGCTGCCTTTGCCGCTGTACGGATCATCTTTTCCAGTTCCCGTGCAGCAACACCGATAGGCCGTTTCGGATCCCAGACCATACAGATCTCTCTTGTGGGAATTCTTTCGGACAGCTTTACCTCAAACACTTCCCCCTTTCCAATCGCCTCCATTGCCAGATCTCCGGGCAGGAAACCCAGTCCCAGATCATTTTTCACCAGCGGAAGGATCTGGTCCGATGTCGCCACCTCGATATCCGGCTGCAGAACCAGCCCATGCTCTGCAAAAAACTGATTATAAAATTCATAAGTCCTGGTATCCCTGCCAAGGCAGATCACCGGATATTCTGCCAAATCTGCCAGGCACAGCGTCTTCCCTTTCAATTCCAAAAACTGCGGCCCCGCTACAAGGACATCCCGAAACCTTACCAGGGAGATATCCCGAAGCGTTTTGTCCACACCCTCCGGCATGGTCACTACCGCAAATTCCACCCTTCCGCTCTTTACCGCTGCGATCGCCTGGGGTGCGGAACAGTTGGTAAGGCGGAGATGAACGCCCGGATAAGCAAGATGAAACTCCCGGAGGATCGGAAGCAGAAGACAATGCAGGGCAATCTCACTGACCCCCAGGGAGACCGCGCCTTTACTGAGGGTTTTATCACTTGCCAGTTCATCTTCCGCAGCCTGAAGCTGTTCCTGGGCGATCTGCACATGGGCAAACAGCTTCTCCCCTTCCGGCGTCAGTGTCACACCGCGGTTAGAGCGCAGAAACAGCGTACATCCCAGTTCCTGCTCCAGATTGTTCATGGCGCGGGTAATATTAGGCTGGCTGTTCATGAGAATATGCGCCGCCCTGGTAAAGCTGCGGTATTTTGCCACAAAGTAGAAGATCCGGTAATAATCATACGTCACTGCCAATCTTTTCCCACCTCCGTCTATATCTGAGTGTGCTGCTCCAAATACGGATGAATCACAGCATTTCCGGTCAGATATATTATTTTGATATGATAGATATATGAAATATAGCTTTTACATATTGCCCGATTCTAAGTATAATACCTACGGATTGAAAAGACAAGAACACATTCTTCTGAAAAATGACGATGTGAATTGTCGATCCGCCTATATCAAATCTTTATGTTAAAGGAGAATCCCACCCATGAACCAGGATCTTACCGTAGGCAGGCCGGAAAATGTCTTATGGAAATTCTGCCTGCCGCTTTTCGGCAGTATCATCTTCCAGCAGCTTTACAATATCGCAGACAGTCTTGTAGCAGGTAAGTTTATCGGCGAGAATGCCCTTGCAGCCGTAGGCAACAGCTATGAGATCACTCTTATCTTTATCGCTTTTGCATTCGGCTGTAATATCGGCTGTTCCGTCATCGTTTCCCAGCTTTTCGGAGCCAAAGATTACAGAGGCATGAAAACTGCCGTTTATACTGCCATGATCTCCAGCGCAGTACTCTGCATCCTGCTGATGATCTTCGGTATCTTCGGCTGTGATGCACTGCTGCGCCTCATCAATACTCCGGAGGAAATCCTTGGGGATTCCAAACTGTATCTGGATATTTATGTATGGGGACTGCCTTTTATGTTCTTCTATAATATTGCCACAGGAATCTTCTCCGCACTGGGAGATTCCCGTACCCCATTTCTCTTCCTTGCAGTTTCTTCCACCTCCAATATTGCAGTGGATATCCTCTTTGTAACTGCCTTTCAGATGGGCGTATCCGGTGTGGCATGGGCAACCTTTTTATGCCAGGGAATCAGTTGTATCCTTGCGGTTGCAGTGGTGCTCCGCCGCCTGAAATCCGTGAAAACCAGCGGACATATTCCTCTTTTTTCCTGGACACTGTTCCGAAAGATCGTTGTGATCGCAGTTCCCAGTATCCTGCAGCAGAGCTTTATCTCCATAGGCAATATCATCCTTCAGAGTGTGATCAACACTTTTGGGGCAAGTGTCATTGCAGGCTACTCCGCAGCAGTCAAACTGAACAATCTGGTCATCACTTCCTTCACCACTCTGGGTAATGGAATTTCCAACTATACCGCCCAGAATATTGGTGCAGGAAAGCTGCCCCGCATCAAAGAAGGCTTCCGTGCAGGCATTAAGCTGGTATGGGTTCTGAGCCTGCCGCTGTTCCTGGCCTACTTCTTTGCAGGACGCTGGCTTTTATACCTGTTTATGGACGCCCCCACCGGAACTGCCATCTCCACAGGCATCCGGTTCCTGCGCATCCTGTCTCCCTTCTATTTCGTTGTTTCCGCAAAGCTGGTAGCGGACGGAATCCTGCGGGGTGCAGGCATTATGAACAAATTTATGGTCTCCACCTTTACGGACCTGATCCTTCGTGTCGCCCTGGCAGAGATTCTTTCCAGGACAATCCTCGGATCAACCGGAATCTGGTGCGCATGGCCCATCGGCTGGTCCATCGGCACTGCATTATCTATTTATTTCTATCGAAAAGGCCCATGGAAAAACACAGTTTCCAAAGAAACAAAGGCGCCGGAAATCAGTCCTCTTCACCAGAACTAAAGGAACCTCTTTTGCCCTGCCGGATATCTGCCTGCAGGGCGAAAAATTTCCGGTGCCTATTCTCCCAGACACCGGAAACGTTCTATCCATTCTTCGATTTTTTCACACTCATCCTGATGCATTGCCAGCCGAAAATGTGCATTTCCCTGAACACCCTTTATCACAAAGCTATCCTGCTCCACTTTAAAAAAGGGCTGTTTCAGCATACTCAGAAACAAAAATCCTCCCAGGGGACGGAACAGTACGATATCCTCTCTTGTCAGAGGTTCCTCCAGCAGGATATCATAGGCAAACCAGCCGGACTCCGCACACCGCTCCCTGGATTCTTCATATCCCGTAATCTTCATTTTATCCTCCAATCCGCCGCATCAAAACACTTCTTCCGCGTTCTCCCAAATCTCCGCAGAGTCTTTACAGGCACCCGCATCCGACACCCTTCATCGGTTCACCGCACCTGCAATTTCCCGCACTGCATCAAGCAGCAGCTCTATCTCTGCCTCTTCATTCAGATAAGATACGCTGATACGCACAGTTCCGTACTTTTCCGTGCCCATGGCCCGATGAATCAGAGGAGCGCAATGCAGACCTGTCCGCACAAGGATTCCATAGGAATTCTGAAGGATATAAGCCGTATCCGAAGGAGTCAGGCCATTAATCCGGAAGCTGAGCGCCGGGCCCTGTACGCAGGCAGAAGCCTGTTCACCGAAATCCTCGTCCGGTACTCCGCCGTAAACTCTGACCCCCGGAATTTCTTTCAGGCCCAGGAATAACTTCCTGATCAGCCTCTGCTCCTTCTTTACCACGTTCCCGATTCCCTGTTCCAGAATAAATTCCACGCCTGCACGCAGGGATTCGATTCCGGGCTGGTTCTGGGTTCCGACTTCATATTCAAAGTCATCAGCATACTCGATCTGGCTGCTGTTCCGCCCTGTCCCGCCGAATTTCAGAGGCATCAGAGGAATCCCCTTTCGAAGATAATACCCTCCGGTTCCGCGCATCCCAAACAGGCTTTTGTGCCCGGTAAAAACAACGCCGTCCAGCTCCCATTCATCCACATGAACAGGAACACAGCCTGCGCTCTGGGAAAGATCCGCAATCACCAGGATTCCTCTTTCATGGCAGATTTGTACGATTGTCTTCAAATCCTGCACTCTTCCTGTCACGTTGGAGCAATGATTGATAAAAAGCACTTTTGCGCCATCTGCCGCATATTCCCGGACAGTCTCAGGCAAAATTGTGCCGTCTGCCGTACAGGGAATGATCTCCTGCGGGAGATTCCTTGTTTTTTCCAGATTTTTCAAGGGGCGGAGCACACTGTTGTGCTCCGTCTGGGTAGTCAGGATACGCCCACCCTGATAATCCAGGCCTCCGATCAATTGATTCAAAGCTTCCGTTGCACCGGACGTAAAGATGATCCGCTCCGTATCGGCCATCCCAAGAAGCTCTCCGAGTTTTTCCCTGCAGATTCCCGTGCCGTCTCTTTTTCCTGCGGAAATTCCTCCCCGAAACTGAGCAGCAGGCGGTTCTTTCAAACACGCCTGCACTGCTTCCAGCACACCGGGCGGCTTAGGATAAGACGTTGCCGCCTGATTCAGATAAATCATTTGATTGCCTCCTGCGCACTTTGCCAGCCATCAGCCCTCAAGAACCTGAAAGCCCATTACCTTTGCAATCTTTTTCAGTTCCTTCATCCAGTCACCGAAGATCAGCACCTGATGATGGCCGAAGCCTGCCAGATTGTGCATATAGGTTCTTGCATCATCCATCTTAATGTAATAGTACGGGCTGCAGTAAAGCTCATCATATTCGGAACGGAGCACCTCGCCCACTTTCACGCACATGGTATCTCCCGCAGGGTTGAATCTGGCAAGGGTCACGTAATCGTCGTTATTCTCCGTAAAGTCCACCTGCAGCTTGCCGCCGAAGCCCTGGCCCGTAAATGCCCACAGCTTGTATTCCAGCGGTTTTGTGCCGTATCCGTTCATGCAGAGCGCCGGAACTGCGTGATGAATGCGCAGAAGTTCGTCTGTTTCATGATTCGGATTGCCCATGAAAGCCGGACGGTTGGCAGCATACTGCATAATGATCATTGCCATCAGCGCATTTAAATCTTCCTCGCATCCGCTCGGGATTCCTTCATCCTTCAGAAGGGAATGGCACATACACGGCGTAAATTTTTTCTCCTGCGGAATCTCGGATGTACAAAGCTCATGACATGCAGTGGAAAATGCGTTGCAGTGATAAATATCCATCATTTTCTTTGCTGCCAGATAATATTTCACGTCATTGATAAACCAGTCCGTATTTACCTTGGTATCTTTTGAGCCATTAATGATCTTGTCTGCGATCGGTCTTGCTTCTTCGTCCGTGATCTCATCCATGTATTTTACAATTGACTGGAAAGGAAGCTTGATCACCTCAAAGCCATAGCGCTGTCTTAAAATCTCCGGGTCGCGGATCAGGCTCTGGATGCCGAATGTCGGCTGTGAACCTGCAGTAAGAATCAGTGCCCTTGTGTTTGCAACCGCCTTTCTCACCCAGAGGATATGGGCAATTTCATTCAGATCCTGCAAATCCATGGCAACATAGGCTTCCAGTCCGATGGAACGGCAGTATGCACAGAAATCAATGCCTTCGTTTCCGTTCTGCATTACAACGACCGGCTTGCCGAAACGTTCCAGCTTGGGGATTCTCCAGTTCATGCACAGGAAAAAGTCCACCTTGTCCGCATCTTCCCCAATCTTCTCAAACAGCTCTTCGCTGACGATAAATTTCTCATCATAACGACAGTCTATCGGCTCTAAAAACTGTATTTCATCGGTAGCCTTTTCAAGCTGTCTGCATGCTGCTTCAAAAGCCTTATCTGCGGCAGCATTCTCTGCCTCGGCTGTCATATCTTTTGCACGGCCTGCACGGCAGGGGCCTTCCCAGAAATGGGAGTGAGTCAGGCATCCAATGATGGGACGTACGATCAATTTTGTGTTCATTGCCGGTTCTTTCATGATAAATATTCTCCTTTTCTGATAATACTATCCGCGCATTTTTCTGCATCCCAATCCGCATTTTAGGGCTTGCATCTGTTTCTTTATGCTCACAGTATAACAGTCGCCCGGGAGAAAATCTTCCTGTATTTTCCGATAAACATATACTATTTTATTTCTTTTTATTCCTTTAAAAAGCAGCAGGAAACACATCCCATCCGAAATGTATTTCCTGCTGTTTTCTGCGTTTATTGATTGTTGCATTATTGCTGCATTCCTGTTTTTTTACGGTTTTTCCGCTATTTTTCCAAGGCTTTCGGCAAGTACAAGAAGCTCCCGGTTTCCCTGATTCATGGTACCGAAAGTTTCCTGGCAGCAGATGACCTTTTCACATTGCTTCAGAATCTCCGCTGCTTTTTTTACCTGCTCTTCACGAATGGGTTCGAAGGGCTCCTCCGCAATAATTTCTGCGGCCAGTACCTTCGCCACCTGATAATCCAGATCGTTTTTATGAAGCACGCCTGCGGCAAAGGGAATTCCTTTCCGCTGCAGCTTCCGGTATACGGGAATTCCTTTTCCATTTCCTCCGATCACGAACACCTTCGGCTCTCCGGAGGGCTTTTCCATTTCCACACAGCCGAAAGCCGCATTGTAGCTGCCGCTCTCGATCTCGTAGAGCTCATGGATATACCCGGAGGAAAAAATCTCTTCCGGTGCCCCGTATTTTTGGATGTGATCTCCTTTTACGCAAATTACGCAGTCGGATACTTTCTGCGCCAGATCCAGTTCATGAAGAGACATAAACACGGCAGTCTGACGTTCTTTGACCATTCGTTTCAGAATTGCCAGCAATTCCAGCTTATGCCTAATGTCCAGAAAGGAGGTGGGTTCATCCAGCACAATGATCTCCGGTTCCTGGCAGATGGCTCTTGCAAGAAGTACTCTCTGCCTCTGGCCGTCACTGATGGCGGTAAAATCCCGATCCTTAAATTCCAGGGCATGAACCGTCTCCATAGCTTCCCAAACCTTTTTATGGTCCTCGGAAGAAAGAATCCCAAGCGCTCCCGTGTAGGGGTAACGCCCGGTTGCAACGATATCCTCACAGGTCATCATTTCCGGACGAATCCGCTCCGTCATCACTACCGCAAGCTTGCGGGCTACCTCTTTTCCGGACATTTTATGCATCATTTCCCCGTCCAGATAGACCGTTCCGGCAACTAATCGAAGCTGTCGGATAATACTCTTCAGTATGGTAGATTTTCCTGCTCCGTTGGGGCCGATGAGGGTAAGGATCTCCCCCTTTTTCAGCCGGATCTCAATATCTTTGATCAACGGCTTACCATCGTAGCCCACAGTCATCTGTTCCGTATAAATCGAATAATCTTTCATCTAAACCTGCCTCTGCTTCCGAATCATGATATATATTACTACAGGTGCACCGAAAACCGCCGTTACGGAACTGATGCTAAGCTCCGTAGGAGCAAATACCGTCCTTGCGATCAGGTCGCAGAACAGGCAGAAGACCGCCCCGCCCAGAAAGCATGCCGGAATCACCAGGATCGGTTTGGATGTTTTCAGAAGGTTCTTTACCAGATGCGGAACTGCGATTCCCACAAAGGAGATCGGCCCTGCAAACGCCGTCACACAGGCGGACAAAACGCTGGACAACAGGATCAGGGCAACACGGAACAGTTTGATATTGACACCCATATTCTGTGCATAAGCCTCTCCAAGCTGGTATGCACTTATGGGCTTGGACATCAGGAAGGTCAGGCCAAGAGCGATCACCACCACGCCTGCCATCACTTTTACATTATCCCAGGACATCCCGGAAAAGCTTCCCAGCGACCAGTTGTGCAGATTTACGATATTGGAATCATCCGCAAAAGTCACAACAAAATCCGTAATCGCAGAGCAGATATAACCGATCATCACGCCGCTGATGACCAGCATGGACATTTTGTTTACCTTTTTGGAAACCAGGAGCACAAAGCCCATGGAGATCATGGAACCCACAAAAGCGGCAATGATCATAGCCGCGGAGCTTACCACCACAGATCTGCTGAGGAAAAAGATCATCACCAGGGAAACCACCAGCTTGGCCCCTGATGAAATTCCCAGCACAAAGGGACCTGCAATGGGATTTCCAAAAAATGTCTGAAGAAGAAATCCCGAAACCGAAAGCGCCCCTCCCAGAATGATTACCGAAAGGATACGGGGCAGCCGGATTTCCCAGATGATATTATAGAAAGTCTCATCCCCCTGATGCCGGAAAATGATCCGGAAAATTTCCTGCACGGACATGTGAATGCTTCCCGCATTGATATTCCATATGATCAGAAATACCAGAAGTGCAAGCAGTATGAGAAACGAAAACCAATATCTTGCATGGTTTCTTCTGCCTTTATCTTCCATCACCGTCATCCTCTCTTTCTGCGGTTTTCCCGTATTTGCATACTCAGCTCAGTCTGTGCATATAAGTGAGTTCTGTCAGATTTTCATCCTCTGTAGTCAGCATTGTATGGATGTCTTCGATCATTTTGCCAAGGCCAGTCGTTTCCTGGAACAGGTTTTTGCCCGTGCACCAGACATTGCCCTCCTTTACAGCCTTAAACTCCTTCAGAAGCGCGCTCTTCCCGAACAGCTCCTCCATCGTGTGAAGTTCTCCGTCTATAGCGCTGTTGTAAATGATATAATCCGCATCCTTTGCCTTTGCATAAAACTCTTCCATGGTCATATTGACCGTGGACAGGGCATTGTCATCCTCTCCTAAGTCGTCAAAGATGTATTTGCCTCCGGCAAGCTCGATCATCCTGGAAACATAATCGCCGGATTTGCGCACATTGGCGCTTCCTGTAGAATTGATATAAAAAAACGCCACGGATTTTCCGGTGTTTTTTGCCTGGAACACCTCCTCCAGGTTTTCTGTTTCTTCTGCAAACAGAGCTTCCGCCTCTTCTTCTTTTCCAAGGAGTGCACCGTAGAGCTTCAGCCACTCTGTCCTTCCGAGAGGATGGCTCTCGTAGCTGGAGCGCTCCACAAGGACAGGAATGCCGAACTGCTCCAGCTTTTCCTTCACTTCCGGCGTATGATAGATCATGGTGGACTCAACGGCAAGGTCGCAGCCCTCAGACACGATCAGCTCATAATCCGGTGCGCTGTATTTTCCTGCAAAGAGAATATTTCCGTCTTCCATGGCTTTTTTGGCTTCTGCAATATACCAGCCGTCCGCGTTTGTTCCGGAAAGGCTGATTTCATCCAGGGCATCCAGGGAGCAGAAAAGATCCATGGCGGAGGTTGCCACAAGATAAATATGGTCTACCGGCTTTTGGATGACGGTGATATCCTCATCCAGCGTTTCCGGTGCCTCCTTTCCCTCGGGAACCAGCAGGAAACGGCCGCTGTCCGTAATGGACACCAGCACATAATCATCTTGATAATAATCTACGGCAAACTGATCCGCATACTCCAGCTCCATGCTGTGGTCATAAATCAGCCCGTCGATCTGCACAGGCTCCGCGCTTAATGCATTTTCTGACCCGCCTGCCTGTTCTTCCGTCTCTGCTGCCTGTACAAAAAACGCACAGGACAGCGGAGAAACCAGCATCATTGCCGCAGCGAGTACGGCACAATATTTCTTCTTCATCATTCAGCCTTTTTCAGTGTTGAGGAATCGAAGGTTAATGTGTAATCAATCTCATGAGGGGTGCTCATGGCGACCGTATCGGCTGTCACCGGCATTGGATAGTCAAAACCCGGCACAGGAATTTCAAAGGCTGAGTTTCCTTCTGTATTCACCGGTTCATATTTTTCTCCGTCCACCAGCATATAGTCATAGTTTGAACTGCTCCAGATAATCTCTGCAGTTGCTTTCTGATCCTGAATATTCACCACAGCCGGAGTCTCCACGGTTGCTTTTCCGGAGCCGCCCTCCAAAGCAACCTCCACTGTATAGCTGCCGTCTTCCAGATTTAAATCTTCAACTGCCGTGCCCTCACTTGCTGCATTCTCTGCCTGCGGATCCGTCACAACCACCTTATGATCATACCATTTTCCTTTTTTTCCAATGAGTGCAACATCAAATTCTTCATCAAGGGTCGGAACAGGAATATCAAATCCATAAACCTCTTCTGTCCATCCGTCACTATAGGTTACCTTGTCAGTTGTCGGCTCAAGAAGCTCTGCGCCTTCCTTCTGCGCATCCTCTGCAGTTCCTGCAAAAAGACTGGTAATACTCTTGGATACAAGGCTGACATGAATGGTCATCTCACCATCTTTTACAGTCAGGATTCCACGGCCTTCATTTGCTTCATTCACATGAAACATGCTGCTGTCCGTATCAAACTCTGCACTGTAAACGCCATCCTCCAACACACTGCTCTTGGAAGCAATGCCTTCGTCTTCTTTATCCGGTGCCTCTGCAGCCGTCTCTTTTGTTTCTGCTGCCAGAACAGAATTGTATCCGGCCAGCATCGTCGAAGTGCTTATTGCAAATAAAGCCAGTACCAGGGAACGCTTCATTCTCATTTTTTTCTCCTCCATGAAAACTGCCCGGAAATCGCCTAAAGCATTCCGGGCAGTCATATCTCTTAATAATCTTGCTGCAAATTTATGATTCTTATTCTGCTAAAGAATCGATAGCTGCCTTTGCATGGTCAACATAAAGCTGTTTCACTGCATCGATTCTGCCAAGTCCGGCAACCTGGGTATCTACGCTGTCAAAGTTTCCGGATGCACTAAACATGCTTAACCAGGAATCTTCTTCGCTGCCTGCCATATCATTGTTTGCGTGGTCACCGGCAACTACCATAAGCGGACGAAGAATTACTTTCTTGTAGCCTGCTTCTGTTACTTTATCAATAACAGCTTCGCATGCGGTATCTTCCGGTTCACCCTCTACAGTACCAATGAAAACATTCTTATAGCCAAGCTCTTCCATCTGCGTCTGCATCTGGCTGTAGCTTACCTTTGCTGTATGGGAAGTTCCATGGCCCATAAATACAAATGCTGTACCGTCTTCTGCTGCTGCGTCAACGCTTTCATAACCGGCGGTTGCTACTGCTTCTGCAGTAACAGCCTCTGCAACTGCTGCTTTATCTTCATTGACAACGGTTGCATCATCGCCTACTTCGCCCAGCAGAGGTTCTGCAATGGCAACGGATTCAAATTTGTCCTTGTAGCCTTCGATTGCTTCTGCCATTTCATCATACTCAGCACCGTGCATTAAATGAGTCGGCTGTACAACCAGTTTCTTAACGCCGTTTGCTACTGCACGATCCAGTGCCTGCTGCATATTGTCGATTGCTTCCCCGTCTCTTGCCTGTACATGGTTGATAATAATCTGAGCAGTAAATGCCCTTCTTACAGCCCAATCCGGATAAGCTTCTTTTAAAGTATCTTCAATTCCCTTGATGTCTTCTACACGGCTGTCGTTATAAGAAGTACCAAAGCTTACTACCAACAGTTCATTTTCTCCGATTTCGTCCTGGTTCAAAGCATCATCATTAGCAGCATCTCCTGTGTCAAGTCCGAAGTAATCCGGGCTGGCTTCTTCGCCTTCTACCAGTTCTTTCTGTGCATCTGTCAGAGCGTCCCATGCTTCTTTTGCAGCTTTGCAGTCATCATCGGTTGTCTCTGTTCTTTCCTGAACATAAATATTATCAATCAAAGCTGCTACATTATCTGCTGCTTCCTGGTCTGCATCAGCGCCTTCTTCTGCTGCCTCATCAGTTGTTTCTCCCTCTGCAGTTTCTTCTACTGCGGTTTCTTCCTCTGCTGCATAGGGTGCTACGGTTCCCATCATCATAAGGGTGGTTACGGAAAGGCCCAGTGCCAGTGCTCTTAATGCTTTGTTCTTCATGTTTGTCTCCTCCTTAACTCGTGAGAAATTTTGTGTTTCTGATGTATCTTCAAATACTGCATCAGCGATTTCATAAGGTACGACAACATGAAGAAGATGATGTAAAAAAATCCTTTCACCATGGGGTAAAAGGACCGTTGAGGAAATAAACAGGTTTATGTTCTTCCTGACCGGTACAATCAATTACTCGTGATCCGGAACTATCATGTTCCCGTACCAACAGCAGGCAGGTTTCCTGGCTTATAGATCATCATATAAGACGCCTTCCCGGTTTCCCAGTGACTGTGTATGCAGACACCTGTCTTATACTCCTTAAATACAGTGACGAGATCGTACAGGATTCTCACCTGTTTCCCTTTTAAACGGATATCGGATGATGTTCAAACAATATCCGTCACCTGTTGTTTTCTTTATTCAATTTTCTATAGGATAGCATATTTTTTAACAAACTACAAGTATTTTTGCGAAATGAAATGTTTTTTTGTGAAATGGAATGGTTTTCTTCACGTTACCTGCCGGGAACACAATTTCCTGTAGATCCTATCCAGCGCCTGCTCCTGATAAGTGCCAAGAATTGCCTTTTGATGAGATGCCTCTGAATCTGTATACACCTGTATAACCGTATCCTTCGCCGCATAACCCAGATCCAGAAAATTGTTATTCGAGTATTTCTTATGGTGAACCTTTCCATTGATCCATACATGAACCGGTTCTTTCCCCAACAGGCATAAATAGCCATGTTCCCCTGCTTTCAGCGGTACGGAAAACCGGAAGCGCCATTTGGAAGCAGTGTGTCTGGTTCCTTCCGCCCTTCTGATACTGTACAGCCTTCCGCAGCCGAGGCGTGACAGGATTTCCTCATGTACAGCAAATGGATTTCTTCCTTTAAGGCGTATGTTTTTGATCAGTGTTTCTGCCGGATTTCCCGGAGAAATGGCTCTGTGGTTCTCATATAAGATAAAATTTCTGCTCTCAGCCACCTTCCTGTAAAATCTTTTCACCGCATTCTTTTTGTCATCTACAAAATATTTTACACCAAACAGCATATCCACCACTTCTGATGTACCGGTATATTGGTATCTGTTTTTCCCTGTGTCCCCGCCGATCTTATGGATAAATACCTGCATATCTGCCTGATTCGTAGAAGAATACTGCGACATGCCATTGATCTGATACAGCAGTTCCTCATTCCGGATTCTTGGAGAAGTGAGGACTGTCCGAAATTTCTCTGCATCCGGAAAGGATTTTAAAAGCCCTTTGATTTCCTTCTTTCTTTCCAGATAAAGCTCTCTGTTCGCTGTTCCCACATGCTTAAGCCCTGTCAGCGCATGGCTTCCCACATCTGCCACAAGAAATAGCGAGAGCAGAATCACGAAAAAGGAACGATTGATTCTTTTGATACAACAGCAAAGGGCCAAAAGAGAGCATACGATCATCCAACCGAAGGTAGTACCGACTTTCCAGTTTCCCGAAAGCCCGCTGACCAGACAAACAAGAGCAGCAGCCAGCCCGGTACAGGCCAGAATATCTTTGGCGCAATATTCCTTCAGTCCCAGCATTGCTTCCGCACAGAAAATCAGGACAAGAAATATAAAGATAAAAGAAAAGCGGTTCGGCATTCCTATTGGTTTATGAAAGCCATGCAAAAACAAATTCAAAGGGCGAAAATAGAATCCGAAAAAATAAAAAGCCAGCAGCAATATCCCAGACAGCTTCGCTTTTCGGCTGATGGATCTGTTCCTCAGATAGAGCAGAAAAAAGAGACATATGCAGCTTCCGCAGTACAGATTTACCGCCCCCTGTTTTCCCGATGATGCAAATGCCGTGGAAGAGTGAAAAAGCCGTGCCGCTTGCTTTGCAATATTTCCGCAGGTAAAGCCCGCCAGATCCAGATTCAGGCGTTTTCCTGCACTGGTCTGCGCCAGCGCAAAAATACTTGGAACCCATATAACAGAAGAAAGGGCACCGCCCAAAAAAGACGCGCCGGCAAACCGCACAATTCCCCGTCCTGTCTCATTTTTTCTTCCTTCTCTGATGATCAGACTTACAAAATATACAACCGAAAATACACACAGCATATATCCGGTATAGTAATTCGTAATAATACAGTAAGCCAATACCAGGGAATACATTTTCCATTTCCCGCATTTCACCATGCGCTCTATTGCATACGCAAGAACCGGCAGCATGATTACCGCATCCAGCCACATCAGATTGGTATAATAGCCGATTACATAATCCGATAAGGCATACATGGTTCCTGCAGCAACCGGTATACATGCAGCAATGGCTCTTCCGCCTCCGGATGCAGGCGGCACCTTTTTCCCGGATAAATACCAGCACATGGACACACTGCAAAAACCGATTTTTATCACTATAACAAGCGTCAGCGCTTCACTAATATAAAAAAAATTTCTCAGCAGCAAGACCAGAAGACTGAACGGGCTTGCAAGGTAATAGGCAAATAAGTTAAAAAAATTATACCCCAATGCATGATTGGAATATAAAAGCCCCTTACTGGAACGAATCATTTTTGCAAATTCCTCATAAAAGGCCATATACTGATGGACCCCGTCCACGATCAGGGCGGAACGGCTGCCAAACGGATAAACTCCGGAAAGGGCAAACCCAAGAGTCACCACGCTGACCGGAATCAGAAATGCCAATACATATCTCTTCATAGGTAATCTCTCTTCATTGATAAGTTCTCCTCTTGACCCTCACACCGGCTATTCTCTTCTCAGTGCATCGATCGGATTCAAATTGGCCGCTTTCACCGACGGCAGAAAGCCAAAAATAATTCCGATCACCATGGAAAAGAATACGGAGCCGATCACCGCCGGAACACTGACTGCGACCGGTATCCCGGCAATTCGGGAGATGGCCTGTGCCAGCCCTATTCCTGCTGCAACGCCAAGAATTCCTCCCAGGCTGGTAAGCACTGCCGCCTCTGTCAGAAACTGCATCATGATCTTGCTTTTTCTGGCACCGATTGCCTTTTTTAAACCGATTTCACTTGTTCTTTCCGTCACGGAAACCAGCATGATATTCATCACTCCGATACCTCCCACAAGCAGGGCTATGCTGGCGATCCAGACCAACTGGCGGTTGGTATGTTCACTGAGTTCCTGCTGTTTTTTTACCTGTTCCAGAATATCAACAGCCTTGTATTTCAGACTGCTTTCTTTATTCGGGATCGCTTCATTCAGAATTTTTTCCGCATCATGCCCGGCATCGCTCATAGCGTCAGCGTTCACAGCCTGAATGACCGCATTCGGCGGTTCATCAAACCTGCAGATCATCGGCCAGCATGTATTCGGAACCAAAACAGTCCCTACCCTGTTCTGGTAGTAGTTATTATAGTCGTCAATGGAGTTGATCGGAGGTATATAGGGTTTGCTGTCCGTATAAATCCCTACAACAATAAAAGGTTCCCCGCTGATTTCAACCGTCTGCCCTATCGAATGATCATTTCCGAACAGCGTAACGGCAGCGTCCTTGTCAACAAGCGCAACTTTTCTGTAGTTCTCAAAATCCTGCGGGACAAAGCCCCGGCCCATCTGCATAATGTATCCGCAGGTATTCAGGTAATGGCTGTCCACGCCGTAAATCTGTCCGCCGCTTAAGCCGGTATTTCTGTAATAAATCCCATTCCCAACGCTTCTGCTGTAAAGAAAAGTAGCATCCTTTACAGTTTCCAGTTCTCTTACCTTCTCCTTAATCTCTTCTGTCAGAATCGGCGTTTTCTTACTGCTGTCAGAAACGGAGGGATCATATTCCGAGTCACCGTCATTCAGCTTCACGTCAACCGTATTTTTCCCGGAACCAAGCAGCTCTTCCTTGATCTGCTCACTTGTTCCTTTTATCGTTGATACGATTGCAATAATAGATGCGATTCCGATAATGATGCCAAGCATCGTGAGGAAGGAGCGCATCTTATGTACCCAGATTCCCAGAAATGCCTGTCCGATGTCCTCTATCATTTTATTATCCTCCGTTAAACTCTATCAAAACATACTGTCCCGGCATCAGCCTGTACATCCCCTATATCTTTTTCAAAAGCTGCCGCGGCATATTCTCCTGCCTTCCCGGGAACAGCAGAATAATCTTAAACAGCGGCCCGTTTTCCTCAACTTTGCAGCGGCCGTTCATTTTATCCATCATATTCTTCATATTTCGGATGCCGATCCCGGTACTGTCTTCTTTTCGTTCCAATGGCCTGCATGTATTTTCAAAGGAAATCCCCGCCTCTTCTTTTGTATACACCGAACATACCTTCACCGGGATGGAAGCCTCCGCATATTTGATGATGTTTGAGGTGATATTATCCAGTATCCGGACAAGATAATCCGGATTTATCCGGATTTTCCGCTCTTCCCACTGAAACTCCAGAACAATCCGGAACCCCCTCTGCTCCAAATAAGCGCAGGTCTCAGACAGAAGGTCATAAAATACGGTTTGAAATAATTCCGGTTTTTCCAATTCTATATCCGGCTCACTGGTCACCAGAGAATATTCAAAGATCCGGTCTGATAATTGCTTCATCCGGTGGGTTTTCCGGTCAATCTTATCAAGATATTCCTGCATCTGGTTTTCGTCCTTATATCTTTTTGTTTTTAAGATTTCCGTATAGATCATAATGGACGTAAGAGGTGTACGCAGGTCATGGGACATATTTGTGATCATCTTCTGGTTCGCCCGTACCAGATAATTCTCCTTTTCCACCTGGTCGCGGAAGGAACATCTCATATTATCCAGGCATTCTGCCAACTGCGCCAGTTCATCATTTCCGGAAACAGTGATCTCATATTCCAGATTTCCCCCTTCCAGAATCTCTATCTCACTGCTGAGTTTCCGGATATATTCCATAGACCTGCGTATTCCCATCATCACAATTCCCAGGAACAGGATAAAGGACAGCAGAAGCTCTGCAACCATCGCAAAGGTATAGAACTGGAAGTAGTACTTGCCGGATATGACGATATCGGCAGCACCGTCGGCAAACTGCACTTCATAACAGCTCTCCCATTCATAATACCCCTGTTCCGAGGAAGCTCCCCACTCCTGGTCTGGATAATCCGAATCGTAGGTCAGATGATTGTTTTTATAAACCTGAACGGACAGAACCCTCTGTTTCTTCACCCACTCCGTCAATTCCTCAGCATTTTCTGTGGACAATCGGTTTTTCCGCACATATTCCTGCAGCTTTCCAATATATTTCTCATTTTTTTTCTCTATATAATCAGAGTTGGAATAATAATCATCAACCAGACATTCTCCCATTCCATACAGCAAAGTAAATACCGCCCCGGAAATCAGGAAGGCAGCTACAAGCAGTTTCAACAGCCGCAGATAGATGGAACTCCTTTTATTCGTATCTCGTCTCAAACTTATACCCCTTTCCCCAAACCGTTTTGATATATTCCGGTTTCTGCGGGTCTTTTTCAATCTTTACCCTGAGCTTTCGGATATGCACCATGACGGTGCTGTTGCATGAATAAAAATAGGGTTCATTCCAAATACTTTCATACAGGTTCTGGGCGGAAAAGATTTTCTTCGGATGCCGCATCAGCAATAAAAGAATGTTGTATTCAATATCGGAAAGCTCCTTTTCCAGCCCGTCTACATAGACCTCATTAAAATTTTCGCTGATCCGGATACCGGCCTGTTCCAGATATTTTTCCGTTTCTCTATGAGTCTCCGTCTTTCCCCTGTACACCTGATAACGGCGGAGCAGGGCTTTCACTCTTCCCAAAAGCTCCGAATAAGAAAAGGGCTTCGGCAGATAATCATCCCCACCGGCCATAAGCCCGATCAGCTTGTCAGACTCCTGGCTTTTGGCAGTCAGAAACAAGACCGGCACATAAGAAACCTTCCGTATTTCCTCACAGGTTTTCAGCCCCGATATGCCGGGCATCATCACATCCAGGATCACAAGATCTGTTTCTTCTGTGAGAAGCTTCAATCCGGAAATTCCGTTTTCTGCCTCCGTAACCGAAAAATTTTCACTTTCCAGCAAGATACGCACCCCTTCCCTGATATCCGCATCATCCTCGATCAGCAAAATATTTGATTTTTCCATATGCAGTCCCTCCTGTTTTCTTTTCTCATACTTTTGTTTTGTACCCTTACCGAATACTGCCTGAACGGTTGTCGTTATACATCCAGCACAGTTCCTGTCAGTATGATTATAAATTCCACCGCTCCGGCAATGGTAATCCCTACCTTTCCTGCCAGATACGGCTTCTTTATCCGAAACGGCAGCAGAAATGCGGCTGCTGTCACAAAAAGCACCGCTATGTAGCTGCCTGCGCTCCCTGCTGTCCCTCTCCGCTGTATCACATAGCATGTAGGCAAAATTAAGGCAATCGTCGTTACCGGAAGCCCCAGGTACAATTTTCTGCACCCGTCCTCCCGGTTCTGCCTTTCCTCCTCCATCACATTGAAATACGCCAGCCTGACCAGGGCGCACAAGATATAAAAACCGGCGGCAAGAAATGCCGGATAGCTTTTTCCATTGATCTCATATACGAACAGTGCCGGCAAAGCCCCAAAACAGATCAGGTCACTCAATGAGTCGATCTGGACACCGAAGCGTTTCTCTCTTTTCGTCCTTTCCTTCGTTGCAGCAACGGTTCCGTCCAGCATGTCACAAATCCCTGCCGCCATCAGACAGAGCATTGCCTGCCGGAATCTGCCCTCCATGACACAAGTGATCCCGGTAAATCCAACCAACATCCCGATATAAGTCAGAATGACTGTATAATCGTAATATCCCAGCACCTTTTTATTTTCTTCCATATCGCACCTCCCATTTGTTAAATAATCCCTGCAAAAATTAAGCTGTATGCCAAAATGCACCACGGTTTTCCCACAATGATGATTCCCGTAAATTTCTTCGCAGTCATCTTTGTCAAACCGGAAAAATAGCAGAAAAAGTCATCCGGAAACAGCGGCAATACCATGCCCAGGAACAGAATCACACTGTAAAACCGGCTCTTTCCCGCCCATAACGACCATTTCTCGTACCGCGCTCCCGGAAACATGTTTTCCACCAGCCTTGCTCCATATCTTCTTGCCAGCCAGAATGCAATGACAGAGCCTGCCGAAATTCCGATGTAGTTGCACCAGAATCCTCCCATAGCCCCGAATAATACGGCGCCTACAATACAGCCGAAGAATCCGGGAAGTATAGGAATGACTACCTGGGCTGCCTGGATTACGGTCAGTATGATCGGGGCAAGGATTCCAAATCCGGCTACATAACTCTGCAGTGTATCCACGGAATGAAATTTCCCTTCCAGATATGCTTTAAGAAGAACCGCAAAGACTGCCATACAAAGCAGCAAAAGCCCTGCCGATATCACTTTCTTCCATTCGATTTTCCAACTCATCATGCATCATCCTTTCGTATTTCCTAATTTCTGTTCCGTTTCTTCTATCCACCAGCCGGACACAGTCCTGTTGCTGTTTCTATTATTACCTTCAAATCTTAAGAATTCCTAAAAGAAATTCTTAATAATTCTAAAGGCTGCTTCCTGCATTTTATAAATCTGCTATAGGACTTTAAGAAAAATGCGCTCAATCATTCTTTCAAACAATTGAACGCATACACCGCCATTCTCCATACCTGCCTGATCGGCTGCTCCGCCATCGGTTACCTCAGATACAAAAACCCCTTCCGGTATTCCATACATCTGCATTGCGCTTGTATCCACTGATGCGGCTTTGATGCCAAGGGATCCCTGCTGCCCGCTTTTTACCTTCTCCCGGGTAGTTTCATTCATCAGGCTGCTCAGCTTATCCGCTACGTCCGTAATTTTAATGGCATATCCCATCCCTTCAATTCCTGATGATGCAAGCTTCACAGAATTAATGCCAATCACTTCTCCGTTCATATTCAGAAGCGGCCCGCCGCTGTTGCCCGGATTAATTGCCGCATCCGTCTGGATCAGTTTTACTGCTTCTTTTTCCCCGCTGCCCCCGTCAGATTTGCTGTTTTGGGATAATGTACGGTTGTTCGCACTTACAATGCCGGTTGTTACGGACTGGCCGTAACCAAGGGCATTACCAATCGCTACTACCTGCTCTCCTATTTTTATGCTGTCAGCATCTCCCATCACGGCAACGGATATTTTATTCTGTGTATCTTTTGAAATGCTGTCCAGCTTTACGGCAACAACAGCCAGGTCACTGTCCGTATCCGTGCCTTTTACCTGCGCCTCATAAGAACTGTCATCCACAAAGGTAACAGACACGGTATCCACATTTTCAATCACATGATTATTCGTTACAAGCAAAAGCTCTGAATCATTTTTTCCAACAATAAATCCGGAACCGCTGCCCTCTACTTCCTTCTGGGTTGAGGAACTGCCGCCAAATGGATACATCCCGCAATAATCCTGGATCTCCTGTACCGTCTTTGTAGTAATAGAAACGACAGAAGGCATTGCAGATTCCACAATGTCAGATACATCCAGATTCCCTTTCTCTGCTGAATCAGACTTCTTTTTACTGCTCACCAATTTCACCTCACTACCGGCCTTCGTCTGAACCGCGGCATTCACAGCCTGTCCACCCTGGGACTGTCCATTTCCCATATACATTCCTGCCAGTATCCCTGCCATTACCCCTCCGGCAAGAAGCAGGCAAAAACCGGTATTTTTTCTGTGTGTTCCATTCTGGTTTTCAGGTACGTTTTCGTAATTTTGTTTCAACATAATTAAAATCCTCCTTTATCATGATGAGATGCTTTCCTTTTCCTGTTAATGTATTATGCTGTACATTTCTTAACAAATCCTGAAAGAGTTCTAAACAAATCTAGTTTTCTGCAACATTTCAACACGCGGGCTGCATGTTTTGATCCCATACAGCCCGCAATCCCTTTAATTGCTTTGTTTCGTATTTCCGGTTGATTTACTTGCGCCAGAAGAACTGCTTTTGTTATTCGTCTTATCCTGGCTATTCTCTTTACTTACACCTTTCGTGCCTGCCGTTTTCTGATTCTTAGTGGTGCTGTTCGTTTTAGTGCTGTCTGTTTTAGTGCTGTTCGTATCGGCAGCAGTTCCCTTATTCTCATCTTTTTTAGTAGTCGTATTCTTTTCCTTGTTTTCTGTTTTCTTAGTAGTTGTATTCTTCTCCTGGGTTTCTGCCTGGGTCGTTGTCTGCCCCGTCTTCTTTTCGGTTCCAGAATTTCCGCATGCCGCCATAGAAAGTGCCATCACACCCACAACGCCTGCTACCATGCCTTTTTTTAATAATCCTTTCATATTCTTCTGTTCCTTTCGTTTTGTATTTCAGGAATGTTTTATTCTTGATGCTTCTATTATCGTCCCTATATCTTAACAGTTCCTGAAAAGCCCCTTAACGATTCTAAATCCACCGGATAGGATATCGTTTAGTTCAAAAGCCTAAATAACCAGTCAACACAAAACGCCGCCTGCAAGCAAACCATGGAAAATTCTTTCACAGTCCGCCAGCAGGCAGCGTTTTATACAACTACTATCTATACTACTGCAATCTCTCACGCAGCACTTCAACCTTACATTCATGTCGTTTATTCGCATCATCCTTACGATAGGCAATACCAACTGCAAGGATGCGTCCTGTATACTCCGGGTTCTCTCCAAACTTTCCTTCAAAGCGGAGTGCGTACCGACGATCCCTGATCTGCCTGATTGCCTCATCCGCTGTATGGTTTACCTTCAGCTCTATGATGATGGCATCATCGCTCTTTACAAATGGATAAAAAATAAAATCCACATACCCAACACCCGCTTTATCCTCCCGTTCAATCCGGTAGGAATCCAGCGCTTTCAGATATACCCATCTTATGATCGAAGCCAGTTCCGCTTCGTCGCTGTATGTCTGCAAAGGGCTGTGCGTGTTATGGGCATATTCCAGAAGTTCCGTCATAGTTTTTGTATCTCCGGCCTTTGTCGCCGCAAGCATCCTGCCCGATTCCTTTGTGAGCTTATAAACATTTCCAAGGGAGGGTTCCCGCTGAACCACCTCTGCAAATTTGTCCATCAGCTCCTTATTTGGAATGGAAACATACCCATTATCATAATTGAGAAAGCCATAAACCACCATTGCGGAAAAAATCTCATCCCTTGTCTTAAGCTCCATTGAAGTGGCCGCATACTCCTGTACCTTTGCCGGAACAGGATTGTCAGCCACCATCAAGGCCACATCATTTTTCACAGCATCCGTATTTGCCCCTATATAATAGAATATCTCATCATACGGTCCCGCACTCGTCCAGTAGCTGCCAAGCTGATCATCGCTCAATGCGCCCACCACAGACCTCGGATTATACAATTTCTTTCCTCCTGCTGTCTGATAGCCGTCATACCACAATTCCAGACCCTCACGGGTCACCTTCGGCTCACCTTTTTCCTTAAGGTACTTCTGATATAAAACATCAACTTCCTCATCCGTAAACCCAAAGTATTCACTATATTTCACTCGCGTAGCCATAGAATACTCAAAGAACATATTCAGTTCTGATCCGCTGGAATATTTCGCGATCGGCAGGATTCCCGTCATGTAGGCCATTTCCACATAAGCTTTATCTTTCAGAAGATTACTGAGGAATCTGGTAAATGCTTTTTTATCTTCGTCCGTAACAAAATCCTGATGGTAAATATAATCCCATTCATCAAGCACAAAGATAAACTTCTCACCGTTACAGTATTCGTACACTTTTGTCAGTGCATCCCACACAGCATCCTCGTTTTCTATTTCAGCATCAGGATAGGCCTTCCGCAGATCCGTGATCAGCCCCTTTTCATATCTTGCAATATATTGGTCATAGGACTTGCAGTTTTTTGGCATTTCATTAAATACAATGCGAATCACATTATGCCGGTTCAAATGTTCCTCATACCAGTCATACTCAGACACTTTCAGATTACGGAACAGCCTGCTGCTGTCTACTCCTTTTCCAAAATAAGACACGATCATATTCGCCATAACCGTTTTACCAAAGCGGCGAGGCCTGGTAATGGCTACATACTTTTGCCCTTTCCCCTGGTTCGGGCCGGATTCCTCAATCTCATTTTCTTCCATCTCTACGAGCAGTACAAGTTCAGCAAGTATACTCGTCTTATCCACAAAATAGGCAGATGCGTAATCTCTGCGGAACAAGCCATATGCGCTTGTATTATTCAAATAAACACCCATACTATCTCCGCACTCCTTTCCCGCCACAAGTATTCGAACATTACGGCTGAAGAGTTTACTACTTGATGATTTGAAACCTATTATGCTTTTATGCTACCATAAAGCCCTTTGGATTTCAAGCTGCCGCAAAAACTGCGTTTCTGTCAAAAATCCTCATTTTGTTACTGATAGCTGCTTCATCGCTTCCTGCAGATGCTCCATATAAACCGCACGGATTCCCGGGTATTCTCCCAGCCCCTTCAGATCACAGGACACTTCATAGCCCTCTTTTTCCAGGATGCTCTTCCAGGAATCCTCATCCTCTCCGGCCAGGTCATTGTTTGCATGATCCCCGGCCACGAGCATGAAGGGAGCAAGCCGGACTTTCTTCCTGTTTCTTTTGGCAGCCTCTTTTACAACATGGTCTACGGACGGGTAAGCTTCTACCGTTGCAATAAACACATTCTCTTGCCCCATATCCTTTAATATGAAATTCAGCGCTGCATAAACCGCATTGGAATGATGCTCTGTTCCGTGTCCCATGAAAATAAGCAGTTCCTCATCCGAAGGCTGCATTTCCTCTAAAACAGCTTTAATCACCTCTTCATTATCCTTCTGTGTAGTTAAAAGCGGAGTCCCGATGGAAATGCTCTGAAACTGATTTTCGAATTTCATGACTGCTTTTGTCATTTCCTCATTCTCAATTCCATTGATCACATGGGTCGGCTGCACAATAACCTCTTCCATGCCATCAGCCTTCATCTGCCCCAATGCTTCTTCCACGCCGAAGATCCGGATTCCGTCCCGTTTCAGCACCTTTCTGCGGATCATTCCACTGGTCCAGGCCCTGTATACGGAATGCTCCGGACAGGCTGCACGAATCTCGTCCTCGATCTTTTCGATGGTCTTTCTGCATGTCTCCGGATAGCTTGTTCCAAAGCTGACAACCAGAATTCCCACGGCCTTTTTCTTATCTGTCACTTTTTTTCCTCCCGTATGCTGTATTTCATTATGTATAAAACATTATGCATAAAACACTATCTATAAAAGAATAAGGGCAAGATAAACTCCATGTCAAGTTTAAGATGCCCTTATTCCCAGATATTTACTGTCCTAATATTCTCTCTTTCACATCATCAACCGTGTACGCTTCTGTCAGCTCCTTCAGTTTTTCCGGAGCTGCCTCCTCACTAAATACCTTGATCACCTGCATCAGGTCATTGCAGCTATAAGCATTCTCGTAGATACCGGTGGTATAGCCGTAAAGTTCAATGAAACTCTCACGGCTGTTGGCAGTCCAGAATCCCTGATACAGACGTACGGCAGTGCCATCCGCCGTGTTGGCTTCCGGGTGTCCGGTCACTGCATTATAAACCATTGCAAAAGCCGGGCCTGCCATGGACGCATACTTGCCTTCCACATAGTCGATCTTGGAATTTCCAAAAGCATCCTCTTCTTTTATGGCCTCAAAGTTTGCTTCTGTAAAGCTGTCGATCGCACCTACCATGATGTTGGAACCCTGCGCTTGTTCCTGTGCGGAAATCTGATCCAGATAGGTGCTTGCATGGAAGGCACTCATCAGTACATCACAGGTGCCTTCAGAAAAAGCCTTTTCCAGATTTTCCAGGCCCTTTCCACCTTCCGTATAATCCGGGCAGAGGGTCACGGTAATGGTTCCGTCCTCGCTCTCCAGCGTCACGTTTTCTTCGGAAACAGCCAGCTTATCGGAAGTATCGGTAAGCACAAGGCCTGCCTGCTCCTCAAACACATCCAGCATTCCTTCTGCTCTGGCTGCGTGCAGGGAGTTGCCTTTGGAAGCGCCGCCTGTCATGATGACAAAAGACTTTGCCTCTGCCCCGAGAAAATGCTCTGCCATATTCCTGCCTGACTGATAGACATCTTCCATTTTCGGGCCTACGGTTCCCAAAAACCAGGGATTCTCTTTTACTGCCTCATAATCCTCATCGGCAAGGATATTGGAGCCAAGAACATAGTACATTTCATTCTCTTCGCAGAGACTCATGGTACTTTCCACATCCATGCCAAGGAAAGAAATGATTCCCTGCGCACCCTGTTCCTTCACAGCGCTGATAAATGCATTCTCTTCCTCTGCACTGTATACTTCGCCGGAGAAAATAAATTTCACCGGAAAACCCTCTTCCAGGTAGTCCTTGTAGTAATTCATAAACATATTCATTTCCTGGCTGTCAGGATTATAGACTACCACACCGATGGTATAAACTCCGGAGCCGTCCGCCTGCGCGGCAGAAACCGGAACTGCCAAAGACAGTACCAGAAGAATCAGAAGCAGAGAACTGATCGCTCTATTTCTTTTCATTTTCATTCTGTTTTGCCTCTCTTATTTTTGATCTGTTACGTAACAGCAGGCCACTTCATGGCCCGGCGCCACTTCCTTCAGAACCTGCTTTTCGGTTTTGCATTTTTCCGTACAGTGTTCACAGCGGTTCTGGAACGGACATCCTGTCGGTACTTCCAGCGGGCTTGGGGCCTCGCTTTCAATACTTTCGATTTTTTTGTTCTGATCCATATGGATGGAGAACTGTGCCCCGAGAAGTGCCTGGGTGTAAGGATGCATAGAGTGATGGGCAACCTCTTCTCCCGGAAGTACCTCCACAATGTGTCCAAGATACATCACCGCAATCTGGTGCGCAAAGGACTGGATCAGTGCCAGGTCATGACAGATAAAGATCATACTGATATTCTTTTCCTTCTGAAGACGTACCAGAAGCTCGATGACAGATTCCTGTACGGAAACGTCAAGGGCTGAGGTTGCCTCGTCGCACACCAGGATCTCCGGTTCCAGGGAAAGGGCTCTTGCAATGCTGACCCTCTGTCTCTGGCCGCCGCTCATGTTATGCGGGTAACGGTAGAGAAAATCTTCCGGAAGCTCTACCATTTTCAAAAGCTCTTTTGCCTTTGCCTCTTTTTCGCTCTTTTTGATCTTTTTGTAATTCAAAAGCGGCTCTGTCAGGATGTCCACGATCTTCATCTTTGGGTTGAAGGATGCCAGGGGGTCCTGAAAAACCATCTGCATGTTCTGACGGTTCAGCCAGGTTTCCTGCTTGGAAAGCTTTGCAATATCCTTATCATGGTACAGGATCTCGCCGCTGGTGGGCTTGTCCATAGAGATGACCATGCGGACAAAGGTGGATTTGCCGCATCCGCTTTCCCCTACGATTCCAAGGGTTTTTCCCTTATATACATTTAAATTGATATCATTGCATGCTGTCAGCGTTCTTCCGCCGGAGGCCGGGAACTGTTTGACAATATGATTTGCTTTCATTACAATATCAGATTCATGAAACAAAACGCCGTCCCTCCATTTCCGGAACTGCTTCCAGCAGTTTCTTTGTATAATCATTGGTCGGATGGCTCATAACCTCATCACGGGTTCCCTGATCCACCACTTTACCGTTTTTCATAACAATGAGCTGGTCAGCCATGTAAGCTGCTACGCCCAGGTTATGAGTAACGATGATGATGCTCGTTCCGAAGGAATCCCGAAGCTCCATCATCTGACGCACGATCTGCGCCTGTGTTGTAACGTCCAGGGCGCTGGTAGGCTCGTCAGCCAGCAGAAGCTCCGGGCTGAAGGTCATTGCCATGGCAATGCCGACACGCTGGCGCATACCGCCGCTAAGCTGATGCGGATAACTCTTCATAATATTTTCCGCATCCGGAAGACGCATTTTCTCAAGCATTGTGACTCCCAGCTTCCAGGCCTCGTCTTTGGACATTTTTCTGTGGGTGCAGATGTATTCCACATACTGGCTTCCGATTTTCCGGATGGGATTCAGCGTACCGCCGCAATCCTGGAAAATCATGGACATTTTTGTCCCGCGCAGCTTTCTCCATTCGTCCCTGGAGTTGTTCAGCAGGGATTTTCCCTGAAACAGGATATCTCCGGAAGTCACCCTTCCCGCTCCGGCCAGTGCCCCCAGGACAGCACGGATTACGGTTGTTTTGCCGCTTCCGCTCTCGCCTACCACGCTGATGATCTCCCCTTTCTTCATGGAAAGGTTGAAATGTTCAATGGTCGGTGCCTGTTTCCCGTACTGAACAGCCAAATCTTTTATTTCCAGCATAATTTTGCTCCTTATTGTTCATGTGCAGGCGGCAGGCGGAACCAGAAGGTCTGATTCCGGCCTGCGGCTGCAGGATGTTTTATTCTGCCAGTGCAATGTCCTTTGTCAGCCAGTAGTAATCCATCGGGTACATCTTTACGCCTGTGACGCGGTTGCTGGAGAACAGATAGGTTGTTTCGTATCCGAAGAATACGGTTGCCGCATCATCCATGATGTGCTGCTCGATCTGCATTACCAGGTCTTTTCTTGCATCTGTGTCAAAGGTAGCAGCCAGCTCGTCCAGAAGCTTATCTACTTCCGGATTGTTATAGCCTGCAGTATTGTTTGCAGAGGTGCTGTACCAGTTCTCTCTTAAATAGTTTTCCGGGTCACCGGTGTTGGCAACAAGTACGTTCCAGATCAGAAGGTCATACTGGCCGGAATCTCTCATATCCAGAAGAGTTTCATAGCTTACGGTGTTAAGGTTTACATTAATGCCGATATTCTTTAAGTCAGCCTGTGCTGCCTGTGCATAAACGCCAAGCTCCGCACGGCTTGTATAGATCACGAAATTCAGTTCCAGCTTTTCTCCGTCCGGAGTCTCTACAAATCCGTCTCCGTCTTTGTCTACATAGCCTGCTTCCTCCAGGATGGCCATTGCGCCTTCCGGATCGTAAGAATTTTCATCGTTCAGCTCATCAAAGCCGAAGTCCAGTGTCGGAGGTACCGGAGCTTTTCCCGGTGTTGCGCCGCCTTCCAGAAGGTTTGCACAGTATACTTCTTTGTTCAGGCCGCGAAGAAGTGCCTGACGAAGTGCAAGATCACCGAGAGCGCCGTTCTGGTTCATAAATGCATAGGTGGAACGCAGGGACTGCAGATCCTGGATGGTGTACTGGTCATTTCCTTCAAATTCGATCAGGTTCTCTGTTTTCAGGTTATAGGCAATATCGATTTCACCGGTCTGGAGTGCCATGGAACGGGTAGTCTGGTCATCAATACATTTCAGGGTTACACGGTCAAGCGGCACTTCGCCGTCCCAGTAATATTCATTTCTTACAACCACACAGGCATCTGTCGGGCTGAAGGATTCTACTGCGTAAGGCCCTGTACAGATCGGCCCCTCCATTGCAAAGGTAGAATCATCCACGCTTGTATCCACGATCAGGAACAGCGGGTCTGCAAGGCTTCCGGCCATGTTTGCATTTGCTCTTTTCAGGTGGAAGATCAGGTTCTGTCCGTCTACTTCCATGTTGTCCAGGTCAAAGAATTCCGGAACACGGTCGCTTTTTTCAATGACACGTTCCAGAGCGGATTTTACTGCTTCTACGGTCATGTCGTTTCCGTTGGAGAATTTTACGCCTTCACGGATCTTAAAAGTCCAGGTCAGGCCGTCCTCGCTGCCTTCCCAGCTTTCAGCAAGACATGGTGCAATATTTCCTTCTTCATCAAATTTCGTAAGACATTCCCCAACTGCATAACGGGATACCACCCAGCTAAAGTACTGTTCCGTAGGCTCCAGAGTATCTGCAAAGCTGGTAACACCGATGGTGATCTCTTTATCTGCTGCTGCAACGGGTACTGCCGGCAGCATGGTAAGGCTCATTGCAAGGGTCAGGGAAATTCCCAGTGCTCTTTTTAACCAATTCTTCTTCATTCTGTTTTCTCCTATTTTTCTGAAATTTTTTGTCCCTATTCCTGTCTTGGGTCGAGGACATCGCGGATGCTGTCGCCAAGCATATTAAAGACAATGACTACGATTACAATGGCAATACCGGGATAGATCATCAGCCACGGGGCTTTTGCCATATAGGTTCTTCCTTCGTTCAGCATCAGCCCCCATTCCGGTGTCGGTGCGGTTGCACCAAATCCCAGGAAGGACAGGGATGCCAGCTCCAGCATCATGGTTCCGATATCTGCTGCTGCCGTAACGATCATCTGCGTGATCATATTGGGAAGAATGTGTTTCCACAAAATCTTGGCTGTTTTTGTACCATTTACGATGGCAGCCTCTATGTACAGGTTCTTTCGGATCTTCAGCACCATGCTTCGGGAAAGACGTGCATATTTGGTCCAGCTTACTGCTGAAATTGCGATTACCGCATTCACGATGTTTGGTCCCAGCATACCTGCAATGGCAATGGCAAGTACAAGACCAGGGAAAGAAATCATCATATCTGCAATACGCATGATGATCGTATCCACGATTCCCCCGAAGTATCCGGCCAGAACACCAAGGAAGGTACCTACTACAAAGATTACAGCTACCAGGATCAATGTCATAACAAGGGAGGTTCTCGTTCCGAAAATAACTCTTGACAGAATATCCCTGCCCAGTTTATCCGTACCGCAGATATAACCGTCCTGTCCCGGTGCCTTCAGGGAATCCAGCATGACTGCTTCATAGGGATCCTTCGGTGCAATCCACGGTGCAAATACGGCAACTCCAACGATCATCATCGCCAAGATAAAGAAAAGAGTAAACTGCTTATTCTCTTTAAAGAATTTTAATACCTTCAAATCAACGTTCCTCCTTTAATCTTGGATCCAGATAATTATATGACAGGTCAACAATCAGGTTTATGCACATGTACAGAATGGCGATCCATAATACGTATCCCTGAACCAGAGGATAGTCACGGCATGAGATTGCCTTTACAGCCATGCTTCCCATACCGGGCCAGTTGTAGATAATTTCCACAACTGCGGTTCCTCCCAGAAGGCTTCCCAGAGACAGTCCAAGAAGTGTTACAATCGGAAGCATCACATTCGGAAGCACATGACGCCATAAAATGACGTTTTCTTTGATACCTCTCATACGTGCTCCTGTTACATAATCCTGGCGCAGCTCCTCCAATACGGCGCTTCGCACCTGTCTGGTGTATTTTGCAGACATGGCAAGGGCAAGCGTTACAGACGGCAGGATCATTGCCTTCAGATCCGTACTTCCTCCTGCCACATTTACCCAGCGAAGCTGAACGCCGAAAATGCTGAGAAGGATCAAGCCCAGCCAAAAGCTCGGAACGGATACTCCGATGAAAGTAATTCCGCGTACAAAGTAGTCAGGCCATTTGTTCTGATAGACCGCAGCTACGATTCCCAATGGAATGGAAAGCACAACCATGATCAGAAGCGCAAGCAGGGACATTTGAAGCGTCGGCCAGAATGCGGATACCAGTTTTTCCACAACAGGCACTTTCATGGAATACGACATTCCCATGTCACCGGTCAGTACGCCTCCAAGCCAGGTTCCGTACTGAACCAGAAACGGTTTGTCCAGACCCAGCTCATGTCTTGTCTGCTCCAACAGCTCCGGGGTAGGCAGGTTGCCGCACTCTGTCAGCATGATCTCTGCAGGATCACCAGGTGACAGATAGGTCAGCCCAAAAGTAAAGAAGCTGATTCCAAACAACACGATCAGAATCTGGAGAAACCGTTTCCCAATTTGTTTTTTAGTCACTTTTAACTCCTTCCTACATTCCTCTGATTTTTTCGCCAAGCCTGCTGCCTTTTCCCAAAGCCTCCATGCTTTTTTGGAAAATATTATACAGGGAATTCCCTGTATAACAAAAATGTGCTTCGCACATCTTCGCGGTTTCCATTTCTTCCAAAGAAGCACATTTTTGCCGCGCCGAGCACGATTGCAAAGCAATATTTTCCTCTCGTGCGAGTGCGCATCATTGCACGAAGTGCTTTTTTATGATATAGGAAAGTGAGAACTTTCCTATATCATAAAAAATGCGCCCGTACTTTCATACGGACGCAAAAATTGAACAACAAGAAAAGATGCTTCCTATCTACCGTAAGAATCATACCGAAAATCATTTACAAGCAGTTCTCCTGACTTAAGATCATCGCTCCAAGGCGCCTTCCCAGGCTTACTTTGCAACAAAGCCCAGTGACTTTTCTGCCTTGAAACTCCCAATTACAGTGACGGGATCGTACCGGACTCACACCGGTTTCTCTATTAATCCTCGCGGAACTTGTAAAGGCTGGTTCAAAACCAACAAATGTTATTTTATTATACACTTTAACTATAATCCTCTTGTCGAAAATTGTCCAGTAGGCGTTTCTTTGAAATTGTATTAAATTTAATACAATATTTTCCTATTTATAAGACATCCCTATTTACAGAAGAAAGATGCCGTGTATCTGCTTACAGCAAATTCAGCGGCATCTTTCTTCTTAATCACTGTCTGATAAGACGACTATCTGCTTCCCTTCCACTTTCCTTCGGCAAGGTCTGCGACTGCTTTCTCATAATACTTATCCAGGTCAAAAAACAGCATACATACAACACCGATCACACAGGTGGCAAGCGGTACCCAGATACAGGATACGTTAATAGATGCAATGGCAGAGGCACTGGTAGGATCGGCATTAAAGTTTCCTGCTGCTAATATCCATCCAAGTGCAGCCGTTCCAATTCCGGAACCAACCTTCATACAGAAGGAGGAAGCGGCATTTCCCATACCCATAGCCTGCACGCCGGTCAGCCAGGAACCATAGGTAATGGCATCCTGAAGCAGGCCGAACATGGTCGCTGCTCCGCATCCGAAGGCAGCTCCCTTCAGGATATTGCATGCAATCACTAGATTCACATTACTTCCAACCACGGCAGTCAGAACAAATGCCACGGAAGCTGCTGCCATGCCAATCATTGCTGTATAGCGCTTTCCGATTTTCTTCATAATAAACGGAGTGATAAACATCATCACGATCTGCGCCATGGACAACGCATTAGAGGTCGCTGCAAATACGGTCTCATCGCCTAATACATACTGCGCAAAATAATAGGCGCTTCCAAAGAAGGTGGACATCATGAAATACAGACAAAACAGGAAGATTACCATTAAAATCCAGTATTTATTTACCACAAGGCTCTTCAGGCATTCCACAACGGACGGGCCCTTACCTGCTTTTCCATTCTCAGAAACAGTTCCGTCTGTAACACGTTCCTGACAGAAGAAAAATGTAACCAGATTCAGAAGCACAAACACAACCGCAAGGACGATAAAGGTTAACGTCCATCCCCTCTGGCTGTTGGAATCGCCGCCGCCGAAAAATGTACAGAGCTTCATTACAAAGGTATTCACGGTCATTGTACCCGCAGTTGCAAGAAGCATACGGAAGTTTCCAAGCAGGCCTCTTTCATACTGATCTGTAGTCATCAATCCCTGCAGGGTTGCGTACGGCACATTTAAACCTGTATAAAATACCGTCGAAACCAGGTTATACGTCAAAAACATATAGGCAATCTGAACCTTTCCTGCCAGAGCGGACGGAACCGTGAACATCAGCACCGTACATACAGCCAGAGGGATACACATCCGAAGGATCCACGGACGCGCTTTTCCCCATTTGCTGTGGGTCTTATCCACAATACGTCCCATGATCAGATCCGATACTCCGTCAAAAATCTTGGAAACTGCCATGATCGATGCTGCTACGGCAGCATCAACGCCCAGGACGCTCACATAATACACCAGTAAGAAGGAGGAAATCGAGGAATAGATCAGATTTCCCGAATAGTCCCCCAAACCATATGCCAATCGTTCTATAAATGATAATTTTGCATTTGGATTCTGTATTTTTTCATTACCGCTCATAAAATAATCTCCTTTTCCTAAGTATCAACATTTTGTACACGCTGGCTGCCGGGCCTGCTGCCTGTCAGCCTCCGATCGGGAACCAGCCCAGGTCAACGCACTTGCCCAGGTCCCAACTGTCCCATCCAAACCAATGAGGCTCATTAACCGTATCCAGAAGCAATTTGTAGCTCCAGTAGAAATATCCGGCTCCTTCCCGCCATGCAGCAAGCTGCGCATTGGCAAGCTGCTGATACAAATGCTGCCGGGCCTCTTCCGACATAGCCGGTGTATTCTCCGAAAAATCCATACCGTTCAGCACGGTCTGTCCGCCTCTGGTATCAACTCCGACAGCGTAAGAATTAAAGAGACACCATTCTCCGCAGACTACCGGAACATATTCCTCTACCTCTGCGATCTGTTTTGCATAGTTTTCCTGAATGTATTCAATATATCCGTTCAGCGTCTGCTTACATCCCATGGCTTCCGCTACCATCAGATACTGATGGGTATCCAGCATCACATGATGAAAACGCGGCTGTGTAAGGAATTCCTTCCATGCTTTCAGTTGGAATCCATCATGGAATACCACATATTGATCCTCTGCGATATTCGGCCGGATGCGGTCATAAGCCCTGTTATAAAAATCCTGCAGAAATTCCAGGGTGTTAGGCGCACTTCCTTTTGCCATCTCCTGATCCACGGCCGGATACCGCTGCGGTACATTCATCATGTTCCACATTTCTTCCGTAATGGGCTCATTGATCGGAGTAATTCCAAACAGTCCTTCCCGTTTTCCGTAGCGCTTTGCCAGCTTTTCCAGAACATCCAGGACAAACTCTACTTCTTCCGGAGTCTGGCTCCATTTGCAGACACCGCAGATTCCGCCATTGTCAAATCCATTCTGGCTAAGGGGTGCCGTATGCAGATCGATCAGGATCTTCAGCTCATACTTTTCCGCCCATGCAAAAGCCTTGTCCAGCTCCTCAATACATCCGATAAAGGGCTTACGGTCTCCAAAGACAAAGTACGGCACAGGAATACGCACCGTATTCAGCCCCATCCGCCTGATACATGCAAAATCACGCTCTGTTATGTATTCACTGCGATGGATCCTGATACGTGCCTCATACACCTCCGGGGACAATTGTCCGGGCAGATAGTATTCGTCTTCAGCCGTGGTCCCCTCAAATAATGCCGGGCTCATCCATTTTTCCAGAACAAGCCAGTTTCCCAGATTTACACCTTTTACATACATACGTCATTTCCTCTCTTTTCTTTTTCGTTATTCTGCCTTAAAATGTAAAAAAAGTATAAAAAGAAATGGCACTAAAATATATCATAAATTTCAGTGCCATGTCACATTTTTCATTTTTCACTTTTTTTCTACAAATATTTCAAAAATGCACATCTGTTTTTGTGCATTTTTACTTTTTCTCTTTTCCATAACGTGTCCGGTACTGTCCCGGCGTCATTCCCGTCCATTTTTTAAACACCCTGCCAAAATGACTCTGCGAAAAAAAGGCATAAGAATAGGCAATGGACTCATATGTATCATCTGTGTAAATGAGCTGCTGTTTTGCAAAATGAATTTTTTCACGGGCTATATAATCTTTGAGCGTGATTCCCTCTTCTTTCACAAAAAGCTGTGACAGATAATTGGCGTTCAGCTCCAGTTCTTCCGCAAGCTCTCCTATGGATATCTTGGCATGCATACGCTGCAGTACCAGCTCCTTGCATTTCAAAATGACCGGATTTTGCTGCTTGTCTCCCGCAGTATCCCTGACCAGGCAGCAAAGCTCGATCTCCGCCTGCCGTCCGAGAGCCAGCACCTCCCCTTCATTGGTCATTTCTTCGATTCTCTGAATGTAGGCATCTGACAGGGAATAGGCGATCTCCGGAAGAACGCCTCCCTCTATAGCAGAACGAATGGCCAGTGTCACTACGACAATACTCAGGTTTTTGGCATTTCGGAGGCTGTTATGGGCAAGCGTTCCCATCTTTCCCACATAAATTTCCTGAAAGCTCTTCTGCAGGGCCTCCGGATTTCCCGTACGAATGCTGTCCTGCTCCCTCTTTTCCTGGCTGTATGGATTATGTACCGTCCCGTTTTCCTGATTCGCATAAAATACATGGTGTATTTTTTTACGGACAGACAAATCAAGTGCATCATTGAAAAAATTCTTCAGCCAGAGTTCATTGGAACTGATGCTCTCCCCTGTTTCCATTTCATAAAGCATAATTACCATCTCTGAAAACTCGAACAACGACAGATAAAAAAGTCCGTACGTGCTCCCTTCTGACAGGCCATGGGCTTTTCGCAGATATTTCGCAGCAGAGCTGATCTCGCCGTTGACACAGCACGGCCCTAACACATACGTCTGTTCCGGGCTGCTTACAATTCCATAAACGATCTGATTGGCTTCCAGATAAAGTACCGGATACTCAATACACCTTTTTGCCAGAAGGCTGTTTCTGAACTCCTTATCCCATGCCAGGATATCCGGCTGCTCTCCATTGTCCACATAAACGGCAGTCTCTTCCCCTGCCGAATCGTAAACGTGAATCGGCGCATGCGTCAATCGGATGATATGCCCGCACAATTGTTCCATAGTCACAGTCCATTCACCACCATTCCTGTTTCTTAATAACTATATTTTACTATACGGAAATCCCTGCCGCAATCTATTTCCGCTTCTCTTTTCCTCTTCTGCTTTAAAAACAGTTTTATACTTTCGGGTATTGTTTTTTGTTTCTGCATGTCAAACAGGCCGCAGCATTGTTTTTTCCGGGCATTTATGCTATGATGGGCTGGAAAACGGCGGCACATTCTGTCTGCCGCATCCTTTTTGGAAAGGAGACAAACCTGTATTTGAGGAAATACAGAAAAAAATCCTATGAGTAAAAAAACTGCCTATCTCGGACTTTTTTCTGCAGTTGCCATCATTTTCGGCTATGTGGAATCCCTGATTCCCATATTTGCCGGAATTCCAGGTATCAAGCTCGGCCTCGCCAATCTGGCCGTTCTTTTTATCTTGGAACGCTACTCCTGGAAGGAGGCCGCCATGGTATCCACAGTCCGAATCCTTGTCATCGGCTTTCTCTTCGGAAATCTGTTCAGCATTGTCTACAGCCTCGCCGGTGCGGCATTCAGCCTTCTGGTCATGACCATCCTGAAAAAACAGGAGGGATTCAGTCTCACAGGAATCAGCATCGCAGGCGGTGTCAGCCACAATGTGGGACAGCTTCTGGCCGCTGTGGCCATTGTGGAAAACCTAAGCCTGCTTTATTATGCTCCGGTCCTCCTGGTTTCCGGCGTGGTCACAGGACTTCTGATCGGCCTTCTTACAGCAGAAACCGCCAAAAGAATCCCATAATTCATATTGACTTTCCCGTTATAAAGTATTAAAATGGGAAAAAGCGCAAAGGAGCCTTTTATAAGCCATTTTGCGCTCTTTTTTTCGCAGGAGATTCCTGTGGGAGATTCGTAAATAAAAAAGATTTACATAATGAGGAGGAAATGAAAATGAGAAGGAACAAAATGTGGAAAATGATGACAGCCTCTGCTGCTGCAGCAGCTATGGTTTGCGCTGCTGTAGGCGTTCAGACAGTAAGTGCTGATGATAAGAAGGTTCTGAAGGTTGCCATGGAATGCGGTTATGCACCTTATAACTGGACACAGCCGGATGATTCCAACGGTGCCGTTCCCATTGCTGACAGCAAGGACTATGCATACGGATACGACGTTATGATCGCCAAGAAGATTGCAGATGAACTGGGATATGAGCTTCAGATCGTGAAATCCGACTGGGATTCCCTGGTTCCGGCTGTTCAGTCCGGCACCATCGACTGCGTCATCGCAGGCCAGTCCATCACCTCCGAGAGACTCCAGATGGTAGATTTCTCTGAGCCGTACTACTATGCAACCGTTGTCGGCCTTGTAAAAGCTGACGGTGAATATGCAGATGCTAAGGGCATGTCCGAACTGAAGGGCGCTACCTGTACCTCCCAGCTCGGAACCATCTGGTATGATGTATGCCTGCCGCAGATTGAAGATGCGGACATCCAGCCTGCACAGGAATCTGCACCGGCCATGCTGGTTGCACTGGAAAGCGGCCGTACGGACCTGATCGTAACCGATATGCCTACAGCAATGGCAGCATGCGTTGCATACCCGGACCTGAAGCTTCTTGACTTCTCCGAAACAGATGATGACTTTGAGGTATCTGAGGAAGAAATCAACATCGGTATCTCCGTACAGAAAGGAAACACCGAACTTCTGGACGGCATTAACAGCGTACTCGAAACCATGACCGTAGACGATTACAACGAAATGATGGATGAGGCCATTTCCGTACAGCCTCTTTCCGAGTAATCATATTGAAGAGAAAGGAATCTTAGAACATTGATATCCGAAATGAATTTCCTGGAGAGAATTATTTATATTCTCCAGCAGTATGGAGTTTCCTATCTCAAAGGAGCCGGAACCACTCTGGCGATTGCCGTTGTTTCCACGATTGTCGGCTGTATCATCGGCTTTCTCGTCGGTATCGTACAGACGATCCCCGTGGATAAAAAGAAAGACAACGCAGCCAAGCGCGGACTTCTGGGTCTTGTAAAGCTTATCCTGAAAGCATATGTGGAACTTTTCCGCGGCACCCCCATGATCGTACAGGCCGTTTTTATTTACTACGGGATGTCCCAGGTATTCCATATCCAGCTTGGCATGTGGACGTCAGCTTTTCTGATCGTTTCCATTAATACAGGCGCTTATATGGCAGAATCCGTGAGAGGCGGCATCATTTCCGTTGACCCGGGCCAGATGGAGGGAGCCAAGGCCATTGGTATGACCCATGTACAGGCCATGGCAAATGTCATCCTTCCACAGGCATTTCGGAATATCATGCCTCAGATCGGAAATAACCTGATCATCAATATCAAAGATACGTCCGTTCTTTCCGTCATCAGTATCGTGGACCTGTTCTTTGTTCATAAAAGCGTGTCAGGCGCACTGTACACCTATTTTGAATCCGCAACCATCGTTATGGTCATTTATCTGACCATGACGCTTGCTGCATCCAAGCTCCTCGCCCTCTGGGAGAAGAAGCTGGACGGCGATGACAATTATGAGCTTGTGGATGTGATGGGTATCGGTGATCAGCTCCGCAAGGCGAAAGGAGACATGAAATAATGAACAAAAAAGATGTCATCCTTGAGGTTTCCCATCTCGGCAAAAGCTTCGGAAACCACGAGGTATTAAGAGATATTGATTTCCAGGTACGCAAAGGAGATGTGGTTTCCATTATCGGCGCTTCCGGTTCCGGTAAATCCACCATGCTCCGCTGCATCAATCTTCTGGAAACACCGGGCAGCGGCCAGATTCTGTTCCACGAGAAGGATATTACAGACCCGAAGATCAATGTTCCGGCTTACCGCGAGAAGGTTGGAATGGTATTCCAGAATTTTAATCTGTTTAACAATATGACGGTTCTGGAAAACTGTATGGTCGGCCAGATCAAGGTTGCAAAAAAGGATAAAGAAACTGCCGGAGCGCAGGCATTGAAATTTCTTCAGAAGGTTGGAATGGAGCAGTTTATCAATGCCAAGCCCCGCCAGCTTTCCGGCGGCCAGAAGCAGCGTGTCGCCATTGCGAGAGCACTTGCCATGGAACCGGAGATTCTGCTCTTTGACGAGCCTACTTCCGCTCTTGACCCGCAGATGGTCGGGGAGGTACTGAATGTTATGGAGACCCTTGCGAAGGAAGGGCTTACCATGCTGGTTGTCACACATGAAATGGCATTTGCACGGGATGTTTCCAGTCATGTGATTTTCATGGCAAATGGTGTGATCGCTGAAGAAGGAACTCCGGAGGACATTTTCGTCCATCCCAGGCAGCAGCAGACAAAGGAATTTTTAAGCAGGTTCCGTAATTCCTGATTCATACAAAAATTTAGGAGGAGGGTGTGACTCATATAAGTCACATCCTCCCCTAAGATAATCTGTTTCCTAACGTTATTAATGATGTGCCTGTTCCAGCTCCATGATTCTATCTACCTTTGGAGCAGAACCACCTCCTGCAAATTCACAATCAAGCCAGATATCTACAAGATATTTTGCCAGCTCAACACCTACAACTCTTTCTCCCATGCACATAATCTGTGCATTATTACTCTTTCTTGAACGTTCGGCAGAGAAAGGATCATGGCATACCGCAGCTCTTACTCCCGGAACTTTATTTGCACAGATTGCCATTCCGATTCCTGTTCCGCAAAGAAGAATTCCCCGCTCATAGTTTCCGGCGGCTATCTGGTCTGCTACCTTATAGGCCACATCCGGATAAAGAACCACTTCCCCTTTTTCAGCGCCAAAATCATCTACTTCATATCCTTTTTCTTTCAAATGATCAATGATCACTACTTTCAGGCCATATGCGGCCTCGTCACATCCTATAATAATTTTCATAATCTTACGATACCTTTCCTGTATTTATTCTTCTCCCTGAATATCTCCTGATGGTTCATTTCGATAAATCATAACCATAGCGATTCCATTACACAGGAAGAAAATCAGCGAAGCAACAAACGCAATCGTTTTGAACAATTCCAAATCCAGATTACCGGCTGAACATATAAGTCCAAGCACGATCATAATGGCCAGATCTATAAATGCCGTTCCTCTTAATATCTTTGCTGCCACCGGCATTGGTTTTTCTGTTTCCTCCGGCTGCAGATGATTAACATAATCCTGTAATGCTTTTTGATATTCCAGTTCTTCGGCTTCTTCCTTCGGATATTTTTCTTTTGCACCCATCATTCCTGCAAGGATAATGTAGCTCACCATTGGAATGATATAATTGGGGATGAACCAGAAATTCTGATGTATTGGCTGTGTGATTATCATAACGATAACAAATAAAATACTGATTCCCCATGAAATCGTGGCTGCCCAGTTCACATCTTTTTTACGATACATATTCCAGTATCTGGTGTAACCGATTTTCGGGAAAATGTAGTGCTCTGTAATACAAATAGCTCCTACCCCTTCCACTGCAAGCCCTAAAAATGTGAGAATATCTGATGCTCTCTGTACAATCGGAAAACATGCTGCAAGTGTAATCAGGCATCCTGCAATATAGGTAACCTGTTTGTGGGACAGTTTCTTAAAAATCGCATTCAGAGACAATGTCACACGATAAAATGTAGGATTTGCTGTTGTCCACCCTGCGATAATTACTCCCAGAAGTCCTGAGTATCCAAGAACCGCAAAGGTAACTTCACCGGAATCCAGCGCACCAAGTGGTGTGCTTAATAAAATAGATGCTGTCGCTCCCATGATTCCGGCACTGATCCAGGCAAAAAAATGTCCGATGAACATTCCCACTGCAGAAGTATAGCCATATTTATAATTCTTCGCGAATCTGAGAAGGGACATATCGTTCAGCGCAAAGTGCCATGCTACATTACAGGTCCACGCAAATCCAATGACATGTATGATCCCTAACTTTTCTCCGCCTTCTATTGGCTGTGCAACCCACACGTGTTCATTAAGTAATCTCATCAGATCCGAAAAGGATGTTATTTTTCCAAAGCCGGTAGCTTCCAGAAGCTGTGGCAATGTAACTACAATTCCAAGGAAAAATAAGGTAATCATCCAGGGTACACATGTAGAAGCAAATTTTGCAACTGCTTCAAATCCATTGGCGGCTATTACCGTTATTACAGCGCCTAATACAATCACAATCAATACAAATTTAATACTGGTTGGATACCACTCATGCTGAATCGGTACATCAAATAGTCTTCGTATGGCTGTTGCAGATATACAAATTCCTGCTGCACCAAGTGCCGAAAAACCGATCCCCCATACGAGGTTATAAACTTTCTGCATTTTCGCACCGAGAATTCGGTACAAATAGGTATATAATGTAAGTCTTGTATCAACAGCAATCGTGGCACATAAAAATGTAAATGTGAGCACAGCCAGTATATTTCCAATCGCAAGCCCGATAATGATATCTGATGCAGAGCAGCCATATTGAACCAGAGTTGCCCCGATTACAAATTCCGTTGCCGCAATATGTTCCCCACCATATAATCCAACAAAATTCCCTACGCCTGACTGTTCCCAATCTGCCACCGGCCAGTCACACCGAGGGGTAGCTTTTACTCTTTCCCATACTGTCATCTGCTATTACCCCCAACTCTTATTTCAAAAGCTCAATGATCGCATCTGCCATAGAGGTAAGAATAATACAGCATGAAGTAGCACCTGCATCCAATACTCCTCTGGAACGTTCACCCAGACGACTGGAACGGCCGAATTTTGCCACCAGATTCTTTGTCGAATCTCTGCCTTTGGCAGCTTCCTGTTTCATATTCTCAAGAGCACTTTGGAAGTCCTGATGATCATCTGCCCCTTTTTTAAGTGCATCTACCGCCGGGCTTAAAGTGTCCACCAGTGTTTTGTCACCGACTTTTGCTTCCACGATTTCCTGAAGACCGTTAAGCCCTGCTTCCAGCATATCTGCCAGATTGTTCACGCCGATTTCTTCTAATTCTTCACCGGCATCAGACATATCCATAAGAATCGTTCCGTAAATAGGTCCCATAGAACCGCCGATTTCTGAAAATAAAATATTTCCTAGTTCCCAAAGTCCTTCTGTAAAAGAAAACTCTTTGTCTTTGAATCGTGTTTCAAATACGGTAAACCCTTTATTCATATTCATTCCATGGTCACCGTCGCCAATCAGGCCATCCACTTCCGCCAGATAATCCTTGTTCTCCTGAATTGCTTTTACCATTGCAAGAAGAATGCTTTTTCCATCTTTATTCTTAAATGTATTCATAATTTTTCATCCCTTTCTTCTTTAAAACTGCTTTAACCCCATACTGTTGGCCGGCATATCAATCAACTGTTTCAGTTCATCGTCCAGCTTCATCATAGTAAGCGTAGCTCCCATCATCTCCAGGGAAGTAAAATAATTGCCCACATAAGAACGATGGACTTTAATACCCTTTTCCTGCAAAATCTTATCAATTTCATCGTAAAGTACATAAAGCTCCATCACCGGTGTTGCTCCAAGGCCGGACACCAGCACCACCACTTCATCTCCTGCAACAAACGGATAATCCGGTACAACCACATCTACCATACGTTTAGCCATCTGAGCTGCTGTTTCAATCGGACACACTTCGATTCCCGGTTCTCCATGATGGCCTATTCCAACTTCCATGGTTCCATCTTTAATTTCAAAGTTCGGATGTCCTACAGCAGGTAACGTACATGGTGTAAGACCAATTCCTACACTTCTTGTATTGTCAATTGCTTTCTGTGCCGCTGCAATTACTTCATCAAGGTCACCGCCCTGTTCTGCTTTTGCACCTCCGACTTTCCACATAAGTACTTCGCCGGCTACTCCACGGCGTTTTTCCCTCTGGTCTTTCGGAGCAGAAGCAACATCATCATTAGCAACTACTGTTTTCACTGTAATTCCGGCTTTTTTCGCCATCTTCACGGCCATTTTTACATTCATGTTATCTCCGGAATAATTTCCATAGAGACAAGCTACTCCCTTACCCTGGTCTGCTTCCTTGAATGCATCCAGAAAAGCGGCTGCCGTCGGTGAGGAACAGATTTCGCCTACTGCTGCTGCATCACATAATCCTTTGCCTACATATCCCACAAAAGCAGGTTTATGGCCGGAGCCGCCGCCGGTTACTACACCGGTTTTCCCTTCTTTCCTGTTTTTTGCTTTTACAACTCTTGGATTTGCTGTTGCTTCTACAATGTCATTGTGTGTTTTCAAAAAGCCTTTCAGCATTTCGTCTACGATATCATCCGGGTTATTCAAAATTCTCTGCATAGGTTGCTTCCTCTCTTTCCAACGAATTTATTCTTATTTAATGGTATATCCGCCATCTACCAGCAAATTGTGTCCTGTGATCATTCCTGCTGCTCCGCTGCAAAGGAAAGCGATCGTTCCTGCAATCTCATCCGGTTCAGCAAAACGCTTCGACGGCATTTCTTCTTTAAAAGCATCTCCTACCGGACCATCCCAGGCTTTATGTCCCAGTTCCGTAAGTACAACCGTAGGAGATACTGCATTTACACGAATTCCGTATTTTCCCCATTCCATTGCCATTACTTTTGTCATTGCAATGATAGCTCCTTTGGATGCGCAATAAGCAACATGCTTGTCCAGTGCAATCACTCCTGCCTGAGAAGCCATGTTAACAATACATCCATTGACGTTGTTTTCAATGAAGTATTTTCCAACCATCTGCGCCATCATAAAAGTAGCCTTCAGATTAATATTCATAGTTCTGTCCCAGTCACGCTCACTAATCAGCTCTGCTTTCTCCAGAGCTACAATTCCTGCACAGTTAACCAGAATATCTACCTGTCCAAAAGTATCAATCGCTGCTTTTAACACGTTCTGCCGATCCTCTTCTTTTGTTGCATCTCCGGATACACCGATTGCATTGGCACTCAGCTCTTTTGCAATTTCATTTGTTTTCGGATTTAAATCTGCAAGTACCAGATTAACTCCTTTTTTTGCAAAAAACTGTGCTGTGGCAAATCCGATTCCTGCTGCTCCCCCGGTAATAATTGCGGTTTTTCCTTTCAATTCAAACATTTCGTCTGCACCATAATACTTTAACATTTTGCTTCTCCCTTTCTTTTTTGGTAATCCCTGTGTTTTTTGTTAATACAAGTATAGAATGAAAAAGGGGGAGAAAAAGTTTCATTTTCTCCAAAAAAGTTCTATTTTTTCGAAAAAAAAATCCTGACGCGGGAATTTTTTCCCGGTCAGGACTATCCTTTTATTCTGCTGTGATCTCTTCCAGTGGAATCCAATAATTTTCCTCCACTGCCTCTCCTTTAATATGTTTTACAATCACTTCCAGTGCTTTTTTGCTTTGCTTTTCGGCATCCTGAAATACGGTCATATACATTCGTCCGTCTTCAACTGCCTGCAGACCTTCTTCTGATCCATCAATACCTACTACATATATTTCCTGATCCGCTGCCTCTATTGCTTCCAATGCACCTAATGCCATGTCATCATTTTCTGCAATGACCGCATCGATCCGGTCAAATGTCTGCAGCCATTTTTGCATCATATTTTTTGCTTCCAGACGTGACCAGTTGGCCGTCTTATTTCCAATCACATGTACATCCGGATATTCCGCTAATACCTTCTTTATCCCCTCCAGACGTTCTGTCTGTGCAGACTGACCAATTGGGCCCTCTAAAATCACAACATTGCCGGTTCCATTCAGAACTTCCGCAACACCCTTTGCCACCAGTTCTCCTGCTTCGATATCATTTGAACCCACGTAGCTGATTATCTCATTGCTGTTTACTCTTGTATTCACTGAAACAACCGGAATCCCGGCCTTCCTGGCCGTCTTGGCACCTTCCACGCAGATTTCTGAATCCTGTGGAATCATTAATATTCCGTCTAATTCATCACGAATCATTTGTTCTACCTGGGAATTCTGACGGGAGGCATCATAATTTCCGATATCCAAACTTAAATAAAATCCAAACCTTTTGCAGATGATGCAGGAAAT
>JAUNGM010000023.1 GCA_030524545.1 Eubacteriales bacterium
AAATCTTATCAGAAAGATTCACTTTCCAAAGACACAAGATTTTTTACATCCTCAACCGCTGGAGCATGGGGGTTCCATGTACCAGCGGTTTGTTGCTGACTCAGCCTATCGCAGCAGTGGCATACTGCCTGTGAGCTTATTGACTTTTTTCTTAGGACCGCAGATGGCAAGACCGAAGTATTGCAGAGTGCTTTCTGACACGTTCCCCATTTTAGAAATAAATTCATCATAGGTTTTACAACCCTGTGCCAGATCGCTAAAGTCGACCACGGTCAAATCCTGAAAGTCGGGTTGATAGAGCTTCTCACGGATTGCTTTGATGATTTCCGGTGAACCTTTTAAGATTGGTACGGGAAATTCAATGATGCCGAGATGCTCGTTTCCGCTTTGGTCTGTAACATTCGCGCCAATCACATCCGGCATCTCTTTTCCTAATGTAATCCCCATGATAGCCGCCGTATTTGCGATAATGCCAAGCGGCAGATTTTCGTCAATGACCATGACGCATTTTTCATTTTGTAAATCCATTTCAGATTGCCTCCTGTTTTTGTGTTTTTCCTCTGTATTCAGAAAGGAACAGTCCGATCAGTGCCAGGACCGTACCAATGCCGGACATCACGGTTACTTTTTCTTTCAGGATAAGGGCGGATGTGACAACCGTGATAACCGGAACTAAGTAAATGTAAATGCTTGTTTTGACAGCGCCCAGAACCTTCACAGCCATGTTCCAGGTAACGAAACAGAGTGCGGATGCACCCAGCCCTAAGAAGATCAGATTCCCTAGATAGACTGGATTTGCAAACCGTTCTGCGCCAATGCGGCAGTCAAACAGGAAGAGTGCAGGTATCATAAATATGATGCCATAAGCGAATACCCGCCTTGTGGTCTGAATGATGTGGTATCCAAAACCGCTGATTTTCCGGGTGAGTACAGAGTAGCAGGCCCACACGACTGACGCAGCTACGGCCAACAAGTCACCGATGGGATTTAACTGCATCTTCGCTCCGTTAAAGCTGATTAGGCAGATGCCGACCATCGCAACTACAAATCCGATAAAGAAATTTGCACGCAGCTTTTCTTCCTTTGTGAACAGGTGGGTGAGCATTGCTGTGAAAAAGGGGGCTATGGAAATGATCACGCCTACATTGGAGGCCATTGTATAAGTCAGGGCAATGTTCTCCAGCAGATAATACAGGCACACGCCGCACAGTCCTGCCGCTGCAAAGACAGCTTCCTGCCGTTTGGTAGTGCCTTTCATCCGGTGGGGATAGACGATCAGCAATGCCAGAAATCCCAGGATAAACCGGAAGAACAGGATTTCTATCGGTTCAAAATCCACTAACAGCACTTTGGTGGAGATGAAGGTAGTTCCCCATATCAGGATCGTGACCAGTGCCGCCAGATGCCCGGTTGCTTTTTTACTCATCCGGCGTTTCCTCCTTCTCTAAAAATATGTCACGGTAAAGGCCTGGAGCCAATCCGATAAATCGGTTGAAATAGTTCGTGAAATGACTCTGGTCGGAAAAGCCTGTCTGCATGGCCGCCTCTATAGGAGGTACACCCTGTTCCAGAAGTTTCTTTGCTTTGCCAATGCGTATGTTCTCTAAGTAGCTGTATGGCGTGACACCTTTGGACTTGGTAAAGGCCCTAAGCAGTGTGGATTTGCTAAGACCAGCATAGCGGCAGATCTGATCTAAATAAATCCGGTCTGCGAAGTGCTGCTCCATAAAATCGCAGGCTTTTTCAATTTCCTCCCGGCATTCCGGGATACAGCTTTCAAAGGGCTGCCCATACTGTTGAATCAACAGGGATATGAGGAGCAGCAGGTTTTCTTCTTTGCCGAACTCACAGGAGCCTTTCATGATCTGTTCGTGGAGCGGGTGCAGATAGCAGGTCACTTCCTCATCGAAGATCACGGTTTTGGAAAAGCCGGGGAGTTCCCTCCTCCCGGTTACTTCTTCTGCCAGGTCCAGCATGACTTCTTTGGTAATATTAAATCCCCGGTAATCCAGCGTGCCATCATCACTCTGCACACAGGCATGATTATCTCCGGGATTGAAAAGAACGATATCACCTTTTGCTATGGTGTATTCTTGATTACGACAGGAGAGGCAGCGTTCCCCGTCCTCAATAAATCCAATCACATAATATTCATGGAAGTGGTTTGGAAATGTCTGCACGATTCCCTCAAAACGGTATGCCTCAATTCGAAGCTCATCATCATAAACCACCGTCCTTGTTTCTTTCTTCATGTTCGTTCCCTCCTTGCTGTCCTTCATTGTAGCATTTCAAAATGCAAAAGGCTTGTAAAATATCTTCATTTTTCACGGCTCACTGGATTGCAGCCTTTGGATATGGTATGCTATAAGCAATTAAACTGGCGGAGGTACGGGTATGGAAGAACAGCAGAATCCATTGACTTATGAAATCATCAAAGCAGCGGTTGCCGGGGAGAAATGGGCAACGGAAAAGGTCATTGCACACTACGATTCTTATATTGAGGAACTTGCCACAGTGAAAGAGAGGCAGCCGGATGGCAGCGTGAGAACCTATGTGGACGAGGATATGAAACAATCCATTATTCTGAACTTGCTGGAGAAGATACCAGACTTCCCTTTGGAGGAAGCGGAGAGGATAGAAGAAGGAGAAACAGATGAGGGGATATAATACTTGCGTATAGTGGTGTCTGATTTTACGAAGTATCGGGCTTGAAAACGGTTCGATGGTACATTATGTGGTGGAAAAGCCTGGCTCATGCAGAAATCAGAGTACATAAAATTTGTGTGTTTCTTGGACGAACGGTTCATACTCATGGAAAAATCAAAGGGTGGGGTAAACTTCTGAAAAAGAAGCCCCCACCTTTTCGCATAACTAAGAGGGTGTCAGAACTTTTCCGCAAAACGGAAAATGAGGTTGTACCTTTTCGCAAAAGAGGATTTGAGGCAAATCCGCCGTGGACTCTTTGTTGAGAAAAATGCAGAGTTACGGTATAATGTTACCTGGATATTTATGCTTTGAGGTGACAACGATGCTACATATAGCGATATGCGATGATGAACAGGATTTTGTTCAGCGTTTGAAAACGATGTTAAACCAGTATGCTGATGAGATTGGAGAAGAAATAAAGGTAACCGTTTATTACGATGGGCTGGACCTGATTGAAGAATACGATACAACCATTGATCTGATTTTTTTGGATATTCAGATGAATGGTGTAGATGGACTAAAAGCTGCCGAACAGATTCGAAAAAAGGATGAGAATGTTGGCATTATCTTTTTAACTTCTTTAAAGCAATATGCGCTGGAAGGATACAAGTATCAGGCTGTCAATTATATTGTAAAGCCGATGAAATATATCCGGCTGAAAGTGGAGCTGAACCGCTGGAAGGAAAAGTACCGGAAGAAAAATCCATACGTTGTTGTGAGAAATGATAATGGTTCCTTTAAAATTGATTTGAGTACGCTCCACTATGCGGAAACATACAAGAGGAATCTTTTGCTACATACAGACGGAAAAGACATTATTTGTTATAAAAATATGAAAGAGTTGGAGAAAGAACTGGAACCGTATGGATTTTTCCGCTGCCATACAGGATTTCTGGTCAACATGGCATTTGTGAAGCGGGTGGAGAAGCTGGATGTGGAATTGACTTCGGGAGAAGTTGTGTATGTCAGTAAGCCTAAGAAGAAAGAATTTATGGAAGCATTAGCTGGATTTTGGGGGAGAACATTGTGAGTACCGATTTGGGAATGGTAATACTGGATATTGTATGCACATTTTGGGAAAGCGCAATGTTTGTCTATCTTGTCCATGCATTCATAAAAAAGAAATCTTCCATAAAAGTAGACATGGTGATGATGTGCATATTTGTTGTATCAGCAGAAATTGCAACCTTTGCGGGTTCCAATGTATTACTGAAAATGATGCTGTTGATGTTATGCTGTTCTGTGAGCGGGATCTTTATTTACAGGGATAAGATTCAGTTTTTAGAAATGCTTCTTGCGTTTAGTGCATTTGCATTTATGCAAACAGGAGTAGAAGCGCTTGTAAGTACCGCATATGAACTGTTCAGGGCTGAATTTCGCTATGAAGGTTTGCAGTCTATTTTTCATCAATGGCAATGGTATATTATTTCGCATCTTCCTACCAGTATTATGATCCTGTTGATCGGGCAATTTTTGCTCCGGTTGCAAAAGGATATTACAGTGCGTGAAAAGGTTGTTTTGACATTGATGTTTTATGGTTTAATGGTGCTATTGATTGGCATACCGGCGAATCCAACGGGACACACATTTCTATATAAAATGGGAATGGTTGCCGGAATTGTTATTCTGGCGATAGTAGTTTTGCTATTGATATTGTATTTTAACGAGAGCACTACAACCAGGTTAAAACAACAAAGGGAAGAACACCAGCTTCAGGAATTGCAAATGCAGTATCAATATTATAATGGGCGGCTTAAGGAGGAACAACGGGTACGCCAGGTATACCATGATATGAAAAACCATCTGCTTATTTTACAATCGCAGTTATCCAGGTTGTCCGGGACACAGGAAGATGAAAAGGAAAGGAAAGAGACAGAGGCGATGATTACATCTTTACAGAATCAGATCTCAGATTACGAAGAGTATTATGAGACAGGGAATGCTTTTCTTGATGTGATTCTGAGGGATAAGATGAAAAAAGCGCGTGAAAGGCAGATAGATTTTCATGCAGAAATCGACTTTTCGGAGGGGAATTTTATCGATGGTCTGGATATCAGCACTATTTTTGGAAATGCATTGGACAATGCGATAGAAGCCTGTGAGAAAATAGCCGAGGATGAGAGGTTTATCACAGTTAAGGTTGGTATCAAGAATCAGTTTTTGCTTATTCAGGTAGATAATAGTGCAGAGGAAAATAATGAAGCAGGCTATACAACAAAAGAGGATGGTTTCCTGCACGGATTTGGGAAAAAGAATATCCAGCGGGCGGTTGAAAAATATCATGGGCATTGTAAGTGGTCCTTTGAGCAGGGTGTATATTCATTGTCTATCCTGATACCCTTGCCATAATAACAATAGAATAGCGGGATTATAGATAAGCTATACACAGTTTGAATGGAGCTGTGTATGGCTTTTCTTTTGTTGCACAGTCAATTTAAGCATTGTGGAGGTCAAGAAACGCGCCCAATATTGAGATTCTCTGAAAAGAAAATATACTGGAAGTGTCAGAACTAAAAAGCTATATTTGCAAAGGTTTATTTGCACTACTAAAAGAAATCAGGAGGAAGATCATATGAGTATTTTAGCGGCAAGAGAGCTAAAAAAATATTATGGGCAAGAAGATAATCTCACAAAGGCGCTGGACGGAGTAAGTCTGGATATTGAGCAGGGAGAATTCGTTGCTATTATTGGGGCAAGCGGAAGTGGAAAGTCTACACTTTTAAACATGATTAGCGGCCTGGACATACCAACATCCGGAGCGGTGGCAATTGACGGACAGGAAATTGATCATCTGTCTCCGGATGAGTTGACCGTATTTCGCAGAAAAAATATCGGGTTCATCTTTCAGAATTATAACCTGATTCCGGTACTGAATGTATTGGAGAATATTACGCTGCCGATTGAATTGGATGGGAAAGAACCCGACCAGCAATTTGTAAAAGAGATCGTTGAACTGCTCGGCCTGAAAGAAAAAATGTATAAAATGCCATCGCAGCTTTCCGGCGGACAGCAGCAGAGAGTGGCGATTGCAAGAGCGCTGGCCAGTAAGCCATCCATCATCCTCGCAGATGAACCGACAGGCAACCTCGATTCAGAAACCAGTGAGGAAGTGCTGCGGCTATTGCAGATGACCAGCAAGAAGTACCATCAGACGATTGTGATGATCACACATGATCCGCATATTGCAGAAAAGGCAGACCGCATGATCCGGATTGGTGATGGAAAGATAATTGCATAGGAGGTTGAATCATGCAGACAAAGAAACAAGTGCAGCAAAAAGCCATAGAACGTCTGGTATGGCGAAATATCAGTAAAAATCGTACCCGTAACCTTGTGCTGGTATTGGCTGTCATGTTGGTGGCCGTTCTGATGACGGTTATGTTTGGCGCAGGTATCAGTGTGGCAGAAAATATGCAGCAGGCAGATTTGAGGATGAAAGGAAGTACAGCAAATGCATTTTTAGTGAGTGCAACTTCCGAAGATATGGAAAAAATAGCAGACCTGGAAGAAGTCAGTGAAATGGGATGGCAGCAGTTTGTGGCTGTTGCAGATATTGATGAGGAGATTGCAAACAAACATCAGGTGGTTATGACGGCTTATGATCAGACAGAATGGGAAAAGCATATTTTGCCTACAGTATCGAATGTGACAGGCAGTTATCCGCAAGATGAGAATGAAGTCATGCTGTCGGAGTGGACACTGGATAAACTGGGAATCGATCAGGCTGAGATTGGAATGACCATCCCCATTCGTTTTACAACATTGGCTGGTGAAACAACGGAGCAGGATTTTATCCTTACTGGCTATTATAAAGATTATATTTATACGCCCGGTTCTACTCCGAACAGTGGAAATACAATGTCAGCAAACCAGTTTTACTTTAATCAGGGAAGCAGCCAGAGGGCGGCAGGAAATATTGTGGTATCCGGGGAATTTGCGGAAACCTATGGGTCAAGTGAAGGCTTTATGGCGAGCTGGCTGATTGATAACAGACTGGATGCAAATGAAGCATTGGAACTCATGTATCAGACAATCGGAAAGCATGGGGTTACGGTTATTGGCTTGACAAAAGATCTGGCAAGATCTCTTTCCGTAGCAATGCTTCCGATCGCCTGCATCATTTTGATTATGATTAGTGGTTATCTCCTGATCTATAATGTCGTGAACATTTCTGTATTACAGGAGATGCATATGTATGGACAGTTAAAAACTTTGGGAGCAACTACAAAACAACTCAGGGGCATTGTCAGGAAACAGGCGAATCTTGTAGCATTGATTGGAATCCCCTTGGGGATGGCCGTTGGCACCGTTTTTGCTGTTATTGTGATACCTGGATTTTTGCAGGGAATCATGGAAGGAAACGGATACGGAGATGCGCTTGGCTTTGAAGTGAAAATTTCTCCGCTTATTTATATTTTTACCGCTGTTTTTGCCTATTTTACAGTAAGTGTCAGCTGCAGAAAACCGTCAAGGATGGCTGCAAAGGTTTCTCCAGTTGAAGCATTGAAGTTTGTAGAAGGAACGGACAAGGTAAAAGAGCATCACAGCAGTGGCGGTGGAAAACTTTATCGTATGGCTTATCGAAACGTATTCCGCAGCAAGAAACGCGCAATGGTTACTCTTGCCTCTCTCTTCTTTGGCCTTTTAATCTATTTGGTGGTAAGTACCTGTACTTATGGAGTAGATTATTCAGAAAAATACCGGAGGGAGTAGCCGGACAATTTTATCCTTACAAATTTGAGTTTTCAAACGGATGACGTCAGCACGATTGAAAATCTATTTGATGAAGAAATAATAGAAGAAATCAGGAATATGGAAGGTGTGCAGGAGGTTTTTGCTGATTATGTAGAACCTGCATTGTTTTTAGAAGCGGATAAAACGCTTACTCCATATATCACGGAACAATCTATGTACAGAGGCACAACAGAAGAAGTGGTATCCGGGGACTTTCAGGCAACGGCAATCGGTCTTCCGATAGAAAAGCTGATGGATTTTTCTTATGAAAGCACCTTAAGCGAAGAAGAGATTCAGGAAGGATTGCAAAATGGAACCGGTATTTTTCTGGTCGATAACGGAATGTGTGATTATCAGAAGGCTTCAGGAACGGAGATCAGTGTAACAGACCGTTTGAATACAAAAGAGTCTGTGCAGTACGAGATTTTAGGGATTCTTCCAGTGTTTTCAGAAGAAGGGAGCTATAGCAAATCACCAGCAGGATATGGATTTGTAAATGGAGATAACGCTACGTCCTTTTATACTTCTGTTTCTGGCATTGAAAGACTTGCGGAAAATCCCAGAGTGCAGACTGTACGGATTGAATCGGATGACAGGATGGATGTGGAAATCACTAATCAATTAGCAGACCTGTTTGCCGACACAGACGCCGTCACCATAGACTCTCAGTTGGAAATGAAAGCATCGGTGGATAACGGAATCGGTACGATACAGGCTGTTGGAAAAACATTTGCTGTATTCTTGATCGGAATGGGGCTGCTTAATTTTATCAATGTTATATGCATGAGAACAGACCGCTTGGGATTCCAGCGGCACGGTACTTTGAGACCTGCGCCGAGGGGTATCGGGCTTTCCGATTTGACCAGACAAAGCTGGCAGAGGCTTATACCAACAGCAGAGAGGAGGAATTGTCATGGGATGTAAGACAGCAGTATTAAGAATCTGTCCTAAATGCAGGAAACCATACCGGGGTGTTCCGGCTCTTTCGAGGGCCGACAATACCATTTCCCTAAAACAATTTTCGTACATTTTTTGTACTTTTTAAGCTGGCTGTTATAGATTTTCTGGTATTTGGCATATTGGGAGCTTACAGGAACCATCCAGAAAATTTCAGGATGCCGTGTGTCCTGTATCGCAAGATAGTGGGGACGATAGTTACCGTCTTCTTTATTGGACATCAAGGTGCTGTCCTGTATTTCTTCAAAAAAGGTATCTTTTATGTGATAGTAAAATCCGCATTGTATTTTCATAAATCTCCTTAATAAAAATCCCCACCACGAAGGTGGGGATAAGATGTTCATACCGAATAATTTATAATCGCACCATCGGTAAGCGAAAACATTTAACGCACTGAATAATTTATACCCCGCACCATCAGTAAGCGGCAAAATTTTCCGTATTTTTATTATATGCAATATCCAGAAAAAGTACAATAGGAATTTTGTTAAAAATTGATGAAAAAAATATTGGCGGTTTTGGGCTGTTACATAGGCACTTGTCATAGCGGCAGGTGTTTTTTCATGTTGTATGGGAGCCAGTGATAGCTCTTTTTTTCGTGGAGGAAAGGCAGGTGGGAGCGTGGCATCCAGAATCTAGGGCATTACAGTTGAGATCGGCGGGGATACAACCAAGCTCTCCACGGCTCTATCAAAAGTTAATAAAGAAATCAGGGACACACAGAGCCAGCTTAAAGATGTGAACAAGCTCTTAAAACTGGACCCTGGCAATACAGACCTGATGGCGCAGAAGCAGAAACTAAATGTGAGTGGTTCCGGGATGCGGTCACGGCAGTATGGGAGGCTATTAAGTCAGCGACCATTGCGGCATGGAATGCCATCGGAATCTTTTTGACAAATTTGTGGAGCGGGATTGTCCAGACAGGGAAGACGGTCTTTCAGGGGCTTGCTTCCTTTTTTACTGTCTGCTGGAAGGGCATCCAGAATATGTTTACCACAGTGCTGACAGCTATTTCTGTATTTTTCAGCACGATCTGGAATGCAATCCGGACTACGGTGGTGACGGTTGGCACGGCAATCCAGACGTTCCTTACTACAGCATGGACGGTAATCCGGACGGTCATTACCACGATTCTGACAGCTATCCAGATGGTATTTACTACGGTGTGGAATGCGATAAAGGCAGTTGTGACAGCGGTGGTGTCTGCCATCCAGAATTTTATCACTACAGCCTCGAATAGCATAAAAGTGGTTGTAACTACAGTTATGAATGCAGTCCGATCGGTGGTGTCCAGTGTATGGAATAATGTAAAATCCGTGACTTCTTCCGTACTGAATGCGATGAAGTCAGCGGTTTCCACGGTATTTAACAACGTGGTTTCCAGTATCCGGACAGCCATGGGAAATGTTTACAGCACGATTGTGTCCGGTTTCAATCAGGTGGTCAGCTTTATCACGGGGCTGGCACAGGGAATTGAGAAGAGCAAAGGAGTGGTAAAACAGGCAGTGGAAGGCGTGGTTGCGGATATGGTCATCAGCCCGAAGGTGTCAGCAATGGAGACAGCGCAGATGCAGGTTTCTTCCATGGATTCTATCCGGCAGATGGTAAGCGGAATCCAGGAAATGTTCGCAGGGATGCAGGATAATGATAATATGGGAACCATCTGCAGCCCGGTCTATATCGGAGGAACGCTTCTGGATGAAGTGGTGGTGAATGCACAGGCAAGGCAGAAGATTACGGTGAAATATTTTGATATAGAAACGCTGGAGATAAAACAGGCGGAGATGTTCATTGAAGGGTATAAGGCAAGCCTTGTGAAAGATACATCTTATAAGGGATTGTGGAAGGTGAGTTTTACGCTGCAGGAATTTTAAATAGTAGATGATTGTTGGTAGGATGTCTGTTATAATGAGAGGAACAATCGGGCTTTGAGGAGGTAAAAGACATGATATTGAAGAATAAGTATCCCATATGTGAATTTGATACCAGTAAAGAGCCACTTATTCAACCAGCGAATTTTTTAACTAAAAGCCTTCCGGAAAAATGTGTTATTACTTTTTTTAGGAAGGAACTGGATCGATTTGTTGCGGAAAACAATCTTCCTATCATTGGTTATCTTAACTCAGAAGTGTTTGACATACCTGTGTATGAATATGCATATGGTGCAGATAGACTTTGTATTACGATGGCATTTTGTGGTGCGCCTGGTGCATCTGTAACGCTTGAAGAACTACATGCTATGGGATGCAAAAAGTTCATAATCTGTGGGGGCGCAGGGGCATTAACAAAGGACAGTAAAGTAGGGGAAATCATTATCCCAGTCTCTGCGGTTAGAGATGAGGGAACATCCTATCATTACTTAGAACCATCCCGTGAAATTGAATGCCATAAAGAGACAGTTGAGATTGTTGTTTCGTGTTTGAAACAAATGGGGATTCCATTTACAACAGGAAAAACATGGACAAGCGACGCTATATACAGAGAAACACCTGATATGATTGAATTAAGACGAAACGAGGGATGTATAACTGTGGAAATGGAAGCGGCAGCCTTTTTTGCGGTGTCTCAATATTATAATATTCCGCTTGCCCAGTTATTATATGCTGGTGATGATGTAAGCGGTGAGGTGTGGGATTCCCGAAATTGGAATATGCAAAAGAATATACGGTATAATTTAATTTCCACTGCAATTGAAATTGTAAAGAAATTGTAATGGGCTATGTGTTTATAAGTTTAAAGTGATAATTAAATTCAGTTTTTAGAACTGAACGAATCGGAAACTGTAGTATAGAGGAGATGATGACTATGAATGGAAAAGAAGCGCATGTAGGTGTGGGTCTGCTGGTTGACAACATAGACAGTATGGTTCGATTTTACAGAGATATATTAGGATTTCAAACTCAATGGAGTGGGGGTCCGTTTGCAGACTTTGAAACGGCAAGTGGCGAATTATCCTTGTTTATGTATAGCAGGGAAGAATTCGTTAAGGCGATAGGAGAGGATTATGTTCCACCAAAGGGTATCAACCAGACTTTTGAAATCGCCCTCTGGTTGCCCAGTTTTGCTGATGTGGATTCGGAATATGAGCGTCTGTCGAAGTTGGGTGTGCGGTTTCCAACAGGAAAACCCATCACCTATCCTTTCGGTGTTCGCAATTTTTATGTAGCCGACCCAGAGGGAAATTTGCTTGAAATCGGGAGTACGAACGCAATGTAGATTGGAAGTTCACTTTTTAATATAATCAATTGCAGTTTGCCGATCCGAAGCAACAGCGGGTTGCTTGCCAAAGGTATAGCGTAAGATTACAATAATTACATCAAAAATCGTTTTTGGAGGAACAGTATGGAAATACGGGATATATTAAAAAAATAAAGAGAGAAAAATAATCTTATGCAGGATCAGTTGGCAGAGCGTGTCAGGGTTACCAGACAGGCAGTCAGCCGCTGGGAAAACGGTGAGACACAGTCAAATACAGATACTCTGAAATTGCTGTCGCAGGAATTTGATGTATCCATCAATACACTTTTTGGTTCACCAAGACAGCTTATTTGTCAGTGCTGTGGGATGCCATTAAATGAAGACAGCCTGATCAGTCGTGAACCGGACGGAAGCTACAATGAAGATTATTGTAAATGGTGTTATGCGGATGGTGATTTTGCATCATTCGGCCAATATGTGTTTATTCTGTTATTGGGAAAAACAGAGTAAATGAATCTGGTGAAGAATCATATGGAATGCTGTATTACGCAGATATCAGAAAATTTACCGGAGAATTACATAGTGAGATGGAACGCATCATAATATCGGATGAAATGCCGAAAAAATGGACCTATCCGTTAATTCAACCATTTCTCATTGAAGAATGTTGCAGGAGAATACAGAATTAGTAAGATGAGCGAAACAAGAAGAGTTTTAATAAATGTTAAATTTATTATAGCAAAAAAATTGGTATGAGATTATGCTGCTTGCAAGGTCAAAGAAGCAAAGAAACAAGTACAGGGACACCATTTTATAGAAAAATGGGATATGATTATAAAAATGGTATAAAAGAACCTGATTCGGAGGGACTATTGAGATTAGAGAAATTTCGATAAATTCAAGTGTTTTTAGTTCGATTAATCGGTATTTAGCGAGGTAAAAGAAATGGTAGAAATTAGATATGTTCAATTAGAAGATAAAGAATTTTGGTATAGTCTTGATAGTCATTTGCCAGAACAGGAATTTAACAATAAAGTTAGTGATAAAAGAGGATATGTTTTATTAGATGACAATAAACCAATAGGATTGTTGAGATATAATCTATTTTGGGATAATACACCATTTTGTACAATGTTATTTATTGATTGGAATTATCACGGAAAAGGTTATGGAAAGAAACTTATGGAACATTGGGAAGATGATATGAAATCACAAGGATATGGCATGCTTTTGACATCTACACAGGTTGATGAAGAAGCACAGCATTTTTATAGAAAATTAGGGTATAAAGATTGTGGTGGTTTTGTTATAGATGTTCCAGGATATGAGCAACCAATGGAGATGTTTTTAATTAAAGGAATCTAGCAAATCCAATTTTTCAGATACTCTCCGGCAAAACCCAGCACTTTCGCCCTGTAGTATAAAACTTCTGTCTCAGGGAACATCGAAACCGTCTGTCTGCTTTCAAAGAAAGCCCAATAATACGGGAAATTCCGGGCATATAGAGCTGGTATGTGGCTGTGTTATCAGTTTGGTTGGACTGGTAGCACAGCCATATTTTTACCCCTGGGGTAAAAGCAGTAAGAGGAATATATTTTTTAACAAAACTCATATCCAATATATCAGTAACATGATATACTGAAAACAATGAGAAATTTGGGCAGGACCAAAAGACGGGCAGGGCCTTATGGGGAGGGGACATTTTGAAGGATTTTACAAGATCAGATTTATTGTTTTCTTTGTGTGGATTAAATTGCGGACTGTGTCCTATGCACCTGGATGGGCATTGCCCTGGATGCGGCGGCGGTGAAGGAAACCAGTCCTGCAAAATAGCCAGATGCAGCCTGCAGCATGGGAAGCCGGAATATTGCAGCCAATGTCAGGAGTTTCCCTGTGAAAAATATGAGTATATTGATGCGTTCGATTCGTTTGTCACACATCAGAATCAGAAAAAAGATTTGGAGAAGCAGCAGGAAATCGGTGTGGAGGCGTACAGGGCAGAGCAGGAAGAGAAAATCCGTATTCTGAAGTGGCTGCTGCAAAACTGTAATGACGGGCGGAAAAAGACATTTTTCTGTGTGGCTGTGAATCTTCTGGAATTGGAAGATGTGAGAAACGTGATGGAGCAGATAAAATCAGATGAAACATTTGGAGAACTATCATTAAAAGAAAAGGCTGCTTATGTGACCGGGCAGTTTCAGAAGGCGGCAGATAAGCAGGGTATTGTGTTAAAATTGAGAAAGAAAAAGTAATTTTGCCTGGGAGGTCCTGATGGATAGAAAAGAAATCGTGAAATATTTTTATGAAGTGGTGGTGACGAATCATCTGCTGGAAGAAGTGGGTCAATATGTGTCTGAGGACTGTGTACTTAAAAATGGAGAAGAATTGATTCTAATAGGAATTGAAGGAATGAGAAGTCATCTGATTGCAGTAAAGAATACATATCCCGATTATTCTATGAAGATCATCAGGCAGTATTGTGACGGTGACCATGTTATCTCTGAGTTTATCATGGAAGGGACACACAAAGGAGAATGGCTGGGAATGAAGCCTACGAATAAAAAACTGGCCTTCACCGGGGTAGATATAGACAAAGTGACTGATGGGAAAATTGTGGAGCATGGGGGAGCGGTGAACACATTTGAAACGTTGTTTCAGGAAGGGCTTATAATGCCTAAAGATTGTACGGATAAATCAGGGGAAAATTAAGTTATGTTTGAGTCTGGTATAGAATTAAAATTGGCAGATTGTCCGGAACAGGTGGCTGCTATTGTAAAGGAAACGATACAAAAAGTATATCCTCACTATTATCCGTCAGGTGCAGTGCAGTTCTTTCTTGATCTGCACAGTGAAGCAAGGATTGAAGAAGTGATGTATTCCGAAGAAATCTATTTTGCGATGGTACAGGGAAATATCATAGGAACCGGAAGTATTCGGAAGAATGAGATTTGCAGATTGTTTATTTTGCCTGAATATCAGGGAAAGGGATATGGAAGCAAATTGATGGATTTGCTGGAAACAAGGATTTTGGGAAATTATCCAAAGGTTCATGTGGATGCTTCTTTCCCGGCGGAAAGTATATATCTGAAACGGGGGTATCAGATTATTTCGTATGAAAAAATTGAAACAGAAAACGGAGATTTTCTCTGCTATCATACTATGGAAAAAGTGAGGGGCAGGAATTTGTCCATATAGAAAAGTGACTGTGAAGGAGAGCATTATGGTCAGAAAACACGGAAAAGAGCCATATCATATTGTCGTTCTGCACGGTGGACCGGGAGCGGCAGGCTCGGCATTCGGACTTGCCAGATTGATTTCAAAAGAGTTTGGCGTCCTTGAACCGATGCAGTCAAAATACACAATTATGGAACAGGAAAAAGAGTTAAGAGAGCAAATTGAAGAGAACTGCTCTGGAAAAGTTATCTTGGCGGGACATTCCTGGGGTGCATGGCTGGCAGGATTGTTTGCGGAAAGATTTCCGGATAAAGTGGAAAAAGTAATTTTGATTGGCTGTGGTCCTTTGGATGAAGCTTATGTTTCCCAGATCGGAGAACGCAGAAAAGGAAATATGTCATCAGAGGAAGCGGAAGAATTTGACCAGATTCTGCGTCAGCTTGAGGAGTGTTTTGGAGAAAAGGATGAATCCCTGCGGCGCTTAGGTGAAATATGTGACAGAGCAGATGGATATCAGGAAGAAAAATATTTTAGAGATAAGGGAAAAGTGAACGGAGATCTGTATGAAAAAGTCTGGAAGGAAGCTGCCGGATTGCGGAAATCCGGAAAACTGTTAGAAAGATTTGGGAGAATTTCCTGTCCGTTGGTACTGATTCAGGGAGCAGTTGACCCACATCCGCCAGAGGGTGTTATTCGGCCATTAAGAGATCGCAATGTGGAAATCAAATCATATGTACTTGATAAATGCGGTCATACTCCGTGGAGAGAAAAATATGCCAGAGAAGAATTTGCAAGGGTTTTGTTTTCAGAGTTAGAAGGATGATGAATATGAGATTGGAGGATATCAAGGCATATTGCCTGAATAAATGGAAAGCCTATGAAGATTATCCCTTTAGGGATATACCCATTTGCTATAAATTGAATGGGAAAGTTTTTGCACAGATTTATCCGAATCAGGAAGATTTCAAGATTACTTTAAAGTGTACAGCAGATGCAGGGCAATTTTACAGACAGGTCTATCCGGGTGTAGTAGTAAGGGGATATCACTGTCCGCCTGTGCAGCAGCCCTATTGGAACACGGTTTATCTGGAAGACTTCCCTGACGAAGAGCTTCTGAACATGATCGATCATGCCTATGATACCGTTTTACATAGTTTCAGTAAAAAAGTTCAGAGACAGATTCTAATGGCAGATAAAATGGAAATTCGTCCGATCAGACCAGAGGAGTATCCGTTGCTGAAAGAGTTTTTGTATGATGCAATTTTTCTCCCCGAGGGTGCCACAGCGCCGCCAAGGGAGATTGTAAATCAGCCGGAGCTTGCGGTGTATATTACGGATTTTGGACAGCCGGATGATTTGTGCATGGTGGCAGAAGCATGTGGTCATATACTTGGCGCAGCGTGGACAAGGATATTAGCAGGAAAAGTAAAAGGATATGGTAATGTGGATGACCATACACCAGAGTTTGCTATTTCAGTAAAGAAGGAGTTTCGGAGGCAGGGGATTGGAAGTAACCTGATGCAGGAAATGATCGTGCTGTTGAAAAACAAGGGATATGAAAAAGTTTCCCTTAGTGTAAATAAGGATAATTATGCATATAGGATGTATCAAAAACTGGGTTTTCAGGTATTGCGGGAGCAGGATGAAGACTATCTGATGGTGCTGGGACATGCATCCCTTTCAGGTAACACCGGAAACAAAGAAAATGGTAATGGAGAATATCTGTTTCCTGTTGAATCAGTTTATTCGTTGCAGTGCATATGAGAATATCATATTCTGTTGGGTGATGCACGAGCAGGGTATTATAGATGAAATTATATCAAAGTTGGAAACAGAAGATTGTCAGATATATACCATTTCTTTGATGTGTGATGTGGATGTTTTAAGGAAACGCCTGCAAAAGGATATAGATGCAGGTATCAGATCAGAGGATGTGATTCAGAGAAGTATTGCCAGGATTGGTTTATATGAAAAGCTGGATACGGAAAAAATAGATGTTTCCCATATAACATCGGAGCAGGCGGCGGAAAGAATTATAAATGGAGAGAGAGGAAAAACGGATGCAGAAGAGACTGTCTGACAGAGTGGCAGATGATATTCTGACAATGATTGTGATAGAGAAAAGGTTTCTTCCGGGGGAGAAACTTCCCAATGAAATAGAACTGTCTGGTGAATTGGAAATCAGCCGGACAACGCTTCGGGAGGCATTCCGTATTCTGGCTGCCAATGGGGTTGTGGAAATACGCAGAGGTCTTGGAACTTTTGTACGGGAAGATTTTGAGATTGACAAGGGAGGCGTTCCATCTCTGGCTGATATAAAAACGGATATCCGGGACCTGTATGAGATGAGGCTGATTGTGGAGCCTGAGGCGGCATATTATGCGGCAATGCGGGCCAGTGATGAGGAAATCGGACATATCCTGCGTCTGGGGCAGCAGATAGAAGAGGAGATTACTGGTGGGAAAGACAGAACAGAAACAGAGAGAAATTTTCATAAAGCGATTGCAAAGGCAACTCATAATGAATTCATGACAAAGCTGCTGCCAGTTATTTACCAGGCCATTGATAAAGGGGTGCAGCTTTCCAAAGAGAAGAGCAAAGCAGTTTCAGATACAATTCAGGATCATAAAACAATGATGGAGTTCCTGCGGATGAGAAATGGGGAGGGAGCAAGAAGTGCTATGAAAATGAGGATTTGGAGACATATATAAAGGCAGCAGAGGAAAAAGCGAAAAATCAAAAAGAGTATTTCATAGCTCCACCGGCAAATGACGAATTTTCTTTTTCTCCCTTGCCATGGATTTCTTATACGCATATATCCCATACAATTTCGGGAAACAGGACAAAGTCAACACCGTTGTTTGATTGGGGAAAGTATTTTAAGCGGGAAGGGAAAATGCTTTTGCCGTTTTCAGTGCAGGTACACCATTCTTTTGTTGACGGAATCCATGTAGGAAAATTAGTTGAGAAGCTGCAGGATTATCTGAATAACTGTTAGAAAGCCAGTCTGATATTTTGTTCCTGCTCCGGTGTGTGTAGCTTGGAATTTCCATGGCGGATATGGAGCTTTTGTCTATCGGCTTGATCAATGATATGTACAGTGAGAGCCGGAATGATGAATGCAAGTATGCGGAACTTGCAACACAGGAAGATATGGACCGGTTCTGATTGATAAGGCAGCCTTTTTCTGCTATACTTTGGGCAGGGAAAGGCTGAGTCTTTTTCCTTACAAATCGGGATTGTGAGGTGTGTTTTTATGGAGGTGACAGACGAAATCAAAAAATTATTGTACTATTGTGGTGCTGATTTGATTGGAATTGGGGATATGAGCGAAGTTGAAAATTGTAATTTTAAAACAGGAATTTCCATCGCTGTTGCGCTACCTAAAGATATCATCATTGACTTACAGAAAGCTCCAACGAAAGAATATTATGATTTATATTATTCTTTAAACAAGAAATTAAATGAAATCGTTATGGCAGGAGAAGACTTTTTGAAAAAAAGAGGATTTGAAGCTTATGCACAGACCACAGGACGTGTGGAAGTAAATCAAAATAAACACTCTAAACTCCCCCATAAAACGGTAGCTACAAGGGGCGGACTTGGCTGGATTGGGAAAAATTGTTTATTGGTAACTTCTCAATATGGATCTGCCATACGTCTTTCTTCTTTGCTGACCAATGCACCTTTGAAATGTGATGAGTCGGTCAATCAATCCTATTGTGGAACGTGTAGCCAATGTGTAAAAAATTGTCCAGCACAGGCATTAAAGGACAGTTTATGGACGGTTGGTATGCCAAGAGAAAAAATTGTGGATATAGAAAAGTGTTACAAAAAACAAGTAGAGGTAATGTCAAAAAGTACAGGCATTGAAACAGATTTATGTGGAAAATGTTTTGCGGTTTGTTCATATACCAAAAGATATCTGCAAGATAGAACTTTATAAGTTCCAGTTTGTAAGGAGCAAGAGTATGCGGATGATTGCGCTTCTTCGGGGAGTGACACCAACTGGAAAAAACAGAATTCCGAAGATGTCATACCTGGCAGAGATATTGACGGATGCCGGATTTAAGAAAGTACAGACCTATATCCAGAGCGGGAATGTCCTGCTTGACACGGATTTGTCTTTAAAAGAAACAGCAGATAAGATTCACAAAGTAATACAAGAGCATATTGGTGCTGATCTGGCAGTAATTCTGAAAACGAAGGAACAGTTAGAAACTGCTTCTAAAGAGAATCCGTTTGATGGAGTCTATGATTTTTCCAGAATCCATCTGGTTTTTACGAATGACCGGATTGAAAGAGAAAAACTTGCTGCTTTAGAAAATACCGTTTTTGAAGGGGAGGTTTTCAGGAGCGGCACGGAATGCCTGTATATGTTCTTCCTGTTCTTTGGGCTGTTTCATCTGCACCGGATTTGGGGATTGATTGACAGGGATTCCTATGAGGATTTCTGGATTGGGGTTCTGGAAAACAGAGGGGTATTTTATTATCTTCTTATGGGAATCTTAGCAATTCTTTGTGTCCTTGGAATCATAACTTTTTTCAGAAATTTGAACAGGAATTATTGGTGGCGGTGGATTTACCTTTTTGGTGGAGGTTATCTCTTGTTTGATTTGTTTGCGATTGTGACAAGGCTGAATTTCTGGCATGAGCTTTTGCTTCGGATGTTTGATGTGTCGGCCCCTTATTGGAATCTGTTATGGGGTGCTTTCATTCTGCTTGGTGCTTTTGTGTTCTGTCTTGGCACTCTTCTGCTGGAAAAAAGAGTCAAGCGTAGAAATGGATAGGGAGATAAAATGAAAATAGAAAAGATTGATTATAATTTTTCCGTGTGTAAAGTGAAAGATTATTCGTTGGTAGATGTGGAACAGGAATTTTGCTTTATTGGAAGAACAGACGAAGAAAAGTCATTGGTGTGTATAACGGAAAATGTTCCGCAGAATACAATGGAGAGAGATGATGGGTGGAAAGCATTCCGAATACAGGGGATTTTGGATTTTTCCATGATAGGGATACTGGCAAAGATATCATCTCTGATGGCGGAAAATGGGATTGGTATTTTCGCTGTTTCAACCTATAATACGGACTATATTTTAACGAAAGCGGAAAATTACAGCAAGGCAATAAAGGTGCTTTCTGATGCAGGATATCAGATTGTTTAGGGTAAGTTTTTAAAGAAGTTTGGAAGAAAAAATAAATAATGGTTACATAGCACTTGTTATAACGGCAGGTGCTTTTTCATGTTGTACGGGAGCCAGTGATGGCTCTTTTTTCGTGGGAGAGAGGCAGGTGGGAGCGTGGCATCCAGAATCCAGGGCATTACAGTTGAGATCGGCGGGGATACTACCAAACTTTCAACAGCCCTTTCAAAAGTCAATAAGGAAATCCAGGATACGCAGAGTCAGCTTAAAGATGTGAATAACCTCCTGAAGCTGGACCCTGGTAATACTGATCTGATGGCGCAGAAGCAGAAACTTTTGACACAGGCCATCAGTGAAACGAAAGAGAAGCTGGATGCTTTGAAACTGGCAGGACAGCAGGCAAATGAAGCATTGGCGAAAGGGGAGATCAGCCAGAGCCAGTATGATGCGCTCCAGAGGGAAATTATAGAAACTGAGAAAGCTCTGGAAGAACTGGAGAAGCAGGCGGATAAGTCTGCGGTGGCGCTGCAGAAGATTGGAGCGACCGGGGAGAAGCTGAAAAACGTAGGTTCTTCCATTGAAGGTGTCGGCAAAAAGCTGATGCCTGTCACGGCAGCGGTGGGAGGCCTTGGCGCTGCGGCAGTGAAAGTAGCGGCAGATTTTGATTCTGCCATGAGCCAAGTGGCAGCAGTGTCCGGGGCAACCGGGAAGGAGCTGGATGCACTCCGGGAGAAGGCCCGTGAGATGGGCGCAAAGACGAAGTTCTCTGCATCCGAGGCGGCAGAAGCCATGAATTACATGGCAATGGCCGGCTGGATGTTCGCTGGGATGAAGGAAAATGACAATATGGGGACCATCTGCATTCCGGTCTATATCGGAGGTACGCTTCTGGATGAAGTGGTGGTGAATGCACAGGCAAGGCAGAATCTGAGGTCAGGAGGGAGATAAGAATGGCATTTATACAGTATCTGACATTTGACGGGACACCGCTTCCCCTGCCGGATTCCTATGAGGTGCAGATGGCGGATGTGGAGGCGGATTCCGGCGGTGAGACGGAGGCCGGGACAATGCAGAGGGATGTAGTGAGGCTTGGCGTGGTGTCCATCCCGGTCGCGTTCTCTGTCTCTCCAAAATGGCTGAAACTTCTGACGGGGTTTAAGCAGAAAGAGAAGATCACGGTGAAATATTTTGATACGGAGACGTTGGAAATCAAGCAGGCGGAGATGTTTATTGATGGGTATAAGGCAAGCCTTGTAAAAGATACATCTTATAAGGGATTGTGGAAGGTGTCATTCACTTTGAAGGAATTTTAAATAGTAGATGATTTTTGGTAAAGTGTCCGTTATAATGAAAGAAACAAATCGGGAGTTAATGAGGTGAGAAAATGAAAAATCCGTGGGAAGAAATTTCATTAGCTGATTATGAAAATCATATGAAACTTGATTCTGTTATGCAACTACAGGCTATGAATGAAATGATGAAAGGTCAATTTGATACTTACTCCATTTCCAGTGTAATAATATTTGGTATTGCAGGAGGTAATGGCCTTGAACATATCAAGAAAGAAAAATTTAAAAAAGTATATGGAGTTGACATTAATTCCTCTTATTTACAATCCGTCATACAAAGATACCCAAATTTGGACGGACTTCTGGAATGTTTGTGTATCAACTTAATAGATGAAGCGGATAAGCTGCCAGAAGCAGATATGGTTATTGCGAATCTATTGATTGAATATATCGGATACGAGTGCTTTCAGAACGCAATCCGGCAAGTAAACCCAAAGTATGTTTCATGTATTATTCAAATCAATATGGAGGATAATTGGGTATCAGACTCCCCCTATCTACATGTATTTGATGGACTGGAACGGGTACACCATCAAATGGAAGAACGGGCATTAGAGAAAGCGATGCGCGAAATTGATTATCACACAATCAGAACTTTAGAGCATAAGTTACCTAATGGTAAAAAACTGGTACAGATAGATTTTGAAAGACAACTTTCAATTTTCAGAACTGAACAGATCCGAAATTGTAAGGGAGAATATCATGTTACTTAATATAGCAGAAACATTTGAATTGTTGTTTGATAAAAATAATAATGTTGCGTATAAAGCATTACAGGAGTTGCAAAAAGAAAGTGAAGAAACGGATTGCATTTATGCTTATATGGATAGATTAGGCGATATGCTTGACAGTGATAATTCTTATATTCGTACAAGAGGGCTTGTGCTGCTTGCCTATAATGCAAAATGGGATAGCGATAATAAAATTGATGAAGTCATAGATAAATATTTGAAACACATAACGGATGTGAAACCCATTACGGCAAGACAGTGTATCAAGTTGCTGCCTATGATCGCAAGGGAGAAGCCAGAGTTAAGAAATGATATTTGTTCGGCGCTGCAAAAGGCGGATATATCTTTTTATGATGATAGTATGCAGCCACTGGTTTATAAGGATATCCAAAAGGCGTTAAAAGAGATACAGAAATTATAGGCAGATACAAATTTGGTTTTTAGCGGGAGTAAATCCTGCTGGAAATAGAAAAAGCAAAGATAAAAACGCAACGTGCATCCTTTGGATGTGCCAGAGCCGGTAGGTAGCCCGGCCGTCCTGATGGTATCAGGGTAAGTAACCTGCCCTCCTGGGTTGTCCGTTCTTTGTTCATAACACATTTAAGGAGGGTTTCGTTATGGACAGAGGAAAGACAGGTTTGACGGTATTTTTTGAGGGGCCGTTCTGGGTCGGTGTATTTGAGCGAATTGAGGACGGGAGACTTTCGGTATGCCGGGTGGTCTTTGGGAGCGAGCCCAGGGACTATGAGGTATGGGATTTTGTCCTCAAAAATTATTACAGCCTGAGATTCAGTCCGGCTGTTGAGGCGGCTGTGAAAGAAAGCAGGATCAATCCGAAGCGGAGGCAGAGGGAGGCCGGGAGGCAGACCATGCAGGTGGGGATAGGCACAAAGTCCCAGCAGGCGCTGCAGTTGCAGAGGGAAGAGAGAAAGACGGAGCGCAGGCAGGCCGACAGGGAGCAGAGGGAGGCTAGGAAAGAGCGGCTGTTTGAGCTGAAACAGCAGAAGCGGAAGGAGAAGCACAGGGGCAAATAGGTTTTTTGTGTTTCAGAAATAGCAGTATCAATGGGCATCAGTCAGAAATGGCTGGTGCTTTTTGTGTGGAAAGGGGTGTTTTCATGTATCCAGTCAGCGAAGCGTTCCTGCAGGCGGTGCAAGAGAATACCAGAAAGTATTACTGGACAGGGAAGATCACCACAAAGGTAGGTGTGGAATATCCTTTGGGGTATGAGGATATTGTCAAAGGCAGCGGCTATATCACTGCACAGTGCTGTGGGAGTACGGAGATTGAGCTTGGAACAGTGCATGCGGCAGAGATGGGGATTACGCTGTTCTCACAGATTGACCGCTATACCTTAGAGGATGCGAAAGTAGAGCTTTCCTACCATCTGCGGATAGCGGATGGCAGTTTTGAGAAAGTCCCCATGGGGATTTTTGTGGTGAGTGAAGCAAATCGGACGGCGCACTGTCTGGAACTGAAAGCCTATGATTACATGCTCCGGTTTGAGAAGAATTTTAACGGGTTTGAAACGGTAGGAAATGCCTATGCTTTTCTTGCTTTGTGCTGTAAAGCCTGTGATGTGGAGCTGGCGCATACGCAGGCGGAGATTGAAGCCATGCCAAACGGGGCAGAGATGCTTTCCATCTATCCGGAAAATGACATAGAAACATATAGAGATGTGCTGTACTTTGTGGCGCAGGTGCTGGGCGGCTTCTTCTGCATCAACCGGGAAGGGAAACTGGAACTTCGGAAGTATGGAAGTACACCTGTAATGGAAATTCAGAGCAGGCACAGGTTCACCAGCAAGGCGGTGAAGGGAATAACACGCACATTGGCGTGGAGATGACGGAGCCATCTACTATCCGATATACGGGCGGAGCCAACTGGACAGAAACCGGGGACGGCAGGAGCACAAGGAGCCATGTGCTTGCCACGTATCAGTATGCGGTAGAGTTGTTCGCATATCTCTGTCAGCAGTACAAACTGAATCCTCTGGCAGACGGTGTGATCATCAGCCATAGTGAAGGATACAAGAGGGGAATCGCAAGCAACCACGGGGATGTGAAGCATATCTGGAATAAATTCGGGCTGACTATGGCTCAGTTCCGAAAGGATATCAAAGCGGCTATGGATGGCGGTGCGGGCAGTTCTGTGGATACTTCTTCCTATACAAAGATCATGGGCAAGGCCGCGGCTACAGCAGAGCAGATGCAGGAATATATCAAAAAGAATAATCCGAAGGTAGCGCAGTCGGTTCAGGACATGATCCCGCAATTTGAATCTTGGGTCAATATTCTCACTCACCAGTACATCCGTACAGGCATAGGCTTTCAGATGCTGAATCTGGCAGCGGATGCCTAGCTGTGGTGTGTCAGGACAGCCATTTCATACCGTTCTGTGTCACACCCATTCCGGCAAAATGATTCTGGTCTAAAATGACCGCAGACTGGGAAAAACCTTATTCTTACAGAAAGTATTCCATTTGAAGTGAAAATAAACCATTCAGCACATTCAGCGGCAGAGGCAATCAAGGAAGTGGAAGCGACTATGGCGTTTGAAGGGATGGATTTGGATGAAGAAGATATCCGGATGCTGCGTGCTGATAAAAATGGAGAGATTTCGGGAGACGAGTTAAGAAGCCAGATATTAAGTGTATCAAAAATTCATTGACATAAAAAAGTTGATTTCGTATAATAATAGTAGAAGATACAGCGTGCTGTATCTAGTGGGCTAACACTTAAATCCGAAATTCTTACCGGACGGATGTGCCGGTTGTTGGCAGGCAACGCAAAAACCTGAAACGCTTACTGGACGAATGTGCCAGCCGTTGGCGGACAACACAAAAATTAGCCATAAAAGAGAGTTGGTAATGCTACGGTATTATAACTCTCTTTTTTAGTTTATAGGGAGAAAGGCATGAAGCATACATATACGAAGAAAGAAGCCTTACGGATTATTATTGCAACTGCGAAAGAATACGCTAAAATGTTGGAGGGCTTGAATTATTTATTTATATACCGCAATCGGGTCAGTAACGAAATTGAATATTTTGAAGCAGTATTTCTTCCAAGAAATTATCAGCATCTGACGGGAGTCGAGTTTTTAGATATGGAGGGGAATTTGCAGAAGAATTCTGTGTTCTTCTACCACAAGTGTCTTGATAATACTCTTACAGAAGATGAATTTCGATTTAAAGAGGATGGCACAACTCCATTGAAATTAGAAGCATTACCGAAGTTGGTTCAATTTTTGCGGTTTTCAAAAATGACTGCATTATATAATGGAATTAGACCAAAGCTGGCGGTTGATCGTGTTGCGGGAACAATAAACTATTGTCTTGGTTTTATAAAAGATGGAGACTATTTTGTACCAAGTTCCTGTTTGCTAGAGGACATTCGTAAACTGGGAGATAATCCATCACAGATATTAGCGATTATGTCAAAAAAGGCAAATCAATCAGAAACCATTTATAAAGAGATACGTTATGTGGCTAAAGGAGTTCCTTTGAATAAGTTAAAAATGTCGGATGAATTGAATAATCTGATTTCATTAGAAAAATACATTGAAAAATGACGGGTTCTTGGAATTTTTGATTGCCATGGTGCGAAATTCCTTGACAAAAAGGCAATCCAGAGTGATTACTGGACTACCAAATTTGTTAAGGAGTTGATTTTGAATGACAGAGGAACAGATGATTGTGCGTCTCCGTAATGTTGGGATTGGCTATCGGAAGATAGCTGCCATATTGGACATTCCACGGGATAAGGTCAGAAATTATTGCAAATCCGTGAATCTGGATGGTTATGCAAAAAGGCGTCTCTAAGCCAGAGAAGGAAAGATAATGGAAGAAGTCTGCGCCGACAGTGTATGCAGACAATGCGGCAAGCCATTAGAGAAGAAATCCGCCGGACGAAGACGGATTTATTGTTCTGATGAATGCCGCAGATTGTGGGTGAAAAAACATCCGTCTCTTTACAAGCATGAGTGTATGTTTTGTGGAAAAGAATATGAGAGCCAAACGAAAAATCAGAAGTTTTGCAGCCATGACTGCTACATCCGTAATCGGTTCTGGCGGCAGGAGGATACGGAAGAAATCATGAAACTGATTCTTGCCGGGAAGAAAGTCCCGATGGTTCCCAAGTGGCTCAAAGACATACTCAATGGCGAAGCAAAATGAGCAATAGTTTTGCCAAAGTGTATAGATTGGTTTGCGCTTCCAGAAAAGGGGTGAAAACCGCTAAAAAGGGTGAAAATCGTCCGGTGGGGTAAACTGAAAGAGCTTTATACTCTCTGGCAAAAGGTGGGGTGATAGTTTTGAGCAATAACTTTTGCCATGATGACCGACTAAAACGATTGGGATATCTTTTTTGATGGTTGAAGGAATTTATAAGAGGTGGAGATTGCGATAATTTTTGTACACATGCGTTTGGAGAATTGCCTGGATAGAAAAAGTTTTTATAAATAGTGGATACTGAGTATAAGGGGCGATTGCTTTGAAAACTATGAATTGGGGGTATGGATGGATAAAATAAATGATGAATTTTAAGGAAGTGTGCATCTCAGATATACGGATTTTATATATAAAGTTGATTATGGATATTTGAAAAATACTATATCTATGGATAGTGCTGGTATAGACGTATGGGTTGGTACAGATAGCGAAAAGCAGATTGATACAATTATGTGTACTGTTGATCTAATGAAAAGAGACCCGGAGATTAAAATATTAATGGGATGTACAGAGGAAGAAAAGGATATTGTGTATCAAACGCATAATGAGACGCAGTATATGAGAGGTATTTTGATACGGCGATAATTTAGAGTTGATAGAGGAGTGGATTATGCCTAAAGGGATTATTATATTAGGCTCAGCAGGAGCCGGAAAAACAACTCTGGGAAAGCTTGTTGCTAAAATGCTAGGAATAGCTTTTCTGGATATTGATGAATATATCTGGCAGAGTAATACCGATGTGCCATATACAGTTATGTATTCTAAGGATGAAAAAATTAGGAGGCTTAGTGATGCCGTTGAAACAGCGGGGGAATTTGTTATGGCTGGCTCTATGTATAGTTTTCATGAGCATTTTGACCCTCTTTTCTGCTTGGCAGTTTATCTGACTGCTGATGAAAAGATTCGTGTAGAGAGAGTACGCAGCAGGGAACTTGGAGAATTCGGAGATCGTATTTTGCCAGATGGTGATATGTTTGAAGCGCATCAATCATTTCTAAAAGATGTGGCAGGTTACGATTGGGGGATAGGCTCCTGTAATAGTGAACAGCATGAGGAATGGCTCAGTCAGTTGACTTGTCCGATTCTAAGACTTGATGGGTGTGAGAAATTGGAAAATAATGCAGAAGTTATTGTTGAAATGTATCAGCGGTCTGATTTGCAATTTTGAAGTAAATTTTTGCATGTAGGAGAAGAAAGAGTAAAATTTCAATTTCCGACATACTTTTCGGCCAAACCCCATACTTTCGTCCTGTAGTATAAAATCCCCGTCGCAGGGAACATCGAAACAGTCTGCCTGCTTTCAAAGAAAGCCCAATAATACGGGCAATTCCGGGCATATAGGAATGGTATGTGGCTGTGTTATCAGTTTGGTTGGACTGGCAGTACAGCCATATTTTTACCCCTGGGGTAAATCAGTGATAGCAATTCCCACATTTAAAGCTCCATGGATATGGACTTCCAGTTGCGGTTCACATCCTCCGGCAGTGAGAAGGACGGAGCGGATGGAACTGCTGATACAGCATAGAAAATCTGTAGTGGAGGAGCAAAAAAAATGGGCTGAGTACCTGCAGAACCTGGATGAGAAAATAAGTATATATCAGGATAGGATAAGCGGAAAATCAGAGGAATTTTGCGGGAGAAAGAGATATGAACCATAAATTTATCCAGAGAGTCAGTATTGACTGGAATCAGATCGATTACGATTCATATTTGTGTAGTTGTGTAGTATTGATGCACTTAAAAGCATGGAAGTCCTGGATTTCCAAAAGAACAATGAACTATGGATTCAGTACATTTGATGATGTGTCCAAATTAAGCAGTGCAATCCGCATAGTAAAAGGCAAAAGGATGTAGATGCAGGCCTCCGGTCAGCGGATGTGATCCAGAGAAGCATTGCCAGAATTGGTTTATATGAAAAGGTGGATACGGAAAAAATAGATGTTTTCCATATAACGCCGGAGCGGGCGGCGGAAAAAATTATGGAGAGAAATGCGTCGGTGCCGGAGGCATCAGCTTTTTCTGGGTGATGCCGACCTGTCATAATCCGACAGGCTGGAAAGCTTATATGATGAATATGTATACAGCTCCGAAATATAGGAGAAAAAGTGTTGCATATCATACGCTGGAGCTTTTGACAGAGGAAGCAAAGAAAAGGAACATGAGTTATATATGGCTGGGGGCAACGGACATGGGCCGGTCTTTATATGAGCGGTATGGATTTGTGAAAATGAATGATGAGATGATTCTGCCGCAGGAATGTCTGTAAAAGGGAGTTATATGAATATCATATTAAAAAAAGTAGAGGAAACTCAAAAAGAGATTTTATACAGGCTTCTGCAATATTCCTTATTTGAGGAGAGCCTGAATGACCAGAATGATATGAATGAAGATGCGTTATTTGAATATCCGTGGTTTGAAAACTATTTCACAGAAAAGGACAGAGAAGCCTGCTTTATAAAGGAGCAGGGGAGTGAAAGGCTGCTGGGATTTGTCATGATCAATACCTACATGAAAAAGAGCAGCTTCGGTCATAGTATTGCAGAGTTTATGATACTTCCGAAGTTCAGAAGGAAGGAAATCGGAAAGAAGGCAGCAATTATGTGCTTTGAAAAATATCCGGGAAATTGGGAGGTTTCTCCGTCCTGCGGAAGTGAGCAGGCATATTTATTCTGGAAAAATGTGATTGATGAATATACGGGGAAAAATAATAAGTACGAAGATGGGATTTTTTGTTTCCCGGATATGAAAACAGGGAAGAGATGATTTTAATATGAAAATTGACAGATTATTGGAGATCATTATCTATCTTTTAAATCATGAAAAGGTATCAGCAAGTGTTTTGGCAGAAAAATTTCATGTGACAGTCAGAACGATTCAGCGTGATATGGTGTGTATAACGGAAGCAGGCATTCCGGTTTATTCAAATCATGGAAAAAACGGGGGCTATTCGATCCTTCCGTCTTATAAGATAAAAAATTGCGATATCCGCAGGGATGAACAGCAAATGATCCGGCAGGCCTTGGAAAGCCTGGCGACCTCTTACGCAAATGAAACACTGGCAGGGCTGATAGAAAAGTATCATGCTGTTTCTGGGGATACAGAAAGTCAGAAGACTTTTTTCGATTTTGGAATCGCGAAGGAAAACCGAAAGGTACAGCGGGACAATCTGATTTTGGAAAAGGCCATCGCAGAGGAAAAGCTGGTAACCTTTTCGTACAGGGACGCAAAGGGGCAGGAAACACAGCGTCTGGTTCAGCCGCTGGCAATTCAATATAAATGGTATTCGTGGTATCTTTTTGCCTGGTCTGTGCCGCAGGAAGCATACCGTACTTTTAAAATAGCAAGACTCTCGGAACTGCGGGTAACTTCCAAACATTCAGATAAGAAACATGAGGATGTGGGACTGCTTATAAAACAGGCGGATGAGGCATATTCGGATACCTGTGTCACAATCGAAGTACATTTTGACAGGAAAATAAAAAGCATCATAGAAGAATATTTTCCGGACAGCGAGATGGAGGCGCTTTCCGGAGAAATATCCAGGGTGTGGATTCGGGTTCCTCCGGGGGAACGGTTATGGAAGGCCTTATTACTTAGCCTCGGAAACCAGGCTGAGGTGATTTCACCGGAGATGTATCGTAATGAGCTGATCAAAACAGCTCAAAATTTTTTATCCAATTACGACATATAGCTGTCGCATACATGTGATAAGATGCTAAGAAAAAAGAGAGGATAAAATTGATGAGTGAATTTGTGAAGGCGTTATTGGAATGCCGGGAAGCTTCTAAAATTCCGGAGCAATATGACTGGTTTGCGCCCTTGCTGGGGGACTGGGAGTTTGATTACTATGATGTTAAGAATGGAAAAAGGGAACGTCATGTGGAGGGGGAATGGCTGTTCCGTCGGGCGCTGGACGGAACCTGTATCGAAGACCTCTTTATCTGTCCATCCAGGGCCACAAGAGAGAGTAATCCGCAGCCGGATGGGGAATATGGAGCAGCCATCCGAATGTTTCAGCCGGAAACGAAGGGCTACGATATGGTTTATACAACAAGAGGAAGTATGACCCGGCTGAGAATACAGAGGGAGGAAGGCAGGATTGTCTGCACGGTATTGAGCAATGCCTGTGAAAAATGGGTGTTTGACAGGATAGCCGGAGATACCTTTCATTGGAAAAACATAACGGTAATGGAAGATGGTTATTGGAGAACAAATTGCGAAGTGTTTGCTGTGCGTAAGAAAACCGCTGATTATGGGAAGGTGTATGAGGATTGCCCGATCTTTGATACCGGGCGATATCGCCTGCGTCTGGTGGAAGAATCTGACAGGTCAGATCTGCTGAAGGTATACTCCGATGAGAAAGCGGTACCGCTGTTTAACAGTGACAATTGCCATGGAGATACGTTCCATTATACATCTCCGGAACGTATGGAAGAAGCAATCCGGTACTGGCTTTGGGAATATGAAAAAAAAGGTTTTGTCAGATGGAGTATTTTTGACCGTGCCATTGGAGAAGCAGTGGGGACAATCGAGCTGTTTCACAGGGATGCAGAAGATTATTTTACAGAATGCGGTTTGCTGAGGCTGGATCTGCGCAGTGATTATGAAAAGAAAGAGTGTATCAAAGAAATACTGAAGCCCCTGCTTTCCCCTGCTTTTTTCATGTTTTCCTGTGAAATTCTGGCTATAAAGGCAGTGCCGGAAGCGCAGGAACGCGCGGAGGCATTGACAGAATTGGGATTTCAGAAAAGACGGGAGACGTTGACGGGGCATGATGGGATACAGTATGGTGCCTATTGGATATTGAGAAAAACGGAAGCATAAATAAGAATTTTGACAGCAAAAGTAGAAACCACGGGACGAAAGTAGAATTATGATTAGTAGAAGGTATCCTCTATCATCAATTTTTTAGCCGGATACTGGTTATTGTGAGTTTTTAGCTTTGTAATCTTCGCCCCAATCCCACATAGCATCCAGAATAGGCTTGAGGCTGTATCCAAGCTCTGTCAGTGTGTATTCTACATGGGGAGGAACTTCCGGAAAAACGGTACGGATAACCAGACCACTTTCTTCCATCTGGCGAAGTTGTGCAGTTAGAACCTAGTCCATATGTTGCAACTACAGATGATGGAAAAGTAGTAGGATTTTTTTGCTATTCAGTGAATTTAAGTACAAATGAGGGCATGCTTAAATTTGTAATGATTAATCCTTTACAACGAGGAAATGGATTAGGAAAATCAATGTTACAACTGGCTATAGAATATGCTTTTAATATAACTAAGGTAGATGCAGTTCAACTCAATGTTTTTCCAGAAAATACAAGGGCACAGAAGTGTTATGAAAGTGTTGGATTTGTAGCAAGAAAGACAGATGTTGATGCATTTAGTTTTAAAGATGAATCATGGGGAAGATGTAATATGGTAATAAAGAAAGCGTAGGATATTTATCTTACGATTTGACCTAATTGAACAAAGTGAGCGTCCGTGTAGCCACTACTTATGGACTTTCAATCTTTTGTTCTTACCCATGATTATACAGGATTTTCTGTGCAGAAGCTATAGAAATCGTGCAATGAACCCGGAGAACAGAGGGAGAATTAAAATTGAGGAATGCGAATGTATGAATATAGTAGATAAAAATATAGATGGCGGAAAAGCATTTGACTGGGGTAAAACTTCAGCAGATTATGCAAAGTTCCGTGATATTTACCCACAGGAATTTTACGATAAGATTATAAAGCGGGAATTATGTATAAAAGGTCAAAGTGTTCTTGATGTTGGTACAGGTACTGGAGTGCTTCCAAGAAATATGTATCGTTATGGTGCAAAATGGATAGGGACAGATATTTCATTGAACCAGATTGAACAGGCAAAAATTCTTTCAAGGGGCATGGATATTGAGTATTATCCATTATCCACAGAAGATGTAAATTTTCAAGATAATTCCTTCGATGTTATCACTGCGTGTCAGTGTTTTTGGTATTTTAATCACCAGCAGATCAGTGATAAGTTTTTCCATATGCTGAAACCGGATGGACGTATTCTTGCATTATATATGGCATGGCTGCCTTTTGAGGACAAAATTGCAGGAGAAAGTGAGAAGCTTGTTCTGAAATATAGCCCCAAATGGAGTGGCGCAGGGGAAACGATTCATCCAATATTTATACCTGATTGCTACAAAGAAAAATTTGAACTTGTTTATCATGAGGAGTATCCGCTGAAGGTGCATTTCACTCGTGAGAGCTGGAATGGCAGAATGAAAGCCTGCCGTGGTATTGGTGCTTCTCTTACAGAACAGGAAGTTTCTGCATGGGAACAGGAGCATACAAAATTACTTGCTGAAATTGCTCCTGCGGAGTTTAATGTTTTACATTACGGTGCCATTGCTGAACTGAAAGTGAAGAAATGATAATTTTTCATGAACAAGTGAATCAGAAAACTGTGGAAATTCAGTCAATTCAATAATTTAACGATAGGGTGCACTTGGAAGAGGAATGGAAAATTCCAAGCTTGTATGTTATACTGGATGCTGAAAATAAAGAGACAAACATGAATTTATGGTTTTCAAATGGGAGATAGAAATGCGTCGTTCAGATAGAGAAGTTAAGGAATTTGAAGATATTGTAGCTATTATGGAAAAATGTGATGTGTGCCGGGTCGTTTTAAACAATAATGGTTATCCGTATATATTACCACTCAATTTTGGGATGTCTGTAAAAGGTAATAAAATTGAATTATATTTTCATGGAGCTATGGAAGGTACAAAATATGATTTAATTGAAAAGGATAATAGAGCTAGCTTTGAAATGGACTGTGAGCATAAATTAGTAACAGAAATCGAACGAGGAAGCTGTACAATGGAATATGAAAGCGTTATTGGACAAGGGCATATTGAGATGCTTTCTGATGATGAAAAGTACAATGCTTTATATATTTTGATGAAACATTATCATCAAGAAGAATTTCCGTTCAATAAGGCAGTAATGCCCCGTACAAAAGTTTTTAAACTGGTAGTAGAAAAAGTAACAGGCAAAATAAGAATGAAGAAAAGTGACAAGCATTAAAATTCCAGTTGATAGGGGAGCAACAGACAAAATGTTTGCTGCTTTTCTTTTTTGATGAGAATATAAAATAAAACGATTACCACATGGTGCGTTTAACAAACTTATCAATATAGACCAATAAAGTTATCTTTCATGACAACGAATAATAAGAAATCTATGGTAACATCCTACCCGTAGTGGTAAATTGTTCTACAGGAAAGGGTGCGAAACATGGAAAATGAAGTATACGAAAGTGCAATGGAAATGATCACACCTACGTTGGAGGCCATTGTATAAGTCAATGCAATGTTCTCCAGCAGATAATACAGGCACACGCCACATAAACCCGCCGCTGCAAAGACGGACTCCTGCCGTTCGGTAGTTCCTCTCATCCGGTGGGGATAGACGATCAGCAATGCCAGAAATCCCAGGAGGGGGAAGACAAAGGAGATCCGGGAGCTTTTGCAGAAGTTCGGGGCAGTAAAACTGTCTGCAGTGAAGCAGCTTGGGATTTCCATGGCGGATATGGAGCTTTTGTCTATCGGCTTAATCAATGACATTTACAGTTAGAGCAGGAATGATGAATGGAAATACTGTGAGATTGGGACGCAGGAGGATATGGATCGTTTCTGACTTGATATAGCAGCCTTTTTTTGCTATACTGCTGAGACAGGGAAAGGCTGTGGCTTTTTCAATACAAATCGGAATCTACAGAGGTAAATTATTATGATTACAATTAGAAATGCAACGTTGGAAGATGTTGAACGTATTTTAGAAATTTATGATTATTATGTTAAAAATACGGCTATTACATTTGAATATGAAACACCTTCCGTTGAAGAATTTAAGGAACGAATGAAAAAGACGATGAAGCGTTATCCATATTTGGTTATTTTAAGAGATGGGCGTATTGAAGGATATGCATATGCTGGTCCTTTTGTCGGCAGGGCGGCCTATGACTGGTCTTGTGAAATGACTGTATATCTTGACTACGATGCACGGAAATGTGGAATGGGACGAAAAATCTATGAGGCATTGGAAAAGGCATTACATGATATGGGCATCCTTAATTTGTATGCTTGCATTGGGTATCCGGAAAAAGACGATGAATATCTTACAACGAATAGTGCTGATTTCCATAAACATCTCGGTTTTATAAAGGTTGGAGAATTTTACAAATGCGGTTATAAATTTAATAGATGGTATAACATGGTTTGGATGGAAAAAATCATAGGAAAGCACCAAGATATGCAGAATCCGATTACGAACTATCATAACGTGATTTGCGTTTCACAACTTCCAGAAGCTGCTGGATGTGGTTTATTTTTCCACAGATAGCGGGGCTTAGCTACAGTGAAACTGCCCGGTATTATGCCATTAAGAATATGGAAGAAGCGAAAGCATATATGGATGATTACACTCTTGGAACGAATCTGATTGAAATATCAGAGGCACTTCTGGAGGTAAAGTCCAATGATGCGGACGAAGTGATGGGTTGGCCGGATAATCTGAAACGGAAATCTTCCATGACTTTATTTGCTCTGGCAAAACCAGAATGTGAAGTATTCCAGAAGGTGCATGATTTTATAGTACAAATTTAAGATACAGATCGAGGAGGAACTGAAATGGGATTTGGTTATGGCGGATTTGATATGGGTTTTGGTGCATTTGAAATCATGTTTATTATTGTATTTGTAATCGTCATTGGAGTCTTTATTGTAACGGCTGTGAAAGGAATCAGTACGTGGAATAAAAATAATCAGTCTCCGCGTTTGTCTGTATCAGCAGTGATTGTATCAAAGCGGACAGAGATTACGCACCACAGCCATGCAAATGCTGGCGATGCGACTGGTGCGCATGGATATAGTACATCTTCTTCTACGTGGTACTATATGACATTTCAGGTTGAAAGTGGAGATCGGATGGAGTTTTCTGTTACCGGCTCAGAGTATGGTATGTTAGCTGAGGGAGATTGTGGAAAACTGTCTTTTCAGGGGACAAGGTATTTATCTTTTGAACGTAACGAAGATGTGGAAGCCTTCAAATCCGTCTGAGGATTGGAAAGTAGAAAAACAAAACATATGGAAAAAATGATGAAGATGAGAACAATAATCATGTCCATTACAGCAATGCTGCTTGCGGTTTGTTTATCTGGCTGTTCTATTGGACAGGATAGCAATAAATCGGATATCACGATTAAAGACGGGATGTATAGAAAAATCGTATACTCCCTTATATCAAGTGCGGAGAATTCTTCCCTTGATAAAATTTTCCTTTCTTTTGAGAGCGCCATTAGGAGCAGGTTCAAAGTACAATATTATTTGTCTGCTATGGCAGGACTCAGAAGCGGAAAATATCAACTGTTCAAACGCTATCGATTGCTTTGGGCATCTGCAGGGTGTATACTGAAAAAATTAGAAATGGTAAATTATTGATGAAAGGAACTGAAAAAGATGACAGCGTTGGAAATGATAAAACAGATTGATGTATTGACTCACAGCAGTATTCGCATCAGAGCGGATAAGATTATTTATATTGATCCTTTTCAGATAGACGGGAATCCGAAGGATGCTGATGTTTTGTTCATTACACATGATCATTTTGACCATTTTTCTCCGGAAGACATAAAAAAGGTGTTCAAAAATGATACTACGTTTGTTATTCCCGAGGCAATGAGAGAGGTCTGTGGACCTCTGCTTGCTAAGGAAAATGAACTGATCTGCGTGAAACCGGGTCAGAAAATGAATGCGGCAGGAATTGAAATTGAAACAATTGCTGCCTATAACATGAATAAAGAGTTTCATCCGAAGGAGAACGGATGGGTGGGATATATTCTGAACCTGAATGGGATTCGCTGTTATGTCGCAGGGGATACGGATATAACAGAAGAGAATAAAAAGGTAAACTGTGATATTGCCATGATTCCGATTGGAGGAACTTATACGATAGATGCGGAGGAAGCAGCAGAATTTATCAATGGGATAAAGCCCGAAATTGCTATTCCTATCCATTATGGAAATATCGTAGGAAAACTTGAGGATGCTGATGTGTTCAAATCACTGGTTGACAGTAGCATTCAAGTGATTACAAAGCTTTGATAAGCGGAATTGTATTTCCTGCAGCGTTTCCAGCTTGTAAAGGAAGACGTTGTGTCAGTTAATATAGCAGAAACATTTGAATTATTAAGTAAAGAGAAAGTGCTGGATAAGCTTTCATGAAGAAAAGAATCAGAAACAATAGGAATCTCGCTTAATCAATAATTTAACGATAGGATGCATTTGCCTCGGATTTATGGTATTCTATGGTAAAACATATCGATAAAATATAGGTTTCAGGAAAGTTGAGGTATTGATTATGAGCAAGGTATTAGTAGCGTATTTCAGTGCCAGCGGCGTAACAGCAAAACTGGCGAAGCGGCTTGCAGAGGCTATCGGAGCAGATTTACATGAGATTCAGCCGGAGGTTCCATATACGGATGCTGATCTGGACTGGATGGATAAAAAGAGCCGCAGCAGTGTGGAGATGAATGATAAGTCTTTCCGTCCGGCTGTTGCAAACAAGGTAGAGAACATGGAGCAGTATTCTGTGATTTTCACAGCCTTCCCTATCTGGTGGTACGTCGCCCCGACTATTGTGAACACGTTTCTGGAGCAGTATGATTTGTCCGGAAAGACGATTATTCCACTGGCAACTTCGGGTAGCAGCGGTATGGGGAACACAAACAAGGAACTGGCGGTTTCCTGTCCGGGAGCAGAATTAAAGGGAGGAAAGAGATTCCCTGCGGAAGCAAGTGCGGAAGAACTGAAAGCATGGGCAGAAGGGTACCGAAGGGAAGCTCCGGGGGAGGTTCCCGTAGGTCAATGACCATGACGCATTCCTCTTTTGTGAACAGGTGGGTGAGTAGCGCTGTGAAAAAGGGTGCGATGGAAATGATCACACCTACGTTGGAGGATATTGTATAGGTCAATGCAATGTTCTCCAGCAGATAATACAGGCACACGCCGCACAGTCCCGCTGCTGCAAAGACGGCCTCCTGCCGTTTGGTAGTTCCTCTCATCCGGTGGGGATAGACGATCAGCAATGCCAGAAATCCCAGGATAAACCGGAAGAACAGGATTTCTATCGGTTCAAAATCCACTAACAGCACTTTGGTGGAGATGAAGGTAGTTCCCCATATCAGGATCGTGACCAGTGCCGCCAGATGCCCGGTTGCTTTTTTACTCATCCGGCGTTTCCTCCTTCTCTAAAAATATGTCACGGTAAAGGCCTGGAGCCAATCCGATAAATCGGTTGAAATAGTTCGTGAAATGACTCTGGTCGGAAAAGCCTGTCTGCATGGCCGCCTCTATAGGAGGTACACCCTGTTCCAGAAGTTTCTTTGCTTTGCCAATGCGTATGTTCTCTAAGTAGCTGTATGGCGTGACACCTTTGGACTTGGTAAAGGCCCTAAGCAGTGTGGATTTGCTAAGACCAGCATAGCGGCAGATCTGATCTAAATAAATCCGGTCTGCGAAGTGCTGCTCCATAAAATCGCAGGCTTTTTCAATTTCCTCCCGGCATTCCGGGATGCAGCTTTCAAAGGGTTGTCCGTACCGCTGAATCAGCAGTGATATGAGGAGCAGCAGATTTTCTTCTTTGCCGAACTCACAGGAGCCTTTCATGACCAGCTTGTGGAGCGGGTGCAGATAGCAGGTCACTTCCTCATCGAAGATCACGTTTTTGGAAAAGCCGGGAAGTTCCCTTCTCCCGGTCACTTCAGCTGCCAGGTTCAGCATGACTTCTTTGGTAATATTAAATCTCCTGTAATCCAACGAGCCATCATCACTCTGCACACATGCATGATTGTCTCCGGGATTGAACAGAAGAATATTGCCCTTTTTTAAAGAGTATTCTTGATTTCTACAGGACAGTACACGCTGCCCGTCCTCGATAAATCCAATCACATAGTATTCATGGAAGTGGTTTGGAAATGGCTGCACGATCCCCTCAAAGCGGTATGCCTCAATTCGAAGCTCATCATCATAAACCACCGTCCTTGTTTCTTTCTTCATGTATGTTCCCTCCTTGCTGTTCTTCATTGTAGCATTTCAAAATGAAAAAGGCTTGTAAAATATCTTCAATATGTTTTCCATTTATGAAATTCCGCCGCAGATTCTAGCAACGCAGGAGGATTTCGACAAATTTTAAGGCCATGCCCCGCTGGAAAATCAGTGGGGCACAGCCTTATTCGTCATTTGTATGTTCTTCTGTAAGTTTTACAAGAAATTCTTCTGGTGAGTAAACGGGAAGGGCGGCCAGTCTGTAATCCTTTAAGTTCCTGGTCACGATGCAGTCAGCGCCAATGCGGACGGCAGTTTGTACCATGATGGCATCTTCGTAGTCCTTCATAGGAGAGCCGAGGGCAAGCTGGCAGTCCGTGGAAAAGGTATCTTCCACATCAAAAAGTGTGAACAGGACACGAAGAAGTTTCCGCACTTCTTCCTCATTGTGGACGCTGCGGCGCAGGATATAGTGAACATCTGTAACAGATTTTGCGGTGAGAACACCCAGGCACCGTCTGTTCGATATGGCAAGGACGATATCCATAGCCGCTTTATAAAATGGTTCCCGCTTTTGCAGGACATCCACAATGACGCAGGTGTCGATCAGTGCTTTCATAGTTTATCTGCCCTTTCCGCACGTGCTTCCTCCAGTGTAATGTCGGCCGGAATCACGCCCAGGAGAGATTTTGCCATTTCGACACGATCTGCATTGGGATTGGAAAGCTTTGCCACAACCTTTCCGTTTTTCGTGATGAAGATATCTTCGTTTTCTGCAAGCTGTAAGTATTTGCCAAGATTCATTTTAAGCTCAGTAGCGGTAATTGACATACATAGCACCTCCTTAAGCAGTCAGTATGTGGGGTTCTAAGATTATTATACTCAAATCGAACGAAAATATCAACAAATTCGTTCGATTTGTTTGGGTAAATCAGTGATAGAAATGTACTTTTTAGCAGAATATTATAGTACAGCAAAAACTTTAATTTTCAAATATCTTTTTTGCCACAGAGACGGCATTCAGGACTTTGGGGAAACCAGTATATGGGATGCACTGTAAGAATATCTCTATGATTTTTTCCGGAGCAATTCCCACATTTAAAGCTCCATGGATATGTACTTCCAGTTGCGGTTCACATCCTCCGGCAGTGAGAAGGCTGGCTAACGTGATCATTTCACGTTCCTGTAAGGACAGGCCGCTCCGCTCATAGATATCTCCGAATGCAAACTCAACAATGTACTTTCCAAGGTCAGGTGAAATTGTTTCCAGCGACCGGATGACAGCCTCGCCGCCTTCTCCATCAATTTTCTTTAAATTTTCCATACCAGTATGAAATCTAGTTTTCTCCATTTCTTTTCTTCTCCTTGTTTGGTAAAATGGTCTTATGAAACAAAAAATTGACAAAGGTACATGGATTTAATGCCTGTTGAACGCCACTCCCTCTGCCGGATTCCTATGAGGTACAGGGCAAACCTTATGAAAGACACGTCCCATAAGGGGCTGTGGAAGGTGAGTTTTAAATAGTAGTAGGAGTTTTAAATAATAGATGATTGTTGGTAGGATGTCTGTTATAATGAGAGGAACAATCGAGATTTGTAAGGAGCGGGTATGATTAGACTAAGACCATATAAACATTGTGATGCTAAAAGTATTGTATCGTGGTGTAAAGATGAAAAGACATTTCTGTTATGGGGTGGAGATCATTTTGGAACCTTTCCCATTTCAGAAGATATTATGAATCAGAAGTATTTTGATGATAATGGTGATTGCACTGAAAAAGATAATTTCTATCCTGTAACGGCTTTTGATGATGATGGAATTGTCGGACATTTTATTATGCGGTCTCTTCATGGAGATAACAGGATACTTCGGTTCGGATGGGTTATCATAGATGATGCAAAACGAGGTCGTAAGTATGGACAAAAAATGCTCAGGCTGGGATTAAAATATGCCTTTGAAATCATGCGGGTTGATAAAGTGACAATAGGCGTATTTGAGAATAATAACTCAGCTTATCAATGCTATCTGTCTGTTGGTTTTCACAAGTCTAAAGATATAGCAGACTCTTTCAAGGATATTCAGGGAGAACAGTGGAAGATAATAGAACTTGAAATATCCAAGGAAGAGTTTATGTCGTAAATTCATGCTTGTAGGGAACTCGATAACTCGGAATTTATGAGGATAGTAATTATGGAATTGTGGGATGCCTACGATGAAAGATTGAATATAATAGATGGCGTGGTTCTGGTTCGCGGAGAGCAGATCCCCAATAACTGTTTTCATTTGGTGAGTGAGATAATAGTAAAACATAAAGACGGAAGCTATCTGATCATGCAAAGGGATAAAAGAAAGCATCTTGGTGGAATGTGGGAGGCTACAGCGGGAGGTTCTGCATTACAAGGTGAGAATCCTGTATCCTGTGCCTGTAGAGAACTTCATGAAGAAACAGGAATTGCTTCCGATAATTTGGTCGAAATAGGAAGGGTGCTCCACCACGGGCATAAGTCGTTTTATGTGGAGTATCTTTGTATCACGGATGTGGATAAGGATAGTATCGTTTTGCAAGAAGGAGAGACAGCTGATTATAAATGGATTACGGCTGATGAATTGAGAAAACTGTCCAGAGATGAGTTGGCAACGCAGCGTATTCTCAATTTCATTGAAGAACTTAATTAACAGCTTCCAGTTTGTTGAGGTGAAGAATGGAATTCAATTAGGAGAAAAAAGTATGTCAGAATTAACATCTATGATGAATATAGGCAAAGAAATGGAAAGAAAGCTATTATCAATTGGAATTGATTCGGCTGAGAAACTTATTGAGGCAGGTTCAAAACAAGCATTTTTAAAGCTGAAAGAGGTATATCCACAAGTTTGTCTGGTACATTTATATACCTTGGAAGGAGCGATTCATAATATTGAATTCAACTGTCTTTCGGAAAAAAAGAAAAAGGAATTAAAGGAATTTAGTGATTTCTTGAGGCGGTAATGTCAGACAGCAGCAAGTTACAGTTAAAACAGGGTTTTGTTCCGTGGTATTCGGGTAAATGGATACCGCGGGACGAAACCCTGTATTTTTTAGCAAAAGTATATACTCCGTGGCAAAAGTGAGAACCACGGGATGAAAGTAGAATTATGATCAGTAGAAGGGGTATCCTCTATCGCCAATTTTTTAGCCGGATGCTGGTTATTGTGAGCTTTTGGCTTTGTAGTCTTCGCCCCAAACCCACATAGCATCCAGGACAGGCTTGAGACTGTAACCAAGCTCTGTCAGTGTGTATTCTACATGGGGAGGAACTTCCGGGAAAACGGTACGGATAACCAGACCACTTTCTTCCATCTGGCGAAGTTGTGCAGTCAGTACTTTTTGCGTTACATGTCCGATGGATTTTTTTAGTTCTCCGAAGCGTTTGGTTCCAGGTAACAAATCCCGTAAAATCAATACTTTCCACTTATTGCTGATTAAGGCTAAAGTTGTCTCTACCGGACAATCCGGTAATGCCGTTGCTGGTTTACTGGCAATTTCTTTTGTGGTTTCCATGTAATGAACTCCTTTCATAGTATCCTATAGGTAACTATACCACAATATTGTGCGTACTTCACAGAAAAAAGAAGGATTGCTACAATATGATCAACAAAGGCGAAAGCCCACAAACAAAATAAAACAAATTTGGAGGTAAGTATAATGAAAAAAGTAATCGAATTTTTAAATGAGAATCCTGTTCAGTATCTGGCAACCGTAGGACGTGATGGAAAAGCAAAGTGCCGCCCGTTCATGTTTGCGGGGGAAATGGACGGTAAGCTGTGGTTCTGCACCAACAACACAAAGGATGTTTACAAGGATATGCTGGAGAATCCTGAAATTGAGATTTCTGTTTCCAGTCCGTCCTATGCGTGGATTCGTCTGCATGGCAAGGCTGTGTTTGAAAACAACATGGCGGCAAAGGAAATGTGCATCACAAACCCGATTGTCAAGGGACAGTATCAGACCCCAGATAACCCAATTTTTGAGGTGTTTTATCTGGTAAATCCGCATGGTGTGATCGCAGATTTTTCCGGCAATCCGCCTTATGAGTTTTAAGAAAATGCTGATTGCTTCAGCAAAAAAAGAGAAGCAATCTTCGGGGGGGGGGGGGGGGAAGGGGCAATCCCTGGCCGGGGAACCGTTGAAAGGAGTGCTTCAAATGCAGACAAAAGATTATTTGAGATTATTGGTGGAACAGATACATTCTGCTGTGATTGCCACAATCGGCGCTGACGGACATCCTCAGACCCGCGTGATCGATATGATGCTGTGGGATGACAGGGGAGTATATTTTCTGACAGCAAAAGGAAAGGCATTTTATGAACAGTTGATGAGACAGAACTATATTTCCCTGTCTGCCACAAAGGATAAATATTCTGTTTCATTGCGGGGAGAGATTACCAACATCGGAAGTGAAAAACTGGATGAGATTTTTGAAAAGAATCCTTATATGAAGCAGATCTATCCGGAAGATACCCGCAGTGCGCTGGAGGTTTTTGCGGTTTATGAAGCGGAAGGGGAGTTCTTTGATATCAGCGATCCTTCCCATGTGACGCGGGACAGTTTTGTGATTGGAAATATCCAGAAGAAACAGGGAGGCTATTTTGTGGGTGAAGGATGTATTGGCTGTAAGCTATGTTACTCTGTCTGTCCGCAGAAATGTATTGATATTTCCCAAAAACCAGTTGTGATCGAGCAGAATCACTGCCTGCACTGCGGGCGTTGTGTGGAAATCTGTCCGAAACAGGTGATTGAAAAGAGGTGAGAGGGGATGAACCAGCAGGAGCGGAGAATCTATTTAATTCAGGAGCTGTTAAAAGAAAATGAGGAATACAGGGAAATGAAGATTCCTGAAACATCCGGGGAACAAAAACAACTTTTGCGCGGGCTTATGAATATCCGGATGCCCGGACTGGCAGGACAAGAATTTTTAAAAATACAGGATGAGTATCTGCAGGAAGAGATAAGACGGAAAGGAATCACGGAAATAGACAGCCTTGTTCCGGTTCGGGATGGGATCTATCTCTGGCAGGGAGATATTACCACGCTGCGGTGTGATGCCATTGTGAACGCTGCAAACAGTCAGATGCTGGGCTGTTTCTGCCCGAACCATGGCTGTATCGACAATGCGATCCATACCTTTTCCGGCATACAGCTTCGGGCGGATTGTGCGGAACTGATGGAGGAGCAAGGGCATGAAGAAGAAACAGGGAAAGCCAAAATTACTCCTGCATTTAATCTGCCCTGTAAATATGTTCTTCACACCGTTGGGCCGATCATCAGGGGAAAACTCACAGAAAAGGATAAAAGGCTGCTGGCTTCCTGCTATCGTTCCTGTCTGGATCTTGCAGAAAAAAATTATGTAAAAAGCATTGCCTTCTGCTGTATTTCAACCGGAGAATTTCATTTTCCCAATGATAAGGCGGCGGAAATTGCAGTCCGCACAGTGAAAGAATATAGGAGACAGACACAGAGTAGAATGGAGGTAATATTCAATGTTTTCAAAGATTTGGACAAAGAAATCTACAGAAAGCTACTCACAGCAGATTGAGCAATTACAGACAGAATTTCAGCAGGCAGATGCAGTGCTGATCGGAGCAGGTTCCGGTCTTTCCACTTCGGCCGGATTTACTTACGGCGGGGAGCGTTTTCAAAAATATTTTGGAGATTTTGCAAAAAAGTATGGAATCCGTGATATGTATTCCGGCGGATTTTACCCGTATTCTTCCCTTGAAGAATATTGGGCATGGTGGAGCCGTCATATTTATTATAATCGCTATGTAGACATCCCAAAGCCGGTCTATCAGAAATTGTTGGAAATCGTGAAAGAAAAAGACTATTTCGTACTCACAACGAATGTGGATCACTGCTTTCAGAAAGCAGGATTTGACAAAAAGAGATTGTTTTATACACAGGGAGATTATGGGCTGTGGCAATGTTCTGATCCATGCCATGAAAAAACATACGACAACGAAGAGATTGTCCTGCAAATGCTGAAGGAACAAAACGATATGCGGATTCCGTCTGAATTGGTTCCTCATTGCCCTGTATGCGGAAAACCAATGACTATGAATTTACGCTGCGATAATACCTTTGTGCAGGATGAAGGCTGGTATGCTGCACAGGACAGATATACCGATTTTTTATGTCGCCATAAAGGACTGAGGGTACTTTACCTTGAATTAGGAGTTGGAGCCAACACCCCGGTTATTATCAAATATCCATTTTGGAAAATGACAGCAGGGAATCCAAAGGCCAGCTATGTTTGTATTAACTGCCAGGATGCATATGCTCCCCGTGAGATCCGGGATTCTGCACTTTGTATTGAAAATGATATTGGAAAGGTATTAAATGATGTTGCATGATTTTGGGTAAGACCAGAATCCCAGCCAATGATGCTGCAGTTTTGGAATTCAGATGAAGAATTTCCGGCAAATCTGAAAATTATGTGGGATGAAAATATTCTGGATTATGTACATTTTGAAACAGCTCAGTTTATTGCCAGCCATGTCAGGGCACTTGTCATAACAGCAGGTGTCCTTTTATTCTCAGGTATGCTGGTAGATAGAAATCAGCTGAGGTTTCTGTTATCGTAGCCGCTGATGGCTCGACCAGCACTTTTTGAAGATGAGAATACTTTTATAAGATTGAATTATTGCTTCGAAATGTTTAAATTGATTCAACTATTTCCTGATGATATTATAATAAGAAAATGAACAACCTGCAAGGAGCTTTTAATTTTTTAATTTGAAATAAAAAACAGGTGGTTTTTGACACTGCCTCGGTATTTGTGGAGGAGTCTTATGAAAAAATATTTGGAAATGTTGAAAAATAGAGGTTCAGATTTAGCAATTGTGATTGATACACATTCGGTTGTAACGGCGCCATGGACGATATACAAGTGTAAATTTGGCTGTGGAGCTTATGGAAAAAACCATTGTTGCCCTCCGAATGTTCCCACTTATAAAGAGACACAGGAAATATTGGATTGCTTTTCAAAAGGCATCTTATTTCGCACACATGAGGAAAATACGATAACTCCCTTAGTTGTGGAAACTGCAAAAGAATTGTTTTTAGATGGTTATTATAAAGCAATTGCATTTGGCGATGGAAATTGCCAGAAATGTGCAAAATGTAATCCTGAACGCTGTAATTTTCCTGGGCAGACAGTTCCTTCTATGGAAGCCTGTGGCATGGATGTATTTGCAACTGTTCGCAATAATGGTTTAGAGATACATACGCTTCGTGTAAAAGGAGAACCTCAGAATCACTTCGGTTTGGTTTTGGTAGAATAGATCCGCAAATTCGAATTGTCGGGATATCCCCGTCGGCTTTTCTTTTTTGATCATGGGAAAATACATTGCTTTGTGATAGAATGGTGAGGAACAGAAAATTTGAATAAAATTGCAGCCTGGAAGGTGAGAACAAAAATGAACTCAGGCGATTCAGGATCTGGATGAAAAACAATGCAGAGTGAGAAAGGAAGTATAGCGTGGAATACAGAAAACTTCCTCATGGTGAGGAACGGATCAGCACAATTGGACTGGGGATGGGAAATATTTACTTGTCACCGGACGACGTTGTGGAGGAAACATTATTTTATGCAGTGGATCATGGAATTAATCTTTATGATATGTGCTGCGGGAGAATGAAGGTTTACGAATTATTTGGAGATGCAGTTGCAGGACGGCGTGATAAGGTTTATACACAGATGCATTTTGGTGCGGTCTATGAAGATGAAAATTATGGGCGCAGCCGGAAACTGGAACTGGTCAAACGGTCTTTTGACAAGATGCTGAACGCGGTCAAAACGGATTATACGGATTTTGGATATATTCATTGTATTGATGAGGAAAATGAGTTTGAAGAAATTATGAATAACGGAACATGGGATTATGTCTGTTCCTTAAAGGAGCAGGGAGTTGTACGGCATCTTGGATTTTCTACCCATACGCCTGCAATGGCACACCGTTTTCTGCAGACCGGAATGGTGGATATTTGTATGTTCAGTTTAAATCCAGCCTATGATTATGGCCTGGGAGAATTGGGAAATGGCCGGATGGGGGAACGAGCCAGACTATATCAGGAAGCAGAACGTCTGGGTGTGGGCATTACCGTTATGAAGCCTTTTGCGGGTGGTCAACTGCTGAACGGGAAACAGTCTCCGCTTAATATGACGCTTACTCGTTTCCAGTGCATACAGTACGCTCTGGATCGTCCGGGTGTGTTATGTTGTCTTCCGGGAGGAGGATGCGTACAGGATATAAAAGATGTGCTTGCGTTTTACGAGGCAGACGAGAGTAGGAAGGATTATTCCGTTTTAGGGAAAGCAGTACCTGCCAAAGCTATGGGACGGTGTGTATACTGCAATCACTGTGCTCCATGTCCGGGAGGAATTGATATAGGGCTTGTCAATAAATTTTACGATCTTGCACGTATTGGGGATGAATTTGCACGTGATCATTATAACAAACTGTCTGTTCATGCGGATGCCTGTGTACAATGCGGACATTGTGAAAGACACTGTCCGTTCCATGTAAAGCAGATGAGCCGCATGAAGAGCATAAAGGAGTATTTTACTTATTTAATAGAAAGGCAGATTAACGATAGCAGCCATAAAAAAGGTGCTATCGTTAATTTTTGTCTTCCTGCTTACGAAAAAAGGTAAATCTCTGCTTGAACTGGTATGTGGCTGTGAGATCAGTTTGATTTGACTGGTAGCACAGCCATATTTTTGTCCCTGGTGTAAAGATTGAGCGCTTTGGAAAAGATACGGCTATTATCTTGGCAATGACAGAAAATGTTTATATGTTATAACATATTGTTGCAATGCTGTCAGGAAGCATTTTTAATTCGGCAATTTCATGCCCTTCCCGTAAGATGAAGGGAATTTCCTCATCACTTCGGTTGAGGAGAACCAGAACACGCTCTCCGTTTGGATTTTGGAATGCGGTTACATCCAGTGAATCGTCAAAACGAGAGAAACCAATACGGACAGCACCTGGCTGAATATAACGGCTGAAATGTGCAATATAGTAGTAAGGGAGAGTTTTTACATATTCTTTTTTCTCTGTATCGCACATGATAATCGCCTCACAGAGGTTATTTACGTGATTGGGCCCGCCGTTCTGGTCAAAGATCATGCTCCAGTGCATAAAACAATCAATGCCATTATTAAGATCGCCAATGATATCGTGGGCATACATGCGTGCATGTGCAAGATGATCATTGCGGCTGAAGCGACTGTATTCTACGCAGCCTTCCGTAAAAACAAGATGTTTTTCCGGGAAAAGTTTTTTGATCATGGATAATTGCTCAAAATGATCTCCGCTATACCAGTGTACAGCTACACCGGATATAATTTCCTGCATTTCCTGGTCATTTATGATTTCCATAGCCCAGTCCAATGCTCTTTCTTTATTGTGATCCCAAATAAGCATTTCCAGATCCCCCAATCCCTGCGTGATTAGTTCCGGAACCAGATATTTGCGTAGATATTCTCGTTCTTCTGCTGCAGTATATACGCAGGAATCCCATGTTTGAATTGCTTTTGGTTCATTTTGCAGGCTGATCATGGAAAAAAGAATCCCATGTTTTTCATATTCTTTGATAAAGCGGCAGATATATTTGGCCCATAGGCTAAAATATTCTTTTTTCAGTTTTCCACCATGATTTTTTTCTCCGTTGGTTTTCATAAATGAGGGCGGTGACCAGGGAGAGATCATAAGTGTTAATGGACGAGAAGAATATTGCTGCGCTTTTTTAATCATAGGAATCAGATATTTTTCATCTCTTTCCAAAGAAAAGCTTTTTAGTTCCGTATCGTCTGGATCGTTCATTGCTGCATAGTTGCTAAGAGAAGCATCGCAGCTATCCAAATGGACACGGCCGCAGCAGTAACGAAGGCCATTTTCGCCGAAAAGATCCTGTAAGATTCGGTCTCCGTTATCTCCGCCTGCATTTTTTACACAATACGCAGCGGCCTCTGTGAACATGCCGCCGAACCCCCGGAATGTCTGATACGTCACTTGAGGGTACACATTTATTAATGGACGTTCCACTTCAAAATCCGTATGGAAAGAGAAGGGCATCTGTTGTTCACCACGAGTTTTATTTTTGTAAGTAGTATAGAAAATATTTCCATGCATAATGGTTCATTCCTTTCTTTGCCAGAAGGTTTTGCGAAGTTTGGTTTTTGTGCTGTATTAGCCTATTTCGTCATTTTCACAGGCGCTTTACGGAAGTATTTTAAATGGTATTACAACATGGTGTCAACAGCAGATAAGGTGCTCTTGCAAATAAATCTCTAATATCATTAAACACTCTTAGCAGGATTCCAAGTTTGTGGGATAGATGATATGGCAGAGACAGTTTTGTATGAACTGTTTCTGCCTTTTGCATAATAGTTTGCCAAGCATTAAATGTTGTGATTTCAATGATGCAACTGCTGGTTGCACAAATTCAAACTAAAATTGGTTGTGATGATAACAAACTTCCAGTATGATATAAATAAAAAAGGGGGCTGGTAATATGACATTAGGAGAAAAAATACAGAAACTCAGAAAGTCATGTGGTTTGTCGCAGCTTCAGTTAGCTGAGCAGTTGGATGTATCCCGTCAGTCAGTTTCAAAATGGGAATTGAATGAGTCAGTTCCTGATATAAATAAAATAGTAAGACTGAGTGAATTGTTTTCTGTTTCTGTGGATGAATTATTGAAAGAGAAATACACATCTTATGTAGAGAATGTCGATACAAAATCAACGATTGAGGATATTGTTCAAATGAATTATATAAATAGTTTAATTAAAATCGGTATTAAAACAACTATTTTAGGAACGGTTCTAATTGTTTTAGAATGCTTGTTTTTACCGGTGTTGGCAATTATTCAGAAATCACAGGTTAATGGTCAGGGGTTTTATACGGATTTTATGGATTATATATCTGTTCAGCCAATGCCAATTATATATATTCTTACGATTATAATAATTGGTGTGGGGATTTTACTTATTTTTTGGGGGAGTAGAAGTAAAAGGAAAAGGCATAATGGTGAAGGTGATTGATATGTCGAAGTGTTATATAGAAATTCTCATGTTTTTTCTCAAAGAGCAAATCTATGAAGAAGTCTGGAAAGAGAATTCGGAGCATTGCGGGGCGGCGGTGACGAATGTGATCGGTCAGCTCCGGCGGAAGATCGGAGACGGTTACATAACAACTGTGGTTGGTAGCGGGTATCGGTTTGTGGGACCCACAAAACAAATGATGGCAGAGATATTGAAAATCGGTGTTCCAACTTTGACATTCCAGCTTCTTACCAGTCTTTCCATTGCATTGATTAATCGTGCTGCGAATGGATATGGGGATGCTGTTATTGCCGGAATGGGAGCCGTTACCAGAGTTACATCAATGGGAACATTGGTGGTATTTGGATTTTTGAAAGGCTTCCAGCCGATTGCCGGATTTAGTTATGGGGCAAAGAAGTTTGGCCGTTTGCAGGAAGCTATAAAAACATCAATTTTGTGGTCAACGATTTTCTGCGTAATTGTGGGATTGCTGATGGCTGTATTTTCCACACAAATTATCTCTCAGTTTACATACGGTAATGCAGAGATGATTTCTGTCGGTCAAAGATCGCTCATAGCAAATGGCTTTTCATTCATGCTGTTTGGATTTTATACTGTATATTCTTCCTTGTTCCTTGCACTTGGGAAAGGTACAGCCGGTTTTATTCTTGGTGCTTGCAGGCAGGGGATCTGCTTTGTACCAGTTATCCTGTTTCTTCCGATGCTTTGGACTCAATGGCATTCTTTATGCACAGCCGATTGCGGATGTGATTTCTGCGGTAATTACAGTGTTTATGGCATTACATCTCCATAAGGAATTATCTGCAGCAAAAGCAAAGATGATTTCTATGAAACCGGCAGATATGAACCGTTTTGATTCGCAGCGTATCCCTGTGAGCCAGTTGGTTTCCTATGAAAATCTATAAGTGAATACTTGGGGGCTATCGGGAAATAGATAGCCCCATTTTTTTCTGCTTAAATCTGGGCGGGCTCATCCAGACGTTTTACACGCATGGCACGGGGCACTTTGGGAAGCCTGGACTTCCTTGGGAGGAATAAAAACGGCTCCCATAGTTGGTAGCTCATAAAGGACCTGCCTTGCGGCAAGCCCTTCTACAAGTAAGCGATATTCTACGCTTTGCAGCACCCCGTCGCTTGCGGAAGCTAAACATACACGTTCATGATATTCTTGTCGTCATGACCGGCGAGCACTTGGCTCACTATTATTATCCTCAAATTGCACCGAAATAGCAACGGATTGAAAATTTCAGGCATTTAGTTGAGAAAAAGGATGAGTTACGATATAATGCTATTTGGTAATTTATGCTTTGAGGTGACAACAATGCTGCATATAGCGATATGCGATGATGAACAGGAATTTGTTCAGCATTTGAAAAAGATGTTAGACCAGTATGCTGGTGAAACAGGTCAGGAAATAAAAGTAACGGCTTATTACGATGGTATAGAGCTGATTGAAAAGTACGATACTACCATTGATTTGATTTTTCTTGACATTCAAATGCGGTTGGTAAATGGATTGCGGGCTGCCGAGCGTGTCCGACAAATGGATGAAAAGGTCGGCATTATCTTTTTGACGACTCTTACCCAATACGGTTTAGAGGGATATAAATATCAGGCCACAAATTATATTATCAAGCCCATGAAGTATGTCCGGCTGAAAGCGGAAATGGATCAGTGGCTGAGAAAACACTGGAAAGATGATAGTCCCTCTATGGTAATTTCCAACGATACAGGGAAATATAAGGTGTTTCTAAAATCTCTCCGCTATGTAGAAACCTTTAATCGAAATCTGCTTCTACATACAGAGCAGGAAAATGTTATTTGCTATAAAAGTATGAAAGAAATGGAACGCGAGCTGCAGGACAAAGGATTTGTCCGCTGTCACACCAGCTATATTGTCAACTTATTTTATGTGAAAGGCATTAAAAAGCTGGATATTGAGCTGATTACAGGTGAGGTTATTCCCATTAGTCAGCCAAAGCGAAAGGAGTTTATGGAACGTCTGTCAGACTATTGGGGAGATATGCTATGATACGATTCCTCGATATTCTTTCCTTTCTTTTTGAGTGGGGTTATGTGTTTGTTTTCTTTTGGATCCTGCGGACTTTTCTGACTCTGCGGAAAAACCGGCCTATGCGGATATTGGCATTTGCGCTCAGCAGTTTATTGGCGTGTGTGATTGTTTACTCCAATGATTTTGTAAACCTTTTTGGCACATTGCTGGGGTTTGCAGCCTATGTTGCAGTTTTCTATCGTGGCCGATGGATGGAGAAAACAGCGGCGGTACTTGTATTTTATCCGGCAGTGATCGCAGTAAACTATCTGATGCAAGATATTGGCAGCCGCCTGTTTCTGGGCATGACCGGAGCACCTGGTGACATGGATTTGGGCTGGACCGGGCAGCAGTATTTGATCAGTACTGCCGTACATACCATTTCCCTGCTGCTGCGGCTGTTGTTCTGGCTGGGATCCTGGAGTGTTTTGCGGAGTTATCTGGCGAAGATTACTTCCAATCTAACCACGAAAATGTGGATGCTTATAGATGTTCTGATGCTTGCGCCGTTCATCGCAATTTTCACCATCATTTATTTTCTTCCAGAGGGACCCGCTATTGTATATCCGATTTGCAGCGCGTCCATTTTTTCCAGTTTCGGATGTATTTATCTGGCATCCTATATTTGTAATTCAATGCAGACAGCCTATCGTGCACAGGAACTGGAAATGCAGCGTAACTATTATAAAGATCGAATACGGGATGAAGAACGGGTACGCAGTGTCTACCATGATATGAAAAATCACCTGTTATTGTTACAGGCGCAGGCAGGAAACGGCCAGGAGGTTCAAAGGTCCATTCAGGAGTTGAAAGGTCAGATTCAGGAGTATGAAAACTATCACCATACAGGTAATGAGTTTTTGGATATTATCATTCGAGATAAGGCGAAAGCCGCACAGGAAAAAAAGATAGATTTCAGTGCGGTTATATCTTTTGAAGCCGGCTCCTTTATAGAACCGTTGGATATAAGCACAATCTTTGGTAATGCCCTTGACAACGCTATTGAAGCCAGCGAAAAGTTATCAGAGGACAGGCGGCTGATAACGGTAAGAGCAAACCGGGTTCGGGATATGTTGGTAATAATCGTAGAAAATAACACCTTATCTGTTCTTACCGAACAGGAAGGTACGACAAAAAACGATACTTTTGTTCATGGATTTGGACTTCCTAACCTCAAAAATGCGGTTGAAAAATACGATGGACATTGTAACAAAAAATTGGAAAATGGTATGTTTACTCTGAAGATTATTATTCCCATCCCTTGATATAACACGCTTAAATTCCGGGGCGCTGCTACTAAAAAAGCAGCGTCTTTTTCTGTTTCCCGTTAGATTTTACGTTGTGGATATTAGTTTTTGCATCCTCTGTTGTACCTTTTTTCTGTGCCGATATAATGAGAACAGTTCCGACAGGAATAAATAAATCAGGAAACGGGGTATGCACAATGAGTATTCTAAGCACCGCTCATTTAACAAAACAGTATGGCAGCGAGCCGAATATCGTAAAAGCATTGGATGATGTCAGCATTTCGATTGAACAGGGGGAATTTGTTGCTATCATTGGCACATCCGGCAGCGGAAAATCTACTCTTTTGAATATGCTGGGAGGTTTAGACCGCCCTACATCCGGCAGCGTGAAAGTGGATAAATTCGAGCTGAGTAAGCTGAAAGACGAAGATTTGACGGTGTTCCGCCGTCAGCGTATAGGCTTTATTTTTCAGAATTACAATCTGGTTCCCATCCTGAATGTGTATGAAAATATTGTCATGCCTATTCAGCTTGACGGAAAGAAACCCGATCAGAAATTTATTCAAGAGGTTGTCTCCCTGTTGGGACTGGAAAAGAAACTTTACAATATGCCTAACACGCTTTCCGGCGGTCAGCAGCAGCGTGTGTCTATTGCAAGGGCATTAGCCAGTAAGCCCGCCATTATTCTGGCTGATGAACCAACCGGCAATCTGGACAGCAAGACCAGCGATGAAGTAATCGAGCTTCTGAAAGTTACCAGCCGGAAGTTCCATCAGACCATTGTAATGATAACCCACAACCCGGAAATTGCAGAGCAGGCTGATCGCTGCATCCGAATTGAGGATGGCAAAATCTATGAGTAAGGCGGTGATATTATGAAAAAGCAGACATCAATCATCCGCACATTAACGAATCGCAGTTTTAAGAAGAATAAAGGGCGCAATCTGGTGGCGGTGCTTGCAATCCTCTTAACAACGATGATGTTTACAACTTTGTTTACGTTGGCTCAGAGTATGGGACGGAATATGACGGAAATGTATCTGAGGCAGGCCGGAACCACAGCCCATGCAACTACAAAGGAAATTACCGATACTCAGATTGAACAGATTGCCAGCCATCCGGATGTGATAAGCTATGGAAAGTCGATTGTGGTGGGGGTAGCTGAAAACCAGCGGCTCGCCGGACGGCAGCTAGAAATCCGCTATGCCAGCGCTCAATATGCAAAAGATGATTTTGCATATCCTACAACCGGGAAAATGCCGGAAAAAAGGAATGAAGTTGCACTGGATACTCTGACGATTGAACGTTTGGGGATTTCTTTGGAACTGGGGCAGACAGTAACATTAGAGTGGAGGAAGGATTTAAATTCTTCAGATGTTACATCCAGTACCTTTACACTTTGTGGCTGGTGGGAAGGGAACGTTTCGGTCTATGCCAGTATGGCATGGGTCAGTGAGGACTTTGCACTGGAAGCCTGTGGGAATGTACCGGTTCCGGCTGTTGGACAGATTTGCGGTTTACGTATGATGGGGATAACCTTTTCAGATAATAAAGACATTGCAGGTAAAACAAAAGCCGTTCTATCTGATTGTGGCTTGACAGATGTAGAGTTCAACACTAACATGACCTATACATCTGAGATTCAGCGGAGTATTTTTATGGAGAATCTTCCCATGTATGGTGGTATGGTGCTGGTGTTCCTTGCAGGCTATTTGATTATTTTCAATGTGTTTCAGATTTCCATTGCCTCGGACATTCAGTTTTATGGGAAGCTGAAAACGCTTGGAATGACAAAAAAGCAGATCAAGAAGCTAATCTACGGCCAGGGCAACAGGCTTTCACTGATCGGTATTCCGGCAGGTCTTATTGTGGGGTATATTTTAGGACTTGTGCTGGTTCCGGCGTTGATTACAACTACGGGTGTAAAACCCACAGCATCAGCAGACCCTGTTATTTTTCTTGGTTCTGCGTTATTTTCTTATATTACAGTAGTTACTTCTTGTATGCTGCCTGCAAGGGTGGCAGGGAGAGTGTCGCCTATGGAAGCATTGCGTTATACAGATGCTGACACCAGTGTAAAGAAGAAAAACAGAAAGACGAAAAACGGGGCATCTCTATACGGAATGGCGTGGGCAAACCTGTGGCGCAATCGGAAGCGGACGGTTATGGTGATCTGCTCCCTTACTCTTGGCCTTGTTCTGATGAGCTTTTTCTATGCGAAAAACGCCAGCTTTGATGTGGAAAAATATCTGATGGATTTAACAGTAGCCGATTATGAGATTGATGATGCAACAAATGATATTTCCAGCGGTTATGATCCGGAAAGCCAGACGATTAGTGATAAATTGCTTACCGATATTGAAGCTTTAGGAAAGATTGAGGCAACGGGGCATTTATATTCCCGGCAGATCGATTTGACTTTAAGTGAACAAGCCCGGAAGAATCTCAGGGAATATTACACTGCTGAACGGTTAAAAGATTTTTCATCTTATGACCCCACATTCCCTTCCTGGAAGGAAGGATTCGATTTAGCGGTAGATGGTCAAAGTATTCCCTGTACGGTATATGGTGCAGACGGACTTATTTTGGAAGCGGCTGCAAATGAAACTTACATTTTAGATGGCGTTTTTGATTCAAAGAAGTTTGCTGCAGGCGGATACTGTTTGGCAATTGGCCCCGCTGTTGAACCGGGGACCGGTATTCCAACGTACTCTGTAGGCGAAAAAATAAAGATTGCTGATCGGGAATTTGAGGTTATGGCTGTATTGATGCCGCTGCAGCCGATGGTGGAGGGAACGCAGCCGGCCTTTGATCTGCCGTTGGTGCTGCACGCAGATACATTTCATGAGCTTTGGCCGGAAAGCAATTTAAGAAAGTTCTATTTTGATGTTGCGGACGAAACATTAGAGGCTGCATATTCGCTGCTGAAAGACTATCAGCAAAGTACCTCTTCGGGCATGAATATCGTTTCTCGGCAAACGATGGTGGAACAATATGAGGCGGAAACACGTTCTGCCGCCGTGATCGGATATGCAATCAGTATTATTATTGCGCTTGTCGGTGTCCTGAATTTTATAAACAGTATGGTAACAGCGATTATTTCACGAAAACGAGAGTTTGCCATGATACAGAGTATTGGAATGACAAAACGCCAGTTACGTTGGATGCTAACCTATGAGGGGCTTTATTATGCTGCTATGACATTGGCTGCATCTTATATCCTTGGTGCCGTGACAGTGGGGGTGATTGTCCGGGGAATGACGTCTGGCGGTTTCTCCACATTCCATTTTACGCTTTTGCCGCTTGTAATCTGTACACCGGTTTTGGTAATCTTTGCAATCCTGATTCCGTATATTTGTTTCAGGAATTTAGAGAAGCAGAGCATCGTGGAACGGCTAAGAGCAACGGACTAATATTTCCTTTCATGCGGTCACGGATTTTCTGTTGGCTGCATGAATTGCAAAAGGGGCAATTGCTTCCTGTTTTTTTGGAAATTTATATTTTACCATATGCAAGAAATATGTTGCTCAGTAAAAGTGGCAAGGCAGAAATTGAAAAAGCGTATGCAACGCATTATGTAGCTTCTGCTCGTATAGCAGCTTAAAAAGAAGGGGAGGAGCAGAAATAAATCAAAGATTTATAAAAAATTTACAATCAAAAAAATTGCGCTGATTGTAAAGATACTTTTTCTGTGGTATGATATGAGTAAAAGAAAAGATCTTTCTGCTATTAGAGTTTAGACAAAAGGAAGGCCGATGAGACTATGGCACAACTGGATTTTGAAAGAAAACATGCAGAAGATTTGCAGAGACTGCGGGGATTCCGCCTTCTGGATGATGATTTTATGAGCAAAGTCTTTGAAGATAAAGCGTGTTCGCAGTTTTTACTGCAGATCATTTTGGAGAAAAAAGATTTGATCGTCCAAAAAGTACACGCACAGCATGATATAAAGAATTTGCAGGGACGTTCCATCCGTTTGGATATCATAGCGATTGACGGGAATGGACGTGTCTATAATATCGAAATCCAAAGAAGTGATAAGGGAGCCAGCATTAAGAGGGCAAGGTATAACAGCAGTCTGCTGGATGCAAATGTAACGGAGCCGGGGGACGATTATGAGAACCTTGCAGAAACGTATGTTATTTTCATTACAGAGAATGATGTACTGAAGGCGGGCTTGCCCATTTATCACATTGACCGGACAATTAAAGAAACTGGTGTAATGTTTGGGGATGAAGCACATATCATATATGTAAATTCCCAGATAAAAGATGACACCGAACTTGGTAAATTGATGCATGATTTTTCCTGCACGGATGCAAAAGATATGCATTATAAAATATTAGCTGAACGAGTACGCTATTTTAAAGAGGATGCGAAAGGAGTGGAAGCTATGTGTAAAGCCATGGAGGATATGAGAAAAGAAGCCGCTGCTGAACAAAATATTCTTACATTATTAGGGGCTATTAAGAATTTAATGAAAAATCTTGGAATGTCAGCAGAACAGGCAATGACCGCTCTGGGAGTATCAGACTCTGAGAGAGGTATTCTTATTAAAAGAATTTAACAAATCGTCAACAAGCCGATCAAAGCTCAAAATTTGAGCGATGGTCGGCTTTTGAAATTCAGAAATGGTATGATCCTGGCTGCGGTCAGTTTCTGGAATGTGAGGCTGTCCGAGGATGCTGTCTACATTGGAGCAGACTGTCCGTAACTCCTTTTGATATTCTTTAAAATACTGATAGGTGTTATATTGGGCTGACCGTTTTATGGCCAGTTTTTCTTTTTAGCTTTTAGTGACTTCATGGATGGAATTTTCCCAGCAGCATTTTTCTCTTTTAAAAATATGACTGCGGCTTCATAAAGCTCAATCTCCGTTTGGTGTTCCTGACGGAATTTTTTCTTGTTCCCTGCTTTCAGCATTTGAGCGAAAAACGGTTTGTTTGCGAAATATTGTCTAGTATAATGAATGTGTTCGTTGATATCTTTTATCTGGGTTTCTGTAGCCTTGACGGACTTACTGGCTGTTGCTCCACATTCCATTTTACACTTTTGCCACTTGTAATCTGTACCTCGGTTTTGGTAATCTTTGCAATCCTGATTCCGCATATTTGTTTCAGGAATTTAGAGAAGCAGAGCATCGTGGAACGGCTAAGAGCAACCGACTAATATTTCCTTTCATGCAGTCACGGATTTTCTGTTGGCTGCATGAAGTGCAAAAGGGGCAATTGCTTCCTGTTCTTTTTGGAAACACACTGACTTTGACTCTTTGTTGAGAAAAATACGAAGTTACGGTATAATACGGAATAGTTATTTTATATGAAATGATGCTACACTGATTTTGAGGAGTCTTGTAAAATGCAGAGAACCAAATATGATGGGAAGCAAACAATTATGATACTGGAGGATGATGAAGATTTAGCAGAGGGGATAAGTTTATCTTTGAATAGTAAAGATTTCGAATTTATCCTTTGTAAAACAATTGCTGAAGCAAAAGACATTTTGCAGCAGAAAGCATTTGATCTGCTTATTTTGGATATCAACCTGCCGGATGGAAGCGGTTTAGAACTTTGCAAAGAGATACGCAGGTCAAGCCGGATACCGATCGCATTGCTGACGGCTAAAGATATGGAATTAGATATTGTGAAGGGGCTGGAATGTGGGGCAGATGATTATATTACAAAACCCTTCAGCCTCATGGTGCTTCGGGCGAGAGTGAGGGCATTGCTCCGGCGAAATTCAGGGGAGCAGAAATCAGAATATAAAGACGATGTATTCCGGTTTTGCTTTGATACAATGAAATTCTATAAAGATGGCAGTTCCATTGAACTTAGCAAAACAGAACAGCGAATTTTATATCTGTTGGTTTCTAATGCGGGGCAGATCTTGACCAGGGAACGCTTGCTTGAGTGGGTATGGCCGGACGGGACGGAATATGTCGAAGATAACGCTCTGTCGGTAGGTATCCGCCGTCTCCGTGATAAGCTGGAGGATGTGCCGTCAAAACCCACTTATATTAAAACTGTTTATGGAAAAGGATATATGTGGGAGAAATTTTGATGAACGGATATATTGTATTAACCGTATTTCTGTTAGCAGGATGTGCGATAGCATGTATATGGATGAAAAGGTATTACCAAAACAGGATGGAAGCAACCTATCAGGAACTGCTCCTGAAATTGGATAGAGCTATTGGCGGGGAAATTCAGAATACTGTTTATGATGAATCAATGGATGCGGCAGTTACAGAGCGCTTGAATAGAGTTGTTCAGATATCCGGGATGAATCAAGAGAAAGCGGAAAGTGAAAGAGATACCATAAAGTCTTTGATTTCGGATGTCTCCCATCAGGTAAGAACACCTCTTACGAATATCATGCTTTATGTAGGTCTTTTGCAGGAACAGGATTTAGATAGGAGCACGATGCTCCTGGTAGATAAAATTCAAAAGCAGTCTATGAAATTGGATTTCTTTATGAAAGAATTGGTGAAATCATCCTATGCCGAGCAGGAAATGATTTCCATTCATCCGGAAATGACAGGTGTGGAAGAAATTATAAACACAGCCTGCCAGATGGTAGAATTGGCTGCATTAAAAAAGAGAATTGATATTGTAACGGAAGTGACAGAAGCACCTTGTTATGCTGATAAAAAATGGACAACAGAAGCAATTGGGAATGTTCTGGATAATGCGGTCAAATATTCTCCGGAAGATTCACAAGTAAAGGTGAGCATGATCCCTTATGAATCATTTATCTGTATTCAGATTGCGGATCAGGGCATCGGAATCAGAGAGGAAGAGCAAGGGATGGTCTTTGAACGGTTTTATCGTTCTAAGGATGTCAGTAGTGAGCCGGGATTTGGAATAGGGCTTTATCTGGTAAGAGAAGTTCTGGTTAAACAAGGAGGATATGTAAAGATAAAATCTGAAATTGGAAAAGGTACTACAGTCCAACTGTATTTATCCCGTTATGAAGCATAGATATTTCTGAATGCAGCCAGACATACGGCTGCATTTTGCATTTACGCGGAGAATGTGTCAAAATTGTCATCTTCACGAAAGATTTGAGAAAGAATCCTCTGCTATTCTATGCAATGAAAAAACAAAGAAAGCAGGTGTATCAATGAACATACTGGAAACAGAGAATTTAAAGAAATATTATGACGTGGGAGAAATTCAGGTAAAAGCGCTGGATGGAATTACTCTGTCTGTCAAAAAGGGAGAGTTTCTTGCAATTGTAGGAACTTCCGGCAGCGGAAAATCGACACTCTTGCATATGCTGGGAGGATTGGATATCCCTACCTCCGGGAGGGTTGTTGTAGACGGTAAAGATATTTCTAAAATGGCAAAAGATGAGCTGACCATATTCCGTAGACGAAAGATTGGATTTGTATTCCAAAATTATAATCTGCTTCCGCTTATGAATGTGTATGAAAATATTGTATTGCCGATTAAGCTGGATGGCATTCAGCCTGACGGTCAATACGTGGAGCAGATTATTGAAATGTTGGGTTTAAAGGAAAAGAAATACGCAATGCCGAACCAGTTGTCTGGCGGACAGCAGCAGAGAGTTGCTCTGGCGAGAGCATTGGCAACAAAACCCGCTATCATTCTTGCTGATGAGCCGACCGGCAATCTGGACAGCCGCACCAGTCAGGATGTCCTGGGCTTAATGAAGACTACCGGACAGCGTTTTGGGCAGACCATCGTAATGATCACCCATAATGACGAAATTGCTCAGATGGCGGGCAGAATCATACGCCTTGAGGATGGGAAACTTTGTGGAGGTGGCAACGAATATGCTGAAGGTGAAGAATAAAAAGATCATTGATGAGATTGCCAGGACAACTTATAAGGCCAACAAAAAAAGAAATTTTCTCACTATTTTTGCAATTATTTTGACTACATTTTTGATTGCTGCTGTTATGGCACTCGGTGTAAGCTACTGGAATACCATTTCTGAACGTCAAATCCGTATGGAAGGAATGGACTATGACATCGAACTGAGTGAACCACGGGAAGATCAGGTGGAAAAGATCCGTTCCATGGACAGTGTGGAATATGCCGGTGTTGCTGTCAAGTGTGTGATGCTGGAACAATACCGGGATAAGTCATTGGATAAGACCAGACTTTACTGGTTGGATGATACCTGTTGGGAAAAGCAGACCGTTCCCGCCCTGGAAAGCTATGAAGGAAGTTACCCGCAAGAGGAAAATGAAATTATGCTTTCAACAAGCACCCTGAAAGCGATGGGAATCTCAAATCCGGAAATTGGCATGAATCTTTCTGTTACCTATTTTACTCTTGCGGAAGACTCTGACGGTGGATTGCTGAAAAAGCAATTTGTCCTGTGCGGCTGGTTTACTGATTATAGCAGAAGTATGAGAGGGTTTGTGTCCAAAGATTTTTTTGAAACCACCGGTGTCAGGCAGACCGATTTTACAGAAGGGGCTTTAAAGATCACACTTAAAAATCCATTGTATTCGGAAAACGATATTATCAGGATGCAGAATGCAATTAATCTGGATCATAATCAGTTGATTAGTGGTGATTATGATACGATTTCAAATTTTTGCAGGACAGTAGTCATACTTGCAGCCATGTTGCTTATGATTTTTTCCAGCGGATATTTGTTTATCTATAATACATTGTATATCTCTGTCTCTAAAGACATCCGTTATTATGGCCAGCTTAAGACGGTTGGAATGACATCCGTACAGCTAAAAAGAATGATTTATCAACAGGCAATATGGAATGCCCTGATCGGAATTCCACTGGGATTGCTTGGAGCAGTTATGGTTGCCAAAATGATACTTCCGCAGTTATTGAATCTTATCAATCCCGGACTTTCTTCGTTCAATGACATTGCAGGTGTACAAATATGGGTGTTCTTACTTGCAGGATTTTTTGCGCTTTTTACAAATCTATTCAGCAGTAAAAAGCCGGCAAAAATGGCAGGAGAATGTTCGCCAATTGAAGCACTTCGGTATACCACAGTTGGGAAAAGAAGAAAAGATCATAAGCGTGAAAGTGGTTCCATGTATTCGATGGCATGGCAGAACATGTTTCGGGACAAAAAGCAGGCTGCTATTATTTTCACATCTTTTATCATTACAATATCGATTTTTCTGGTTATAAATGTAATGATTCATGAAAATGATGCAAAACTTATTTTGAATGAAACTTACACCTATGACGTAAGATTTCAAAATGAAACAACACTGGAAGAAAATCTGCCGCTTATCACAGATGATAAGATATCCGGAATAAAGAAGATAGACGGTGTAAAATCAGTAGGAAAGGTAACTTCTACCGAGGTTATCATCCCTTATCAGGAAGAGGTTTATGGAGAATATTATAAAGAATTGTATCAGTCCAGATACAGTCCGGGTAACTATGAAGAGGATATGAAATTATATCAGCAAAATCCTGCTAACCCTTATTTTACTGCCCGATTTATCAGTGTGGACGAAAGCGGTTTTGAAATTTTAAATCAAAGTTTAGGAAATATTGTCGATAAAGAGGACTTTGAAAATGGAAAAATTGCAGTAGTTACCAAGGCTTTTACAGAAGGTGACAATGGGATAACCGGGAAAACAGTACGGTTCTGCCTTCCTGATGGAAGAAACCCATCCGAAGAACATACGATTCAGATCGCAGCCGTAGGCGGTATCAACAGTTATCCTGCATTTTTTTCAGGCGGTATTACACCGGATCTGGTTGTCAGTGAAAAATATGCGAAGGAGCTTCTGGGAGACCTATATACGGAACTGATTAATGTAGAATATGAGGAACCATTTTCAAAAGAGACAGAGCAGAAAGTGAAAGCCGTTTTTGAAGATGACAAGCAGATTTCTCAGGATTCTAAATTAGAGCGGTATTCGGAAATGAAAAATTCGGAAAGCCAGGTGAAGGTATTGGGCAGCAGCCTGGGATTTATCGTTGCCATACTGGCAATATTAAATTACCTTAATACGATGGCAGCCGGTATACAGAATCGTTCCAGGGAATTTGCAACTTTGGAGAGCATTGGAATGACAACGAAGCAGATAAAGAAGATGTTACGGGTAGAAGGTGTTGGGTATGCAGCAATTTCAATTATCATTTCGCTAATCGTAGGACTTCCGGTCAGCTATGCTGTTTTCAATAGTATGAACCTTTATCGGATTTCATTTTCTATTCCGTGGATAAGTAATGTTATTTTGTTTGGTAGTGTACTCGTTTTGTGCAGGATCGTACCGGTGCTTATTTACCAAAAAACCCAAAATTTAAGTATCATTGAACGTCTTCGGAATGGTGAAGACCAGTAAGGGCGGGCGATGCTTTACTTAGCACAGCATCCATCAAGTTTCAGATGATGTGATTATGAGCCGATAGCAGGCATTTGGAAACAGATGCAGCGATCGGCTCTATTGTTGTGTAAATTAAACAGTACGGCTTGTAAACCTCAAATTGCTATGTATGATCAGTCAAAGAAGGTGAGGAGGCGATTGATGTGTGTTTGGCAATACAACAAATGAATGAGGAAGCGGCTCAGAAAGAAAGGATTTCTACACTGTTCGCTAACATTAAGAACCTTATGGAAAAATGGGATGGTCTGCGGAACAGTCTATGGATGTATTAAGCGTTTCCGACAGTGACCGAAAGGCACTTTGGCAGTTGCTTAAATAAAATGCAGAATGAGCCGGGCAGTATCAATCAAACAGATACTGCCCGTTTTTTACACTAGGAAATATCATGATTTGAGGTACGGCCAGATTCTAACGTAGGTGGCTGTCCGAGGATGCTGTTCACATTGGAGCAGACTGACACCGATTGAAGCGATTAGGACAGTGTAAACAGCAATTTTCGTTACAAAGAGTATGTTCCTTTTATCAAAGAGGAACAGAGTACAATTATTTTACAGAACACTGGGCAGGGAGAAAAATTCGGTAGAAATTCCGGTGCTTGGGTTTACACAGGAAACTCCGGTTTTAAGGGAAGAGTATGCGAACTATGATATTCTCTAATACATTGGGGTTTCTGCGTCAGAGAAAGAGAGAATTTGCACAGTAATGTCTGTTGGTTTTATGATAACGGCAAGTTATCTGAATCCGATGGAATTTTTGGTGAAGGTTCCGATTGTAATATTTATTCTGGCTATTTTCGGATTTGCCGCTTTCGCTTATTATATCGGTGGAAAACAGATGCTGAACTGCAGCTTGACGGCTAATTATAATTAGCTTATAATAAGCGTAGCTAATTTTGATTAGCCAAGGAGGTATAGGTATGACAACAAAACAAAAAATCTTAAATGAAGCCCTAACTCTTTTTTCAGAAAAAGGTTACAATGCTGTTTATGTTGGCGACATAGCTGCAGCGGTTGGAATTAAAGCCCCGTCACTGTATAAGCATTACAAAAGTAAGAAAGATATATTTAAAGCCATTCTTACTGAAATGGAGAGTAATTATAATAAGCAGACAGCAGGGTTAAATATGAATGGGAATGATGCTGGAGAAGATGCTTCTATTTTTGCAACAGTTTCGGAAGATACCCTTGTGCAGATGGGAATTGGGCTTTTTCAATTTTTTCTGCATGATGACTATGCTTCTAAATTCAGAAAAATGCTGACGATTGAGCAGTTTCATGATGATGATCTTTCGCATTTGTATTCAAAACAATATGTAGATGACCCGTTATCGTATCAATCATCAATATTTACACTTATCTCGGCAAGCGGTGTTTTTAAAAATGTGAAACCGAATATTATGGCATTACACTTTTATGCACCCATTTATATGCTGCTCACTGTATGTGACAGGCAGCCAGAGCGAGAAAAAGAGGCTTTACAGTTGATTGAGGAGCATATAAGGCAGTTTAATTTTATTTACGATAAGGAGCATTAAAAATGAAGATTGTATTGATACACGGTCAAAATCATAAAGGAAGTTCTTATCATATTGGTAAAATGCTTGCGGAACAATTTTCAGACAATGAAATAAATGAGTTTTTTCTGCCGAAAGATTTAGAGCATTTTTGTGTGGGCTGTTATGCCTGTATCAAAGACGAAGAAAAATGCCCGTTCTATGCAGAAAAGAAAAAAATTATGGACGAAGTAGAAAAGGCTGATTTACTAATATTTACAACCCCTACATACTGTTTGAGAGCGTCTGCCCCAATGAAAGCGTTTATTGACCTTACTTTTACCTATTGGATGTCACATAGACCCAGAAAATGTATGTTTTCAAAAAGAGCAGTTGTAATATCAACAGCGGCTGGAGCAGGAATGAAATCAGCTACGAAAGATATTCAAAATACTTTATTCTACTGGGGAGTGCCATATATTAAAGAATATGGTATCGCAGTTCAGGCAATGAGTTGGGAGCAAGTTTCAGATAAGAAAAAAGGCCGCATAAAGCAGGATATTAAGAAACTGGCAAATAAAATCTCCAATAAACAAAATGTTTATGTGGGTTTCAAAACAAAGTTTATGTTCGGCATTATGCGTATGATGCAAAAGAAGGGATTGGGTTCTTCTCCCGAAGATAAGGAATATTGGAAAGAAAACGGGTGGCTTGACAAAAAACGTCCGTGGGATAAATAAGGAAATGTTATGAAAAAGTCAGTCCAAAATGTAAACAGGAAACACTATCTTAGTAAAAAATCATGTAGAACAGATAGCATACAAAGATATTTTGTATATTTTGAAAGATGGGAAGTATGCAGTATTCCATTTGGCAGGACGAGAAACAAAGTCCGTACGAAAGACACTAACACAGGTTTTTAAAGAAATAAGCAAAGAGTATTTTTTCTTTGCAGATAGAGGATGTACTGTCAATCTGGCTAATGTGGTGGGAATGGATGATAACGGAATCATTCTGCCTGGTCATAATCATATCACAACCAGTAAGTCAAACATCGTGTAATTTAAAACCCTAATGCTTCGTTTTGGGGGGAAACAGATATGATCGGAGTTCAGATATGCGTTGAATGGCTGGCAACATTCATTGAGACCGTATTTTATTTTTCTATTATTCATACATTGGTTCCGGAACAGTTTCAGAAGAAAAAGCAGACGATGCTGTTTTTTCTCATTACATCAGTAATTGCTACGGGTGTAATTCTATTGAATTTTATTGAGCTTGCCTTTAGTATTTGAGGATTTACTTTTAGCGCATCCATCATCTCCAGATAGCATAGCCATTCTCTGGAATTTAAGGCTGTAGGGTTATTTCCTTCATACATTGACATAATCTCCAATTTGTACAAGTTCATTTCAAAGCATTGACATTGATGAAATCTTTTCGTATTATATAATAAACATTGACAAGTGTCAAAGAAAAGGAGATGTAAATAATGGAGATGTTTTTGACTTTGTTAAGCGGTATTTGCTGGTGTATTGTCTATGAAGAGTGTATAAGGCTTGCTTTGAAAGACAAAACATATGCGATGCCATTCTGGGCGCTGGCCTTAAATATTACCTGGGAGGGAATTTATACATACTATGACCTGCGGGCAGGGGGCGGTGTTCAGGGAATTGTAAATGTTTTATGGTTCTGCCTGGATGTGGTAATTCTTGCATTGTATTTTAAATATGGAAGGAAACATCATGAGGCCGACAGTGACGCGTTGTTTTACCTGTGGACCATCCTTGGGATAGCTGCAATGTTCTTTGTACAATTCGCTTATGTGAAAGAATTCGGACTGGAGGGGCGTCTGTCCGCACAATATTCTGCATTTGCGCAGAATCTGATTATGTCTATTGCTTTTATCCATATGCTAGTATAACTCACTTTAAATAGCAAACTGTTTGAATATATGTTTTTGCTATG
>JAUNGM010000024.1 GCA_030524545.1 Eubacteriales bacterium
TGCTGGATACCCTCCTGGAGATCAGCGGGGAGCAGCCGGATTCGGCGGCGTCCGAACATGAGTAACCTGACCCATTTAAGCCTGTTCTCCGGGATTGGCGGGCTGGACCTGGCGGCGGAGGCCGCCGGATTCCAAACCGTCTGCCAGTGCGAATGGGCGGATTTCCCCTATTCCGTCCTGGAGGTGCACTGGCCGGAGGTCCCCAGGTTCCGGGATATCACGACTTTGACGAAGGAGGCGTTCTTTGAAAAAACAGGACTTGAAACCGTCACCATCATCTCCGGGGGCTTTCCCTGCCAGCCCTTCTCCACCGCGGGAAAGCGCAAAGGGTTTGAGGATACCCGCTACCTATGGCCGGAAATGTGCCGCGTTATTACCGAGCTGCGGCCCCGTTGGGTGCTTGGGGAAAATGTTGCTGGCTTCATCGATATGGGGCTCGACAAAACGATTTTTGACCTGGCAAAAGCGGGATACGCTGTTCTCCCATTCGTATTTCCGGCTTGCGGCGTCGGCGCATGGCATGAGCGCCAGCGAACTTTTATCGTCGCGGCTGATGTTTCCCACGCCCCTTGCCTCCGACAAGGGGACCGCCAGGAATGCGGCAAGCCTGGATGTGTACCTGTCCGACAATGGGATTTTTCGCAAGAGGAACAAAAACGGCTCGATCTGGAGCCTGTCCCTGTCGGCGGCGGTGTTCTACATGACCCCGGTGGCGTCGGACGGGTTCCGCTCTACTCTGAAGCCCTCTGCCTACGATCCGGCGAAGAAAAACGGGAACCTGTCGGCGCAGATGGTCTTCCGGGAGCAGCCGGTGTCGGACACGGCGGCACTCAACCCGGACTGGGTGGAATGGCTCATGGGCTTCCCCCAGGGATGGACGGACGTATCCTCTGGGCCAGGGAGCCTGATGGAGTCCCCCGCATGACGGAGCGCATGGACGGGCGGGCCCTGCGGCTGAAAACGTTGGGCAATGCGGTCTGCCCTCCCCAGGCGTATCCGATCTTCCAGTATATCGCCATGATCGAAACTGGAACCTGTGCGGGTATCTGTCCCTATGGAAAGGCGGGTGAGGAAACATGAAGGAATTGAAAGCAACCGATAAGGTCACGCAGAAGATGACCCGTGACGGTGCTGTGACAGAAAACCTTGCCACGGGCGAGGTCACCAATATCAGCAGCCGGGAGGCGGAGGTTGATCTTTCTTCCGAGCAGGAACCGGCAGCTACGGCGGAGGTCGTGGCGGAACGTGCCGCCCACGCCCATAACCGGCACAAGGCGAAGCAGGCGGCCAGGGCGGATGCGGAAACAGTCCGGGCAGGATCAGAGGCCAGGAGCCGCCCTTCCTCCCGGCTGCAATTCACCGAGGAAGAACGGGCGGCCCCGGATTTGCAGAAAGCGATCCGGCGCTCTGACCAGGCGGCGGATAAGCTGGACGCGGCGAAGGACGCCATCCCTACAAAGAAAGTGCTGAAAACAGGGCGTGTCTTTGACGAGGCTGCAGGCAAAGGCAGGACACGGCTGCGCTTTGAGGAAGTGGAGAAAAAACCCGACGGACACTTGCGGCACAATCCGCTTTCCCGTCCTGTGCAGGAATTGAAAGCAACCGCCCACGGAGAGGTCCGCAAGGTGGAGCATGAAAATGTGGGTGTGGAGGCCGGGCACAAGGGCGAGGAACTGGCGGAGCGTGGTGTGGCTCGTGCGGCGGGCGGTGTCCGTTCCGCTGTCCGGGAGCGCCGGATGAAGCCCTGGCGGGATACGGTCAAAGCTGAAAAAGCCTCCATGAAGGCAAACGCGGAATACCGCTATCAAAAGGCGCTCCATGATGATCCGGGGCTGGCCGCCTCTAACCCGGTCTCCCGGTATCTGCAAAAGAAGCGTATCCAGAGGAACTATGCAAAGGAGATCCGCCAGGCCGAGAAAGCGGCGAAAAATACCGCCGCTACCACAAAGAGCGCGGCGCAGAAAGCAAAGGACGCCTTCAAAGAAACCTTCCTCTATGTAAAGCACCACAGCCGGGCGGTGCTGCTGATTATCGGGATCGGCGCCTGTGTGGAGCTGCTGTTCGGGGGAATGTCCTCCTGCTCCATCATGGGCGGCTCCGGGGTGAGTGGTGTCTTTATGACCTCCTATCTCTCCGAAGATGCGGATATGCTGGCAGCAGAGGCGGACTACACCGATATGGAGGCGGCGCTTCAAAATGAGTTGGATAATTATGAGTCCTACCATCCCGGCTATGATGAATACTGCTATGATCTGGATACCATCGGTCATGACCCCTACGTGCTGATCTCCATTCTTTCGGCCTTCCATGAAGGGGTGTTCACCATTGACGAGGTACAGAGGGAATTGCAGGAGCTCTTTGATAAGCAATACACGCTCACCCAGACCGTGACGGTGGAGGTGCGTTACCGGACGGAGACCTACACCGACCCGGAAACCGGCGAAGAAAGCAGTGAGGAAGTTCCTTACGATTATTACATCTGTACCGTAACCCTGGAGAATTTTGACCTGTCCCATCTGCCGGTTTACATGATGGACGAGGAACAGCTTTCCCTGTATGCCGCCTATATGAGCACTCTGGGAAACAGGCCGGACCTGTTTGGCGGCGGGGAATATCCCAATGCCTCCACCTTGCAGGAGTCCACCTATTATGATATTCCCCCGGAGGCCCTGGAGGATGAAACCTTTGCGGCCATGATCGCCGAGGCTGAAAAATACCTGGGGTATCCCTACGTTTGGGGAGGCAGCTCACCCAGCACCTCCTTTGACTGCTCCGGGTTCGTGTCGTGGGTCATCAATCATTCCGGGTGGAATGTGGGGCGTCTGGGCGCCCAGGGGCTTTACAGCATCTGCACCCCGGTATCCAGTTCCCAGGCAAAACCCGGTGATCTGATCTTTTTCAAGGGAACCTATGACACGCTGGGCGTCTCCCATGTAGGTATCTATGTAGGTGGAGGAATGATGATCCACTGTGGGTCCCCGATCTCCTATGCGAGTATCAATACCTCCTACTGGCAGGCTCATTATTACAGCTTTGGAAGATTACCCTAACGGGAACAGACAACACATTTTTATCGGAAAGGAGTTTTTTGATTATGGCAACTGTTGAGAAAATCCGCAATGATATTGCGAAAACGAAGGATAAGATCGCCGAGCTTCAGAAGAAGCAGCGGGCGTTGGAGGCCCAGCTTGCGGAGGAAGAAAACCTGGAGATCGTCCGCATGGTCAAGGCCGTGAAGATGGATAACCGGGAGCTGACCGCTTTCCTGAAAGCCTACGCCAGCGGCCTTATCACGCTGCCGGAGGATATGATGGCCGCAGACAGCGGCGCGGAGGTTGAGAATGAGGAAACGGAGGATTTTGAACATGAGGAATAAAGGAGGTTTGCGGCTGACCGCCGTTTTTCTGGCGCTCATGCTGTGCGTCACGACCTTTTCCATGACCGCTTTTGCCTATAGCGGCGGCGAAGGTGCCGAAGTCACCGGGGGCATGGAGTCCTCTGACAGTACGGAGGCGGACACGGAGGATACCAGGGATGATACCGACTCCCTGACCGATAAAGAAATTTCTGATCTGCTTTCTGCTCTGACCGGCGCCCAGACAAATATCACCGTGACTGAGGATGGTGTTGAGATCACTTCCGATGATACGGAGAAAACGAACCGGAGTGGCACCGTGACCACCAACGGCGGACGGCTGAATGTGCGGACCGGCGCGGGGCTGGACAACACGGCCTTTACCCAGCTTGAAAGCGGGGCGACCGTGGAGGTCATCGGCGAGGATGGCGACTGGATCAAGGTTCTTCTGCCGGAGCGTGTGGGCTATGTCCATTCGGACTATCTGACCATCAGCGAAACGGCAACCTCTGATGGAGGCAGCTTCTCCCTCTCCATCAGTGAGGATGACATTTCTGCCCTGCTGGAGCTGTTCACGGGCAGCGGAGGCAGCGCCGCCCTTACCCCGGACGGGAACCTGTCGCTGATTGACGATATTGGCAGCACCACGGCGGCGGGCAAGCAGTTCATTACTGTGGAGACCAAAAACGGCAACGTCTTTTACCTGATTATCGACCGGGACGATAAGGGAGAAGAAACCGTACATTTCTTGAACCAGGTGGACGAGGCCGACCTTCTGGCACTGATGGAGGATGGCGAAACTGCCGCAGCAAACACCGCCATTGTCTGCACCTGTACGGATAAATGTGTGGCTGGAGATGTAAATACCTCCTGTCCGGTGTGCAAAAACAACATGAGCGAATGTACCGGGAAGGAGGCAGCCGCCAGTACCGAGCCGGAGCCTGACGAGCCGGAGGAACCCGCTACTGAAAAGAAAAGCGGAGCCGGGGCTATCCTTCTGGTGCTGCTGATCCTGGCAGCCGGTGGCGGCGCGGCGGCCTATTTCCTGGTGCTAAAACCGAAGCAGGGAAAGAAAGTACCGTCTGACCTGGACGATCTGGATTTGGAGGATGAAGAAGAATATCTGAATGAGGATGAAACGGAGGAAATGGAATGAAGCTGATTATCTGTGAGAAACCGAGTGTAGCAAAAAGTATCGCGTCGGCCCTGGGTGTTACATCCAGGGCCGATGGCTTTTATGAGGGAAACGGGCTGATCGTTTCCTGGTGTGTGGGCCACCTGGTCTCCCCGCTGGACGCGGCGGGCTATGACGAGTCTTTCAAGAAGTGGCGCTATGATGACCTCCCGATCCTGCCGGAGCCCTTCCGCTATGTGACCGCTCCTGGCAAGGAGGACGCCTTTGAAAACCTCCGCTCCCTGATGGGCCGCCCGGATGTGGATACCGTGGTCAATGCCTGTGACGCGGGGCGCGAAGGGGAACTGATCTTCCGGCTGGTGTATGAAATGGCGGGCTGCCATAAGCCCATCCTTCGCCTCTGGATTTCCTCTATGGAGGATATGGCGATCCGGGAGGGCTTTTCTGATCTCCGGCCGGGCGTGGAGTATGAGGTCCTGTATCAATCGGCACTCTGCCGCCAGAAAGCGGATTGGCTGGTGGGGATCAACGCCACCCGGCTTTTCTCCGTCCTCTACCACCGCACCCTGAACGTGGGGCGCGTCCAGACACCCACCCTGGCAATGCTGGCGGAGCGTGACGCAAGGATCAGCGGTTTCCAGAAAGAGAAATACCATCATGTGCGGCTGAAGGTGGGCGGTGCCGAGGCGGTTTCGGAAAAGATCACCGATCCGGCGGAGGCAGAGCAGATAAAGACCGCCTGTGCCGGTGCGCCTGTGACCTGCACCTCTGTTTCCCGTGAACAGAAAAAGGAACAGCCCCCGAAGCTCTATGACCTGACCACCTTGCAGCGGGAGGCAAACCGGATGTTCGGCTATACGGCGAAGCAGACGCTTGACTACGCCCAGAGCCTTTATGAAGCGAAGCTGCTGACCTATCCCCGGACGGACAGCCGGTATCTGACCTCTGATATGGCGGAAACGGCCTCCTGCGTCATCCACCTGGCGGCAAAGGTGCCGCCCTTTGACGGGTGCGCCAGCTTCTTCCCGCTGGTGGAACTTATGATTTCAGATAAGGACGTATCCGACCATCACGCCATCATCCCCACAATGGAGATTGAAAAAGCGGATATCGGCGCCCTGCCCGTGGGCGAGCGCAACCTGCTTCTCCTGGTCTGCTGCAAGCTGCTGTGCGCGGCGGCGGAGCCTTATGTATATGAAACGGTCACGGCTACCTTCGACTGCGGCGGCCATTCCTTCACGGCGAAGGGAAAGCATATCCTCTCTGAAGGCTGGCGGGAGATCGACCGCATTTTCCGTTCTTTCTTGAAGGAGAAGCAGGCAGACGAAGGCAGCGGCGGCGATCTTCCCGCCTTTACCGAGGGCCAGGCCTTTGAGGATGTGGAGGCGGTTATCACGGAGCATTATACCTCTGCCCCCAAACCTTATACAGAAGATACCCTTCTGGCAGCTATGGAGCGGGCCGGTGCGGAGGATATCCCCGATGACGCGGAGCGCAAGGGCCTGGGGACTCCTGCGACCAGGGCGGCGGTCATTGAAAAGCTGGTATCAGCCGGGTTCGTGGAGCGGAAAGAAAAAAGCCTGATCCCTACAAAAGCCGGGATCAACCTGGTGGCTGTGCTGCCGGAATCGCTGACCTCCCCCATGCTCACCGCTGAATGGGAGCAACGTCTTACGGCCATTGCAAAGGGCGAGGCCGATCCGGACAACTTTCTGGACGGTATCCGGGAGATGGTGCGGGATCTGGTTACAACCTACTCCCAGGTTTCGGAGGACGGACAAAAGCTGTTTGCCCCGGAGAAGGAAGTGATCGGCATGTGTCCCCGCTGCGGCAAGCCGGTGTATGAGGGCAAGAAGAATTTTTCCTGTTCGGACCGGGCCTGTGGGTTCGTCCTCTGGAAGAATGACCGCTTCTGGACCTCTCGCAAGAAGGAACTGACAAAGAAGATGGCTTCTGACCTTCTGAAAAAGGGCCGCACCAATGTCAAGGGAATGTGGTCTGAAAAGAAGGGCTCCACCTATGACGCGGCGGTGATCCTGGACGACACGGGCGGCAAGTGTATCAATTTCAAGCTGGAATTTCCCAAACGGAAAAAGAAATAAGGAGGTGTTCAACTATGCCGGTGTATGGATATGACAAGGATTATCCCTTTGCCGCCTTCGTGACCAATCTTGGCAAATACAACGAGGGCGAGCTTGTGGGCGAGTGGGTGAAGTTTCCTACTACCGCCGAGGAAATGAAAAAGGTGTTTGACCGTATCGGGATCGGCCAGCCGGATGATTTCGGGCAGCCTTATGAGGAATGGTTCATCACGGACTATGACTGTTATGTGGATGGCCTCTATGACAAGCTGGGTGAATACGAGAGCCTGGATGAATTGAATTATCTGGCGTCAAAGCTGGATGAAATGAGCCAGGGCGAGTATGAGCAGTTCCAGGCGGCTATGGAGATTGGCGACCATTCGGGCAGCGTCCAGGAGATTATCAATCTCACGGAAAACCTGGACTGCTACGATGTGTACCCGGATATCCATGATTATGATGACCTGGGCCGGTATTACATTGACGAGCTGGACGCCATGCAGGTGCCGGAGCATTTGAAGAATTACATTGACTATGAGGCATACGGCCGGGATGTGGCCCTGGAGGAAGGCGGCGACTTTACTGATCTGGGCTATGTCCGGGATACCGGCAGTTCCTTCCATGAGTATTACGACGGGGAGCGTGGCAGCATCCCGGAGGAATACCGGGTGATGACCTTCCAGGATGACATCCCCGAAGAAGAATTGTCCGAGTGGGCTATGGATATCGCTTTCGATATGGACGAGTATTTCCGGCAGCAAGATCCGCAGTACGCGGCGGAGCACCCGGAGGCGCATGAGGCAAAAGAGGATATCTATGAAAACCTGATGGCTGGGCAGATCGCCGCATTTGAAGAAAAGCTGGTCACTCTGGGGCAGACAACCGATGACTACCTCCCTTCGGAACTGGAAAAGTATAAGGAGGCTTCCGGGTATGAGGCTGCTTTGGATACCAGTATTGCGGAGGCTCAGGAGGAACCGGCCCAGGAGGACAGCTTTTCCATCTATCAGCTAAAGAGTGGGGATGAAACGCTGGATTATCGTTTTGAGCCGCTGGACGCGATCCGGCGCAATGGTCTTTCTGTTGATCCGGCAAATTATGAGCTGGTCTATACGGCTCCGCTAACGGAACGGGACAGCCTGGAGGGTATTTATACCCGGTTCAATGTGGACCGCCCGGCAGACTTCACGGGACACTCCCTGTCCGTATCGGATATTGTGGTACTTCATCAGGATGGAACGGACACCGCCCATTATTGCGACCGCTTCGGGTTCTCCCAGGTGCCGGAGTTCCTGGAGCCGGAGCGGACGAAGGAGGTTACGATCCCCACGCCGGACCAAATGGAGACCGGCAAAACGGTATGGACGCCCAGGGGCAGCTTCTATGTGACCGCCATGAGCCGGGAGCAGATGGAGGCAGCCGGATATGGCCTCCACCATCAGTCTGACGATAGGAAATACCTTATCATGGGAAATGGCACACGGGCCTTTGCTATCCTGGCGGAGCAGCCGGAAAAAGACAATCCCCTCCGCACCGCTGAAATGACCCTGGAGGATGACTATGGGATGATTGATGGAGTTATCAACAACGGCAGGCGCGGTGAAGAAGTGGAGAAAAAGCCTTCTATCCGGGAGCGGCTGGAGGACGCAAAGCGGGAATGTTCGGAACGCAAGCCCCCGGAGAAAGGGCGTCCCGGCCGTGAGGCCCCGGAGCATGGCGATCTATGAGCCGGAGTAAAAAATGGCGGCTGGAATGGTCCTTCTTCTTGGGTGAGAACGGCAGGCGGCAGTATAACAAGGTCTGCCATGGCTGCGCCCATGACTGCAAGCAGAGTTTCCGAGCAGTGCTGGTGTCCTGCCCCCATTACCTGTCAAGGCGCTCTAAAAACTGTAAGGATCAGGGTTGAAAATGGGGTGTAAAATCCTCTGTGTCGGCTTTTCAAAAGATGGCCTTTAGTTTTCCCACAGGAGGGGTTCGCTCTGAAACAGAAAGGAAAAATCTGATTTTCACACACTTCCTATAACACAAAGCGGGGGTACGGCTTCTCGGTTCGTCCGATTGGCTGTACTCCCGCTCTTTTTTGTTATTTTCTTTTATTTCTTTATGTCGGATAGGAACGGATAGGATGGATATTCACAGCAGTAGGCGTTGTGGGAATGTGTGTAAACTGTCATGTATGCGGCGCTGTGGGAAACCTGTTTGCAGGCTGTGGGAAAGGGCCTGTCCTTTTCCATGGGCTGTGAATGGGTTTTCCATCGGCAAAGCGGCAGTTTTCCACATTTCCATGACGCAAAATCTTTTATCCAACGATAAGACGGTATGCGGTGATAGGCACATAGCACACGGCCACGATCAGCCGCCATGCCAGAACGAAACCGCCGATCACGCCGCCGACGATGAAATTCAGCGCAAACAGCTCGATCACGCCCCCAAAGGAGCCGCCGCCCGGTATGAGCCAGAGGCACATCCGATGGAGACCGAAGGGCAGGCCGCAGAGTATCCAGAGCCACACATAGTCCAGTTGGCCACCCTTCATACAGGCGGATTTGAAAATACAGTACAACAGCAGGGCCGCCACCACGGGTAGCACACTCTTAAAGAAAAATGCTTTGATTGCTTCACTTCTTGTCATAAGGGAAAACCTCCTTCCATGCCTCCATTATACAAAACGGTATGAGCGGCGCCCAGGGCGTACAGAAAATCATTTGCAAACAATCTGCGAACAGAGCCGGATTTATTCAAGTTCATACCGCTTTTGCTGTTCCTGTTCCTTCGGGACAGAAAGCAGGGCGTCCACATTCTGCTTGATCGTTTCATACTCTGCGGCCTCGCTCCTGGCGGTCCGGTATTCGGCAAGCAGCGAGTCTTTCTTTGCGGTGAGTGCAGCCAGTTCTTTTTCCATACGATCCGCAGATGGCAGCGGAACGGCTCCCAGCTTCTTTAACTCCCTGGCGGCTGCTTCAAACAGGATGATCCCGGTCTCATGGCCCCGCATAAATTTCTCTTTATCTTTTGACTGGCGGTAACGGTCATAGAGCGGCTTTAAGCGGCGGTAAGTCCCAGCCTGCTTCATCACAAGGGACAGTTCAGCGATCCTGGCCTCCGTTTCCTTCATGGAGGCATGAGCGGTATCCCTTTTCTCTGTCATGGCGGCCAGCCTGCTTTCCAGTTCCCCATAGCTGTCAATGCCATGCTCCGTCAGGAAATTCATGGTTCTGGCGGCCTGTTTCAGATTGTTCAGCTTCGCCCAATGTGCGAAACCGGCGTTCTCCTGTGCTTTGATATTATTCTGGATATCAATGAGCAGGCTGATCCTTCCGTCATGCTGCTTCGGCTGCTTCGACGGCCTGGAGCGTCCGGCGATCCTGGCGGTAATGGCTTCCTCCGTGTAGTCCGCACCCAGGGTCTTCATACGGGTAAAGCGTTCCTGGTCCGAGGCCCGGCAGGAAACGTATTTCCCCCGCTTGATCTCGTATCCTTCCCTCTGCAGGCGGAGCAGCAAATCTTCAAAGTCGGCGGAGGCAGGGATCAGCCGGTCGATGGTCGCTTTCAGCTTTGCCTTGTAGCTGGTTCCGGCCTGGGCTGCTTGGTGTTCAATGTAACTCTTTCCCTTGTCCTGTCCGGGGATGATGACCGACAGGCCATGTTCTTTGCAAAGGCGGTCGCTGATGCGGCGGATGTAATGATAGCTCCGCTTATTGGAATGGTAGTGCTTGTGATCGGTGAAGCTGACCGCATTGAAAATCAGGTGGTTATGGATATGCCCCTTGTCTATGTGGGTGGTGAGGACAAATTCATATTTGCCGCCCAGGATTTCCTTTGCAAGCTGCATCCCGATCTCATGGGCTTCCTCCGGCGACACCTCCCCAGGCTCAAACGCCTGGATCAGATGGCGGCCCAGGTGGCTGCCCTTGTCAATGGCATGGCGACGGGTCCAGGCAAATTCAATGTCCGCTGTTTCGGCGGTACAGCCATAGGAGGATACCAGGAGCTTCCCATCTGTTTTTTCCGGGTTGCAGATATAGTCAATAGCCGCTTTCAGCGTTGACTTGATAGGATGCGTCTTTGTAACTGCCATATCTGATCCAGCCTTTCCCGGATTTCCTCCAGATCCGCTTGATAGGCGGGGCCTCCGGCGTTGAGCCTCTTTGCGATCTGGTTGATATTCCGGCCGATGGCGGAAAGCTCCGAGGTAAACGCCTTAATATCCGCCGTGTCGGTGTAGATGATATATCCGTCAATCGCCATCTTCCGAAGATAGGCACCATAGCGTCTTGTGTGGAGTTGGGCCATCTTCTCGTCAATGAGGCGCTTTTCTTCTTCTGTAACCCAGAATTTCATCTGGATATTCCGTTTTCGGTTTGCCATGCGCCGCCTCCGTTTCTCATAAGGGTTTGGGATTATCCCAACAAGCATTTTTACATTTTCGGGCAAGGGACCTGAAAATAGGAAAAATCCGCAAGTGGGTACTCACTTGCTGTGCTTGCTATCGTTTCTTTCTTCGTACCTAAGTAATACCAAAACCTTCACTTTGGCTACCAAATGGCAAAGAAAAAGCTATAAATTTTGAATACCGTATTTTGTGAAGCGGTGTTCCTGTTGACATTTTCCAAAAACAAGGCTATAATAATTGACGACAACTAAATAAAATGAATGTCTTCAAGGCAGGGTGAAATTCCCGATCGGCGGTAAAGTCCGCGAGCGTGAAAATGCTGATTTGGTGAAAGTCCAAAACCGACAGTATAGTCTGGATTAAAGAAGGTGTATTGAATTTGTTAGAATCATTCTGACAATATGCACTTTTCTGTCTATCTGATAAATGCTTTGTTGACATTTTCAATACACCTTAAAAATCATAACACCTAAAGGCATTACATTGCTTTTAGGTGTTAATTTTTTTGGAGGTGTATTCACGATGAATGACAAAACAAAGAAACTTACAACCGTAGGTATGCTCTGCGCCCTTGCCTATGTTGTAGCGGCAGTTGGGCGTATCCCCCTTGTACTCTTTTTGAAGTATGATCCTAAAGACGTTATCATTGCAATTAGTGGACTGATTTTTGGCCCTCTCACTTCATTTCTCATTGCTTTTATTGTTTCCTTAGCAGAAATGGTTACCATCAGTGAAAATGGCATTATAGGATGTTTAATGAATATCATTTCAAGTTGCTCCTTTGCGTGTACCGCTGCATTTATTTACAGCAAAAAGCGCAAACTATCAGGTGCTATTGGTGGACTATTTTGTGGTTGGGGTTGTCAAATTGTAGTTATGCTACTTTGGAATTATTTGATTACTCCTATCTATATGGGCTATCCGAGAGAAGCGGTCGTAGAGTTACTAATTCCAGCATTCCTGCCTTTTAACTTGATTAAGGGCGGATTAAATGCGTCAATTACTATGCTATTATATAAACCTGTCGTTACAGCTTTGCGACGCTCCCGTTTAATTGAAACTACTCAAATGGCAGAAAAAAGTCGATTGAAAGTAGGTGTTATCTTAGTAGCTCTGTTAATAATCATAACTTGCACATTGTTTATATTCACCCTTAAAGGTGTATTTTGAGCTAATAGGAAGTTACTCAAAACTGACATTAGTAAATTGCAAGTAAAATGCCACTGGGGCAAAGCCAGACGATTAACGCAGAGCTGTGCCATTTATCGGAGGTGGAAAAATGAGTGACAATCCAAAAGGTTCTCTGTGGATACATTGTCCAATCTGCGGAGGAAAAACAAGAACAAAGGTGTATGCGGATACCGTACTCGTGAAGTTTCCGTTGTACTGCCCTAAATGCAAAAAAGAAATTCGGGTGGATGTTGTGCAACTGAAAATGGTATTGAGCAAATGAGCCAGACACAAAAAGTGCAGAGCCAGCTTCCCATTCCTTAGACATGGAGAAACTGGCTCTGTTTCATTCAATAGGTGTTGCGTTTTGGTTGCGCAGGGCAGAAAGTACGGCTTGAAAGATCGGAATGATAGAAGCAGCTTCTTCCTCGCTGCAATCCTCGATCAGTAATCTAAGCTGACGGAGCGCAGGCGCCTCTCTGCACATTTCCGGATTGAAGATTTCTCTGGCATCTATTTTCAGAACACGTACCAGAGGATAAAGGACCTCCATCTTTGGATTTCCTTTGTAGTTCTCAATATTCAAAACGGTACGGACATCAATATCTGCTGCGTCGGCTACTTCGTTCTGTGTAAGACCTAATTTTCCGCGGGCACGCTTTATAGTATCACCTAATGGACGAGAGTATTCAGGCATCGCAATTCACCCCCTAAATATTCTACAATACACCTCGTTTCGATTGAATTCGTCACGGTTCACCTCTTTACTGTATTTAGATACATATTAAAGGTGAAGGGGGCTTCAGCATGACGAAAACCCAAAATAACATCAAGAATTATTCAGAAATGAATTTCAATGTCTGGTTAGGGAGGACCACGTCCATGTAGCTGTATCACAATTCACTTTATGTCTGGAATATGTTTTTGCGCTCGGCCGCTTCTTGCGGTCGGGCGCTTTTTGCGTTTTATGCAGGTCTCCATCATATAGCGGAGCCTTTCATAAAAATTTTCTTCCCTCTGCGGTTGCCAAAATCGCAGACCTTGCATTACTGAGGCGAAAGGGAGGAAGTCACCACCCCGCACCTGCGGGCGCGAAGGGAGGTGAGAAAATGAAAGACTCCTATGAGCAGCGTATTCAAAATCAGTTTGGCGCTTTTTGTGTCAAGGTTTTGAAGAATGAGGCCAGGTATATCCAACGGGAATATACCCGATTCCGGGATCAGGAAAAATCCCTAGGCGAGCTAACAGCTTCCGAACTGGAGCAGACCGCCGTATGGGACAAGCATTTCATGGACGAGCATGTCTTTGAAGTGCTGGGGCTCCCGGTCGTCGTGACCGGCGATCTTCTGGCCGACGCTCTGGCGCAGTTGCCGGAGGGCAAGCGGGATGTGATCCTGCTGTCCTACTTTCTGGGCATGACGGACCGTGAGATCAGCGAAAAGCTGAACATCGTCCATCAGACCGTATCGAAACGGCGCCTTACTACGCTGAAAGAATTGCGCGAATATCTGATGAAGGAGGGATTTGAATGGCCGGACAAGTGAAACCTATCCCGGTGCCTGTGATCCTGGCAGCCGTGAACGGCGACGAGGACGCCCTTGCCGCCGTGGTCGCTCACTATCAGAAGTACATCCGGGCTCTTGCCACCAGGCCGCTGAAGGACGAATACGGGAATACATACCTGTATGTCGATGAAGATATGCGGCTCAGACTGGAAACGAAGCTGATCCACAGCATCGTGACGGGCTTTAAGGTGCTGCCGGTCTAAAACCTGCGGGGCAAGTTTCTCTCCCTTTCCTTGCTCCAACGGTCCGGCATTGAATTGAAGCTCCATGCTCTTTGAAAAAGAAAGCCCGATGGGAGGCCATCGGTGCAGTATAAGGCAGACGGATACATTCTGTCCTGTACCGAGCCATACGGCCGGTGCGCCATGACCTCCCTCCTGGGAGCGAGCGATCCACACCAGGCCGCAAAGCGGGCGTGGCAGCCTGCGGGCGGGGACGTACAGGCAGGTCAAAGATACTCGCGCGTTGAACGCCCACAAAGCATTGCGCGCCGCACCCATCAGCATGGGCCGGGGTGAGATTCCCGTGGAGCTGTGCCAGCAGCCGTCCGTTTTTGCCTCTTTCATTCGTTTTTCTGTTTACGGATAAATCGTAAACTTTTTAATTAGCAGCAGACAAATTAAAAACGGCGCGGTAAAATGATGGTAGGAAGTCATTTGTTCGTGCCGTTTCTGCATAGAAAGGGGGTTCTCATGTCACAGACATGGAACGGCACGAAGAAGGAAAACCCTGAACGGAGAACCTACACAGTGGAGGATATCGCTCAAATCTTAGGAATTGGCCGGACCTCTGCATATATTCTCGTAAAAGAGGGGCACTTCAAAATCGTGCGAATTGGTAACGCCATACGAGTTTCTAAGCGGTCCTTTGACGAGTGGCTTGATTCACTCGATCTCTGACCATTAGAAAGGAAGTACCGATATGGCATCTATTATCAAACGTAAAAAGAATTATTCTGTTGTTTACAACTATGTTGACGAGAACGGAGAAACAAAACAGAAATGGGAAACCTGGCGTACCCATAAGGAAGCTCTGAAACGCAAGGCTGAGATTGAAAATCAGCAGTACACAGGGACCTTCCTGCCTCCGAGCAATCAAAAGATATCCGAGTTCCTGTATGACTTCGTTTCCCTCTATGGGGAAAAGAAGTGGGGCGTCTCTATGTATGACAGCCAAACGGCCTTGATTGCCAACTATATCAATCCAATCATCGGTGACATGGAGGTTCAGGCGGTTACGCCTCGTGTAGTGGACAGCTACATTCAGACTTTGCAGAAAACGAAGTCTGTTTCCACTAAGACGCGGAAAGCAACTACCACCTATGTCAGCGACAAGACGATTGAGAAAATTATCAAGCTCCTGCGCTGTGCATTTAAGCAGGCGGTCCGCTGGGAGATTATTGGCAGAAATCCTTTTGACAATGTGATCCTTCCCAAAACGGAGTACAAGAAGCGGGATATCTGGGACGCGGATATGATCCGTACTGCCCTGGATAAGTGTACGGACAGCAAGCTCTATGTGGCAATGAACCTTTCCTTTGCCTGCTCCCTGCGTATGGGTGAAATCCTGGGCCTGACCTGGAATAACGTCCATATCTCTGATGAAGATATTGCGGCGGATAACGCCTATGTCTATATCGACAAGGAGCTGACACGGGCATCCAAACGGGCGATTGAGACCCTGGGCGAGAAGGATATCTATTATATCTTTACTCCGCTCATGCCGAACACCAGCACAAGGCTGATCCTGAAAAAGCCAAAGACTGATTCCAGTATCCGCAAGGTGTGGCTGCCGAAAACGCTTGCCCACATTCTGCGGGAATGGAAGAAGGCCCAGGACGAACTGAGAGGCTTTCTGGGGGACGAATATCAGGACTTCAATCTTGTTGTGGCGCTGCCCAATGGCCGCCCCTGTGAGGACCGTATCATTCTGAAAGAGTTTTCCAAACTCCGTGAAGAAGCAGGATTGCCCAGAGTAGTTTTCCATTCCCTCCGTCATTCCAGCACCACCTACAAGCTGAAATTGAACCACGGCGATCTGAAGGCCACCCAGGGTGACACGGGCCATGCGGAGATTGATATGATTACCAGCATCTACGCTCACATTCTGGACGAGGACAGAAAGGTCAACGCCCAGAAGTTTGAGAGTGCCTTTTACTCCAATCCCGATTTGCGCGGGGTGCGCCCTCCAGAGGAACCAAAGGAGCCGGAACCGGCGCCCATCGACCTTGCAAGTCTGGTGGAGCAGCTTCAAAAATCACCGGAGCTGGCAAGCGCTCTGGCCGCACTGATTGCGCAGCAGGCACAACCAGCCAGCAAGTAGTTCGGAAAAGGCCAAAAGGCAAAATTAGCAAACCGCTCATTTTTCTTAGCAGATTTGCGAAAACCGTTCGAATCCAATTAGCAAATATTCATCGGGCAGCGCATAAAAATCTCCCGGTGCCGGATAACCGACTACCGGGAGAAAATCAAAAAAGAAACGCTGCAAACCCCGAAAAAAGGCTTGCAGCGGTGCTTTCTGGCGTCCCCGGGCAGATTCGAACTGCCGGCCTTTCGCTTAGGAGGCGAACGCTCTATCCTGCTGAGCTACGGAGACTTATACAAAAATTATTCAATTTTCACCCAAATAGGAAACGAACGAACTGCCGCTTAGGAGGCGAATGCTCTATCCAGCTGAGCTATGCCGACATACGATTTTTGGCTTAAAATAAGGCTTTTCGGGCCTTTTTGCCTCGGAATCGATAACCGATTTTTTTCTATTTTCAGCCGATATTTTTTTCGGCGAAAATGCTATTTGCGTCCTCTGTAGCACTTGGCTATTTCTAATCAAAATTCTCAGTACCGAATTTCCATCGACACCTGAGTACTTTTCAAAAGTTCTCAGTACAGGTCCCCCCTTAGGAGGCGCTTGTTTTATCCGTTAAACTAACAGAACCTATATAAAAATTCTGCGAACATAATTGTACTATATCTTACATCAAAAAACAAGACATGATTTAATTTTTCTAAGAAAATACCGCGTATCTGAATGATATTTCTTCCTCAGATACGCGATCTATTTCCTTTAGAAAACTTGTATGATAGGTTCTGACACTTCTGTTAGAAATGAAGCTGTCCCTGCAGCCAGATAATTCCCTTAAACCTTCGTCCAACCTGCGGCTCGCCCAGAAGATCTTTGGTGTTTATGCAGACATCAAACTGCATATCGTTGCTCTCCACCGTCATCTGGCAGATTTCCTCGCCTGTAAGAATATTCTTAAAGGTCATAAAATCCAGAATTTCACCCATAATATTATACTGGTCGCATTCAATACCATACGGCATAAAATAGGAATCCACAATAGTAAATACATCATCCGTAACAATTCGCTGGGAAATCATGGAATACGTATCCATATCCTCCATTGTCAGGCTTTCCATTGCCTCCTCATCGCCGTTTCTGGCCGCTGCGATCAGATTTGTTCTGTTCTGGGTCATCTCTTTTTCTACTTTTACAGCTTCCTTATCCTTTTCTACAGGGAAAAGGATTTTTCCCTCTGCGGCCAGTCCGGACAGAGTCAGAGGCTGTCCAGCCGGCCTTATATTTCCTTTATACTCCTCCAGCATATATTCTGCCGGATTCTGCAGATAAAAAATCAATGTAATACCAATTCTCAGATCATCACATGCGCCAGCAAAGGATTCTTTCTCCGTATGGCGTTCAACAGCTACATGCTCCTGTGTGGTAATCCCAGTGCCCCGGAAAAACGGAAAATAATATTCCACATGGAATTTATTATCTTCGTCGTATTGTCCGCATACGGTAATTCCGCAATCGCATCCATAATTCTTGGAAAACTCTACGAAAACACCTTCCGGATGATTCTCCACTGCTGTTTTTTCATCATAATTCTTAATTACATCCCGGATAATCTCATTGATTTCGCTGCGTTTTTTGATTTCGGAAAAACCTACTGCTTTTAAATATTTGTGCACAAGAACACCTCCCTGAATCTCTTATGCCCTGGTCTTTTTCTCGATTTTTGTCATACCGCCCATATACGGCTGCAGAGCCTTCGGAATATTTACGGAACCATCCTCATTCAGATTATTCTCCAGGAAAGCAATCAGCATTCTTGGAGGTGCGACTACCGTATTATTCAATGTATGAGCGAGATATTTCTTTCCATCTTTACCGTTTACACGGATCTTTAATCTCCTTGCCTGAGCATCTCCCAGGTTGGAGCAGCTTCCTACTTCAAAATATTTTTTCTGTCTCGGAGACCATGCTTCCACATCAACAGATTTTACTTTCAGGTCAGCCAGGTCACCGGAGCAGCATTCCAATGTACGAACCGGAATATCCATGGAACGGAACAAATCTACCGTATTCTGCCACAATTTATCAAACCACATCGGACTTTCTTCCGGCTTGCAGACAACGATCATCTCCTGCTTTTCAAACTGATGGATACGGTAAACACCGCGCTCTTCCAGACCATGAGCACCTTTTTCCTTACGGAAGCACGGAGAATAGCTGGTAAGTGTTTTAGGAAGCTCTTCCTCCGGAATAATCTGGTCGATAAATTTACCGATCATGGAATGCTCACTGGTTCCGATCAGGTACAGATCTTCCCCTTCAATCTTATACATCATAGCATCCATTTCTGCAAAACTCATGACACCTGTAACAACGTTGCTTCTGATCATGAAAGGCGGTACACAGTAAGTAAATCCTCTGTTGATCATAAAGTCACGTGCATAAGCAATTACTGCGGAATGCAGTCTTGCAATATCTCCCATCAGATAATAGAAACCATTTCCTGCAACTCTTCTTGCACTGTCCAGATCAATACCATCAAAGCTTTCCATAATTTCCGTATGATAAGGAACTTCAAAATCCGGCACGACCGGCTCACCGAATTTCTCTACTTCCACATTTTCACTGTCATCCTTTCCAATCGGAACAGACGAATCAATGATATTCGGGATGATCATCATATTCTTCAGAAGCTCTTCTTCCACTTCTTTTTCCCTTGCGGAAAGCTCTTCAATGCGGGTTCCGGAAGCAGCAACCTGTTTCTTTACTTCTTCTGCTTCTTCTCTCTTTCCCTGTCCCATCAAAGCACCGATCTGCTTGGAAATCTTATTTCTTTCTGCTCTTAAAGCTTCTACTTCCTGCTTGATTTCTCTGTTCTCTTTATCCAGTTCCAAAACCTTATCCACCAGCTCCAGTTTATGATTCTGGAACTTATTTCTGATATTCTGTTTTACCACTTCCGGGTTTTCTCTTACAAATTTAATGTCTAACATTTCAATTCCTCCTCAAAACACTGTGATTTTTTCATCTTTCTTCTATTGTAACTGTTTTATACTTTCACAGTTATTTTTTATACTCATCAGTCCATACCACGACTGGTTTCCACTAATTTTCCGACTCTTCCAGCTCTTCAATACCGAAATTCACCGCCTTACGCAATGCCTCTACTTCTTCCTGGCTTAACATTACATAAGACTCTCCTTTAACGATTTCCTTCAGATACAGAAAACAGTTATCCCTGCTGTGAACAGCATTCAGAATCAATCCGGTATTCTCTTTATCCAGCAAAGCCAGTGCAAAACTAAGCTTTCCTCCTACATCATCAAAAGCGTCATATTTTTCCACACCATACTTACTGAAGATCATATCAAAATTCTTTTTGATAAAGTTAATGGAATGCTCATGATCTTCCTTCGCTTCATAAAGACGGTCAATCTGTGCAAACTTCCTTACAAAAGTTTTTTCCAGGGACTGGGCATCACTGCCTTTCATAAACATTTTATATTTCCGCTCCAGGCGGCTTAAGCGCATACTGCCGCTGATAGCCTGCACTACCAGTATAATTACCAGGAGCAGCAATACAATAATGATAATCCCGGGGTCTATTCCCAGGTTCTCAAAAATAATACTCATTTATGCTTCTCCTTAATGAATGGATTCAAACAGGTCAATAATTCGTTCCAGTTCATCCTTAGAATAATATTCTATTTCAATCTTACCTTTATTGTTCTTCTTTCTGTGAATAAATACTCTCGTTCCCATGATTCCTTTCATTTTTTCCTCCAGGCTCTCATAGATAGCGTCTTCCGCCGTATTACTCACAAATTCTTTTTTCTTCGGAGGTTCTAAAACATGCTTTACAAGACGTTCTGTTTCTCTGACACTCAATTTTTCATCAAAAATCTTCATTGCCAGATTGTATTGTGTATCTCCATCGGAAATTGAAAGAATCGCTCTTGCATGTCCCGCTGAAAGCATGTCATCAATCAACATCTGCTGTACTCTTTCATCCAGCTTCAAAAGACGCATGGAATTTGTAACAGCCGTTCTGCTTCTGGACACTCTCTCAGCAATTTCATCCTGCTTCAAATGAAATTCTTCCAACAAACGTCTGTAAGCCATTGCTTCTTCAATAGGATTCAGATCCTCTCTCTGAATATTTTCAATCAGAGAAATTTCCACAACCTCCTGATCATTAAACTCCTTGACCAAAACCGGTACTTCCTTCAACCCGGCGATTTTCGCTGCCCTCCACCGCCGCTCTCCTGCTATAATCTCATAATAATCCTTTTTATCGGACACTAATAACGGTTGTAATATACCGTACTGTTTAATGGACTCTGACAATTCCAGAAGGGCATCTTCATTAAACTGTTTTCGCGGCTGACTTCTGTTAGGTTCAACCTTTGAAATTTTTACAAGCAATTCCGCGCTCTTTGGGAGAACTGCTTCTTCCCTTTTATTTACTTCAGGCTTTTCCTTGGGAGTTCCTGTTGTTTTTTCCTTGTTCTGGGGGGATTTATCCGGAAATAATGCATCAAGTCCCCTGCCAAGTCCTGATTTCTTTGCTGCCATTATTCATCCTCCCTGTTTATGACTTCTTCTGCCAGAAGACGATAACTTTCTGCTCCGGCAGATCTGGAATCGTAAATGGTAATAGGCTGTCCATAGCTTGGTGCCTCTGCAAGTCTTACATTTCGCGGAATAATTGTCTTATAAATATTCTGTTTCAAGTTATCTTTTACATTTTCAACCACCTGTAAAGACAAGTTAGTTCTTGCATCATACATGGTAAATACAACACCTTCTATTTTCAGGCGTTTATTTAATCTATCCTGAACCAGTTCAATCGTATGTATCAACTGGGAAAGTCCCTCTAATGCATAATACTCACACTGAATCGGAACCAATACAGATGTTGCCGCTGTCAGAGCATTGATTGTCAGCATACTTAAAGATGGCGGACAATCCATGATAATATAATCGTATTTACGACGTATTTTATCCGTGGCATTCTTTAAAATATATTCTTTTTCATCCACACCAATCAGCTCTATTTCCGCACCGGAAAGATTAACATTGGAAGGTATCAGATCTACATTTTCGATTACATTTTTAATAATAACCTCTTTTATTCCTGTTTCTCCCAATAGCAGCTCATAAAGTGTATTTTCTACAGAATTCTTATCCACGCCAAGACCACTTGTTGTATTTCCCTGCGGATCAATATCAATTGTCAGGACTTTCTTTCCCTTTTCTGCAAGACAAGCCGACAAATTTATTGCTGTCGTAGATTTTCCTACTCCGCCCTTCTGATTTGCTACCGCTATAATTCTACCCAAAATTCTACCTCCTCACTTAAGGATAGAATTATTATAACACGTTTATTTTTCCTGTGCCACATAATGTTTCACGTGAAACATAGAAAATATTTTTTTTATCGTCATTTTTTTGTATATTTTTTAAAACAAACCCACCCTCTTCTTATTATGTCCAATAATAAAACCATATAAACCACTTTTCATTAATGTTTCACGTGAAACATAGCAATCCCATTCCCCCACTTTCCCATAAACTTGACGCTTTAAAAAACGGCATCAAGCTTACCTCGATGCCAGCGTGGCCAACAGGGGAGTGCGGCCTTCGCAACTATGAGCTCTCCCCTCGCAAAAATACATTGTAAAAGATGTCTTTTTGGCGTATAATAGAAACAAGGAAGACACCATCAACTTCACAATTTTAGGAGGCTTTCACATGAAAAAACATAAAAACCGGCTACTCACCTGCGCAGCATTACTTGCCTCTGCAACAGTTGTAATTCATATTTTAAATAAAATAATTGCGGCGTCTGCATCATTAAAAGAAATGCTGGATAGGTCTCATAAAAACACTTACAACTGGCGTTTTGGAAAAGTCCACTATACTAAAAGAGGAAAAGGTTCCCCAATCCTGTTAATTCATGACATCATACCCGGCTCATCAGGATATGAATGGAATCGCATTGAAAAGCAGCTTGCTATGGATCATACAGTTTATACTCTTGATCTGCTTGGCTGCGGTTCTTCAGAAAAACCAGGTGTAACCTATACCAACTTTGTTTATACGCAGTTAATTTGTGATTTTGTTAAAAATATTATTGGCGAGAAAACGAACATAATTTCCAGTGGTTTCTCAGCTTCTTTCGTGATTATGGCATGCCGGAATGAACAAACTTTATTCAACAAAATTATACTTGTAAATCCGCCAAGTATGACTAAGTTAAATGAAATGCCTTCTCAGAAAGACAACCTGTTGAAGTTCTTCCTGGAGATTCCGATCTTCGGTACTTTAATTTATCATATTGTTGTTTCACGTGAAAATATTAATAACCTTTTCATTGAAAAACTTTACTACAACCCATTCCATATTGATTCTGATATGGTAGATGCATATTATGAAGCTGCTCATATCGGCGGCGTATATGCAAAATCCGCATATGCATGCTATGCTTCCAAATATATGAATATTAGTATAACCCATAATTTAAAGGCGATTGATAACAGTATTCTAATTGTTGAAGGTGAAGCGGAAAATAATGGTGCTTCGATTGTGGACAGCTATTGCTTACTCAATCCGGCAATAGAATCAGTTACCATCAAAAAGAGTAAGCATTTTCCTCATGTTGAAAACCCGGAAAGCTTTCTTGATCAGGTTAGCGTTTTCTTTTAAAAAGAATCATCATTAAAGAGCACAGTTCTGACTGTGCTCTTTTTCATTCACGTTCTTTCATATAACATTCGACGAAGCAGAAACTTAAATTCATTTCATTCTGAAACAAAAAGTGTCCATCGGGCCTTCAAACCCAACAGACACTTTTTTTTCTTACTCACTCAAATATCCTTTTTCGTTTATTCATCCTCACTTTCTGCATTTGTATGATTCACATCACTATCGCTGCTGTCATCATCTTCTGCCAGCATTTCTTCATAAGAGCTCCTTAACTCCTTAAAATTCATCTTATTTAAAAGATAAACCTTCTCATTATCCACAACAGCAGCATAATAATTCACATCATATTCATAGAAATCCACATTTACACTTGCATTATCCAAACTGTGGAAAACTATTCTCATTTCCGGATTATCTTCTGGAGAATATTCTTCTGTAAGTCTTTTCTGTCCTGATATATTGATCAGTTTATTATAAAACGTAGTAAAATCAATATCATCCAATTTTTCTCCGTTCAGCAGATAAGTAATTACAGTTTCTGTCTCTGGTTCACTTTCCTCATCATCTGCAGTTTCATCAGATGAGTCCTCCGTAATTTCGGAACTATCAGCAGTCTCTTCTGCAGAATCTTCCGTTGTTCCGGAACTGTCAGCAGTCTCTTCTGCAGAATCTTCCATTTCTTCGGAGCTTTCTGCCTCCTTCGTGCTCTCATCCTCAATCACAACTGTTTCACGTGAAACATCAATCGTGTTCTTCTGCCCATTCAGATCAATATCAAGGCTATCCAGGTCATTAATAGAAAGATAATTCACTGTCATATCCCACATAGCAGATACATCTTTATCAATCACCGTCGAAAGCAGATCATTTGACATTGTATAAACCTGATTACTTCCGTCAACTGAAACATATCTGGAATCAGACTCCGCTTCATTACCAACTGTGAGAACCAGTTTCTTCTGAATCATTACAGGTTCAGTCTCTTCCTCCGTTTCTTCATTGGTATCATCATCCTCATCCGTTTCTGTTTCTTCCTCTTCTTCATAATCAATCGTTACAACTGCATAAGGATTATCGAATCCATATTCTTTTTCATCCGTACAGTTATAATCTACAAACGATTCATACTCCATACTGGCAACAGAAGATGTCAAACTGCTCATTTTCGCTGAATCTGCCTTTTCCTTGTTACCGTCACTCACATCACTGATAATATCCCACAGTCCGGTATCCTCATTCTTTTCAGCAACATAAGAATTTTTCTCCTGCTCAACGGTAACCTTGGAAATCGTAGAAGAATCAACAGTAGGAAAATCCTGCGATTCGGCATAATCATAAAGATCATTCATAAAAGAACTAATCACTGTATTAGATACAACATAAACCGTACTCTTGTCCTCATCTTTTCCTATATAATATTGGCTGGTAGAATCGTTCAGCATTCCAACACGAAGAACAACGCTCTCTTCACCATCGTCTTCACTTTCCACTGTAACAGTAATTGTGTTCTCCGGACTGTCCAATCCATATTCACTCAAATCTTCTACATCATCAAGCACACGATCCGCATCCACAGAGGAAATATTAGAAGCAGCACTATCTAAAACATCCTGATCGACCGGAAAATCCTTTTCATCTTCTTTGACCCACAGGCCATCTTCCTTCATGAATGTTACCTCTTTCTCTTCAATCATGAATTTCAATGATTTAATATTGTCTGTCTGTGCTTCAAAGACATTCGTCTTTTCCTCTTCCTGCTCTTCCTCTTCTTTTTCCTGGCCTGCCACATAGGATTTTACTCCAAAATATCCTCCTGTCACCATTCCAAGTACAACTATTGCAAGAACCAATTTCACTGTCTTATTTTTCATTATGCTTTTCTCCTTCTAAACCACACCATAAATCCGGCTACCAGGAAAAATCCAGGAATCAAACCAATTGTACAAATCTTCCAGAAGCTTACATCATAGGCTGTCAATGTCAGATAGGAAACCTCCAGACTCTTGGAAGGAATAGAAACTGTCGTCGTATCATCTGAACTGCACATCCAGTTCAAAGAAGACATGACAAGCTGCTCATTACCTCCGGATACCATCTGATTTACCTGACTATCCATTAAATAAGACGTGGAATAATAAATAATCTGTGTTGTTTTATCATCATCAACGCTTTCCGTAATGCTGACACCAATGTCAAATGGACCTTCAATATCAGAACTCTCTTTTTCCAATGTATCACCGTTTAGATTTGTCTTTGAATAAGCATTGTCTGAAGTTGTCAGCAGGCTTTCAATAGTCACCGTATCCCGCACATCATCTGATTTCTGAATTCCCTGTGCATAAGGAGCCAAAACATAATATCCTGCAGAAGCCACTTCAGAAACTGCATCCGTACTATTGATCGTCGGAACGAGATAATATGGTGTCTGCATTGCATAGTGATTGCTATCACCCTCAAATACAATGCCATCAGCTCGACTCACACCGTAGTTTACAAGAATCTCATCAAAATTATCAAGTGTCTCTCCTGTATAATCTGAAAATATCATTGCTTTCCCGCCATTTTCCAGATAATTCAAGATTGCATCCTTTTCATCATCTGAAATATCAGAAGCAGGTGAATTAATAAGAAGACAGTCCGCATCTTCCGGAACATTTTCTTCTGTGAGCAGATTCAGGCTCTTAATCTCAATATTGCTTTTTTCAATGTCCTCTTTAATGGTCGCATTTAACTCCTGCTCTCCATGTCCTTCCAGATTATAAAGAACCGGAAGATTTTCGGATGTTACATATGCAATAGCACTTGTGATCTGGCCCTCTCCGTCAAATCCGGTAGTATTATAGCTGTAAGTATTGTAATCAATGCTGGTCTCATACATATTATTGTAATCAACAACTTTGCTTCTGTCTCCGCAAACAACAATCAAACTGTTAGATGAAACATTATCGCTGGTATATTCTGACACAAATTTAGGATTAACAACAGGATCTTTTTGAACGACTTTAACATACCTGGACTCATCCTCATATTTTTCCAGAAGATTAGTGATTGTTTCATCTTCTGAACCACTCTGTGCAATCTGATAAATCGTAATGTCTTTATCTAAGTCCTTTAAAACGGACTTTGTCTGTTCTCCAATACTGTAAAGCTGTTCTTCACTGATATCCAACTGTGTATACTTCGCCGGAAGTTCTCCTACAATCAGGTTTACCACAATCACAATCACAATGAAGATTATGCTTATCAGCATACTATAGCTTCCGTTTTTCAGATATTTCTTATTAATGTCTCTTACAGATTTCCTGACGGATTCTCTTTCTCTTTCTTTTTCTTTGTTTTTTCGCAAATTCAGTTTCATGCTTCCCACCTCCTTAATTCCATCTTCTCTTAGAAATAGACTGTACTGTAAGGAACATACATACTACAATCACGGAAATAAAATAAATAATTCCGTTTATATCCAGAATGCTGTTTGTAAAGTTTTCAAAATGCCCGCTCAGATTGAATATCTCCAGTACCTTCTGAATTCCTCCCTCAAAGAAGCTGGAATTAATCACATAAATGACAATCAGAATAATTTCACCGATGACTCCGACAATAGCAGAAATCATCACATTCTTGATCATTGTATAAAGAATAATAGCAACAGCAAGAATCAAAAGCCCGAATGTCACACACGTAGAAAGAGAAGACTCGGAAAAGAAAGAGGAAATCCCATTCATCATAAAAAATGCAAATAAAATAACAAAGGTCAAAACTGCAGCAATTACCTGGCTCTCAGTAATCGAGGAAATGAAAACACCAATTGCCAGATTTGCACATCCAAGAAGGAAAAAACCAAGGATGGCAGTATAGGAAGAAGTAAATGACACCTCACCGAATTTTGACATGAGCAGCGGATACATACACATGATTAAAACCGGGATTGCATAAACCGTTACCAGTGCCAGATATTTTCCCATAACAATCTCTCCTACGGATACAGGAGCTGTAAGAAGAAGCTGATCTGTCTTCTGTTTCCGTTCTTCTGCAAGAACACGCATGGTCAAAATCGGCACGCCGATTAAAAATACAAAGGTTAAAGCACTTAATGTATACTCAAATTTCGGATATGCTGCTGAAAGCTGATATGCCGAAAAATAGACACCTGTCAAAACCAGTATAAAAAAGATAAACAGATATCCGATCATAGAGGTCATATAGCTTTTCAATTCTCTCTTATAAATTGCCGTCATGATTCTCTTCCCTTTCTTCTATTATTATATCATCCGAATCTGCTCCCTCAGATTCTTCTTCGTCTCCTGCAGTCCCGGCATCATTTTCCGGTTTCTCTGCAGGCTTTTTCTCCCCTTCTGTCAGTTCAAGGAATATTTCCTCCAGAGATACTTTTCTGGACTGCATTTCCAGAATCGGACAGTTATTTTCTGCCATCTTGTAAAATACCTGTTCACGGATATCTGTATTTTCTTCCGTACTTACAGATACTTTCCACAAATCCTGTTCCTTATCTGCGGAAACAGAGATATCTTTTACACCCTCCACTTCTTCAAGACTCTTCTTTATCTGTGCTCTGGAACCTTTTATCAGCATTGTCAGATTATTGGAACCCTGCGCCAGCTTTCCAAGGTTATCCGGTGTATCGCTGGCTACCAGTTTTCCATGAGAAATAATCAGTACATAATCACAGATTGCGCTGACTTCTGACAAAATATGTGAGCTTAAAATTACCGTATGTTTCTTCTTCAGATCCATGATCAGTGACCGAATTTCAATAATCTGTTTCGGATCCAAACCAACAGTAGGTTCATCCAGAATAATTACTTCGGGATATCCAAGGATTGCCTGTGCAAGCCCTACTCTCTGCCGATATCCTTTGGACAGATTCTTGATCAGGCGATTTTTCATATCTGTTATTTTAACCATTTCCATGACTTCATCCACCATGGAGGCTCTTTTATCTTTGGGAATTTTCTTCAGATCAGCCGCAAATTTCAGATACTCCAGAACGGTCATATCAAAATAAAGCGGCGGCTGTTCCGGCAGATAACCGATACATTTCTTTGCTGCTTCCGGCTCTTCCAGAATGTCGTGTCCGTCAATGATCACCTGTCCTTCCGTAGATGCAATGTATCCGGTGATCATGTTCATTGTAGTCGATTTTCCAGCACCATTCGGGCCTAAAAAACCATAAATTTTTCCCTTTTCAATTTGAAAGGAAAGATGGTCAACAGCCGTATGGTCACCATATCTTTTGACCAGATTTTTTACTTCAATCACTGTACTCTCCTCCTTAAAATCTTTTCACGGGATAGTAAAAAATTACCTTTTTCCGCTTGTTAAAGTGTATGAAAAAGATGTGATGAAATTAGGATAAATTTGTGAGGATTTTGTGAGAAATATGTGAAAATAAAGTGTTCAAATATATTACAGAAAGATTAGAAAAAGAACCCTCAGGATAAGGGTTCTTTCAATGGAGTTCCTGCCTTTCTCGGATAACGTGCAGGGGTTGGTTTTACCTTTTCTATTACAACAAGAGAACGGTCGATTTCGGAATCCGGAAGCCTAAAATACAGGATATCCTTTACTTTTCCTCCAAGGATATGAATTGCTTTTTCCGCCTGCTGTGCTTCCTCCTGAACCTTACCGGATTTATAAGAAATAAAAATTCCTCCAATCTTCACATAAGGCAGGCAGTATTCGCTTAAAGTAGCCAGATTAGATACGGCTCTGGAGACGCACAGGTCATATTTTTCCCTGTAAGCTTTGTTTTTGGCAAATTCTTCTGCTCTTCCATGAATGGCTCTGATATTCTCTAATTTTAACAACCGGAAGGTTTCTTCCAGAAATCCCACACGTTTTTTCAGAGAATCCAGAAGACAGGCTTCCAGATGGGGAAATGCAATCTTTAAGGGAACTCCCGGAAATCCGGCACCGGTTCCAATATCCATTACCGTCTTTATATTCTCCATAGATACTGCCTTTACACAGGCAAGACTATCCAGAAAATGCTTCATCAACACCTCCTGAAACTCTATAATTCCTGTGAGGTTCATCACTTTATTTTTTTCTACAAGATACTCATAAAAGTCTGTAAACTGTTTTTCCTGAAGCTCATTAAGCTCTATTCCAAGGGCCCTGCAGCCCTGTCTTAATACAGTTAAATCATATTCCATTTTTTTCTCTGCTCCTTCTGTTTGCGTACCCTAATTCCGCGATTTTCCATACTGTTCCAGATATACAAGCAGAACGGAGATATCTGCCGGAGAAACACCGGATATTCTGGATGCCTGTCCTATGGAAACCGGACGGTACAGTTCCAGCTTCTGACGTGCTTCAATACGCAGGCTTCCCACTTTTTCGTAGTTCAGATCCTCGGGAATTTTCTTTGCTTCCATCTTTTTGAACTGCTCTACCTGCTTTAACTGGCGGCGGATATAACCGTCATATTTGATATTGATATCTGCCTGCTCACGTACATCCCATGGGAGTTCCGGCCTGTCCGGATCAATGGGGGCTATCATTTCGTAGGATAATTCCGGTCTCCGGATCAGCTCTGCAAGGGTTGTTCCGGATTTCAGAGGAGTACTGTTATGCTCGTTAAGAAACTCCTGAACCTCCTTTGATGCCCCGATATTTGTATGTTCCACACGATGGATTTCTTCTTTGATCTGTGCTTCTTTCTTCAACACCTTCCGGTAAGTTTCTTCATCAATCAGACCTGCTTCATAGCCTTTTTTGCGCAGTCTTAAATCTGCATTATCCTGCCGGAGAAGAAGCCTGTATTCCGCACGGCTTGTCATCATTCTGTATGGTTCATGATTTTCCTTTGTCACAAGGTCATCGATCAATACGCCGATATAAGCTTCCGAACGGTCCAGAATGATCATATCCCGGCCTTTGATCTTTAAAGCCGCATTCATACCTGCGATTAGGCCCTGGGCAGCGGCCTCCTCATAGCCGGAGCTTCCGTTAAACTGTCCTGCACTGAAAAGTCCCTTTATCTTCTTAAATTCCAGTGTTGGATAAAGCTGCCTCGGATTAATGCAGTCATATTCAATGGCATAGGCATTTTTTACAATTTTTGCATGTTCCAGCCCCGGTACGGAATGATACATGGCTTCCTGCACATCCTCGGGAAGGGAGCTTGACATCCCGCCTACATACATCTCATTTGTATAAAGTCCTTCCGGCTCGATAAACACCTGATGACGGTTTTTATCTGCAAATCTGACTACTTTGTCTTCAATAGACGGACAATACCGTGGACCAGTTCCCTCAATAGCACCGGAAAACAACGGGGATCTATCCAGATTCTGCCGGATAATGTCATGAGTAGTCTCATTTGTGTAGGTCAGCCAGCATGATTTCTGATCGATCTGAACAGATTCCGGATCTGTGGAAAAGGAAAACGGAACTACTCTTTGATCACCGAATTGTTCTTCCATTTTGGAATAATCAATAGTATTTCCTGCTATTCTAGCCGGAGTTCCTGTCTTAAAGCGGAATATTTCAATGCCAAGCTCTTTCAGGGAATCAGTCAGATAATTGGCTGCCTGAAGACCGTTAGGACCTGTATAATTGCTTACATCACCATAAATACAACGCGCCTTTAAGTAAGTCCCTGTACAGAGAACAACTGCCTTGCAGCGGTATACTGCACCCGAATATGTTTTTACACCTGTAATTTCTCCATCCTCTACGAGAAGCTTTGTCACCTCTCCCTGTTTAATCGTAAGGTTTTCCGTATTTTCCAATGTCTTTCGCATTTCATTGCTATATGCCTGTTTATCTGCCTGTGCGCGGAGCGAATGGACAGCCGGGCCTTTGGACTGGTTCAGCATTTTTGACTGGATAAATGTTTTATCAATATTTTTGCCCATTTCGCCGCCAAGGGCATCCAGTTCCCTTACCAGATGTCCTTTAGAACTTCCTCCTATATTTGGATTACAGGGCATCAGGGCGATACTGTCTACACTTACGGTAAACATGATTGTTTTCAGGCCCAGCCTTGCACCTGCAAGGGCGGCCTCGCATCCTGCATGTCCTGCACCGACAACAACAATATCATAATCTTCTGTCAGATTTTTCATAATCTTCTATAGAACCCTCCCTCGTATTTATTCTCAAGCTATTTTATTTCAGAATTTCTTTTATTTTCCCATACAGAACTTGCTGAAAATCTCATTTACCAGATTTTCTCCTACAGATTCCCCTATAATCCGCCCAAGGCTTTCGTACGCATTCATCAGGTCAATGGAAAAGAAATCCTCCGGCATTCCCATATGAATGCTGTTTTTTACAAGCTCAAGGCTGTTCTTTGCCTCTTCAAGGGCTTCTTTATGGCGGGCATTTGTAATATAAACCTCATCATTAAAGGATAGATTACCGGAGAAAAACAGGTTCTTGATTTCCTCCTCAAGCTCCCGGATTCCTGTCTCTTCCACTGCGGAAACAGGTATTACCGTATGTCCGGTTCTTTCCTTTAAATAGTCCATATCAACTGCACTGTCAAGGTCTGTTTTATTATATAGAACAATTGCTTTTTTGTCGTTCAGTATATGGATGATTTCTTCATCATTTTCATCAAGAGGTGTAGAGGAATCTACTACATAAAGAATCAGGTCTGCATCTTTTGCAATTTCCCTTGCCTTTTCCACACCGATTTTTTCTACAATATCCTTTGTCTCACGTATTCCTGCCGTATCGATCATCCGAAGAGTCACACCATGAAGATTGATATATTCCTCAAGGATATCTCTGGTCGTTCCGGCAATATCTGTGACAATGGCACGGTTTTCTCCCACCAGAAGGTTCAGAAGAGAAGATTTTCCGGCATTTGGTTTACCAAGAATTACTGTCTTGATACCCTCACGAATAATCTTGCCGTCGTCCGCAGATTTCAACAACTTGCTGATCTCCTGGCTTTCTTTATCCACAACTTCCAGAAGTTCCTGTGGATATCCATCCAGGCTGATGTGTTCCGGATCATCCAGAGCAGATTCGATATAAGCAATATGATAAATCAAATGGCTTCTGATTTCCTTTATGGACCGCATAACAGAGCCTCGAAGCTGTTCCATGGAACTTTTGAGTGCATATTCATTCTGAGAATTGATCACATCAATAACTGCCTCTGCCTGAGAAAGATCAAGTCTTCCGTTTAGAAATGCACGCTTAGTAAATTCCCCGGGTTCTGCAATCTTTGCACCGTTTTTCAGAACAGTTTCCAGGACGCGTTTCATAGCATATACGCCTCCATGACAGTCAATTTCCACCGTATCTTCTCCTGTAAATGTACGGGGTGCTTTCATAACCATCACGAGAACTTCATCAATCAGTTCGTCTCCATCATAAATATAACCATAGTGAATGGTATGGGTTGGAACACTCTCAATTTTCTTTTTGCCGCCCTTTGAGCGGTAGATTCCGGATATTACTTCTATAGAATTTTCACCGCTGATACGCACAATTCCAATACCCGATGCACTCATGGCCGTTGAAATAGCAGCTATTGTCGTTTCCATAATTCCTCCTGATTCTCCGCCTTAGCAAAGATTTTTCATATATAAATAAAAAATGTTATTCAGGGTAAAAGCACACGCCTGTACATTCAATACGATGTACTGATTTACGTGTTATTCACGCTTTCACCTAGAATAACATTTTTAAAGTTTAATTCCTAGTCCCACATTGCATAAATTTTAATATCTCTTCAATTTTACAACTACATGGCGATAAGGCTCTTCCCCTTCGCTGATCGTCTCCACAAACTTGTTTCCCTGAAGAGCGGAGTGGATAATCCTTCTTTCATATGGATTCATTGGCTCCAGAACAACCGGTTTTCTTGTTTTCTTAACCTTGTAGGCAATTCCTCTTGCCAGATTTTCCAGAGTTTCTTTTCTGCGTCTTCTGTAATCTTCTGTGTCAAGCTTTACACGAATATAATTGGCTTTTCCTTTATTGACTACCAGGCTTGTGAGATACTGAAGAGAATCCAGGGTCTGTCCTCTCTTACCAATGAGGATTCCCATATCTTCTCCTTCAAAATCTACCTCAAGACATCCGTCTGTTGTATTGTATTTGGAAGTAATTTCTACTTCTCCAAGATTCATGGATGCAAATACATCACGAAGGAATACAACTGCTCTCTCTTCAATTTCCTTGATTTCTGCAGGATCTGAGATAATTTCCACCGGCTTTGCTGCCTTTGCCGGCTTCTCTTTTACCGGCTTTTCCTTTGGAGCTTTTTCGCGCGGCTCTCTATTTTCTTTTGACGGTCTCTCTTTTGCAGGACGTTCTTTCTGCTGTCTTTCTTTATGCTGTTTATGAGGTCTTTCTTTTGGTTCCTTAACCTCTCTGGCTTCTTTGGATTCCTTAACCTCCTTAACTGGTTCTGCCTTTGGTGCAGGTGCCGGCTTCGGAGTTTCTTTCTTCTTTTCTTCCTTAATGGAATCCAGTTTGACGGAATCAACGATTTTCTCAATTTCAGCATCTTCAGAAACGGCTGCTACTTTGCGGACTTTAATAATCGCGGGTTTGCTTCCGATTCCGAAGAATCCGCTGCTTCCTTCGGTGACTACCTGAATTTCCAACTGATCACTGGAAGTACCAAGCTCAATACATGCTTTTGTGATAGCTTCGCTTTTTGTCTTTGCTGAAAACTGGATAAAATCCTCCATTACTTACCCCTCCGTTCCTTCCTACTTCTTCTTGTTTCTCTCATTGTAATCTCTTACCAGATTTGCCTTGGCCGTAATACTTCCCGGCTTTGCATTAGCTGCTTTCTGGTAGGATTCTTCCACCTTTTTGGCTCTGGCTTCCGCATCTGTACCGCTCTGGCCTTTTTCAATCTTATTGATATTCTTTACGCTCTGATGAGCCTGGTTTGTGATTTTCTGAGGAGGAAGTCCTGCTTTTTCGCGCTTCTTCTCCATCTTTTTCATGTTTTCATTTACAAGATCATTAATATCTATCCTATCCATGTAACGGTTGATCACATACTGCTGAATACTTCTCACTACCGCACTGGCAATCCAGTAAATACCAAGACCTACCGGGAACGTAAAACAGAATACAGCAGACATCAGAGGCATAACTGTGTTCATGGTCTTCATGGAATTGGCCATGGTATCATTCTGGTTGTCCCCTGTCTGTGCAGCCTGCGGCATAAGCTTGATGTTCAGCATCTGGGTAACCCAGGACAGAACCGGGATGGCAATTGCCGCAACTGCAAGGATGATCGCACCTCCTGCAAATGCTGCTTTAATGTAGTTCCATGGCTGCTCCGCAATATTCAGAACACCGAATGTCTGCATTTTGGAAATCTCTGCCGCTGTCTTGTCAATCGCATCAGAGAATCCTGAAAACTGGCTCATCTCAGATAAGCTGTCCCACTGAGATGGGGATAATGCATATAAAAAGTCAATGATAGAGTTTTTGGTTGCTGTTTCGTTTTCAAGAATCAGCCTTACCCTTGTCATATTGTTATCACTGATAAATTTCTGGATCAGATCTGTATATCCGCTGATTGCTACAATCTGATCTGCAACACCTGTGAAGATATTTCTGACACTGCTTACATATGCAGGAATATTCTGGATTACCTGCCACAAAGCCAGCAAAATAGGCATCTGTATCAAAAGCTGAACACAGCTTCCTGTGGGGGAAACTCCATATTTCTGGTAAACTGCGGATGTCTCTTCCTGCATTCTCTGCATAGATTCCTGGTCTTTTTTGCCCTGGTACTTCTTCTGAACCTTCTGAAGCTCCGGCTGCATAATAGCACTCAGCTTGGAAAACTTCTGCTGCTTGATCTGAAGGGGAGTCATAAGGACATAGATCAGGATACTGAAAATAATGATACAAAGGCCCAGATTCTGGATTCCAAACAATCCATCCAAAGCCACGTAAATGCCGTTCATGATCCATCCCAAAAGTGATGCAATCTGTCCAATGATCGGCGTACCGCTTTTTGTAGCTAAAATCATTTCCAAGTTCAATTCCTCCTAGAATCCTGAACTGACAGGATTTTCTTCTGTTCCGGCAAACGTTATCTGCCGGATAAACCGGTTCCTGTCTCTTTATGGCACGGGATCGTATCCACCATGGGAAAAAGGATTGCACCGCAGGATTCTCCAGACTGCGAGCAGGCTTCCTTTGATTGCGCCATATTTTTCGATAGCTTCTAAACCATATTGAGAACATGTGGGAATATAAGGACATTTTGTTCTCTTCATCGGCGATATATATATTTGATAGAGTCTTATTATCTTAATCAGAAACTTCTTTATCATTGTTCTCTCCTATTATATGATGTCTGCCTGACAAATGCAAAAGAGCACTTTCTGCATCTTTATAAGAAATATTCTTTGCTGACGGGCGGGCAATCACAACAATATCCAAACCGTTTTTAAATACCATTTCATTTAATCGATAACTTTCTCTGATCAACCTGGTGACTCTGTGGCGAACCACACTATTCCCTACTTTTTTGCTTACTGATATTCCCAGACGATTCTTCCCGTATGGATTATCCAATACGTACATCACCAGATACCGATTTGCTTGTGATGTTCCATTTTTATAAACGTGTTGAAAATCTTTATTTTTTTTCAAGGACTCCGAATGAATCATCGAATCCTCCTTCCTTCTACCTGTTTTTGCGGTAAAAGCTGGTTATATACTTTAGATAAAAGTATATAGAAGAAAAGACCACATAAATGCGGTCTTATATCTTATGCTGATAATTTCTTTCTTCCTTTTAATCTTCTTGCAGCTAATACTTTGCGGCCGCCTTTGGTGCTCATACGAGCTCTGAAACCGTGTACTTTAGCTCTGGATCTCTTTTTCGGCTGAAATGTCATTTTCATAGGTGAAACACCTCCTTTATCTATTAATCCCTCATTTAATTTTTTTCATAGAACATCATTTCAATTATATTCATAAAGTGAGCGTTCGTCAAGGGAAAAATATGAAAAAGGCGTACTTTTATTCAATCCACTTTTCCACATTTTTTTCCACATCCTCCACATTCCTTTCTCCAAAATTCTCCCCTATGTGGAATATATCTTGATATTGTGGTGGAAAAAATCGGTTTACGTAAGATTATCCACATTTTGTGGATAACTTGTGGATAACTTTCATTTTTCCAGTTTAATAATCCACTTTTTCTATACATTTTTTACACATTCCTTCTAAAAAACCCTTTATTTGAGCCATTTTGACAAGTGGACACTAATTTCCACAAAAAATGTGGATAACCTCCTTCCATTTTCAATTTATGACAACAACAAATGCCAAAATCCACTTATCCACACTTTTCCACAATCGACTTTAACACCTGTAGAAACGTCTTTTCACATATCCACATTTAACAGTAACCTCAAATTTCTTGTGGTTAGGCATTGCGAAAAAAGAGGATTTATTATAATATATTAAAAGGATATTTATGTCTATTTATATTCATGTATGAGTATCGAATAGAAACTTTCTTATATATAGAAGTTAAACGAACCAGGAGAAATGATAAAGATGAATAAAGTAATGGAAAAATGGGACGAAATCCTGCAGATCGTCAAAACCGAATATGATGTGGCTGAGGTAGCCTTTAACACCTGGTTAAAGCCGCTCAAGGTTTATCAGGTAGAAGGAAACCTTGTTACAATTCTGGTTCCTTCCGAGCAGATGGTATTAATCAATATCATAACAAAAAAATACAAATTACCTCTTCAGGTAACCATTTGTGAGGTTTGCGGAATGTCTGACTGTGAAATTAAGTTCATTCTTCCGGAAGAAGTACCTCAGAAAGAGGCTTCTTATAATAAGCAGACACAGGATTCCCGCTATGAGGAAGCTCATCTGAATCCGAAATATACTTTCGACACCTTCATCGTAGGCAGCAATAATAAATTTGCCCAGGCTGCAGCCCTTGCAGTGGCCGAATCTCCCGGTGATACCTATAACCCGCTTTTTATTTATGGTGGTGCAGGTCTTGGCAAGACTCACCTTATGCACTCCATTGCCCATTATATTATCGAAAATAATCAGGACAGTAAGGTACTCTATGTCACCAGTGAGGAATTTACCAATGAACTGATTGAGACGATCCGAAACGGAAATAATACGGCAATGACCAAATTCCGCGAAAAATACAGAAATATTGACGTACTTCTGGTCGATGATATCCAGTTTATTATAGGAAAGGAATCTACGCAGGAGGAATTTTTCCATACCTTTAACAGTCTGCACAGTGCCAAGAAGCAGATTATCATATCTTCTGATAAACCGCCGAAAGATATGGAAATCCTGGAAGAGCGCTTCCGTTCCCGGTTCGAATGGGGGCTGATTGCCGATATTACCCTTCCGGACTACGAAACCAGAATGGCCATCCTTCATAAAAAAGAAGAAATGGACGGTTATAATATTAATGAAGAGGTCATCAAATATATTGCCAATAATATTAAATCCAATATCCGGGAGCTTGAAGGCGCTTTCAATAAAGTCATGGCCTTTGCCAAGCTGGAACAGCGCGAAGTAACTCTTGAGCTCGCCGAGCAGGCTCTCAAAGATATTGTTTCACCTGACAAAAAGAGAGTCATCACTCCGGAATATGTTATTTCTGTTGTGGCAGAGCACTTTAATGTATCCGCAACCGACTTATCAGGCAACAAACGGAACAGCAAAGTCGTTGTTCCAAGACAGATTGCCATGTATCTCTGCAGGGATCTCATCGATACCTCCTTAAAGACCATTGGCAAAAGTCTGGGAAACCGAGACCATACCACCGTTATGCACGGCATCGAAAAAATAGAAAAAGAAATAGAAAACAACGATAACATAAGAAACACCGTAGACATCCTGAAGAAAAAAATCAATCCACAGGGATAAATTAGTTTTCCACATTCCCGGTGTATAATGTTTGCTTTTAATGTGAATTCATGTGTATAACTTTTTGGGAATTTTCGGTTCATGTGGTTATACACAATTCATTCACACCTTCAACCTTCACTTTTACACGAAGTTATCCCACGCCGAAAAGCCTTTAATTTCTGGCTTTGGATGAGTTTTTCACAAATTCACAGCCCCTACGGCGATGACTGCGGATATCTTTTAAATTATTATTTATGAAAAAACCACTTTAACCAGGAAGGGAGTTATACACAATATGAAAATCATTTGTTCCAAAAACAGTTTACTCAAAAGTGTCAATATTTCATTAAAAGCTGTTCCATCCAAAACAACCATGCCTATTCTGGAATGTATTTTGATTGATGCTACAACAAATCTGATCAAATTCACCTCCAATGATATGGAACTTGGAATTGAAACAGTTGTAGAAGGACGCATTGAAGAAAAAGGCATGATTGCCCTGGATGCCAAAATTTTATATGAAATTATAAGAAGACTCCCTGACAATGATGTTACTATAAAAACAGATGACAAATATACTGCAACCATTACCTGTGAAAAAGCAAAATTCAATATTCCCGGAAAATCCGGAGAAGATTTTGCATATCTTCCTATGATTGAAAGAGAAGAAGCTCTTACTATTTCCCAGTATACGCTGAAAGAAATGATACGTCAGACGATTTTTTCCATTGCTGTAAACGAGAACAATCGTCTGATGACTGGAGAATTATTTGAAATTAAAGATAACTGTCTGAAAATAGTATCTCTGGATGGACATCGTATTTCTATCAGAAAAATGCCTTTGAAACGAGAATATTCTGACAGAAAGATTGTCGTTCCGGGAAAGACATTAAGTGAAATCAGTAAGATTCTTTCAGGGGAAGTAGATGATCTGGTAAGTATCTTCTTTACCAAAAATCATATCTTATTTGAATTTGATCAGACTATGGTCGTTTCCAGGCTGATTGAAGGAGAATATTTCCGTATTGACCAGATGCTTTCCAGCGATTACGAAACCAGACTTAACATAAATAAAAAAGAATTTCTGGACTGTATCGACAGAGCCACACTTCTGGTAAGAGAAGGTGACAAAAAACCGATCATCATCAGCATTACGGATCATAAGATGGAACTGAAGATTGACTCTGCAATGGGTTCTATGAACGAAGACATTGATATTGAGAAAGATGGAAAGGATATCCTGATTGGTTTTAATCCCAAATTCTTAATTGATGCGCTGAAAGTAATTGATGACGAAACCATTACCATCTATCTGGTAAATCCAAAAGCTCCCTGCTTTATCAGAGATGATGAAGAAAATTACACATATTTGATTCTGCCTGTAAATATTAATCAGAATCAGGCCAGATAGAGACAGAGGAACGAATTAGGGGAGATTGTTATGGAAATTAAGATTAAAGATGAATTTATTAAACTTGGACAGGCCCTGAAGCTGGCCGGCGTAGTAGAAGACGGAGTGGAAGCGAAGTATGCGATTCAGGACGGGCTTGTAAAAGTTAATGGTGAGGTGGACGAGCGCCGGGGCAGGAAGGTTTATGAAGGAGATATCATTTCATATGACGGAAACGATATTAAAGTGATCAGGTGATTTATGTATATTGAGTCCATTCAGTTAAAAAATTTCAGGAATTACAATTCCCTTGAACTGAAGTTTGATAAAGCAACCAATATCTTTTACGGAAATAATGCCCAGGGAAAGACGAATATCCTGGAAGCCATTTATCTTTGCGGAACAACCAAGTCACATAAAGGTAGCAAGGATAAAGAAACCATCCGTTTTGGGGAGGAAGAATCCCATATCCGGATGAATGTGGTAAAGGATGAAATTTCGTATAAGATAGACATGCATTTGAAGAAGAATAAGGCGAAGGGGGTTGCAATTAACGGACTCCCGATTCGTAAGGCAAGAGAATTATTTGGAATTGTAAATCTTGTGTTTTTTTCTCCGGAGGACCTGAACATCATCAAGAGCGGCCCGGGAGAGAGAAGAAGATTTATGGATTTGGAGCTTTGTCAGCTGGATTCCCTTTATTTGACGGAACTTGCAGGGTACAATCATATTGTAAATCAGAGGAACAGGCTTCTGAAAGAGCTTCATTTTAATTCCAGGCTCATGGATACGCTGGATGTATGGGATATCCAGATGGCACAGTACGGCAGTAAGGTAATTGAGAAACGAAGTGCATTTGTTAAAGAATTGAATTCTGTGATTCAGGATATTCATAAAAACCTTACCGGCGGAATGGAGCATCTGGAAGTGATTTATGAGCCAAGTGTGGAGAGCTCTCTTTTGGCGGAGACACTTGCGGGAAACAGAGACCGTGACATCCGTATGAAAATGACTTCAGCAGGTCCTCACAGGGATGATCTCTGTCTGCTTGCTGACGGCGTGGATATCCGTAAATATGGTTCCCAGGGGCAGCAAAGGACAGCAGCGCTTTCTCTGAAGCTTTCTGAGATATATCTTGTAAAAAACAAGATTAAGGATACGCCGGTTCTTCTTCTGGATGATGTGCTTTCGGAACTGGATTCCAGCAGACAGACATATCTTTTGGACAGTATCCATGATATACAGACGATGATTACCTGTACAGGACTGGATGATTTTATCAGCCACCAGTTTCATATCAACAGAGTTTTTCAGGTGGTAAAAGGGGAAGTTTATCTTCCGTTTAATTATAACGAGAATCATTGAAAGTGTTTTGACAAGCATTAGGGCTTATGTTAAACTATTTTTATCTATGGAAAGTTGGTGAATATATTGGACAAGGAAGAATTTCGGATAAAACTGGAAGAAATCAATCATTTGGTGGAACTGAAGGACTATAAGGGCGCGATGAGTGTGGTTGACAGCATTGACTGGCGTCGTGTTAAGAATGTTCGTACCTTATGTGTTGTAGGTGAAATTTATGCAGCCAATAAACGTTACGAAGAGAGTAAAGAAATTTTTCTTCTGGCATATCACAGGTCCTCTATTGGGAAGACTATTCTGTACCGTCTGATAGAGGTATCATTAAAAATGGGCGATATTGAGGAAGCAATGGAATATTATGAGGAATATACGGAAGTTGCGCCCAATGACAATATGAGGTATATTCTGAAATATAAGATTTATAAGGCCAAGAAAGCTTCTCTTGAAGAACTGATCCAGATTCTGGAGGAATACAAAGAGAAGGAATTTACAGAGAAATGGTCTTATGAATTGGCAAACCTTTATTATCAGGCCGGAGAAAAAGAGAAATGTCTTGATTTGTGCAATCAGATGGTAATATGGTTCAGCGAAGGCAAATATGTAATGAAGGCGCTGGATCTGAAACTTCGCCTTGGTTCTCTGACAGGTGAGGAGAAAGAGCGGTATGAACAGCAGTTTGTGCCGAATCTCATTACTCCGGGTGAAGCAAAGGCTTTGAAAGAAAGCACGGTTCAGGCGGCAAACAAAGAAGAAAAGACAGATGTGCCGGAAAAAGCAGTGCCTCCACTGGAGGAAGAAGCTCCCATGATCGAAAGCATCCGCATGGACGAAAAAGATATCAATAATGCGGAGAGCCTTCAGGAGAAAATATCCAAGGGTATTCGTGATATCTTCAGCGGCAAGAAAAAAGAAAAAGAAGAAGATTTTGAGGATGCGGAAGAAGTTCAGGCTAAGGAGGAAGAGGTTCAGGAAGAAATGATTAAGGATATTTCTTCCAAACTTGATTATGTGGATGTTCCGGAACTTGAGCCGGAGGGAGAAGATCCGGAAGAAAAGGTTCCGGTAAATGTATCTGCAGAACAGAAACCGGATTTAAGTCAGACGATTCAGATGCCTGAGTTAAAGATTCCAAAATCCATGAAGAATATGAATCGTCAGGAAACAGAAATTCCTAAAGCACCCATTATCCGAGAAGATTATATTCAGAACGAATTGCCTAAGAAGAATCTGGATGATTTCGACTTTAATTTGGAGGATACGATTCTTGCAGCAGCAACTGCGCAGGGAATAGAAATTCCGGATGGACCGTCTTCTGAAGGAAAAGAAGAAGAAAAAGACGAAATATTGACTGACGGTTATGATACAGAAAAAGAAGAGACTGTACAGGAAAAAGAAGTTCCGGAAGATCAGGCTGATGAAACTGATATAGAAGAGGCAGCAGAAAAGGAACCAGTTACAGACAGGGCTGAAGAGCCGGTACCTGAATTGGAACCGGAAATAGAAACAGAGCCGGAAACAGAAGATGATGAAGAGCAGCAGGAAGAAGAGCAGGAACCTGAGTCAGAAGAGGAATTTGAAGAAACAGATTCTATAGATGACTGGGATGAGCTGGAGGATATGGATGAATTTGAGGATGAGGATGAGTCTGAGGCCAGAGATGATTTTGATAAAGACTCTGTTCCATCTTTGGAGGAGGAAGATTTTCTTTCAGAAGAAGACCTCCGTGAAGCAGAAGAAGAGTTCCTGAACGGTCCCGCTAAAAAAACAGAGCCTGTACCTTTCAAACGGAAACATCCGGAAGGAATGAATACCGAAATCTTCAATTTCCAGGAGGAAATCAAAAAGGTTCTTGGAGACAATGAAAGTCTCTTTGATGATAGCTTCAGCAATAGTGGATTTAATGATCAAGCGCTTTCTGACAGTGTATTTGAAGAAGAAAGTGATGATGTATTTATTGAGGAAGAAAAGGAACTGAAGAGTGCAATAAAGCGCGTAGGAGAAGAAGAAAAGCTGGAATCTCCCGAGCCCTTGACGGAAGAAGAAGAGCTTGAGCAGTTTATTGAATCTATTCAGCCAAAGAACGGAAGAAGTCCATATGATATTGTTCCAAGAGAACGGGAACTGACAGATGATGAAAAGAAGCTGTTCTCTTATTTTGTAAGAGTGCCCGGAATGAAGGAACAGTTGATCGATGCTCTGTGTGATGTGCAGATGGCTGCCGCAGATAAGACCTCAAGAACCGGAAATGTCATTGTTATGGGCGGCAGAGAGACGGGTAAAACAAGATTGATTTCCAGTCTGATTCCTGCAATCTGTAAGGAACTGAATCTGGAAGCTTCTAAGGTTGCCTATGTATTTGCTGACCAGATTAACGGCAAGGATATGTCAAGGATTGTAAATAAGCTTGCCGGAGGTTTTCTTGTAATTGAGAATGCGAATCAGTTGACACAGGAAACAGCAGAGCAGCTTGATAAGGCAATGGAATTCCGCACAGATGGTTTGACTGTAATTGTTGAAGATGAAAAAATCGGCATGCGTAAATTTATTGCCAGATATCCGAAACTTGCTAAGAAATTTACATCCATGATCAATATTCCGGTATTTACCAACGATGAGCTTGTCAGCTTTGCCAAGGTTTATACGAAGGAAAACGGCTATACCATTGATCAGATGGGAATGCTTGCACTTTATAATATGATCGGTATGAATCAGAAGGAAGATGAGCCCATGAATATAGGGGCTGTCAAGAATTTGGTAGATGCTGCAATTGCCAAATCTCAGGGCGGTATCCGTAAGCTTCAGAGAAATATATCAAAGAAGCGTACAGACCATGACGGATTCATTGTTTTATACGAAAAAGATTTTAGCTGATGATAAAATATAACGCAGCAGTTAATAAAAATTCATAAAGGAAGTAGATATTATGACCAGACCTTATCTTGGAAATCCTAAATATACCATTGAGATCCTTCAAAAGTATGATTTTGTTTTCCAGAAAAGGTTTGGTCAAAATTTTTTGATCGACACTCATGTACTGGATAAAATCATTCATGCTTCCGGAATTACAAAAGATGACTTTGTTCTGGAAATCGGACCGGGAATCGGAACGATGACCCAGTATCTTGCAGAAGCTGCAAGGGAAGTCGCTGCGGTGGAAATTGATGATGCCCTGATACCTATTCTGGGAGATACTTTGAAGGACTGGAACAATGTTACCGTAATTCATGGAGATATACTGAAAACAGATATCCGCAGGCTTGCCATGGAAAAGAATGAAGGCAGGCCGATTAAAGTTGTGGCAAATTTGCCGTATTATATTACAACACCGATCATTATGGGGTTATTTGAAAATAACGTTCCTATTGATTCCATTACCATTATGGTACAGAAGGAAGTAGCAGAGAGAATGCAGGTCGGACCCGGAACGAAAGATTATGGAGCTCTTTCTCTTGCCGTACAGTATTATGCGGAACCGGAAATTGTGGCAAATGTTCCGCCAAACTGTTTTATGCCAAGGCCAAAGGTGGGAAGTGCGGTGATCCGTCTGACAAAGCATGAAGTTCCTCCTGTTGAAGTAAAAGATGAAAAGCTGATGTTCCGTTTGATCAGAGCTTCCTTTAATCAGAGAAGAAAGACATTAGTAAATGGATTAAAAAATTCACAGGAATTGAATTATTCGAAAGAAGAAATCGAAAATGCACTTCATAAGTGCGGACTGCCGCTGAATATCAGGGGTGAGGCCCTGACTTTGGAGAAGTTTGCAGAATTGTCCAATGCATTTAGCTGATTTCGGTATTTTTGAAAAGAAAAAAACAGGGAAAAAAGCATCCGGTGGCTAGGCGGATGCTTTTTTTGTTACTTTATTATTTTAAAAGGAAGGAGAGTTGATTGCGCTGTCAGCAATCACATATGAAAAAGAAAATTATAAAAATAATGTTGGCTGTATTATTTTTATGATGTTAGTATATCCTGAAATTATGATAGAATCATGTTTAACTTATGAAAAAATAATGAACGAATGTCAAAAGATTTATGAATGACAGAAGAATATCAAGGATTTCACACAAATTTTACAGCATTTATTTTAGAAAATGGTATACTGTGAAAGTTAAAAGATGTACTTTCATAGAAAAGGAGGTATAAAATCATGAAAGTAAAAAGATTAGGAGCACTTATTTTGGCAGGAGTCCTTACTTGTACGGCACCTTCTGTGGTATTAGCAGATGAAATAACAGAAGAAATTCTTATGGATACAGCAATTGATTCTCTATTATCCGATCCTGACAAAGTTGCGGATATTGTTATCTATGTAAAGGATGCGATTGATCAACAGGATATTTCTGATGATGATATCAGATATGTGATTGACCAGGCCGCAGAGAATTTCGATGTGAATCTGTCTGATTCGGATAAGGAATCTCTTCTGAAAATTGTTAAGAAATTTAAAGATATGGATCTTGATGAAGAGCAGCTCAGGACAGATATCAAATCCGTATATGATAAGCTGGAGAGCCTTGGAATCGAGAAAGAGGATGTAAAAGGAGTTCTTGGAAAATTGATTGATCTGGCAAAGAATATTCTTGAATAAAAATGTGCAAATTGCATAACTGTACCAATTTAAAGTGAAAAATAGCATGTAGTATTTTGATAAAAAAAGAGAAAAAAAAGTATAAAAATTGTGCAAATAAACTAAAAGTTCACTGTTTGTTCATGATTTATTCATAATTACTTGCTATGATAAGAATAGTTCGAAAGAACTTCACAAAGACGTTGTAATGGCATTCATTACACATAAATTTTTTCATAATAATTGCCCCGGTAAACCACTGCCGGGGCACTCCTCGTTTTATGGACAGCTTATCTGCTGTTCCTATTCCAACAAGAGAAATCAAATATTCTACTGTTTGATATGTGATAATGTGTGTGGTATAATATGAACACTTAATGAGCGCAAGCGTAAGCGCAGGGCGAATTTAGTGAGAATATATGCCTGGACACTTAGCGAGGTATTTTCGAGCTTAGTGACCATGGTATAATATGAATATTAACTTTTTTTAAAAAGGAGCGTTTATCATGTCAGAAACAATGAAGGATTACGAGGCAGAGCTGGAAGCCTCTTTTAAAAAAATTGAAGAGGGAGATATCCTTACAGGAACTGTAATCAGTGTTGATGAGAAAGAGGTAGTTCTGGATCTGAAATATTATGCGGAGGGAATTATTCCGGCAGAAGATTACAGCAGAGAACCTGGATTTAATATAAAAGAAGAAGTACATCCGGGGGATGAAATTTCTGCAACTGTTGTAAAAACAGATGATGGACATGGAAATATTCTTTTGTCCAAAGTGGAAGCTACAGATGTTCTTGCATGGGATAAATTAAAAGAACTGAAAGAATCCAAAGAAGTCCTGGATGTTGTTGTGAAAGGAATTGTAAATGGAGGAGTGATCGCCTACGTAGAAGGCGTACGCGGATTTATTCCTGCATCCAAGCTGGCTTTAAATTATGTGGAGGATACGGAAGCATATTTAAATAAAGCAATCCAGGTACAGGTTCTGGATGTAGAAAAAGAAGGCAGCCGTCTCATTCTTTCCGCAAAGGAGATCTTAAGAGAAAAAGCAGAAGAAGAGCGTAAGAATAAGGTTTCCAACCTTCAGGTTGGCCTGGTGACAGAGGGAACAGTAGAAAGCCTTCAGACTTATGGTGCTTTTGTAAATCTTGGAAATGGTCTTTCCGGTCTGGTTCACATTTCCCAGATTTGCGAGAAGAGAATTAAGAAGCCGTCAGAAGTGCTTGCTGCAGGAGACAAAGTAAAGGTAAAAGTGATTGCGATTAAAGATGGTAAGATTAGTCTCAGCATAAAAGAAGCCTCTGATATGATGGCAAAGGAAATTGAAGAAGAAGTTTATGAAATCCCCGATTCCAAAGAGCAGGCTACTACTTCTCTTGGATCACTTTTTGCAAATATTAAACTGAATTAAAAGAGGGACGAGGAAGGTATGAAAAATCAGGAAAAAATTTTTGTGATCGGACATAAGAATCCGGATACGGATTCCATCTGCTCAGCAATTGCATATGCAGATATCAAGAACCGGACAACGCAGGATAAGAAATATATCCCAAAAAGAGCCGGACAGATTAACGAAGAAACAGAATATGTCCTGAACCGCTTCGGTGTTCAGCCGCCTGGATATCTGAGCAATATCGGAACCCAGGTAAAGGATATGGAAATCCGCGTCAGCCCTGATGCAGACAAGAGCATGTCTCTGAAAAATGCATGGGATCTGATGCAGGAGAACAGTATTGTCAGCCTTCCTATCAGAGATAAGAACGGAGGACTGGAGGGTCTGATCACCATTGGTGATATTGCCCAGACCTATATGGATACGACAGACAGCTATCTTTTGTCCAGGGCAAGGACTCAGTACAAGAGAATTGCGGAAACTATCGACGGGATTATTGTAGAAGGAAACGAACATGGATATTTTATTGATGGCAAGGTTCTGGTGGGAACGGCCAATCCGGAAATGATGAAGGAATATATAGAAGAAAATGATATGCTCATCATGGGAGACAGAGAGGAAGATCATCTTCAGGCGATTAAGCAGAATGTAAGCTGTATCATTGTTGGAATGGGAATTGAGGTTTCAGATAATGTCATTCAGCTTGCACATGAGAAGGATATTATCATCATTATGTCGCCATATGATACCTTTACGATTGCAAGACTGATCAATCAGAGCATTCCTGTCAATTATATCATGAAGAAAGATAACCTGATTACATTCAGTACCGAAGATTTTACGGATGATATCCAGGATGTGATGATCAAACACAGGCATCGTGCCTTTCCGGTAATCAATAAGAGAGGAAAGTGTGTAGGGACGATTTCGCGCCGTAATTTCCTTGATATAACGAAAAAGAAGGTTGTTCTGGTAGACCATAATGAGAAAGACCAGGCTGTAGACAATATTGAAAAAGCAGAGATTCTTGAAATCATTGATCACCATAAGCTTGGTTCCCTGGAAACCATGCAGCCTATTTCTTTCCGGAACCAGCCGGTGGGCTGTACAGGAACCATTATGTATCAGATGTATGGCGAGCAGAAGCTAGAGATTCCTCCTAAAATTGCGGGGCTTCTCTGTGCTGCGATCATTTCTGATACTTTGATGTTCCGTTCCCCAACCTGCACGATTCAGGATAAGATGGCAGCAGGTGCACTTGCGCTGATTGCAGAGATTGATATTGAGAAATTTGCAAAAGAAATGTTCAAGGCAGGAAGCAATCTGAAGGATAAGGCACCTGAGGAGATTTTCTATCAGGATTATAAGAAATTCATTGCTGAAGGGGATGTGATGTTCGGCGTTGGCCAGATCAGTTCTATGGATGAGGAGGAACTGAAGAAAATCAAAGAGAAGCTTGTTCCGTTTATGGTCAGCGAATGCGGACGTCATGGCGTATCCAGAGTTTATTTTATGCTTACCAACATTATGGAAAGGTCAACAGAGCTTCTTTATTACGGGGATGGAAGCGAAGAGATGGCAAAAATCGCTTTCAAGCTTGAGCCTGTTGAGGGAGCTTTCCATCTGGAAGGAGTTGTTTCCAGAAAGAAACAGTTGATTCCTGCTTTGATGGAGGCATCCCAATTAAGCGGAGCAGATTATTCTTAAAATTCCGAGGTGAGATTTTATGGCAAAACAGACATGGAAGCCCGGAAATATGCTTTATCCTCTTCCGGCTGTTATGGTCAGTGCGGCTGATCGGGACGGAAGGGATAATATTATCACAGTTGCATGGGTAGGAACGGTTTGTACCAATCCGCCTATGGTTTCTATTTCCATACGTCCGGAGCGGTTTTCCTATCACATGATTCGTGATACGGGAGAATTTGTGATTAACCTGACAACGGAAAAACTGGCATTTGCGACGGATTACTGCGGTGTCAGATCCGGGCGTGATGTAGATAAATTTAAAGAAACAGGACTTACGAGAGAAAAAGCAGATATTGTAAAAGCACCAATGATAAAAGAAGCCCCCGTTTCAATTGAATGCCGTGTCAGGGAAGTAAAGGAGCTTGGCTCCCATCATATGTTCCTGGCTGATGTGCTGGCAGTCCATGCGGATGAAGCGTATATGGACGAAAACAATAAATTTGATCTGAAGCTTGCCGGGCCGCTGGTTTATTCCCATGGAGAATATTCCGGTATCGGGGAGCCTCTGGGAACTTTTGGATACAGCGTCAGAAAGAAAAAACGGCATAAAATGTCAAAAAAATAGGCAAATCTGTTTGGGATTGCAGGATTTAACAACTTGTGTTAGAATGATAAAGCGTAAAGTTGTACATATTATTTTTATAAAGAAATGAACGTACTGATGAATACATGGCATGGAGGATTGTAATGAATGATAATATTATATTGATCGGAATGCCGGGTGTAGGAAAAAGTACATTGGGGGTTGTCCTTGCCAAGGTTATGGGATACCAGTTCCTTGATGCTGATCTTTTGATACAGAAACAGGAAAAGCGGCGTCTGTATGAGATTATCGAGCAGGAAGGCGTGGAAGGGTTTAAGGCTGTTGAAAACCGTGTGAATGCATCTATTGAGGCAGAGAAGACAGTGATCGCCACCGGCGGAAGTGTGGTATACTGTGAAGAGGCAATGGAACATCTGAAATCTATCGGGAAAGTCGTTTATCTGAAGTTATCACTAAAGCCGTTATCCAGGCGTCTCGGAAATTTGAAGGGGCGGGGCGTACTGTTAAAAGATGGGCAGACACTGAAGGATTTATACGAGGAAAGAGTCCCGTTGTATGAAAAATATGCAGATATTGTGGTAGATGAAGAAGGGAAAGATCTGGAAGCAAGTCTGCAGGCACTTTTAGAAAAATTAATGGGGTAAATAACAGAGGTTAAAACAGAGAAGCAGAAACGTTATATCCAAAATCAATAATTTTTATTTACAAATGGAAAATATGTGCTATAATATAAAACCGTATATTTACAGTAAAGGTTTCGGACAGCAGATCTGTCCGTTATAGCGACTGAATATCATAACAGATGATTTTGGTTTCTGGCGTTCGCTTCGGCTTACGGAGTGAAAATAATTATAGAGGTGTTTTAATGGAACAGTATGTAATCAGAGGCGGTAATCCTCTGGTAGGAGAAGTCGAGATCGGAGGTGCCAAAAATGCGGCACTTGCGATTCTTGCAGCTGCTATCATGACGGATGAAACAATCCTCATTGAAAATCTGCCCGACGTAAGAGACACAAATGTTTTATTGGAAGCAATTGCCGGAATTGGTGCCCAGGTGAATCGCTTAGACAGATCCACTGTAAAGATCAACGGTTCCACCATTGGCGATGTAAGCGTAGATTATGAGTATATTAAGAAAATCCGCGCATCCTATTATCTTTTGGGAGCGCTGCTTGGCAAATATAAGCATGCGGAAGTACCTCTTCCGGGCGGCTGTAATATTGGAAGCAGACCGATAGACCAGCATCTGAAAGGGTTCCGGGCTCTTGGTGCAAAGGTGGATATTCTTCACGGAGCAATTGTGGCTAAGGCTGAGAATCTTCATGGAAGCCATATTTTTCTTGACGTAGTATCTGTGGGAGCTACGATTAACATTATGATGGCTGCTTCACTGGCTCCCGGCCGTACGATTATCGAGAATGCTGCGAGAGAGCCGCACGTAGTTGATGTGGCTAATTTCCTGAACAGCATGGGAGCGAATATCAAAGGAGCCGGTACGGATGTGATCCGTATCAAAGGTGTGGAGAAGCTTCACCGTACGGAATATTCCATTATTCCGGATCAGATTGAAGCAGGGACCTTCATGTTTGCTGCTGCAGCTACAGGAGGGGATGTTACAGTAAAGAACGTCATTCCCAAGCATTTGGAAGCAACTACTGCCAAACTGGAAGAAATCGGCTGTGAGGTGGATGAGTTTGATGATGCCGTACGTGTACGTGCCAGAAAAAGGCTTCACCGTACTCACGTAAAAACACTTCCTTATCCGGGATATCCTACGGATATGCAGCCTCAGATTGCAGTCACTCTGGCTCTGGCAGAAGGTACCAGTATTGTAACAGAAAGTATCTTCGAAAACCGTTTCAAATATGCGGATGAGCTTTCCAGAATGGGAGCCAATATCAAGGTGGAGGGGAATTCCGCTATCATCGACGGCGTGAATAAACTTACAGGAGCAAGAGTCTGTGCACCGGATCTCCGTGCAGGAGCTGCACTTGTGATTGCAGGCCTTGCTGCAGAGGGAATCACGATTGTAGATGATATTGTTTATATCCAGAGAGGATACGAAAATTTCGAAGAAAAATTAAGAGGACTTGGAGCAGAAATCGAAAAGGTTTCCAGTGAAAAGGAAATCCAGAAGTTCCGTCTCAAAGTCGTTAATGAGTAAAAATCTCTCATGCAGCAGAGAATGCAGAACTGTTATTATTTTTCTGTAAATAAGCTTGACAATAGATAGAAATAAGTATATTGTATTCCTTGCAACAATTTCATAAAAATAGCCTTTTATTCAGAGTGGTGGAGATACAAAGGATCTGTGAAGCCACGGCAACCCCTTAGAGGTAAGGAAGGTGCCAACCTGAGCGAGTAATCGAACAATAAGAGGATTGTTATAAAATTCAAACAGTCCGATTATTCGGGCTGTTTTTTATTGATTAAATAACTTACTACTGAATGTTTTATAAAAAAGAAAGGAAAAATGTATGGAAAAAATTTTATTTACTTCCGAGTCCGTAACTGAAGGTCATCCTGACAAAATGTGCGATGCTATTTCCGATGCGATTCTTGATGCGCTGATGGCACAGGATCCTATGAGCCGTGTTGCCTGTGAAACAGCAACTACTACCGGCCTTGTTCTGGTTATGGGAGAAATTACAACAAATGCATATGTTGATATTCAGAAAATTGTAAGAGATACTGTACGGGAAATCGGTTATACCCGTGGAAAATATGGCTTTGATGCAGATACCTGCGGTGTGATCGCAGCGATTGATGAACAGTCTGCAGATATTGCCATGGGCGTTGACAAAGCTCTGGAAGCAAAGATGGGAGAGGATGAGATTGATGCAATCGGTGCCGGAGACCAGGGAATGATGTTCGGTTATGCATCCAATGAGACGGAAGAATATATGCCGTATGCGATTAATATGGCACACAAGCTTGCTCGTCAGCTTACCAAAGTCCGTAAAGACGGCACTTTGAAATATTTAAGACCGGATGGAAAGACACAGGTAACGGTAGAATATAATGAAGAGGGCAGACCTGTCCGCCTTGATGCAGTCGTATGCTCTACCCAGCATGACCCGGATGTTACACAGGAACAGATTCATGAAGATATCAAAAAATATGTATTTGATGAGATCATACCGGCAGATATGGTTGATGAAAATACGAAATATTTTATCAATCCGACAGGACGTTTTGTGATCGGCGGACCTCACGGTGACAGCGGCCTTACAGGACGTAAGATTATTGTAGATACATACGGCGGAGCAGGACGTCACGGCGGCGGTGCTTTTTCCGGCAAGGACTGCACCAAGGTTGACCGTTCCGCAGCATATGCAGCCCGTTATGTTGCAAAGAATATGGTAGCAGCAGGACTTGCTGATAAATGTGAGATTCAGCTTTCCTATGCAATCGGTGTGGCACAGCCTACCTCGATCAATGTGAATACATTTGGAACAGGCAAGCTTTCTGATACCAGGCTTGTGGAGATTATCAGAGAAAACTTTGACCTTCGTCCTGCAGGAATCATCAAAATGCTTGATTTAAGAAGGCCTATTTACAAACAGACATCTGCATATGGACACTTTGGACGCACGGATGTTGATCTGCCGTGGGAAAAACTGGATAAAGTGGATGAATTAAAGAAATACTTATAAAGAATGTGGATAACTACAAAAGACCCGGGAAATGTTTTCGGGTCTTTTGTTTTGCCCGGAAAGTATTTTGGGTATTTTTCTCAGAGAAGTCAGATAATTTTATAGAAAATTTAGAGATAGAGAAATGGGTTTATGCTATAATAATTGAAAAGTGAGTTAGAACGGAGATACTTATGAAACTGAAGACAAGAATCATTGTAGGTTTTTCTATGATCATCATGGTGCCGCTGCTTTTGTTTTCTGCAACGTTATATGGTTTTGCACATACGCAGGCAAAGCAGGTGAGCAAACAGGCGGAGTCCGGTCAGGTAAGTTCCGAGAATACGGTTTATGATATTTCAATTGCGGAGTCTGCCAATAGTCAGGCAAGGATTAATCTCATGACGAAGGATCTTCTGCTGACAGCCTTTGTGATTCTGATTTTTACGGCTCTTGCAATAGGACTCTGGATATACAGAAGTATTGCGGCTCCTCTGGTGAAATTAAAAAAAGCGACCCAGAATATCAAAGAAGGCAATCTGGATTTTGTTCTCGAGGCGGAAGGAACGGACGAATTTGCGGAGCTTTTTCAGGATTTTGAGGAAATGCGCAAGAGATTGAAGGAATCCACAGAAGAAAAGATCCTCATGGACAAAGAAAATAAAGAGCTGATCAGTAACATTTCCCATGATTTGAAGACACCGATTACTGCAGTAAAGGGATACGTGGAAGGAATCATGGATGGTGTAGCAGATACACCGGAAAAGATGGATCGATATGTCAAAACGATTTATAACAAAACAAATGAAATGGATCACCTGATCAACGAACTGACTTTTTATTCCAAAATCGATACCAACCGTATTCCGTACACTTTCAGTAAACTGAATGTAGATGATTATTTCAGCGATTGTGCGGAAGAACTGTCTCTCGAGATGGAGACAAGGGGAATCGAACTTTTATATGCTAATTATGTAGAAAAGGATGTTCTCGTAATTGCAGACGGAGAGCAGATCCGCCGTGTAATCCATAATATCATCAGCAATGCTGTAAAATATATGGATAAGAGAAAGGGCGTAATCCAGATCAGGGTAAAAGACGTAGGGGATTTTATCCAGGTTGAAATAGAGGATAATGGAAAAGGAATTGCAGCCAAAGATCTGCCGAATATTTTTGACCGCTTTTACAGGACGGATGTTTCCAGAAATTCCTCTAAGGGCGGAAGCGGAATCGGACTGTCAATTGTGCGGAAGATTATGGAGGATCACGGCGGTAAGGTTTGGGCAACCAGCCGGGAGGGAATCGGAACAATTATGTACTTTGTACTTAGAAAATATCAGGAGGTACCGATCAGATGAGCAAAATACTGATTATAGAAGATGAAGAAGCCATTGCGGATTTGGAGAAGGATTATCTGGAACTATCCGGATTTGAGGTAGAGATTGCAAACCGTGGGGATGAGGGATTGTTAAAAGCTTTGAAAGAAGATTATGACCTGATTATTCTGGATCTGATGCTTCCGGAGGTAGATGGATTTGATATCTGCCGTCAGGTGCGCCAGGAGAAGAATACTCCCATTATCATGGTCTCCGCAAAAAAGGATGACATTGATAAAATCCGGGGACTTGGCCTTGGTGCGGATGATTATATGACGAAACCTTTCAGCCCCAGCGAGCTGGTAGCCCGTGTGAAAGCACACATGGAAAGATACAACCGCCTGGTCGGATCAAATGTGGCGAAGAATGATATCGTGGAAATCCGCGGAATAAAAATTGACAAGACCGCACGCCGGGTATGGATCAATAAAGAGGAAAAGACTTTTACAACAAAAGAGTTTGACCTTCTGACATTCCTTGCGGAGAATCCAAACAGGGTTTTTACAAAAGAAGAACTTTTCCGTCAGATCTGGGATATGGAATCCGTAGGAGATATCGCTACAGTCACTGTGCATATTAAGAAAATTAGAGAAAAAATAGAATTTAATACGGCAAAACCGCAATATATTGAGACTATATGGGGAGTCGGTTACAGATTTAAGGTATGAGCTGATATGATGGTAATGTGGGAACTGTTCAGAGACGGTATCTTTGAAGTTACTGGACAGATATGAAATGTGTTGGAATGCCTGTACGCAGTTTCGTGCAGATATGATAGGAGAAAATGGACAGATTATATAAAGAATTGGAAAAATATAGCCAAAAGGATGATTATCCATTTCATATGCCGGGACATAAAAGAAACAGCTATTCAGTAGACGGAAAATTTCCTTTTGACAGGGACATTACGGAGATAGAAGGTTTTGATAATCTGCATCATCCGGAGGGAATCATAAAGGATGCCCAAAAAGCTGCGGCAGATCTTTACGGATCGCTGGAATGTTTTTTTAGTATCAACGGAAGTACGGCTGCTTTGCTTGCGGCTATTTCTTCATGTGTAAAAAAAGGCGGTCAGATACTGATGGCCCGCAACTGCCACAAAGCTGTTTATCATGCTGTATATCTCAGAGAGCTGAAGCCGGTTTATATTTATCCTCATATTGAGCATGAGCTTGGAATTAACGGCGGCATCACACCGTCACGGATAAAGAGGGTTCTGGAAGCAAACAGCGGTATTGAAGCAATTATCATTACATCGCCTACTTATGACGGTGTTGTTTCTGATATTGCGGGAATTGCAAGAATTGCAAAAGAATATAATATCCCTTTAATCGTTGATGAAGCTCATGGGGCACACTTCCGGTTTTCAGATTATTTCCCCGTATCTGCTGTGGAACTTGGGGCGGATATCGTGGTTCAGAGCCTTCATAAAACATTGCCGTCCATGACCCAGACTGCTGTCCTGCACAGGTGCAGTGACCGTGTGTCCGGTGATGCTATCCGGCGTTTTATGGGGATATACCAGAGCAGCAGCCCGTCCTATATTCTGATGGCGAGTATGGATGCCTGCATAGATAAAATGGCCAGAGATGGCGAATCCATGTTTCTGGATTTTACGGACAATCTGAAAAAAGTTCGGGAACGGCTGGAAAAATGCAGGAACATTCGCCTTGGAACTGCGGATATGATCGGGAATGCCGGGATTTTTGACTTTGACAGATCCAAGCTGCTCTTTTTTACAAAGGGAACCTCCCTCACAGGCAGAAAACTCCATGAAATCCTAAGAAGGGAGTTCCACTTACAGATGGAGATGGAATCGGAGCACTATGTGATTGCCATTACCTCCGTAGGAGATACGGAAGAAGGGCTGCATCGTCTGTGCGATGCCATTGAAGAAATTGACAGACGGCAGTCGTTAAAGATAAAGGAAGAAGAAAACGATATTTTTCAGGAGATTTCTCCTTATATGCAGATGAAACAGATGATGGGGATTGCTGAGGCGATGGAGTCCCCTTTAAAAAGATGCCCATTGGAAGAGAGCATTGGTAAGATATCTGCGGAATTTGTTTACCTTTATCCTCCGGGAATTCCAATTCTTGTTCCGGGCGAACAGATTACTGGACAATTTGTCCGGAATGTGAGAAGATACATGGAGCAGGGGCTTGATGTGCAGGGCCTGAGCGACTACAGTAATAAAACTATTTGCATCGTGGGAGAGTAATTTTGGGAAAAATATTTTACATTATGGGTAAAAGCGCAGCGGGGAAGGACAAAATCTATTCTTATCTTGCAGGAGACAAACAGCTTGGCCTGCAGAAATTAATTTTGTATACTACCCGTCCGATACGCGCAGAAGAAAAGAACGGAAGAGAATATTTCTTTACAGATGATAAGAAGCTGAAGGAATTTGAAGAAAAAGACAAGCTGATCGAGGCGCGTGCCTATCATACGGTTCATGGAATCTGGACCTATTTCACTGCTGATGACGGACAGGTGGATCTGAAAAAAGCAGATTATCTGGGAATAGGAACGCTGGAGTCCTTTATAAAAATAAAAAAATACTATGGACAGGAAAATGTGGTTCCCATCTATATACAGGTAGAGAACGGGGAACGTCTTACCAGGGCTCTTGAAAGGGAAAAAAGACAGGAAAACCCCAGGTATGCGGAAATGTGCAGACGTTTTCTGGCGGACGAAGAGGATTTTTCTGAAGAAAATATCCGAAATGCAGGGATAGAGAAGCGTTTTGAGAATGTTATACTTGATGTTTGCACAGAAGAAATCATAAAATATATAAAATCAGTACAATAAGAAAAATATTTATGCTATAATAAAACAAAAGATACGACGATAAGTGAGGTGATTCTTAATGGTTGGGTTTAATAATATTATTGGACATGAAGAAATTATCAGGCATTTGAAAAATGCCATGGAGACAGGGAAGGTATCCCACTCTTATATCTTTACAGGAGAATTGGGATCCGGTAAGAAACTCCTGGCAACAACATTTGCAATGACCCTCCAGTGTGAAGAAGGGGGCACGGAGCCATGCCAGAAATGCGATTCCTGCAAAAAGGCAATTGGAAAGAATCATCCCGATATCATAATGGTAAATCATGAAAAACCAGGAACCATATCCATTGATGAGATTCGTGAGCAGGTGATCCATGATGTGGCAATCAAGCCATATTGCAGCCCTCATAAGATTTATATTATTCCAGATGCGGAAATGATGACAACCCAGGCACAGAATGCTCTTTTAAAGACGATTGAAGAGCCGCCGGAATATGCAGTCATCATGTTCCTCACAAATAACGCGGATATGCTTCTTCCAACAATCCAGTCCCGCTGTGTGCGTCTGGACCTGAAAGTAGTAGATGATGATCTTGTTAAGAAATATCTGATGGAGCATCTCCATGTGCCGGACTATCAGGCGGAGATCGATGCATCCTACGCGCAGGGAAGTATTGGCAAGGCAAAAGAGGCTGCTACATCCGAAGAATTTTCCAGGATGTCCCAGAATGCTCTGAAGCTTCTGAAATATGTGAATAAGATGGAAGTTTATGAACTTGCTGAGGAAATTAAGAAGCTTTCCGAGGAGAAACACAACATCAATGACTATCTGGATATTTTCCAGTTCTGGTTCCGTGATGTATTGATGTTTAAGGCTACCAGAGAAATTGACAATCTGGTATTTAAGCAGGAAATTAATTTTATCAAGGAACAGGCAAGCCAGCGTTCTTATGAGAACCTGGAAAAGATTCTGGAAGCCATTACGAAGACAAAAGTACGCCTTCGTGCCAATGTAAATTTTGAGCTTGCTTTGGAGCTGCTGTTCCTGACAATCAGGGAGAAATAGAATGACAAAAGTAGTAGGCATAAGATTCCGAAATGTAGGAAAAATTTATTACTTCAATCCTAAGGGATATAAGATGAAGGTGGGAGAACACGTAATTGTGGAGACGGCCCGCGGAGTGGAATACGGAAGAGTAGTCCTGGAGCCGAAGGAAATCCCCGAGGATGAGGTAGTGCATCCGCTGAAAGAGGTGATTCGTGTAGCCACCCCTGAGGATGATGAAAGAGAAGAACAGAACCGCAGAAAAGAAAAGGACGCATTTAAGATATGCCAGAAAAAAATCCGGGAACACGGCCTGGAAATGAAGCTGATCGATGCGGAATACACATTTGATAATAATAAAGTGCTGTTTTATTTTACAGCAGACGGCAGAATTGATTTCCGTCAGCTTGTAAAGGATCTGGCGGCGATTTTTAAGACCAGGATTGAACTGCGGCAGATTGGAGTCCGTGATGAGACGAAGATTCTGGGAGGTATCGGCATCTGCGGAAGATGTCTCTGCTGTCATACCTATTTATCTGAGTTTGCACCGGTATCCATTAAGATGGCGAAGGAACAGAATCTTTCTCTGAATCAGACAAAGATTTCCGGTGTCTGCGGAAGGCTGATGTGCTGTCTGAAGAATGAGCAGGAAACATATGAGGAACTGAATAAGAAGCTGCCTGGAATAGGAGATACCGTAACGCTTCCGGAAGGTCTGCAGGGTACTGTACAGAGCGTAAATGTACTGCGTCAGAGAGTCAAGGTTATCGTAGAGATCAACGATGAAAAGGAAATTCAGGAATATCCTGTAAATGAACTGAAATTCCGCCCAAGAAAGAAAAAAATCAAGGTTTCCGAGCAGGAAATGAAAGAATTAAAAAATCTGGAAGATAAGGGAGGAGACTCCAAATTAAATGAAAAATAGTCTGGTAAATCCCAATGAGCGAGTGGATGACCTGCAGAACGGGTTTTATGTGATACAGGATCCGGAAAAGTTCTGTTTTGGAATGGATGCCGTATTGCTGTCCGGTTTTACTAAAGTCAAAAAGGGTGAGACGGTGCTGGATATGGGAACCGGTACCGGAATCATTCCGATCCTGCTCCGTGCCAGAACGGAAGGAGAACATTTCACAGGTCTGGAAATCCAGGAGGAATGTGTAAAGATGGCGCAGCGCAGTGTTGCTTATAATGGGCTGGAATCAGATGTGGAGATTGTAAATGGCGATATTAAAGAGGCTGCTGAATTATTTGGGGCAGCTTCTTTTCATGTTGTTACCTGCAATCCACCCTATATGATCGGTGCCCATGGAATCAGAAATCCCCATATGCCAAAGGCGATAGCCCGCCATGAGGTTCTTTGTACTCTGGAGGATGTTGTAAGCCAGGCGTCCAGGGTTCTGAAGGACAGAGGACGTTTTTATATGGTTCACAGGCCGTTTCGCCTTGCAGAAATCATGAATGTTTTGACGAAATATAAACTGGAACCAAAAAGAATGCAGCTTGTTTATCCGTATATAGACCGGGAGCCGAATATGGTGCTTATAGAAGCGCTGAAGGGAGGAAACTCCCGAATTACGGTGGAACGTCCGCTGATCGTTTATGAAAAACCGGGCGTTTATACGAAATCAATTCTGGAAATTTACGGAATGGTGTGAGGAAAAAGTATGAACGGGAAATTGTATTTATGTGCAACACCTATCGGAAATCTGGAGGACATCACTCTACGCGTGCTTCGGACGCTGAAAGAAGTGGATTTGATCGCTGCTGAAGATACACGTAACAGTATTAAGCTATTAAATCATTTTGATATAAAGACGCCAATGACCAGTTATCACGAATATAACAAAATTGAAAAAGCATATGTGCTGATTGAAAAAATGCAGGCAGGACAGAATATTGCCCTGATTACGGATGCTGGTACACCGGGAATTTCAGATCCCGGGGAGGAATTAGCCGCCATGTGTGTGGAAGCGGGGATTGAAGTAACTTCTCTTCCGGGCCCGTCCGCATGCATAACAGCTCTTACATTGTCCGGCCTGCCTACCAGAAGATTTGCTTTTGAAGCATTTCTTCCAATGGACAAAAAAGAACGGAAAGCAGTTTTAGAGGAACTTGTCCAGGAGACAAGGACAATTATCCTTTATGAGGCTCCGCACAGGCTTGTACGAACGCTGGAGGAGCTTAAGAGTACACTTGGAAACCGAAGGATGACTCTTTGCAGGGAATTGACCAAGAAGCACGAAACAGCTTTTCAAACGACTATCGACGATCTGCTTGTTTATTATGAGAATGAGAAGCCTCTTGGTGAATGTGTGCTTGTAATTGAAGGAAGAAGCCGCAGAGAGATGGAGGAAGAGGCAAGGGAATCCTGGGAGGAAATCAGTATAGAGGAACATATGGAAATCTATGAAAAACAGGGTATCCTGAAAAAAGAAGCCATGAAGCTTGTGGCAAAGGACAGAGGCGTTGCGAAAAGAGAAATTTATCAATATCTTCTAAAAAAAAGCTGAACCTTCGGGAACAGCTTTTTTCTTTAATTATTCCTACATTTTAATGGAAAACAAATGGCTTTTGTGCTATAATAAATTGGTATAATTATGTCTATACATAGCGGACAGACACTTTTTCAAAATTATAAAAGCTCTGCCGCTTTGTTCAATATATAGAAAATAGGTAACTGTTTAGTTGTTAGTATCCCGCGAGGGAACTGAGCAGATACGAAAATAACAGGAGGAAGCAAATGGGCGTAGAGAATACAGAGTACGGCGCAGATCAGATCCAGATTCTGGAAGGTTTGGAAGCGGTACGTAAAAGACCGGGAATGTATATTGGAAGTACATCCAGCCGCGGACTTCATCATCTTGTGTATGAAATTGTTGACAATTCCGTAGATGAAGCACTGGCTGGATTTTGTACGGAAATCCAGGTAATCATCAATCCGGATAATTCTATTACTGTTATTGATAATGGACGCGGTATTCCTGTAGGAATCAACCATAAAGCAGGAATTCCTGCAGTCGAAGTAGTATTTACAGTCCTCCATGCAGGCGGCAAATTCGGCGGAGGAGGATATAAGGTATCCGGCGGTCTCCACGGAGTTGGTGCATCTGTAGTAAATGCGCTGTCCGAATGGCTGGAGGTTATCATTTATAAAGATGGCAAAGAATATAAACAGAGATATGAAAGAGGACATACCATATATCCGCTGAAGGTCGTTGGATCGTGCGACCCTGACAGAAGCGGAACGACAGTTACATTTCTTCCTGACAAAGAAATATTTGAAGAAACCGTTTATGATTATGATATTCTGAAACAGCGGCTCCGTGAAATGGCTTTCCTTACCAGGGGCCTGAAAATCAGCCTGAAAGATACCCGCGAAGGAATGGAGAGAGAGAAGTCGTTCCACTATGAGGGCGGTATCAGAGAATTTGTTTCTTACCTGAACAGAAGCAAAGAAGCACTCTATCCGGAAACGATTTACTGTGAAGGTGAGAAGGACGGCGTGGCAGTAGAGGTTGCCATGCAGCACAACGATTCTTATACGGAAAACTGCTATGGTTTTGTAAATAACATTAATACGCCGGAAGGCGGTACCCATATTGTAGGCTTTCGAAATGCCATTACGAAAACTTTCAATGATTATGCAAGGAAGAACAAGCTCCTGAAGGACAGTGAACCGAATTTAAGCGGAGAAGATATCCGTGAGGGACTTACTGCTATTGTCAGCGTTAAGATTGAGGAACCTCAGTTTGAAGGACAGACTAAGCAGAAGCTGGGAAACAGCGAAGCAAGAGGTGCGGTGGACAGTGTTGTGAGCAGACAGCTTGAAATTTATCTGGAGCAGAATCCATCCGTAGCCAAGGGAATCGTAGAGAAATCTGTTCTTGCACAGCGAGCCAGGGAGGCAGCCCGCAAGGCCCGTGAACTTACAAGAAGAAAATCCGCTCTGGACAGTATGGCTCTTCCGGGTAAGCTTGCAGACTGTTCTGACAAAGATCCTGCCAACTGTGAGATTTATATTGTAGAGGGAGATTCCGCGGGCGGTTCTGCTAAGACAGCCAGAAACCGGGCTACCCAGGCAATCCTTCCCCTTCGCGGTAAGATTTTAAATGTAGAGAAGGCACGTTTGGACAGAATTTACGGCAATGCTGAGATTAAGGCAATGATCACTGCCTTTGGAACAGGAATCCATGACGATTTTGATATTACAAAGCTCCGTTACCATAAGATTATCATTATGACAGATGCCGATGTGGATGGAGCTCATATTGCTACACTGCTTCTGACGTTCCTGTACCGTTTTATGCCGGAGCTGATCAAGCAGGGTTATGTTTATCTTGCCCAGCCGCCTCTTTATAAGATTGAGAAAAATAAAAAGGTATGGTATGCCTATGATGATCAGGAATTAAATAAGATTCTCGAAGAAATCGGCCGCGATAATAACAACAAGATTCAGCGCTACAAAGGTCTTGGCGAGATGGATGCAGAACAGCTCTGGGATACGACAATGGATCCGGAGAAACGAATTCTTCTGAAAGTCACCATGGATGAAGCAGCCGCTTCTGAAATTGACCTGACATTCACTACCCTGATGGGAGACAAGGTAGAGCCAAGACGTGAGTTTATTGAAGAGAATGCAAGATTTGTAGAAAATCTGGATATCTGATCCGGATAAGGGGAGATCATAATGGAAGATAATATTTTTGATAAAATCCATGACGTGGATCTGAAGAAGACCATGGAAAAATCTTACATTGATTATGCCATGAGCGTTATCGCCTCACGAGCGCTGCCTGATGTAAGAGATGGTTTGAAGCCGGTTCAGCGTCGTGTTCTTTATTCCATGATAGAGCTGAACAACGGTCCGGATAAACCGCATCGTAAATGCGCGCGTATCGTGGGTGATACGATGGGTAAATATCATCCTCATGGTGACAGCTCTATTTATGGAGCACTGGTAAATATGGCACAGGAGTGGTCTACCAGATATCCGCTGGTAGACGGACACGGCAACTTTGGTTCCGTGGACGGCGACGGTGCTGCGGCCATGCGATATACAGAAGCACGTCTCAGCAAGATTTCCATGGAGATGCTTGCTGATATTAATAAAGATACCGTTGATTTCCAGCCAAACTTCGATGAAACGGAGCGGGAGCCTGTTGTGCTTCCATCTCGTTACCCAAACCTGCTGGTAAACGGTACTTCCGGCATTGCTGTGGGTATGGCAACCAACATTCCGCCTCACAATCTTCGTGAGGTAATTAATGCTGTTGTCAAAATTATTGATAATACCATAGAAGAACAAAAAGATACCACAATTGAGGAAATTCTGGAGATTGTAAAGGGACCTGATTTTCCTACAGGTGCTACTATTCTGGGAACAAGAGGAATTGAAGAAGCATACCGCACAGGCCGCGGCAAAATCCGTGTCCGTGCAGTGACTAATATCGAAACTCTGCCGAACGGCAAGTCCCGTATTATCGTAACAGAGCTTCCATACCTGGTAAACAAAGCCCGTCTGATTGAAAAAATTGCAGAACTTGTCCGTGATAAGAAGATTGACGGCATTACAGACCTGAATGATCATTCCAGCAGGGAAGGTATGCGGATCTGTATCGACCTGCGCAAAGACGCCAATGCTAATGTTATTCTGAACCAGCTTTATAAGCATACGCAACTTCAGGATACGTTTGGCGTAAACATGCTGTGTCTGATTTCCAATAAAGGAAGTCTGGAACCAAAGGTCTTAAGTCTGCCGGATATGCTGAAATACTATCTGGAACATCAGGAAGATGTCGTTACCAGAAGAACAAAATATGATTTAAACAAAGCACAGGAACGCGCCCATATATTAGAGGGTCTGTTAAAAGCGCTGGATAACATTGATGAAGTGATCCGTATCATCCGCAATTCCAGAAATGTTCAGGCAGCCAAAGAGGAATTGATGAATCGCTTTGAACTGACAGATGTGCAGGCACAGGCTATTGTAGATATGCGTCTGCGTGCTCTGACCGGTTTGGAAAGAGAGAAGCTGGAAGCAGAATATGCAGAATTAATGGAAAAAATCCGCAAATTAACGGCAATTCTTTCAGACAGGAATCTTCTTCTTCGAGTTATCCGTGAAGAAATTCTTCAGATTGCCGAGAAATACGGAGATGAAAGAAGAACCTCCATTGGTTATGACGATTCTGATATCACTACGGAAGATATGATTCCAAGAGAAAATACGGTCATTACCATGACAAAACTGGGCTATATCAAGAGAATGACGGTTGATAATTTCAGAAGCCAGAACAGGGGCGGCAGAGGTATTAAAGGAATGCAGACTCTGGAGGATGATTATATTGAAGAGCTTTTGATGACCACGACCCATCATTATCTGATGTTCTTTACAAATACAGGCAGAGTTTACAGGCTGAAGGCATATGAGATTCCGGAGGCAGGAAGAACTGCCAGAGGAACCGCCATCATTAATCTGCTGCAGTTGATGCCGGGAGAAAGAATTACAGCAGTCATTCCGATCAACAAATTTAAACAGGGCAAATATCTCATGATGGCTACCAGAAAGGGTCTTGTGAAGAAGACCCCGATTCAGGAATATGTAAATGTCCGTAAGACAGGCCTTGCAGCAATCGCTCTTCGGGATGATGATGAACTGATCGAAGTGAAGACAACAGATAACAAGAAAGATATTCTTTTGGCAACGAAGGATGGACAGTGTATCCGATTCAGGGAAACGGATGTAAGAGTAACCGGAAGAGTTTCCATGGGAGTAAGGGGTATTAACCTTGAGGATGGAGACGAAGTTGTAGGAATGCAGCTCAATTCCCAGGGAGACTATCTTCTTGTCGTATCAGAGAATGGTATGGGCAAACGTACTTCTATCGGTGAGTTTACTTGTCAGAATCGAGGCGGTAAAGGAGTTAAGTGCTACAAGATTACCGAAAAGACAGGAAATGTTATCGGAACCAAAGCTGTCAGCGAAGAAAATGAGATTATGATCATTACGACGGAAGGCATTATTATTCGTATACCGTGTTCTGAAATTTCTATTCTCGGCAGAATTACATCCGGTGTGAAGCTGATTAATCTGTCTGATGGAGTTAAGGTAGCAAGTTTTGCAAAAGTCCGCGAAAAGGATGAAGAGAAACCGAAGGAAAGCAGCGAAATCACTAAGAAGGATACAGAAGGGGAAACGGAGCAATCATGAAGATAGTAATGCGGTACGGAAAACTCATCATTATTGGGATTGCAGTCCTGATTGTTCTGTTACTTTTGATTTTTGGGTTTAAGGGGTGCGGAGTCAGCCATAAATCCCCGGAGGGAGTAGTAAAGTCCCTGATCAAGGCTTATGCAGAAGGAAATGTGAACAGGGTAAAAGACTGCTACGGAGCTAAAAAAAATACAGAGGAAGCTCTGCAGAAGGAAATAGACGCTACTATAAAATACTTTAAAGCGCATAATACGAAAAAAGTAGAAATACAGGAATGTGATATTCTTTCCGAAAGTGAGAAATATACTTATGTTTATGTGAACTATCATTTAGAGATGGAGAATGAACAGGTTTATCCCTGCATTAGTACGTATATGACCGGTAAAACAGATGGAAAATATTATATTTTGCCTCCATCAAAGGTAACTGATGATATGCGTAAACAGGCAGCTTCGGATTATGCTAAATTTATGACAACAAATGTTTACAAGAATTATGTGAAGGAATATGAAACATTTATAAAGAAAAATCCGGGATATGAGGATAAGATTGCCGGTAAATTAAGCTGATTCTGTTCTGGATGCGGAGGACAACGATATGAAAAGAATTATTATGATGGTTTTACGAAATCTTTTGTTTGTTCCGTATGGATGGATAAAGCTTTGCTGGTACGCGGCTCATGTTGACCGCTATACGGAAGAAGAAAGATATGCGCTTCTGAAATATATTGACGGACGGGCAAACAAAGGTGGAAATCTTGTTATTGACGCACATGGGGTGGAACATATTCCGAAAGAAAACGGATTTATGTTTTATCCCAATCATCAGGGGTTGTATGATGTTCTGGCAATCCTTGCAGCGTGCCCGACCCCTTTTTCTGTAGTAGCGAAGAAGGAGGTTGCGGATGTTCCTTTTTTAAAACAGGTTTTTACATGCATGAAAGCATTTATTATAGACCGGGAAGATATCCGTCAGTCCATGCAGGTGATTCTTAATGTAACTAAAGAAGTAAAAGCAGGAAGAAACTATCTGATTTTTGCAGAAGGAACAAGAAGCAAAAATGGCAACCATCCTCAGGAATTTAAAGGCGGAAGCTTCAAAGCAGCCATGAAAGCGAAGTGTCCCATCGTACCGGTAGCATTAATTGATTCCTATAAGTCGTTTGATACAGGATCAATAAAACCATTAACAGTTCAGGTACATTTTCTGGAACCTATGTTGTATGAAGAATATAAAGATATGAAATCTGTAGAGATAGCAGCAGAAGTAAGAAGAAGAATTGAACTGACGATAAAGAATAATGGCGGTTGGGATGAAAATAGAGTATAGGAAGAAAAAAATAAGTAAAAAAGTTAAGAAAACCCGTTGACAAGACGGGTTTTCTTCGATATAATAATCCATGCGCTGTGGAAATTGCGCAGTCGAATTTCATAAGAAATTATAGAGTTCGGAATCTGGAGAAGTACTCAAGAGGCCGAAGAGGTGCCCCTGCTAAGGGTATAGGTCGCTAACGCGGCGCGAGGGTTCAAATCCCTCCTTCTCCGTTTAAGTTTTGAAAAAAACTTAAAAAAGTGTTGACAAGCTTTCGATTATATGATAAAGTAAACGAGTTGCTGAAAACAACACGACACAACAAAAAAACTTCTGAAAAAACTTAAAAAAGTTCTTGACAGATAAAGGAAGTTGTGGTAATATAAACAAGCTGTCGAGAGACAGAAACCTTGATAACTAAACAGTGAAACACATACGATTCTCGAAAATTCTT
>JAUNGM010000007.1 GCA_030524545.1 Eubacteriales bacterium
TTTCCTGCATCATCTGTAAAAGGTTTGGATTTTATTTAAGTTTGGATATCGGAGAAAATCCAAACGTTTGGATTTCCTGCGCCATACTTTTGCAACACGCTGCGTGGAGGTGGGAATGGATGTAAAAACTCTGAGTGAAATATTAGGGCATTCGAATACAAATATAACACTTACCTATTATGTACACTCATCTTTGGAAACAAAAAAGAAGCAGATAGATATGCTCAGATTCTGAAAAACTCTTGAAGTAACATAATACACGAAATATATGGAAGCATTTGGAGCAGAGAAATGGCCCGAAAAGGCAAAATTAATGTCTTTTCGGGCACAGCTTATGCTAATATTATGCAAAATATGAATTGACTTATGGAGATTTTTCCAGTACACTAAATAATTGATAAGAGAAATCGTAATGATTTATTCACAAAGTATGTTACTTCACGAAAAATCCGGCAAATAATGCCAGAGAAAGATGAGGAGAAGGTTTTGGAAAAGGCAAAAGTGGATGTGAACAGGAATAACATGAGTTCAGACTATATCGATCTTCAGGACTTATTCCAGCAGTATTTGAAGCGATGGTGGATGATCCTGATCGGATTTGTGGTTGGGACGCTTCTGGCAGGGGTCTATACATTTAAGCTTGCAACCCCGATTTATGAAGCTTCCTCTATGGTTTATATGCGGGGATCAGGAGAAGTTGTTTCTTTGCAGGATCTGCAGATTGGCGCTGCGCTGACCAAAGACTATGAGGTGATCTTTACCAGCCGTCCGATCCTGGAGGAAGTAATTGATCAGCTTGACCTGGAAATGACCTGGAAGCAGCTGAAGGGACGGGTAGAGCTGACAAACCAGGATGACACCCGTATCCTGCGTGTTGCCATCAAAGATGCAGATCCAAAGCTGGCCAGTGAGATTGTGAACAAGCTGGTGGAAATCGGTATGGAAAGCGTCAAAGAGATTGATTCCAAAGAGCCGTATTTGATAGAGAAAGCGGTAGTGGACTGGGATAAGGTAAGTCCTTCCCACCGCAAAAACCTGATGATGGGAGCAATGCTGGGAATCCTGCTTGTAGTGGGTGTGATCACATTGAATTATCTGATGAATGATACGATCCGCTCGGTGAAGGATGTGGAACAGGTTCTGCGCCTTCCGGTATTTTGTATTGTTCCGGAGAGCAGCAGTTGTTCCTATAAGAATCTGCCTCAGAAGAAAAATGTAGAGTGGTAAGGGGATAAGAAATTTATGGGCATGATAGAGTTTAAAGTGATGGAGCCGGAGTTTGCTGTGGCAGAAGCAATGAATACGCTCAGAACAAACATCATTTACAGCAACGATATAAAAACCATCAATATTACCAGTACTTTTCCGAATGAAGGAAAATCAACGATCGCATTGCAGCTTGCCAGGAGTTTTGCGGAGCTTGGGAAAAAAACACTGCTTGTGGATTGTGACCTCAGGAAGTCCTCGTTGATTCACCGTTTTCACGGTGGGAAAAAAATGGAGGGACTCAGTGAACTGCTCACTAGCCAGTCAGTGAAGATCATCCACAGTACAGATATCGAAAACCTTTCGGTCATCTGCAGCGGCCAGGTGCCGCCCAATCCTTCGGAACTGCTTTCCAGCCAGAAGTTTACGGTATTTATCCAGGCATTGAAGGAAAAATACGATTACATCATTCTGGATGCTCCTCCGATCGGCTCCGTCATTGATGCTGCCATTGTAGGAAGAAATGCGGATGGAACCCTGATGGTGGTCCGCAATGATTTCAGCAAAAAGGCCGCTGTGAAGAGAGGAAAAGAGCAGTTGGAACAGAGCGGATGCAAATTACTGGGAGTGATTCTCAACCGGGTGAAGAAGCACCAGAAGGATTACTATTATTATTCCGGATATTACAAATATGGCTATGGAGAGAAGTAGACACCATAAGCGCCGAAGGCGCAGAAGAATCGCAAAAGCTGCTGTGATCATAATTGCGATGCTGGTTACGGGAATCCTGCTGTTCTGGATGTATGAGGATAACCGTAAGGATGCAAAAAGCGGAACCGAGGCGGCTGATGCGGAGCATCAATACCGGAGAATCCATGTGGACGGCGCGGATTACCAATATAATACGGATCTGATCACCGTACTTTTGATGGGAATCGATACGTCAGGTGAGGATATGACAGGGCAGTCCGATTTTATTTCTCTGGCTGTTTTTGATAGGGGAAATAAATGCATCAAGCTGATTGAGATTTCCCGTGATTCTATGGTAGATGTCCGCGTTTTTGACGCAGTTGGGAATGACAGGGGATGGAACAGACAGCATCTGACGCTGGCGTATGCATTTGCCGGGGGAAAAGAAAAAGGCTGCCTGATGACGCAGGAAGCGGTTTCCCGGATGTTCCATGGCATTCCGATCGTATATTACACAGCAGGAAACCTCTCAGCGCTGCCAGCTTTTCATAACCTGGTGGGGGAACTTAACGTGCAGATTCCGGACGACAGCCTGGAGTATCTGGATGAAAGTTTTAAGGAAGGGACGTCCCTGACCCTGACTTCTGAAAACGTGGAGCTTTTTGTAAGATCCCGCGACATAGAACGTGAGTATTCGAATACAGGGAGAATGAGAAGACAGGAAATCTATATGAAAGCTTATCTGGAAAAACTGAAGACCCTTCTGGCTGAGGATTTTTCCGGCACAGTTTCCCGTATGGAAGCTGTTTTCTCCAATACAATGACCAATATAGGGCTGAGTGAAGTTTCGTCCTTTGCAGAAATGGCAATGGAATACCAGTTTGACCCGGAGCAGGACTGCTATACCGTCCAGGGAACGGATCATTCCGGCGAATACCATGATGAATTTCATGTAGACGAAGAGGCATTACAGCAGTTGGTATTACAAATTTTTTATAAAAAGAAATAGGAGGCAAAGAAAATGAAGAGCAAATTTATCAAAATGTTGGCAGTCGGAATGATGACCATCTCACTTGCAGCAACGCCTGTATTGGCAGTACCAAGCACAGTTCTGGAGACAACTACAGAGAGCACAGGAACTTTTGTGGATCCGGCTACAGGAGAAAACAAAGAAGGAACCGTGATCACCAGCTCTACCCTGGATACCCAGAGAGAGTGGGAAACCTACCTTGCATTTGTTGCAGAAACAGTAGATGCGAACGAAGAAGGCGAAGGCAAGCTGGTTTCAGACCTGGTAGACCTTTATCTGGAATGTAAAAATTCGGAAGACAGGGATATCGAGGAATTCCAGAAAGAATATCAGAAGTTTTATGATGAGCTGGTGGTTGATGCCGTTCGGTTCGGATTCCTGGATGAGAATGACCCGGCCAAAGAAGAGGGTGTGATCGAAGCTGCATCCCTGCTGACTCCAATTTTTACAACCTGTGCATATGATGCAGATGGAAACAGAATTGTCGGCGCAACAGATATTGTAGCCAAAAAAGAAGTTCCGGATCTGACGGATGATACAAAACCGGAAGACCTGAGAGTTGTATATTATGACTCCGTAGAACAGAAGTGGATCGTTATCCCGGTAGATGAGGTGGATCTGGTGAATAAAACAATCACATTTACTCAGCCGCGGGAAGGTTTTGCTTTTGTAATTGATATTAGGAAGGTTGATGTAGAAGAGCTCAACTAAAAGAACTTAAACTTACTCATTACCATTTGCAGCTTACTGTAAATGGTAATGAGTGTCTGCAAAACAAAAGGAATGTCCCGTATATGGGAAAGCTGCGCAGAAGCGGCGCATCTTTCCCATGTGCGGTACAGGCTCAGTTAGAGCATGAAAGAAAATAGCAGAGGGAGACTTTAGGAATCTCTTTTTCAGCCAGGAAAGGAAAACAGGTTATGAAAAAACCAGGGAATGAAACATTTGCCCGAAAGCACAGGAATGATGGCTGTGGAGCGGATGAATCGCCGACGGTGGAGCGCACTGCTTTTGAAGTGGATGGAGCATTGGCTATGGAGAATGTTGCCTATGAAACGGATGAAGCATCGGACAGAACGGGGAACATAAATCATGGCAGAGCAAAGGTGATTTCTCTTGACCGAAAAGAGCAGCTTCAGAAAAAAAGAAGATACTGGGTTTTTCGCAGGGCACAGGATGTGGTTTTTTCCGGTGCGGCGATGGTCATGCTCTCCCCGCTTCTTTTGATCACAGCACTTTTGATATACATAGATGACCCCAAAGGCAGCCCCATATTTTCGCAGATTCGTGTAGGAAGGGATGGCAAAGAGTTTAAATTCTACAAATTCCGTTCCATGTGCATGGATGCAGAGGAGAAGCTGGAGGAGCTGCTGGGACAGAATGAGATGGACGGGCCGGTATTTAAGATCAAGGACGACCCCAGGATCACCCGGATCGGCCGTTTCATCCGAAAGACAAGTATTGATGAGCTGCCCCAGCTCTGGAATATCTTCAAAGGCGACATGAGCATCGTAGGACCGAGACCTGCCCTTCCAAGAGAAGCAGAGCAGTACGGAGAGTATGAACGTCAGCGTCTTTATGTGCAGCCGGGGCTGACCTGTTACTGGCAGATCCAGCCGCATCGGAACGATTTAAGCTTTGAAGAATGGATGGAACTGGATATCAAATACATCCGGGAAAGATCTTTCCTGGTGGATTGGAAGATTATATTCAGCACTGTCCGGGCGGTGTTGTCCGGGCAGGGGGAATGATGCGCCAGGAAAAGAATTCAGTTATGTTTTGGTGGAGGAGTTTTGTGAAGGATAAATTAGTTTCTTTGTTTCATGCACAAGTATATACGGATGCCTGGGATGATTACCAGCGATCCCTGCACAGAAGCAGCTTTCCATGCTGGGATTATCTTATCCTGACAGCATCTAACGAGCAGCAGGCAGAAGGGTTTCGTGCCCAACTCAGGCAGAGAAGGGACGAAGGCCTCCTGCCGCCGAAAACACATTTTGCAGTATTGCCGGATCCGGATGGGAAACGTGTGGGAAGCGGCGGTGCTACACTTTCCGTATTGAGGTACATTGCGGAACAGGAAGGTAAAGCGGACTTTCACGGGCTGCGCGTACTGGTGATCCATTCCGGCGGTGACAGCAAGCGGGTTCCCCAGTATTCCGCACTTGGAAAGCTGTTTTCACCTGTGCCGCGGGAACTGCCAAACGGAAATGCATCTACCTTGTTTGATGAATTCCTGATCTCCATGGCAGGAGTCCCGTCCAGAATCAGAGAAGGGATGCTGCTGCTGTCTGGAGATGTGCTTCTTCTCTTTAACCCGTTGATGATTGATTATCCGGGAGGCGGTGCGGCAGCATTATCCTTCAAGGAACATGTGGATACCGGAAAAGACCATGGTGTTTATCTTCGCGGGGAAGACGGCTATGTGGCAAGGTGCCTGCAGAAACAGTCCGTGGAGACACTGAGGGCAGCAGGTGCCGTGAATGAGGATGGATATGTGGATATCGATACGGGGGCGGTTATCTTTTCACCGGAAATGATGGCTTCCTTATACAGCCTGGTTTCTGTAGATGGAACTGCAGACCGGGAACTGTTTGATACGTATGTGAATGAAAAGGTGCGCCTGTCCCTGTATGCGGATTTTCTGTACCCTCTTGGGAGGGAAGCATCCCTGGAAGATTTTTACAAAGAAAAGCCGGAAGGCGGATATTCGGAGGAACTAAAATCTGCAAGGACAGCCGTCTGGAATGTACTTAGGCCGTACCGAATGAAGCTGCTGCGCCTGGCTCCGGCGAAATTTGTCCATTTCGGGACAACAAGGGAGATCATGCGGCTCTTGTCAGAGGGAATCGGGCAGTACAGTCAGCTTGGCTGGGAGAGATGCGTAAACAGCAGTATTGCCCACAAACAGGTGTCAGGGTATAACAGCGTCCTGTCCAGTAAGGCCGCCTGCGGCCATGGTACATATTTAGAATGCAGCTATGTCCACAGCAGGGCGTCTGTGGGGAACCATGTCCTTTTGTCCTATGTGGATATCCAGGATGAGACGATTCCGGATAATGTAGTGCTGCACGGCCTGAAGCTGAAAGACGGAAGGTTTGTCGTGCGGATTTACGGCGTGGGGGATGACCCGAAAGGCAGCCTGGAAGAGGACAGCAGCTTTTTAACATCCACGCTGCAGGACTTTCTGGTGAAAAACGGAATCCATAAAAACGAGGTATGGAAAGAATCGAACCATTCTCTTTGGGATGCAGAACTTTATCCCGTCTGCAGTACGATTGGTGAGGCAGTCCATGCGGCATTAAATGTATATGGTCTGAGCCAGGGTGCCGGAAACCTGAGTGAATGGAGAAACTGTGAGAAAAAGAGCCTGTGTTCCGGGTTCCGGGATGCGGATCCGGATGCATTGATCGCCTGGGACCAGCATATGCAGGAGCTGATTGCTGTGGATGCACTGGTAAAGAAGATCAGTGCAGCCGAACCGGCCAGCAGTGTGAAAGGCTATTTCAAAAATAAGAAACTGACCAGGACACAGGAAGAATGGCTGTCCTCCAGACTTGCACGTGCGGATTTCAGCGAGGCGCTGCGCCTGCATTATTATATTGGCACGGCACTGGGCGGGAATGAAGGCGAGAAATATATCAGTGAGTGCTTCCAGATCATTAGTGACAGTATCCGGGGGGAATCCAAAAAACACATGGAAGAGAATAAAAACTGCAGGATCGTCTGTGGCAGGCATTCTGTTAAGCTGCCGCTCCGTGTGAACTGGGGAGGCGGCTGGAGCGACACCCCGCCATACTGCAATGAAGCAGGCGGCACAGTCCTGAATGCAGCCATTGTATTAAACGGAAGTATGCCTGTGGAAGTGATCTTGGAACGCCTGGAAGAAGAAAAAGTGGTTTTCCACAGCAATGACATGGGCACCCACGGGGAATTTACCGATATCAGGGAGCTCCAGAAGGTGGGCGACCCGTATGACCCCTTTGTATTGCAGAAGGCGGCACTCCTTGCCTGCGGGATCATCCCGGCAGAAGGCGGCGACCTGAGCAAAATCTTAAAGCGCCTGGGCGGAGGCTTCCGGATGCAGTCCGAGGTAACCGGGGTTCCTAAAGGCAGCGGCCTTGGGACAAGCAGTATCCTTGCAGCGGCCTGTGTAAAGGCGTTATTGGAATTTGTGGGAATTGAGCATGGCGAAGATGATCTTTACAGGCTTGTCCTTCTGATGGAACAGATCATGTCCACAGGAGGCGGCTGGCAGGATCAGGCAGGCGGTGTGACCACCGGAATTAAATACATTACTTCCATGCCGGGCCTGCAGCAGAACATCCATGTACAGCATCTGGACATCCCGGAGACAGCCAAAAAAGAACTCCAGGAACGTTTCTGCCTGATCTACACAGGACAGCGGAGGCTTGCCAGAAACCTGCTGAGGGATGTGGTAGGAAGATATATCGGAAATGAGCCGGACGCAGTCTTTGCACTGAATGAAATCCAGCGGACGGCAGCGCTGATGCGCTTTGAGCTGGAAAGAGGACATGTTGATGCGTTTGCCGGACTAATGTCGGAGCATTGGGAACTGTCCAAGCGGCTTGACGGCGGAAGCACAAATACCCTGATCGACCAGATTTTTGATGCCATTGATGAGTATGTGGACGGAAAAATGATCTGCGGCGCCGGAGGCGGCGGATTCCTCCAAGTGGTACTGAAGAAAGAAGTACATAAAGAGCAGATAGAAGAACGCTTGAAAGGCGTGTTCCAGGATAGTGAGATTCGGGTGTGGGATTGTGCGTTGGTGTAATTGGATGGCAATGACAAGCACAGTGATTAAACATAGAGAAATGAAGTTACCTAGGAGGGGGATGCAGAGATGCCAAAGAAGAAGCTGCTCATTTATGCACACTACTATATACCGGATACTGCATCAACCGGTCAGATTCTTCGTGAACTTGCGGAAGGAATGTTGGATAAGTTTGATATTACCGTTATTTGTGCAGTTCCGTCTTATCTTGGAACCATTGAGGATAAATACAAAACTCAAAAATACTACGAAGAAAACATCAACGGAGTAAAGGTGCTTCGCATCCGAGTGCCAGAATTCAGTAAAGCTGATAAGAAAAGTCGTATTAAGAACATTGTTTCCTATTTCTTCGGAGCGATGGCGGTGACTTTCAAGGTTGGGAAAATGGATTATGTTTTTTCCATTTCGCAGCCGCCAATACTGGGCGGCTTACTTGGTGTATGGGGGAAATGGATAAAACATGCCAAGTACATTTACAATATTCAGGACTTTAACCCTGAACAGGTTCTTGCGGTCGGATATAGCAAAAGCAAGTTCATTACAGATGTAATGCTATGGTTTGATAAGTTCAGCTGCAAGAGGAGTGACTTGATTATCACAGTCGGCCGCGATTTGGTGGAGACGATAGAAAAACGTTTCCGGGATAAAAGGGTACCTAAGACAGTGATGATCAACAACTGGATCGATGAGAGCGAGATATATCCTTTGCCAGAGAATCATCCAAAGGTAGTTGAATTCAAGAAAAAGTATGGACTGGATAACAAGTTTGTCATTATGTATTCCGGCAACATCGGTTTGTACTATGACCTTGAAAAGTTGATTAAGGTACTAAAGCAGTTCCGAAAGGGTTATACATTGACGGGGGGTTACGAGGAAGGCCCCAAGACAAAAGAGGGGCGAGAAGTAGTATTTGTATTCGTAGGTGCCGGCTCTGTACTTGATGAACTGGTTTTGTACAGCAAAAAGCATCATTTTGAAAACATTGTTTTTATCCCCTACCAAGATAAAGTAGACTTGATTTACAGCTTGAATGCCGGTGATGTTCATTGGTGTGTGAACGCAAAGGGTATCAAAGGCGTGTCCTGCCCGTCAAAGGCATATGGAATCATGGCTGCCGGAAAAGCAATCATCGGTGTGTTGGAGAATGGAACTGAGGTTAGAGGTCTGATTGAAGAGTGCAATTGTGGAAAATGCTGTGAGCCGGGAGACTATGTTGAGGTTGCCGATATTATTCGCTGGTACATTGAAAATGATGATAACAGTGAAGTAAAGCAGATGGGCATGAATGGTCGAAAGTATCTGGAAGAGAAATTGACTAGAGATGTGAGCGTTAAAAGGTATGCTGAAGAAATATTGAAACTGTAATAGGAGACAAGAGGAATGAACAGTAACTGGTTCAAGCTGGTTATGAAAATAACAAAAGTTGAATATGGAAAGAACCTCTTGCTGAAAGGGGTGCCGATTATTTTCAACAAGGGTGGGGGCAAGCTAAAGATTGGTGAGAACGTTACAGTAAAGAGTAGCTTCCTCAGCAATCTGGTTGGCCTGTACAGTCGGACAATCATCGTTACCCGCGTGCCGGGAGCTGTAATTGATATTGGCGACAATGTCGGTATAAGTGGTGCAACGATTTATGCTCGGAAAGGCATCTATATTGGAGATAATACCTGCATCGGTGGTAATTGCAAGATTTTGGACAATGACTTCCATCCGATTGAAGTTGAAGCAAGAAATAAGTTGCTTCGTGATGCGGATGGAGGAGATAGTGATTATGTGCCGAGTAAAGAGATACATATCGAAAAAAACTGTTTTATTGGTTGTAATTCAATAATCTTGAAGGGTACGGTTCTTGGCAATGGCTGTGTGGTTGGAGCGGGAGCTGTAGTATGTGGACGGTTTGAAGATAACTGTGTGATTGCTGGGAATCCAGCGAGAGTGATAAAGAGGTTGGAGGGAAACAAATGAAGGTTCTGCTTATCTCACAATTCTCACTGCCATCAAGTGGACTTGCAATTGGGAGCAAAGCTTATCTGCAATATATAAAAAAATTGATATTGAGATAAGTTCGTTACAATGGCATCAGTATTGCAGTCCTTTGACAAGACTGTCTAGCGTTGCAAAGGGGCTGGATATAGATTAACCGAGAAATTTGGCAAGAAGCGTTACGGTTGAATAAGAATAATGGAGAAGAGCAATGAAAGTACTCCAAATAAATATTTTTGGAAATTTGAGCACGGGGCGGATTGCAGTAGATTTATATAATGTATTGAAAGATAATGGTCATGATGGAAGGGTAGCATTTGCTAGAAATACTATAGCTGAAGGAGTGCCCTACTACAGAATTGGTTCGATTGTAAATGTGTATTTAGATGGCGTATTAACGCGTTTGACGGACAGAGCAGGTTTCTTTTCACGATTCGCAACTGCAAAGTTGATAGAATACATTAAAACGTATGATCCAGATGTAATACATTTACATAATTTACATGGATATTATATCAATATTAAGCTTCTTTTTGATTATCTGAAACAGAGTGGAAAACCGGTTGTTTGGACTCTGCATGATTGTTGGGCATTTACAGGGCATTGTTGCCATTTCTCAGCAATCGGATGTAACAAGTGGAAGACAAAGTGTCTTAGCTGCCCACAGCTAAGTTCATATCCGGCTAGTTATTTTGATCGTAGCGAGAAAAACTATCAAGAAAAGAAGTCTCTTTTTACTGGATTAAGCAATATGCATATCGTTGCTGTGTCGAAATGGTTAGAAAACGTGACTCACCAATCTTTTCTGAATGCATATCCTATTGATACGATATATAATGGGATTGATTTGACGGTGTTTAGACCAATCGATTCAGATATAAAGCAAAGATTTAATCTGGTAAATCGAAAAGTTATACTTGGTGTAGCCAGTACATGGTCGAATAATAAAGGATTAGAAGATTTCATTGAGTTGAATAAAATGATAACCAAGGAATATGCTATTGTACTAATTGGTCTGAATGATAAGCAGATTAAAGATATGCCAGATGATATTGTGTGTTTGCCTCGAACAAATGGAGTGGAAGAACTCGTGGCATGGTATTCAGCTGCTGATATTTATTTTAATGCTAGCATAGAGGAGACATTTGGTCTTCCAACAGTTGAGGCTATGGCATGTGGAACTCCTGTTATAGTTTATGATAGCACTGCGTTGCCAGAAGTAGTGAGTGAAGAAAGTGGAATAGTAGTTTCAACTGGTGATGTCAAGCAAGTGTGGAATGAAATTAAACTTCTAGCATCAGAACCAATTGAAAAGGACTTAATACGTCGCAGTGCGTTAAAATATGATAAGAATATCCAGTATCGTAAATATTTAGAACTGTATGAACGAATAATAAAAAAGGATGATTATAATGGATCAATGTATAGTAACAAAACCATCCTTGCTAACGATTAGCATCGTGTTGATATTTTTGTGTGGAACGATACAACCAGAGTTTATTTTGGTGGTTCAAGTAATATTATTACTATTTGCGGCAAGAAGAATCAAAGTAAAAAAAAGTTTTTTCATGGTAATGCTTTTACTTGTTTTGCATAGTGTAGTATGTATTCTAATGGGGGCCAATACTGCTTTTTTGGCGTTAAAACAAATTGTAGGAATAACAATCAGCTATGTTTTTTATAGAACGAGTGTCAATAATAAAAGCAATGCTATGAAGGCTCTTATTGTTTATAAGAAATTGGCTACTATAATAGCTGCGTTTGCAGTAATTCAGCAGGTTGCCTTTTATGCACATATTAACATTATATATGATTTAAGATGGATAGTAAAAGGCCAACTTGCACCAGCGAATTCATTGTATAGAGCTTCAACTTTTTTTCAAGAGCCATCTGAATGTGCATTGATTTTATTGCCTATGGTATTTTTAGCCTTGTATTCTTTCTGGGGTAAGTCTAAACAGCTGCTGAGTTCTTTTATGTCAACTACAGAGGCTATAATTCTCTTATTGGGATTCCTGGCAACTTTTTCATCTGCGGGATATATTGGAGTATTTATCGGTGTGGTTTTTATTTGGCTGGAATATAAGCATAGTCCTAAAAAGATTATCGTGTTTCTTTTAGGTATTGCAGGCTTCATTTTTGCGTATACAAAGATTGGAGATTTTAGTGAGCGAATCAATGACACACTTGCTTTGATTTCGGATGAATCACGCAATTTATCTACTGCTAATATTAGTAGTCAGACTATAATTATTAATATGAGAATCGCCATAAAAAGCTTTTTAAATTCATGGGGATTAGGAAGCGGTATTGGTTCGCATCCAATTTCTTATGAGCGTTTCATTAATGGATTACCAGTATCAAAAGTAATCTATTTCTTTAATAAAGAAGATGCTAATTCTTTGCTTTTGCGAATTATATCTGAATTAGGTGTAATGGGTATTACAGGAGTTGTAGCTTTTCTGCTACATTTCTGGCCAAAGCAAAGTAATAGCTTTGAGCGTATCATCGGTGCTATGAATGTCTCTTATTTTTTACTTAGATTATTAAGGTATGGTCACTATTTTAATAATGGAATGTGGTTCTTTATAGTATTATTTATACTAATGACGAAAGAAGAGGAAGGAAATAACTATGTTTCTTAAAAAGGTATTGTTAACTGTATTAGGAGATATAATTAAGATTACTGAGAAAATACCTGGATCATTCTATCAGAAAAATTATCCAAAGTACCTGCGTATGAAGGGAATAGATATTTCTGTAGATTTACTTGGTCATGGGCAAGAATATATTGCACCATCCGCATATTTTGATGGGGCGGATTATAGCATGATTCATGTGGGGGGGGGCACAACTATAAGCCGTGATGTGATAATACTGACGCATGATTACTCAATTGCAAAGGGACTATCCTATAAGTTTGGATCTGGTGCTGAAACGGTAAAAAAATTTCAGAAAGAGGTACGTATCGGAAATAACTGTTTCATAGGTGCGAGAAGCATTATTTTGCCAGGAACTGTAATAGAGGATAACACAATAGTTGGCGCCGGAAGTGTTGTAAAAGGATGCCATGCGGGCAATTCAGTGATTTGTGGCAATCCAGCAAGAGAAGTGGATTCAATTGAGAACTGGATCAATCTCCACCTGGAAAAAAAGGATTTTGAATAATACATAGGACAATGGAGGGATTAAGATATTGAAAGTTTCTCTCATTACAATTACGTATAATAGTAAAAAAACTATAGATGCAACAATTCTTAGTATTATAAAACAGAGCTATCCTGATATTGAATATATAATAGTTGATGGTGGGTCAACAGATGGTACGTTAATGATTTTAGATAATTATAGAAGCCATATAACTACATTAATCTCAGAGCCAGATAATGGGATAAGTGATGCTTTTAATAAAGGAATAAAGGCAGCTACTGGAGATATTATAGGTATCGTCAATTCTGATGATTTTTTAAATAGAGAAGCAATCAGTACTCTGATGGAGATTGTTGAAAAAGAAGGAGATTTTGATGTGTATTATGGAAACTCTATTATGTTTTCTGAGACTGGCGCTTACACCTATAAGCCGGGAGCGGATTTGAGCAATTTGCCTCTCTATATGATACTGAGTCATCCCGCAACGTTCATAAAAAGGGACGCTTATAAGAAATATGGAGGGTATAGCTTAGAACATAAATGCGCAATGGATTTTGAACTAATATCCAAAATGTATATGAAAGGCGCAAAGTTTAAATATATTGATGCGACCTTATCCTGTTTTAGACTAGGCGGTGTGAGCAAAAAGAAGAGCCTGCTTACTGAAAAAGAAAGCTGCGAAATAGCGGTGAGAAATGGAGTATCTCGAATTAAATCTAAAACTTGGTATCTCAAAGTCAGATTGAAGTCATATTTGCTGGACTTTTTTGGAAAATGTGGTGTGGAAATGTTGCTCCGATCATTTGTCAAAAAGCAAAGTCAAAAAAATACCATTGAAATAAGATGGTTCCTGAAGGAGTGAAGAAATGGTTAATTGGATAAATAATAAAATTCAGTTTTCGATTTTTCCTTCTGAGATAGGAAAAAACCTTAAAGTGAATGGAAGAATCTATCGTCGTGGTAGAGGCAAATTGATTCTGGGAGATAATGTGACAATCAATTCATCAAAACATTCTAATGTTTTAGGAGGAAATGATTATACAACTCTTTATACTCGAAGAGACGCGGAAATCGTTATTGGTAATTACGTGGGCATATCAAATGCGTGTATTGTTTGTTTTAATAAGATTTCAATTGGGAATCATGTCTTGATTGGCGCGGATTGTAAAATTTATGATACGGATTTCCATTCTTTAGACGCTGAATTGAGAGGAAAGCCAGATGTTGATATTCCTAAATGTGCGCCGATTGTGATCGAAGAGAAGGCATTTATTGGTGCCCATTCTATCATTCTAAAGGGGGTACACATAGGAAAGGGCAGTATTGTAGGAGCTGGCTCTGTTGTTACAAAAGACATTCCCGATAACGAAGTATGGGCTGGGAATCCGGCAAGATTCATAAGAAAGTTGTAAGGGGGACAAGATGAATGAGCGATAAAAGAATTAAAGTTCTGTTTTTTCATCATGGCGGAAACCAAGGAGGCGCTCCAAGAAGCTTAGCTTTTTTAATTGATCATATGGATAAGATGAAATATGATCCATATGTGTTATGTTGTTTAGACTTTGAAGACAATAAAAAACTGTTTGAGTCTGTTGCAGCAAAGATATTGTATGCTCCTAAGATGGGGGCTTGGCATGGAAGTACGGTTTCTGGAATGAGCCCAGGCATGCTCTATTTTAATATGAGACACGTTATTCCGACATACTTTGGAATTGCAAAAATAATGAGAGAAGTCAATCCAGATATTGTTCATTTGAACAGTACATGCTTAGCGTTCGCGGCAAAAGCCATCAGAAAGCATTATTCAGAAATCCCCATAGTCTGTCATGTAAGAGAACCCTTGTTGGATGGAATATGGGGAGATATTCTACGGAAATTAAATGATTCTAGCGTGGATCATTACATAGCGATAGAGAAATATGACGCAGATTCTTTACATACTCAATTGCCTGTAGATATCATTTACAATTTTGTTGATTTTAAGATATATAATACAGATGTCAAATCGGAATGTCTTCGAAACGAGTTGGGAATTTCCAAAAAGGATTTTCTTATGCTCTATTTGGCAAGAATCAGTCCAGAAAATGGTGCTCTTGAAATGCTGAAAAGCATTCTTCCGTTGCTGAAAAGAAGAAAAGACATTCATTTATGTCTAGTAGGTGCGACTCCGGATAACCGAACTCAGTATTTAATAGATGTTGAAGAGCTATGTGTGGGAATGGAGAATATCCATATATTGCCTTTTCGAAAAGATGTACCGCAGGTTATTGCTTCTTCCGACATTATGCTTGTGCCTTTTCAGCAGCCACATTTTGCCAGGAGCGTGATTGAAGCTAGCGCTATGGGGGTTCCTTCTGTGGCTTCTAATATAGGTGGTATTACAGAATTGGTATTGGATCAGAAAACTGGCTTGTTATTTGATTATCATTCATTTGCAGGACTCATTGAGCAATGTGAATTATTGGCTGATAATGTCGAATACAGAAATGAATTGGGACGGAATGCGGTTGAATTTGCTCATGAGTACTTTGACGCAGTGAAGAATACCATACGGACATGCGAAGTATATGATAGAGTTCTGGCGATGAAAAGAGGAAATACATATGCCAAAAAGTCTAAAAAGTAATTATCTGTATAACTCCTTATTTCAAGTACTAAATATCATTTTGCCTTTATTGACGGCGCCTTATTTATCAAGAGTATTAGGGCCAGAAAAGATAGGTACTTATGCATTTTCTTATTCCATATCTTATTATTTTATGTTAATTGCAATGCTTGGCATAAACAATTATGGCAATCGAAGTTGCGCTATGGCTAGAGATGATAAGAATGAATTGAGTAAAACGTTCTGGGAAATATATACATGTCAATTGTTCACCGGTTTATTATGCTGTGTATGCTATTTTGTATGGATGGTATCATTATCAGGAGAAATGCGCGTTGTTTCATCCATAATGATATTAAATGTTATTTCTGCGGTAATAGATATTAACTGGTTTTTCTTTGGGATGGAAGAATTTAAATTAACAACGATGCGCAACATATTTATAAAAATATGTACGGTTGGTTTGATCTTTATATTTGTTAAGTCTGAGGCTGATTTAGGGAAATATACCCTTATCATGTCTGTGGGCATTATCGTTACTCAAGTTGTAATGTGGCCCTTTCTACCTGCGCATATTAATAAGGTAAAAATTTATAAAAGGGATACCATTAAGCATATAAAACAGATTGTTGTTTTATTTATACCAGTGATAGCTGTCAGTATATACAAGGTTATGGATAAAGTTATGTTAGGCTATTTAAGCAACATGGTTCAAACCGGATACTACGAAAATACAGAAAAGTTAATTAATATGCCTCTTGGTTTGATCAATGCACTGGGTATAGTCATGCTTCCGAGAATGTCCAGTATGGCAGGGGACAAAGACAGGAGTGAGGCAAATCATTTAATCGATATGTCAATGTTATTTGTATCATTTTTAAGTATTGCTATGACTTTTGGATTAGCCTCAATTGCTCCAGAATTCGTTCCTTTGTTTTTTGGAGAGAATTTTAGAGCATGCGTCCCGTTGGTGATTACTATTGCTCCGACTATGATATTTTTTTCATACGCGAATGTTATAAGAACACAATATCTACTTCCGAATAAAAAAGATAAATCATATATTATTTCGGTGCTTATTGGAGCTATTGTCAATCTTGCCGCAAATACGATATTTATTCCAAAATATGAAGCATTAGGGGCTGTCATAGGAACTTTAATTGCAGAAGCTACAGTGTGTGTGTTGCAAATGTATTTTGTGAGACAAGATTTGAACATAAAAAAATACTGTGTATATGGAGTACCATTTATTATTGTTGGAGTGCTAATGTCAGTAGCTATTCGAAGAATAAGTGTTTGCGCTCCAGAGAATATGATAGGCGTTATCATAGAAATCTGTGTCGGGATTGCGGTATATTGTTTTCTTAGTGGGGCATATATTTTTTTCAGCAATAAGGCGTTATTTCTTTCTCTAATGAGGAAGATCATGCACTGATTGTAAATCAGTAAAGATATATTGGTACTCAATTAAAATAGATAACTGATAAACAATTCATAATGAGTATTAATCGAAAAAGATAGTAAATTTGTACAGAATAAAAAGGAAAAAATACAGAACATACGTTTATATGTAAGCGTCAAAGCGTTCGCCTTTACAAATAGTTGTGTAAGTGCTTCAAAAGAGCAGGAATTCTTTTTCTGTCCCTGTTTTGGCAGTTCAGCTAACAGATGTTTCAAATATTGGTAAATTACAATTGCCGTAATGGTTACTATTTACGTTAAGATAGTGAGTTTTGGTGGGTAGGGAATGAAGGTAAGTGATGATTGCAAGTAAAGGTGGTAGACAATGTACAACCCTGATGAAGAATATCAACATATGCTTGATAAATTCAAGATAATCTGCAAACAGAAAAATAAAACACAATATGCTCTGGCAAAAGCCACAGGGATTTCTGACTCCAGCATATGGAACATTATGAATGGGGTGTCGAAGCCATATATCTATACAATGTTGTTGCTTTGCGAAGCATTGGAAATATCGATGGGTGAGCTATTTGCAAATTTTGGACTCAGTTCAGAGGAAGAGAGTATTATCAGTGCATACCGTTCACTGTCTCCGAAGAAAAGAAGGATGTTGGAAGTTTATGTGGATATGCTTTTGAAGTATGATGAAGAGTTTTGAAAATACATAGTTATTTTGAGGTGGTAGTTCTGTATAACGAGAGGGCAAAGATGTATTTTTAGTAGTAAAATAGAAATGGAAAAGTTAATCCACCGTGTTTTTATCGTTAACAAAGTATAAAAGAGTTTTACGCTGGACAAAAAGGCTCGAAACGGAACGAAAGGCAGATATATGAAAATAGTTCAATTTTTTGTAGAAAACATAAATACAATTATCAGTTTTTTGGCATTGATTATGTCCGTAATGAGCGTGTGGTATGCGAGGAAAGGGGCAAAATTTGGGGAAAAAGGATATCAGACTGCTGAAAAGATATTTAATGAAGGTGTTCAACTAGACTGTAATAAAGTATTTGAACAACTTGGACTTGAACTTACAATGAATATTATTATTCCTTTTCTGAAATTTGAAAATGCGGTTAGCGACTGTCTGTATAATAAAAAAGAAGATATTTTTAAACAAAAAGTGAGTGAGGTATATAGTACGATTAATAACAACATTTTCGAGTTCTCCTGTCCATATTGGGATATGTATAAAGGGGATGTCTGGGATGCATTTGAAAAATTGCGAAAAGATGAACAAAAGGGAAATGAAAAGGCAGGCAAGGGGACATTTAATGTGACTACTGATGCATTTCTGAAGATTTGGGATTTTATTGAAAAGGCAAAAGATTTTGAAAAAGGTATTGGTTCCGTTTGTAGGGCTATGGACAGATATGTAAAGGAGCAAACAGGAACAGAGGAAAATTGTTTGAGAGGAAAAAACAATGTGGGAAAGAAGTTGACAATGAAGGGGTTTCTGGACGCAGGAGGTAACAACTATTTGTACAGCGAAGGAAAAAATAAAGTGAAAGAGCTGGGTGAAGCCATAGAATCATTACCAGAGGAATTGAACATAAAAGATAAGAAGCAGAGGCTTCAGGCTGCAAGAAAACGTGTATGAGGTGAAGGGTGTGAAAACATATAAAAGATTTATGGAAATAGTAGAAGCGATAATGACTATTTTTGCGTTAATTGTGGCATTTGATAGAGTGGTAAAAATGCTTTTACAGAAAATGGGGCATCAAGAATAAATGTATAACGTAGAAAAAGAGTGCGAGAAGTTGATTCAAAATATTCGGCTATTGTGTCAGATGAAGTCTTTATCGAATAATGCGCTCGCACGTCGTGCAGGCATTTCTCCATCAGCGACTAGTGATCTTTTGAGTGGAAAGACAAAGCCGCAGTTTTATACACTACTGCAGTTGTGCAATGCACTAGAGGTCACAATTGATGAATTGTTTGGTTTGAACTCAATTAATGAGGAATACTCGGAACTGGACGGGGATGATTCTGGAGGGCAGATAAGCAAGAGCTTTGTAGGATTAAATGCAGAAGAAAGAAGCCTTCTGCTTCTATATAACCATTTGTCCGTAGCGAAAAAAGAGATGTTGCGTATTTATATGGATATGCTTATAGAGTACAAGGAAATGTAGAACAAAGCATCGAAAAAACGAACACAATTCGGAAAAACGTGGATGTAAAAAAGAAAATAGTATGATATTATTTGTTTCAATTATATTGGAGGTGTGAGGATGATTATACGCGGAGAGGAGCTTTTTTTTATAGAGCGGTTTGGTGCTCTGGATTCGAAGATTGTTTACGCACCGCTTCGAAGCTTTCTGGCTGTGATAAAGAATGAGCTAGTAGAAAGCATTGAAAAAAATGATTCATCTATGTCAGATGCTTTTTTTGATCATTTAAAGAAGAAAAAGTTAATTAATCCTTATGTGCTGCATGAGATTGCGATTGGGATTCTTCCGCAGATATCGATTCCGGTGACGGATAATTGTAATCTTCGCTGCAAGTATTGTTATTTTCGGGCAGGTGACGAGGATAAACACCGGAGCCAGAGTAAAGAGGAAATTAAATGCTATGTGGATGCTTATTTGAGGCGGATTGGAGACTATAAGATTCGTAATAAAGAGAACTATATAGATGTCTCAATTGCAGGCGGAGGAGAGCCGACCGTGGAATTTGATGCTTTTCAGTATGCAGTTCTGTATTGTGAAAAAGCATTTCGAGAACAAGGAGTAACTCCAAGATTCAGCATGCCGACAAATGGAGTATATGGAGATAAGGTTCGATCGTTTATTGCAGATCATTTTTCACAGGTATCTCTTTCAATGGATGGCCCCCAGTTCATTCAGGACAGGCACAGGCCGTTGGCAAACGGTGACTCTAGTTTCAAGTGGGCGTATGATACGGCGAAATATTTTTACAGATGCAAACTGCCTTATGCATTTCGGGTAACGGTATCAGCGTACAGTGTCCGGTATTTGAAGGAGATTTTGGATTTCTTCAACGAGGAATTCCCGGGAAAAATGGTTGGATTGGAGCCCATGAATTTATTTGGCAGGGCAGTGGGAAATAAGGAACTGCAGCCCCCTGATGAGATGGAGTATTCGGAAAAACTGTTGGAAGCTTATGATTATGCTTACAGTAAGAATATTCCGATACGAACGGCGGGTACGGGAAAATTTGATCAGCTGCGCACGGTGTTTTGTGGAGCAGTGGGAATCCCGAACTGGACAATCACGACAGAAGGTCGGATTACATCTTGCACAAGGGATAATCTTCCGGAAATTTTTTCGTTTGGAAAATATGACGAAAAAACGAAAGAGATTGTGATTGATGAGGAGAAGATCAGAGTTCTTCGGAGCATGAATGTGTTTCACTATCCGGAATGTCAGGATTGCTTTTGTAAGTACAATTGTGCTGGTGACTGTCCGGATTTGCGTGTCTCGAATATGCTAAACTGTGAAGCTACAAAGAAAGTGGCGGCATATGTGTTCAATAAAAAGATAGACGAACGGATGGCAAAGGAACAGAGATAGTAGTGGTAACTAGTTAATTTTAAATATAGATGCGGAGGTGAGATTATGGAAGCAACAGTAGCGGTAAAGACAGACGGTATGAGTATGAATGAATTGATTAAAAGTCTGATTATTTCAGAAGTGGATTTGGGCTACGATAAACGGCAGAACATCCTGATGTCATGCAGCAATGATGGATGTAACCGGATTTCTTATTGTAGCTGTGACTGTAATGATAGCAGCTGGTAAATAAGAAGTGCCTTATTGCTCACATTAGAGGGGTGATAAGGCATTTTTTATTCTGTAAGTGTGCAATAAGTCAATTTTCAGAAAAGATCGGTGAGGGAAGGGCGGCGGAATGTTTGATAAACAGAAATACTATAATTATATATACCATAGACTTGTTTTAAAACACTGTGACTGGGAATCAGAAAATCTTAATGAGAAAAGAAACGCTGTGCTGGAAGAGCAGTTGAATACTATTCTGGATCAGATACGTTTTACATATGGGTTTGATCTCAGGAGGAATGCCAGAATTAATATGGAAAAATTTAGGATATGGCGGAGAGAGCTGGGGCTTCCAGATGCAGATTATTATGCATATGTAGCAACCTGTTTTGTCGTATTTTGTTGTTTGGAGGATAAGATACTGGATTCACGGCGTTTTTCTTCAGATGAAAAAGAAGCTTTGTGCGGAGAATTGTCACTATTCTGGAATAGAGAGATGCTAGAGAGGTGTCGATTCCCCGAGGTTTGGGCGTTAGGTACGCAAGTAGCTGAATTTTTGGCGAAACAGGAGAAAATAGATTCCAGCAGGTATTTGGCGTTAAAAGATAAAATTGATAGGGCTTTCTCTTCAGAAACTTTTCTTTATCATCATCCGTTATCTAGCTTTGATGGGAAACTGAATTTATGTTGTCTGACAGATAAATCAGTGGAATTTGTTGCTGCATCATTTGAGATTGCTGCTTATGATTCTGATCAAAACAAGATAAAGGAAATTGCAAAGTTAATCGGGGAATTGTTTTGGCTGATTGATGATATCTGTGATTTTCCTGCGGATATTGAAGATGGGATTATGAATTCTGCACTTATTTTTTGTACGGATATATCACAAGAAATGCCATTATACGAAAGAATAGAGCATGCTGCTTTTCACATGGAGTATATGATACGGGAACTGGAGTGTAGAAATGAGTACCTGGAGAGAATGGTGGGTGCTGAACTGTGTCGATTCATACGAAATGAACTTTGGGATTGGACGCTGGATGTTAGAAAACGTGTGACTAAGATCTAAGGATTTGCACTCAGACTCTCATGCACTAAGAAAGAGACATATCCATGTATAAGAAAATTTTATTAAGACATTCCAGCAAGGATACGCCATACGGAGACGCGGTTGTAAACCTCCTGTTAAAGACGGGTTTAAGCACAAACCAGATAGTGTATTCGAGCGATTACACCTGTGGAATTCCAATCGGCAAAAACATCTATGATTACCTGCGGGAAACGATCCATGACGAGGCTATGTGGTCTATCTGTTGTCAGATAACTACTATGAGAGCATTGCCTGTATGAATGAGATGGGCGCTGCACGGATGCGGCAGAATGATTGGTTGTGAATATAAAAAGTACATGTCGGCAGATTGGCATGGATAATGTTGTAGATGCTGCGGTTCAGAAAAAGCAGGAAAACGACTGGAGACTGTGCCGGATGTACCTGGAATGTGTGCTGATTACGAATGAGAAAAATGAGAGGGCGAAGGAAGAATTAAAGAAACTTTGTTTGATGAGTTTATCTAAATGACATTGGTTAAGTTTACAGTTGCTTGAAACGTGTTGCAGCGGATAGATGGCCAGAAATCGGTGGAGAATATGTCGGTCGATTTTCTGGCTTTTTTACGGCCTGCTATCTGGCGGTTAGGTATACTGACAAGGAAGTAAAAATATATTTTACAAGCTCTAATGATTTTTTGGAAGGCTTGGCGTATAATATGAGTACGAAGGGACATTAAAATGAGATCCGCTGGATACGATTCTGCGCTCGTTGGTGGATACGGATAAAGAGGCGGATGAGTATATGAACGTAGTGTTTAAACAGTGTGCAGCTTACGAGAAACAAAGTTATATTGCGGGTATGAAGACCGGAGCCAGGCTGATGATGGAGTTGGCAGAAGATTAAGAAGGTATTGTACCAAAACAGAATAAGAAATATGAGAAAGACCTCCGGGGAGCAATGTGGATAACAGTTGGTCCATCGGAGGCCTTTTTCTTTATGTTTTAACGTATTTTTTGGTTTCGGCTGTTGTGCTTATCCGGGATTGTCATAACCAGCTTGCCAGAATCTAAAAGAGGTTTCAAATATGATTTACGAAAATGATTTGTGTTGGCAAGCGCCATGTGTTCCATCATTTCTTTTTTACTGCGTGGAATGTTACAAAATTCAACAAGAGCTTCTAACCGTTTATCTTTATCTTGGGTGGTAACTGTGGTGGTGACTTGTGTGGTCGGCCCCACAGTCATAGTAGCATTTGCCTCACACAATGGAATGATAGTACGGAATACGTCGCCCTCCACAAATTGAGGTTTCTCACCGGAATAGAGCTGCGTATACTTATAAGTGTTCCGCATACCGGAGCCAAGTTCGTCTGCCAGTCCGATTTCACGAAAGACCTTTGAAATAGCCGGATTCTTGGGGAATGGTGCAAAGGTCGCAAGTTCCAAATTGCCAAAACCATGTGAGAGGTTGGCATTCTCAGTATAAAACCGGTCACGCTCTATAACCATTTTTGCAACATAGGCATTTGAAATCTCTATGTGCCAGGAGATTGGAAATGATTTCCCTCAAAATTTTATCTCTTGCACTGACGCTGACGATGCCATCCAGCGTAAAGTTATCATTCAGATGCTGATGCCTGAATTCCAAGAGCCTGTCATAGCTATCTAAAAGGTTTGTGGTAATGACATCGCGGGGATGGATTCAGTGATATCCTGATTGAACCGGAAGATCCGGATGTTGGGATTGTCATTGAAGTCAAGTATGCGGCAAGCATTTTAGGGTTGGACAAAGCCTGTGATGAAGAGATGAAACAGATCAAGGAATGCAGATATGATGAATAAATTATAGCCGTAATACCATATATGGCAGGCATTAGAATATGATTCCTGATAAAATGTCGGTAAAAATACTTATATGTCGAAGAGGGGGGATACTATGGGTACAAAAGAAAAGTGTTCAGCAAAAAGAGAAATTGAGGATAACGAATTTCTATTTACGAAAGAGAATCAGCAGAATAGTGGGGTACGAATCGCGGACAAGCGCTTTGAATCGTGCTGTAAATGGTATATTCGAAATGCTTGCAAATATAAAAGAATTTACGTTATAATGACTTTTATAGGCGGTGTGTGCCCGATTATTGCTGCTGCATTGAACGGAATTGATTTTGGAACGAAGTATGCCGGATGGGGAAAGGCAATTTTGATTGCGCTTTCTTTAGCCGCCAGCATATCGGTTTTTGTATTGAATGTAACCAGAGCTCAGGAGAAATGGACAAATTACAGGGTGAGCAGCGAATTTCTGAAGCGGGAGCGTACCTTTTATTTACATGGGAAGAATGCACACATAAATGATATGGATGAATGGGATGCAGAGTTTCTGAGAAATATTGAAGAATATATGGCACAGGAAAATAAGACCTGGGCAGCAGGAAACCAAAAGGATAACGCTGTAAATAAGAAAAGCTGACCTAGAAATTTTTTAGTGTATAAGGTAAAAATTGAAGGGAGAATATATAAAAATGTCGAAAAATGTCGCTTTGCTACATTATATGGGAGTAATATTCTGTAAAAATAATGTAAAATTAGAAAAAGTGTACCTTGAAAACATAATAGGGGATGGGGAATTCGGGCAGTCCGGTAATCGGAGAATATTTTAGCGTTAAGTTGAAATGGAATTCAATAAGATTCGCTTATTTAATAAGATACCGGATTGTTTGATTTCATATAGAAGAGTGGGTTCAGAAATAGGAGTAAATGAAATAACTGTTAAAAATAGAGCGTAGAGACAAAGAAGATCAGGAATATTCATAATATCTGTCGGATGGCATATAATAAAGAATATAGCTTTAAAACATAAATATATAAAAACCTCAAAATAGCTTGACATCATTCTGGATTTAGTATATAGTATACTACTGTTTTTAGAATTGGAAAAAGGGACTTGTAACAGATGTCATGTGAAAAACGTGCGTTTCAATTGAAGTTTATTTTTCGGTGTGATACGATAAACATCGTAGTAACCACGGTTTATATATTATATAAACCGTGGTTACTACTAGTATAGCTAGTATAGCTTTTGGGAGGTGAGATCTGTGTGGAAAGTTCCAAAAAGAAATTACGAAACTTTGGTAGACTCATTTATGCCACATGAGATTGCACGTCCTGTAGATAGGGCAGATAAAAGAATTACCATAAAAGAGTATGAAGAAATCCAAAAATTTTACAGAGATAGTTGCAAGGCAAAAAAGAAGTATACTGAATGACGTAACGAAGAATTAAGAAGGTCTCGTTTTTGAACGACGGCCTTCTTTTTTTGCCTATAAACCATGGGGAGGAAACACGATGACAGGGTGTAAGAAAAAGAATAAAGGAAAAGTTCATAATATAAAATTAATCAGAAACAATAATCAGGCACAGCAATGCTCTTTTGAATATACAGCAGAACTGGAAACATATTCTGATAATAAAAATGTATTTTTTATGCTGGATTATTTTGATTTTATGGAACAAACGGAATTGACTGAAGAGGATCAGGGATATATTGCTTTTTGCGATATGATTGAGGATGTAAATCATAAGCATGGCCTGGGTATATCCAGCAAGGTGATTGGACTGTATCAGCTGCAGAATTCCGTACAGTTTGCCAGGGAATCTGGTAAAACAGTTTTTTCTCTTCCTGATCCTTCTGAAAGAAAAGAGAAAAAAGCTCTGTCGGAGAAACCCTTCCTTGGAATCGTACAGATTTTTATCTGTGATTATAATTCAGCAAAGGAATGTAATGGAGTAGAGGATGTTGAACAGGTTCTTACTGAGTACGAAAACAAGATTATTGGAGTTTTGGATAAGAGAAATGAACCCGAAAAGATAAAGGCGGAATATAATCTTTACCGGTCGATAGCAGCCGCTGATTTTTGTCTTGTCATTCGTTCAGCGAGGCTGATGCAGATTTATGAGATGGTTACGGAAGTATTGAATATCAAAGGGGAATATTTGGACAGCAGAAATGAGAAAAAAATTGTCAGGATGTTTAATACATATACCAATATTGGAATTGAATGTGTCAGGCTTACACAGCAATACCTGACCTTTTCGGAAAATGTTATCCGGGAGAATCAAAATACCAAGTTTGCCATTCGTTTTTCTTTTAATACAGATTTTCATGAGCAGATAGAACAGTTGAAAAAGTGCGGTACCGATAAAGTAGATGTTGTTAATGGATTATTTGGCAGGTATGATGCAGTTGTCCGTGTAACGATGGATGATTTTGCTGATCTTTATCCCTGTTTATGCAAGAACAAAATGGGGACGGAATTTACAGCGTTGGAAAGGGAGGAAATTCTACGCTTATTTGCATCGAAAGACCCGTTGGTAAAACAACTGGTTGAAGGCCTTATGGATCATAAATTAAGGGCAGTTAATGAAAGGGCTCTGCTGGGGATTCATGAATATGAATTCAATGAAGAGGAAAGTAAGGCAGAAACCGGCAGCGAGTGGATTAGTTTTGTTAATAAAAAGAATCAGGAAGTAAGCGCCAGGTATCATGAGATTATTAAGAAATATAAGGGAAATTTTCTGTATCGAAAAAATTCATTTTTTAATGTATATAATTTATTGGGAAAGGTTATTGAATCCTATGAAACTTTAGGGTTTGAACAGGATACCCATATCAACTGGTACATTTGCACGGGGTATTTTTTGGAATTGTTTGATAAGATGGAATATTATCTGGAAAGCATGGAGGATAATGATGATGAACGTAAGAAGTTTATCAATGAACTCCAGTGCTATGTAAAGGCCATGAGTGAATATACCCGTTTGCTTCAGGCAGTGAATCAGCATACCATACAGGCACCGCAATATGATGTAATCGCACCGATGGATGCGGAGAAATTTCTGATTGCTTATTCTGAGTATATGCATTCCCTTGATAAAATGCACTATAGTTATCCATGGAAAAAACGGGAAAACGTATGCCGGGAAAATCGGAAAAAATGTAGTGTTGTTATTTATCCGGAAATGTCTAAAAGTAAACTGGAGTTGACAGAAGTAATTGCGAGAGACTGCCGCCTTTACAGTGAGGAAGAGAATCGGTTTTCATCACTGCTTGTTTGTACGCTGCCGTCTTTTGAATATTTTGAACGGCCTTACGATATGATTCCTCTTATCTCACATGAGATGTTCCATCATGTCCTGGTTTTAAACAGGCGGGACAGAAATCTTTTTATGATTGAAAGAAGTATAGAGGTGATTTTTAAGCGGATATCCTATAAGATGAATGTCAAAGCTATGGGTGAAACTGCTTATGTGACTTATAGTTATTTTATGGATCTGTTTGCTGATATTTTTACAAAGTTTTTCCTTGAAGCGTACAAAGAGCAGAACGAAGAATGGGAAAACTATGTGATGACTCATATTCGTACAAGCATATTGCTGTTTTTTCAGGATATGCTGGGACAGGAAGAAAAGAAATATGGATATCTCGAAAATGATTTTTATGCTTCGGACTATTATAACCATGAGCAAGTGAACTTTCAGGGAAAGGATGATGCCTGTAAATTTCTCATGAACACGGTAAAGATGGAGTATTCTGGAGCAGACGCAAAGGAAATGTCCGGGAAAGCAGGAGCGCTTGTGAAGAAGATTGCAGAGCTGGAAAGGATGACAGAATCCGAAGTAAAGGATGCGTTTGCCATAGAAACGATGGCAGAGGTGGAAAATGTTATTGACATGCTGATGGAAAAATGCGGTGAGAATATTGAAAATGAATATAAAGTAAGGTATGACGATCTTAAGTCTGCAAACAGTAAAGAGAGGGATTCTTTGATCTATGATAGAGCTGCTGCGTTTTTGCATGAGCAAACATCGGGGAAAGATGAACTGAAAGATTACTATGAAAAGATTCGCCTGATTCATAGAAATCTGTGTGGACTTATGGATTATATCCGCTTTTGTTCAAAAAGTAAGAAAACATATGAAAATATTATTCAATCCGCGTTAACCGAATTGCGGCAGGAAATCATAAACATTTATGAAAAATCAGATTATCCTGAATATTATATTTATGGGCAGGAAGAGCGTTCCATTTTAAACTATTGGAATGTTTTGCTGGAAAATCCGAAAAAAGCAATGGATCAGATACTGCTTTTCTTTCAGAATGAAGGATTTGAGGAGTACGATGCGATAGCAAAGCGTGAAATGATTATTTACAGAGAAACATGTGCGGATATTTTTATGTGTAAGTATATGAAAATGAGTAGTTTTGGCTATCTCAGAATGGCTGTTTCCATCTGGGGGAGAATGGGCGGTTATGAAGGGGAGATGAATGCCGGTTTTGTACTGTCAGAACGAATTAAGAATGTTTTGAGCGTTCTTCTTATAAACGAGGGGGTAATGGTAAAAAATAAGGAATGGATGGGAAAAATGTACATAGAAATACCCGTGGAGAGTCTATATAAAGAAATTTCAAAGTACAGAGAGAATTCCCTGAACCAGGCCGAGAGAAAGCTGAGAAATGCAATTGAAAAAGAGAATAAAGGCAATACGTCAATTCTGGAACAATTTGATGATTATTTTTCCAGAATAAAGGTTACTTTAGAATATATGCAGGGATGTGCGGAAAGTGGAGGAAGAGTTATAGTAGAAGGCTCTCCACTGGAAGAACTTTATATGAAAAATGAAACGCAGTTCGGCAAAGGGTCTAAATTAAAAAGATACCTGCAGAGCGCAATGAATGTATTTTTAAGAATTATTCATATTCTGCGGGCGGTTGCGGAGAATCAGCGCAACGGAGTTCTGACAATCGAAAAGACAGTATACGAACATTATAAAATGATTTATGATAATCCGAAACCAGAACAGGGGGGAGAGTCAGACCTGTTTGCAGAAAATGTTCATGAAACAGTGGGAAAAGTGTCTGCTTTTTATAACGATCCGGAATCTGAGGGGAAGGAAGATACAACGAATCGTGACAAGCTTAACCAAATGATTCGGTTTGTGCAGGATTATTATTATTACAATCGGATTTGCAGAAATACGGATGAAATGTACGAACTGGAAGGGGAAAAGGAGGTGTAAAGGCTTGAAAACATGGTATGTACATTCGGTTGAGGAATACTTGGAAAAGATTGATATGATTTACCAAAATTATAAAGAAAAAACAGGAAATAATTCGATTTTGTGGTTCCGCGGACACGAGAAATCAGCCTATCATTTGGAGCCTGGTATTTACCGTAATTTTTATGGTAAAAAAAGAGAGCAGAATAAGTATAATGCCGATGGTATTTATGGAACAATACAGCAAAAAGAGGATTTTCGATTTCAGCACTTTCTTGCCCGCAATTATGATAAAATGATATCAATGCCGGGTTCTATGATAGAGTGGCAGGAAGTCATGCAGCATTACTTTACGAAGACGCGTTTAATGGATTGGAGTGAATCCGCATTTGCATCATTGAATTTTGCGCTGGAAGTATATATGAATCCTGTCGAGGATCATGAGGTTGAGTTCAACAGGAGAATGAATTCGCCGACGGTTTGGATTCTTAATCCTGTTCTTTTAAATCAAAAAGTATACGATTGTTTTGAGGGTGCTGATCCTGAAATGCTGTACAAGGCCTTTGGAAGTCAGAGAAAGCCGGATGAATTAAAAAATGATCTTGCCGTAAATCGTGATATTTATTTTAATCTGAATCTGCCAGATGAAATAAAAATGAATGGAATTCTCAGCCTTTCCGGATTAGAACATATGCGTCAGGAATTTGAGAGAAATACGGGGCAGAAGCAGGAGAGTTTCAATCCTTTCTTTTATCTGCTGCTGAAATACTATTCAGATGGAATTGCAGTTGAAATAGAGAAGCTTCCGCCTGTGGCAATCATTCATCCATATCATAGCAGCAGGATCCGAAATCAAAGAGGTGCATTTACGGTGTTTCCATATTATAAAGCGGAAGAGAGCCTGTTATTTGATGAGGATGTTTTAAATACCGGATTTTCTCCGTATGGAATGGAGCTGATGGACAGATGCAAATCTTGTCTGGATAAGATTGTTATAATGAATCCTTATCATATGGCAGAACAAATGCTGTCATTAGGAGAAAAAAGAGCACATCTTTATCCGGAAATGGAAAATATGACAAAGGATTTTGAAAATAACCGTTATGGTATCTGAATGTACATAAGTATCACAACCTTTCTCTCTGGTTCTATAAGAAAAACGGAAGTTGATTTATGTAATGTTACTTGAAATCGATGCATTGACAATTGAATTTGGATTCATTATAATTATATTAAATTTTGATTACATAAAAATTAGGCCAGGTTAGAAGGTGAGTGCGTGAATACAAAAGTATTGGTAAAGAATATCAGGACGATCTGCCGTCGAAAGGGTATTTCCATTATGCGTATGGAAGAGGATCTGGGATTTAGTCCGGGACTGATCAGCCGTTGGAGTAAGACGAAAACAAGTCCGTATTTTGATAAAGTAGCGGATATTGTACAGTATCTGGATGTTTCCTTTGAAGATCTGATGGAAGAAGAAGCCGAAGAAGATATCGAAGAAGAGACCTATTTCAGACAGGAAACCGAAGGAAGGAAACCATCAGATGCGGATGGAGAAGATTTGATTTTGTATAAAAAACTTGCCGTTCTGACGGAACAGAAAAAGATTTGCTGGAAAAAAGGACATACCGATGAAGAAATCGTAGATTTTCCGATTGAGAAGGCGGTGGATATCAGAAAGTATTCTCAGTATGAATATTACTGTTATAAATGCAATGCAGGATATTTTGTATTGGTAGTGCAGTATAATGAGTATCTGGGCAAACTCAATACTTCTCTTTATGTTATGGCGGACTCTTTGGCTGATCCTATAAAAGAAAACGAAGAGAACTGCAAATATTATGAGCAGATTCTGAAATATGCAGATCCTAAATTTTACTCTCGAATATCCAGAGCCAGGGCAGAGCATCTAAAGGAAGTTTTTATGAATATGGATTTCAGTAAAGTAGCAGGAATGCAGGGATAGCTATAAGATAATAAGAATTTTATATTTGATGTTACACAAGAGCCTTTATCCATTGGAAAGCGGCAGCATTTAGCAAGTGCTGTCGTTTTCCTTTTTTCTTGCGAAATCCTCTTCATCATGATAAACTTGATACGGATAAGAACTGAAATCCCAAAACCCTGAAGCAATACCCCATCGGATTTCGTTATAGAGAAATAGGAGAAGTAAGAGGAGTAACTATTATGATCAAACAGAACATCGTATTTGTAGAAAACAGAGCCGGAAGCCTGAGAAAAGTAACGGAGATCCTTGCAGAGAAAAATGTGGATATCTACGGTTTTGCATGTTTTGATGCGCCGGAATTCGCACTGTTCCGTATGGTGTCCAACGGAGCGGAGAAGGCTGCGGAAGCCCTGACAGAAAATGGGTTTATCAATCGTGTGACTGATGTCATTGCAGTGGATCTCAAGGATGAGGTCGGCGGGCTGGATGAGATCCTGAGCGTTGTAGGAGAGAGCAATATCAGCCTGGATTACATTTATACATCCTATCATCGTGACAGCCAGACACCGGTAGTGATTATCCATTCTGAGGAGATTTTTCTGACAGAAAGTGTTCTGAAAAATAAAGGATTTAAGGTGCTGAACAGCGTGGATGAATTGCAGAGTTAAGGCTTGACTTGTCTTGAAGCGGGAGCAGTCCTGAAATACGCATGAATAAAGCACTCACCCCGGAGGAATTTCATGTACAGAATTTTAATTGTGGAAGATGATGAACTGATCGCAGAACTGATAAAGAGACATCTGGAATCATGGGGCTATCAGGTGGACTGCGTGGCGGATTTTGCCCATGTGCTGACTGAATTCGCCAGGAAGAATCCGCAGCTTGTGCTGCTGGATCTGAAGCTGCCGCTGTATAACGGCTTTCACTGGTGCGAGGAGATCCGGAAGATTTCACAGGTGCCGATTCTCTTCCTGTCTTCTGCGGCGGAGAATATGAATATGGTCATGGCCATGAGCAGAGGTGCGGATGATTTTATTGCCAAGCCGTTTGATATGGAGGTGCTGGTGGCTAAGGTGCAGGCTGTGCTCCGCAGAACCTATTCCTTCGGGAAGGCCGCCGACATCCTGGAGCATGGCGGGGCGATCTTAAACCCCGGCAGCGGATGTCTCTCCTGGCAGGGAGAGCAGACTGAGCTGACGCGCAATGAGCTGCGTATTCTGCAGATTTTGTTTGAAAATCCGGGAAAAGCAGTGTCCAGGGATGCGATTATGATGAAGCTGTGGGAAAATGACAGTTTTATTGATGATAACACGCTGACTGTGAATATGACCCGCCTTCGGAAGAAGCTGGAAGGGATTGGCCTGACAGATTTTATCCTGACAAAAAAGGGCGTGGGCTATATGCTTGCCTGAGCCCTCGCAAGCAGACCGCAGGAGTATAGGCTGAAGTAAATATAAACAGCAGGGAAGCATTTCTGTAAGGCAGGAGAGAAACATGAACTATTTAAAAGAATATCTGAAGAAAATCTGGAAGGTACCCGCACTTTTTCTTTTCTTTATCTTCATCATGGCGTCAGTATTTTCTTTGTACGACATGTCAGTGGAACCGATCCTATACGGGGCAATCCTGTGTGCAGTCGCAGGGCTTGCCTCTTTTTTGTATGGGTATCATTCTTATAGAACACGGAGGGAAAGCCTTCACAGAATCCGGCAGACCCTTCCTCTGGCTGTGGAAAATCTTCCGTCTCCGAAAGACGGGGCAGAGGCGGAATACAGGGAAATAATTCTGCAGCTGAACCTGATGCGCATGGAAGCAGAATCCGGAAAGCACCGGTTTTATACGGAACTGACCGATTACTACAGCATGTGGGTTCATCAGATCAAGACGCCGATCTCTGCTATCCGTCTCCTTTTATCCGGCGACAGTCCGGATAGCAAGGCGGCTTCCGGCGAACTCTTTAAAATTGAACAGTACGTAGAGATGGTTTTAGGCTATCTGCGTACGGAAGATATGTCAGGAGATCTGAAGTTTCAGCAGTGCAGCCTGGATAAGATCATTAAGGAGCAGATTCACAAATATGCGCGCATCTTTATCGGAAAAAAGCTGTCTCTGGATTTTCGGGAGACGAAAGAGACAGTTCTTACAGACCCCAAATGGCTTGGCTTCGTCATTGGGCAGATTCTTTCCAATGCCCTGAAATACACAAAGTCCGGCAGAATTTCCATCTATATGTCTGAGTCCATGCCCCACACCCTTGTCGTCAGGGACACGGGGATCGGCATCCGCTCCGAGGACCTTCCGAGAGTTTTTGAGAAGGGCTTTACAGGCTGCAACGGAAGGGCGGAGAGCCGTTCCACAGGAATCGGGCTGTATCTTTCCGCAAAGATCATGAAACGGCTGGGGCACGGAATTTCCATAGAATCTACATTGGGAGAGGGTACGGAAGTCCGGCTGTTTCTTGGCCGAAAGTCCCTGGAACTGTATTGAGGGAACAGATTTTCAAAAGTGGATAAATATTTAAAAGTGGATAGATTTTTAAATTCCAAAATTTGTCCACCATTTCAAAAGAATGCTATCTGTTACCGCCGCACTTCCGATGCTATAATTCAATCATCAAATGAACCGAAAACAAAGTATGGGAGGTAACAAGATGAAGAAAAAAATGATTTCCGTTTTATTGACAGCCGCTATGGTAGCTGGTATGACTGTTGGCTGCACAACCATGGTACATGCAGATGATGAGATTACACTGAAAGTATTTTCAAACCTGCCGGATCGTAAAAACGGACAGGGACTTGTAGAGCAGATGATCATCGATGAATACATGGAAGCAAATCCAAATGTTAAGATCGAAGTAGAAGCACTGGATGAGGAAGCTTACAAGACAAAATTCAAAGCCTATGCAATGGAAGGAATGCCGGATGTAGTGAATATCTGGGGACAGCCTTCTTTCCTGGATGAAGTTTTGGATGCAGGTGTTCTTGCAGAACTGAACGAAGCAGATTATGCAGATTATAAATTCATCGAAGGTTCTCTGGAAGGATTTAAGAAAGACGGCAAATTATACGGACTTCCAAGAAATACAGATGTTGCAGTGATCTACTACAACCAGAAGATGTTTGAAGATAATGGTTGGGAAGTTCCTTCTACATATCAGGAAATGCTGGATCTGGCAGGAACGATCAATGAAGCCGGTATCGTTCCGATGGCTATGGACGGCGGAGACGGATGGCCGATGGCAGTTTATCTTTCGGATGTAATGTTCAAGCTGACCGGTGACTACAAAGATACCGTATCCAATGCTATTGCTAACGGCGATTTTTCTGATCAGGCATTTAAAGATGCTACACAGCTCCTGAAGGATGCAGCAGACGCAGGACTTTTCCAGACTGGTTATGATTCCCAGGATTATGGAACAGCAATGAACCTTTTCACCAACGGCCAGGCAGCAATGTTCTACATGGGAAGCTGGGAAGCATCCATGGCACTGAATGAAGATATTCCGGAAGAAATCCGTACAAACATCCGCGTATTCACCATGCCGGTTGTAGATGGCGGCAAAGCTTCTGCTACTGATATTGAAGCATGGAACGGCGGCGGATATGCAGTATCTGCAAACTCTGAAGTAAAAGAAGAAGCCATCAAATTCCTGAACTACATGTATCAGCCTGACAAACTGTCCAAATACGGATGGGAAAACGGCGTAGGCATGTCTGCACAGGATCAGACAGATTACATGACCGGCGATGAAACAGAACTGATGAAGCAGATCGTTGAGATCGTAACAGCAGCAACAAGCGTATCCGGAACAACCATCAATGACTGCGGACCGTCTGCATTCAAGACCAGCATTGAGAGCGAGATTCAGAACGTATCCAACGGTACAACCGATATTGATACCTTCCTTACCACAATCGGTGGTTCCTGCAAATAAACAACAGGCGCAATGAAAAGGCGAAAAAACGGCCGTCCGTGGTGGCGGTCGTTTTTTGAGCCCGAAGACAGGCCCGGGACGGCTTCGTTACAGAAATGGAGGTAAAATATCGTGAAAAAACTTTACAGCAACAAGCTTGTGATCACCAGTCTTGTACTTCCGGGAATCTTATTGTTTGTATTTGCGATACTGGCACCGATCTGCCTGAGCGTTTACTATTCTTTTACAGATTATTCCGGAATGGGAGCTTTGAACTTTATCGGAATTGAGAACTATAAAACTCTGATGAAGGATGAGACATTTTTTATTGCTCTTCGAAATTCCCTGTTTCTTGCCATTGGTTTTATCTGCATTCAGCATCCTTTGGCAATCATTGTAGCAGCAGTTCTGGATAAATTATCCGGCAAAGGAGAGGGATTTTTCCGCTGCGTATATTTTATTCCGAATGTTATTTCCGTTGCAGTTATTGCTTATCTCTGGAAATTTATCTATAATCCGGATTTCGGACTTCTGAATAATATTCTGAAAGTCTTCGGAGTTACGGAAAAAATCAACTGGTTTTCTACTGACCGGGCAATCTGGTCCGTTCTGATCGTATTGATCTGGCATGGCTTTGGATGGGGTATGCTGATTTATTATTCCGGCATCAAAAACATTGATCCTGTCCTTTATGAGGCTGCAGCTATTGACGGTGCGACTCAGATTCAGACATTCATTCGCATCACCCTTCCTCTGATGAAACCGGTCATTCAGGTAAATGTGACCATGGCCGTGATTTCCGCATTGAAGCAGATGGAGACGGTTTATCTTCTTACAAACGGAGGGCCGGGAAATGCAACGCAGTTTACAGCAACCTATCTCTATCAGCAGGCATTTAAGGCATTTAAGTATGGATACGGCAATGCCATCAGCGTGATCTTCATTATCATTTGTCTGATTGCAACCGTTGTCCTCAATAAGATTTTTGAGGAACGACGCCCGAAGAAGGAGGTGCGGTAAATGGAAAAGAAAAAGATCAGTGCAGGTAAGGTTGCACTTTGGATTCTTTTGATCTGCGTGGCAGTGATTCAGATTTTTCCGCTGGTCTGGCTTCTTGATTTCTCCCTTGCCAGCAGTACGGAAATGTTTACCAGCGGTCTTTTGATCATACCGGAAAAAATCCAGTGGGGGAACTATGTGAAAGCTTTTGTAGACGGCAATTTCCTTCATTATCTTTCCAACAGCGTCCTGATCAATGGACTTGCAGTGATCATGGTCATCCTGGTATCGATCATGGCAGCATTTGCCTGCCGAAGGATGCAGTGGAAGCTCAGCGGACTTGTAAAAACCCTGCTTCTGATGGGAATGATGATTCCGATTCATGCAACCCTGCTTCCGAATTATAAGATTTACAGTATGCTTGGCCTGACAGATACAATCTGGGCGCTTCTGATTCCGTACATTGCGTTTTCTCTTCCGCAGGGCCTTTTCCTTATGACCAGCTTTATGGAATCTGTTCCTGTAGAACTGGAGGAGGCTGCTGTTATGGACGGCTGCGGGATTTACAGAATCGTTTTCCAGATCATTACACCGCTTTTGAAGTCATCGATTGCAACGGTATCGATCATGACTTTCCTGAATAACTGGAATGAATTTATGATGGCAAGTACCTATTTAAGTTCGCCGAAGTGGAAGACCCTTCCCTTCTCTGTTCTGGAATTCACAGGACAGTATTCTTCCAACTACGCGGTACAGTTTGCTGTTATGGCATTGACAGCAGCTCCGGCAGTAATTGTATATATTGCATTGAATAAATATATTACAAAAGGTGTGGCAATGGGAGCTGTAAAAGGTTAAAATATAGCCATATAAGCGATGAAACAAGAAAAGAGGGGGACTGCAGGATGGGTAAAATAAGAGAGAAGATCAGGAATATGTCGATTCGGAAAAAGATTATCCTTTATACTTATCTTGTAGTCACCCCTATTCTTTTGATTATTTGTATCTGTGTGACCGGCTACCGTTATATGACGACCAAAGAAGAGTATGAGGAGATACAGAGCGGCAGTGTCAGCAGCCTGGCTGCTTCACTGGATATCATCCGTCAGGATGTACACAGTCTGTCTTTGAACCTGGCGATCAACCAGCAGATTCAGGATATCTTTACAAGCTCTTCCGCAAACCGGCTTAACAGTGATGTACAGCTCTGGGAACACAATGCGCCTGTACAGTTTCTTGAGGAGATTATCGCTCTGAAGGGCTATATCAAAACCGTTTCCATTTATCCGGAAAACGGTGTTTTTGCATATCTGCACTGTATTGACATGACTTCCTATCAGACAGATATAGAGAAAATCCGGGAAACCGCATTGTATGAACGGGCCCTGAAGGAACGTGGGCACGGTTTCTGGGCTTATATCGGCAAGGGCAGCAGTGAACTGTATCAGGCAAACCGCGGAGAAAAGCTGGTTTTGTGCAGGGAAGTCTTTGATCTGTCCAAGAAAGAGCCGCTCGGGTTTCTGACGGTGGGGATTTCTGAGGACACGATTGAAGGACTCTGCGGGAATGCGATCCAGGGAGAGGACGAGACAGTTGTCTTGTTTGATCATTACGGTAATAAAATTATCGCTTACGGGCGGCAGGATGAAAAAATCCGGGACTATATTGAAGAAAAAGGAATCCCCAAAAAGGCTTCGGCACTGACGGAGTATGGCGGAGATTCCTATAAAGGACTGGAGTTTTTCTGGGAAGGAATCGGTTCGGAAGGCTGGAAGGTATGTAAGGTAATGCCTGCAAAAGGCATGTGGTACTTTTTTAAGGATATCGTCTATATTCCGTTGGTGCTGCTTTTGGGAGTCAGTCTTGGAATGCTTCCTTTGCTGCTCTTTGTTTCCAATATCATCAGCAAGCCATTGGAGAATGTCTGCATTGCCATGGGAAAATTCCGGCAGGGAGACTTTCATCAGAAGCTGGAGGTACAGTCTGAGGATGAAGTGGGCATGGTGGCCTCCTGCTTTAACCAGATGGTTGTGGATATTGATATGCTGATCCATAAGAATTACATTATGGTTCTGAAGGAACGGGAGAGTGAGCTTGCCGTTCTTCAGGCACAGATCAATCCGCATTTTTTGTACAATGCCCTGGACAGTATCTACTGGCAGGCTACAAATGTGGGAGATGAGGAGACTGCGGAGAGCATCTATGAGCTGTCCCAATTGTTCCGTCTCGTACTCAGCCAGGGAAAAGACTGGGTGACTGTGGCAATGGAAGCGGAGCTTTTGCAGAGATATCTGGAGATTCAAAAGCTGCGCTTTGGTCGGCTGATGGATTTTGAGGTTAATATACAGGAGGAAATCCTGGAAGAAAAAATCCCCAAGCTGATTCTTCAGCCTTTTGTGGAAAATGCGGTGATCCATGGAGGCGAGAATGGGGATAAGTCTTATAAGATTGACATTACGGGCCGTTTGGACGGAGAGTATATGCATTTTGAAATTCGCGACACTGGCGCAGGAATGACACCGGAGCAGCTCCGCAGGATCTGGGAAGAGGATACTTCGAAGGTATTTGCCGGGCAGAAAGTCGGCAGATATGCGGTGAAGAATGTCCGCGAGCGGCTGGAGCTGCGATATGGGAAGGATTTCCGTCTGGCGATCAGCAGCGAAATAAACCAGGGAACAACGGTTATTGTAGCCGTTCCTGTGAAAATAAAGGAATCGAATTATGGGAATCAGATTGTTAATAGCAGAAGATGAAGATATGATCCGCAATGGAATGGAGAAATATATCCGCCTTCATACGGATCGCTTTGATAAAATTTATCTGGCGAAAAACGGTCAGGAAGCACTGGATATTATTTTTCAGCACAGGCCGGAGCTGATGCTCCTGGACGTCCATATGCCTGTGAAAAGCGGGATTGATGTTATGAAAGAAGCAAGTGCGGCTAAGATCCTTCCGATCACCATTATTTTGAGCGGGTATGAAGAATTTAAATATGCGCAGCAGGCATTGAACTGCGGCGCCAGAGGTTATATGCTGAAACCCAGCAGATCTTCCGAAATTTTGCAGAAACTCAATGAGCTGTCAGATGAACTGGAAGGAAGAGATGATGTACAGGAGAAAAATCTTACGTCTCCAAGTGTTGTAAACAGAGCCAGGGAGTATGTGGAGGAATATTATGCAGAGGAACTGACACTGCAGAGAGTGGCGGAGGTAGTGGGAATCAGCAGCAGTTATCTGTCATCCCTGTTTTCGCAGCATTTGGGATGCGGGTTTATTGACTATCTGAATAAGATCCGCATTGATCATGCCTGTGATTATCTGAAGCAGCACTATTTTAAAACCTATGAAATTGCTTATAAAGTAGGATACCGGGATGAGAAATACTTTTCCAGGGTATTTAAAAAGATTACGGGAATGTCTCCCAGCGAATATAAGAAGAGCCACTGAATCTGCCGGGAAGCGGTCTGCGGAAACGGTAAGCGGCGGAGTGATGTTCCAGGTATGGACAGCGATGAGACGAAACAGCGAAAATGAAAAAAGGAGAGCCAGAGAATATGAATACGATAAAACTTGGAAAGAGCAGCATGGATGTTCCGAGGATCGCAGTTGGCTGCATGCGGATGAATGGCCTTTCTGTGTCTGAGGCGGATCAGTTTATCCATGGAGCTATGGATAAGGGACTGAATTTCTTTGATCATGCGGACATCTACGGCGGAGGAGATGCGGAGCGTATCTTTGGAAAAGTGCTGGAAATGCATCCCGGAATGCGTGAGAAGATGATCCTTCAGTCTAAAGCAGGAATCGTGCCGGGAGTAATGTACAACAATTCTAAAGAATATCTTTTGAATGCAGTTGATGGAATTTTGGAGCGCCTGCAGACGGAATATCTGGATGTGTTCCTGATTCACCGCCCGGATCCGCTGGTGGAGCCGGAGGAAGTGGCAGAGGCGTTTCATGCCCTGAAGGCTTCCGGTAAGGTACGTTATTTCGGCGTTTCCAATCATCGACCCATGCAGATGGAGCTGTTGTCTTCCTGTCTGCAGGAGGATCTGATCGTGGATCAGCTTCAGTTCAGCATCACCAATTCCAATATGGTGCGCAGCGGCATGGAGGTCAATATGGAGACAGAAGGAGCCTGCGACCGGGACGGAAGTGTTCTGGATTACTGCAGATGCAAAAATATCACGATCCAGACCTGGTCTCCCTTCCAGTACGGAATGTTCGAAGGCCCGTTTCTCGGAAATCCGAAATTTGCAGAGCTGAATGCGGTACTTGACAGGATCGCAGAGAAATACGGTGTTTCTTCTACAACGATCGCAGCAGCATGGATTCTGCGCCATCCGGCAAAAATGCAGATTCTTTCCGGAAGCATGAAGCTTTCCCGCCAGGAAGAGATCTGCCAGGCGGATGCGGTCATCCTGACAAGAGAAGAGTGGTATGAGATTTATCTTTCAGCAGGGCATATCCTGCCGTAAGAGCTGCAGATGTATCAAGATTTATTGCAGAAAGTTTTAAATAGAAAGCAAAGAAGCTGCCGGTGGAGCCAGGAAACTCTGCCGGCATTTTTCATTTAGTCCTGAGAAAAGGAGAGTTAAAAAAACTGTATAAAAAAGACATAAGAATTTTATGAAAATTAATATGTAGAATTATATTGACAGAAAATAAGAAATAGTGTTATAGTAAGTTAAACGCTAAACCTACAAAAATTAAATAAAATTAATGCATATTTTGTCTAAAATATATAATGCCCGAGCGAAACTATTTTAGTATCAAAGTATGTCATAAAAAGAAAGGAGAATCAGTATGAGGAACAAAAAGTTAATGAAAAAGGTGCTTTGCGCAGCCCTGACAGCAGCAATGGCGGTTGGATGTACCGTACCGGTACTTGCGGAAGAAGGGGAGAAAGTAACCGTAACCCTTGGCATCTGGCCGGAGGACACACTGGAAGATCAGATTGAAATGCATGAAGGTTTTGTGGAAAGAATGAAGGAAATCGATCCGAATGTGGAATTTGTTCCTGCATATTATAAATATGCAACAGAGACTTTTATGCCGATGGTAGAAGCAGGCAACTGCCCGACAATCTTTGAGTCCTGGTTTACAGAGACAAAGAAGCTGATCAGAGAAGGCGCAGTTGCAGACATCACGGACGAGCTGGAAGCAAGAGGCTGGCTTGACAAGATGAATCCGGTGATCCGTGAGCAGTTCTCCGATGAGAACGGCAGAGTATACGGTATTCCTCGTGACGCTTATGCACTTGGCCTGATGTGCAATGTAGAAGTATTTGAAGAAGCAGGTCTTGTCAATGACGACGGCACCATCCAGTATCCGAAGACGTGGGATGAGCTTGCTGAAACAGCAAAGACAATCAAGGATAAAACAGGCTCCGCAGGTCTCTGCCTTCTGGCAAAAGACAACGCAGGCGGATGGCACTGGTCCAACATCGCGTGGGCATTCGGTGCAACACTGGTAGATGAAAATGAAGATGGAACCTATACCGCACATCTTGATTCCGAAGAGGCTATCGCTGCAATGGATTATGTGAAATCCCTGAAATGGGACTATGACGTACTGACAGCCGATCCGACCAGTGAAGACTGGGGAACAGGATTTACACAGCTGGGAACAGGCGGAGCCGCTATGTATATTGGAGCAAATGATGCCATCAACCAGCCGACAGAGGTAAACGGACTTCCTGTTGACAAGGTTGCTCTTGTTCCGATCCCGGCAGGTCCTGGAGGACAGTATTTACTGCAGGGCGGTACTCCTTACATGTTCTCAAAAGATGCGACACCGGAAGAAATCAATGCAGCACTGGATTACCTGGAAGTATTCGGCAAGGCTCCGTCCGCATCCGAAGATGCAGTTGCAGGCTGGGAAGCTGACTACTCCCAGAAAGAATCCGTAGGATGCCCGGTTATCCCGAGATTCCCTTGCTGGACAGATCAGGAGATCATGGATGCTGAGCAGGCGGTGATTGACGCACACAGCAACGTAGATATGAAGCTGTTCCAGGATTACTTTGATCTGGTGGATACAGACGCTCTCCGTACAGAAGAACCGGGACTTACCCAGGATATGTATGCTGAGATTACCAAGGTTCTGCAGGAAGTAATGGTGAATGAGGACGCAGACACAGCAGCTCTCATGGCTACGGCAAATGAAAACTATCAGCAGATTCTGGATGACAAGTTTAAAGCAAACTAATTGAAAAACTGATTCCTTTAAAGGTGATGCGAGATGGTCTGGGGTTCTTGGAATCCCAGACCATTTCAAAATAAATAAAAAAGGAGGCGTCTGGCAATGAAAGCAAAAAGAAAATTTAAGCGCAGTGATTTGATGGGCTGGCTGATCATGCTTCCTTCTATGATCCTGTTTGCTTTTTTTGTCTGGGAACCATTATTGGAAAATATCCGGCTGTCTCTCTACTCTGCGACACGATTCCAGCTTGAAGAATTTGTGGGTCTGGCAAATTACACGAAGGTGCTGAGAAGCCCGGATTTTCTGGATGCATTTGTCAATACGTTTAAATATACGTTCTGGTCACTGGTAATCGGATATCTGGTTCCTATTATTCTGGGAATTCTAATCTCCGAAACAGTACATTTCCGGGGACTGTTCCGCGTGGGAATTTATTTCCCCAATATCATTCCGGGACTTGCAACAATCTGGATCTGGAGCTATTTCTTTATGCCCGGGAAGAACGGCGTGCTGAATATTCTTTTGTCGAAGTTTGGGATTTCCCCTCAGATATGGCTGAATAATCCGAAAATGACCATACCGCTGATCATTGTCACTATGACCTGGAAGGCAGCAGGCTCGACTGCGCTGATCTATATGGCAAGAATCAGCAGTATCAGCCCGGATCTGTACGAGGCTGCTACGATTGACGGGGCAGGAATCTGGAAAAGGATCCGGCATATTACCATACCGTCTATCATACCGCTGGCAAGTACGCTTTTGATCATGCAGTTTATTTCCGTCTTCCAGATTCTTTATGAGCCGATGGTATTGAAAAACGGAGGACCGAACAATGCCAGTATTTCACTTCTGATGCTGATGTACCGGTACGGCTTCCGTGACTTTGACTTCCCGGCTGCTGCAGCTCTGTCTGTCATGGTCTGCATTATTCTTGTGATCTTAAGCGGCATTTACATGAAGGTTACTGCCAGAAAAGATGATTATGCATAAGGAGGGGAAAACATGGCATGGAAGAAAATGAAAAGCAAGAAAGACGGAGCGATCCGTGACTATGATATGAAATCTCCCAGGGTCAGAGTGCTGTATATCTGTGTGGTGATTCTGTGTATCGCCATTGTAGTTACCTGTATTTTTCCTGCTGTATGGGTACTGCTGGCAGGTTTTAAGGATATTAAAGAATTTAACAGGAATGCAACGATCTTCCCTTCGTCATTGGATCTTTCCAAACTGAAAAAGACATGGGAACTGTTAAAATTTGCAAAATATTACAGAAATTCAGCCATTCTTGTAGCCGGAGCAACGGTTTGTGCCGTAATTTTTAACGGCCTTCTGGCTTACGGCTTTGCAGTGCTGAAACCGAAAGGATATAAGATTGCCTATGGGCTTGTTATGTGGAGCCTGATGATCCCTGCGACTACCAGTATGGTTTCACTGTTCCGGAACATCAATCTGCTGGGGTTGAACCAGAGCTTTCTCCCTCTGTGGCTGATGTATGGGGCGAATGCCTTCTGGGTGGTTTTGTTTAAGGAATTTTTTGAGGGGATACCAAGGGATCTTGTGGAAGCGGCGAAGCTGGATGGATGCGGTCCTTTGCAGATTTTTATCAGGATCATGCTGCCGCTGTCAAGATCTATCATCATGGTTGTGGCTATTTTTGCCGTAACTGCGGCCTGGTCTGAATTCCTTCTGCCTTATCTGGTCCTCAATGGTTCCGGAAAGGAAACGGTAATGGTGAAGCTGTTTACCTTCAAAGACACGCCGACAGATGCCGTAAGTGTACTGAGAGCGGTACTGTTTTCCATTATTCCGCCGACCATTTTGTTTGTGATTTTCCAGAAGCAGATTACGGACAGCGCGGCTGCCGGAGCAGTAAAAGGCTAAGACAGAGAGGGAGAAAAGATGGCAAAAATCGCGGATATTTATTTTAAGGAAGATCCATGGAAGATCGTGGAAGAGGGCTTTGATCCGGAACATGGATTGGTTGCGGAGTCTGTGTTCTCTCAGGCAAATGAATATATGGGAATCCGGGGATATCTGGAGGAAGGATACTCCGGCAGCCAACTGAAGGGAAGCTATTTTAACGGAATCTATGAACAGCTTCATCAGGACGGGCCTCATTATAAAGGAATCACGGATACCACGGAGTTTATGGTAAATGGCCCTGATTGGCTCTATACCAGAATCATAATAGACGGGAAAAGACTGGATCTGGCAAGTGCCGGGATCAGCAGATTCCGCCGTGTGCTGGATATGCGCTCCGGCCTTCTGACCCGTTCCTTTCTCTGGCATATCGATGGAGAGCGGGAAGCGGAGGTCGTGTTTGAGCGTCTGCTCTCCATGAAAGAGGTGGAGACAGCAGCGCAGAGAATTTCCATCAGGCCCCTGAACTTTTCGGGAAAACTGGAGATCAGGGCAGGAATTGATTTTTCCATGCTTCATATGAGCGCAGGAGAGAATTTCTGGAAAAACATAAAAGTAAATCAGGAGACAGTGGAGGATGGGGATGCATTTCTCTCTATGAAAGGTGAAACTCTTCATACAGGCCAGAAGGTGTGCAGCGGAGTCCGTTTTTCCGTACAGAGGCTTTGCAGGAAGGATTTTGTCTGCCGGGAAAAAAAAGCGTGGATACTTTTTGAGGGGAGAGCGGAATGCAAAGAGCAAATCGTTCTGGAACGCTCTGTCAAAAACCTGGTGTGCCGGGAGACTTCCGGGGAAGAGGTATTTCAGGATCTGACAGACAGGCTCAGTCATGACCTGAGAGAGATTTCCTTTGAGAAGATCATGGAGGATGACAGAAGCTGGTGGAGTGATGTATGGAGCAGATCGGATATCCGGATAGAAGGAGATCCCTCGAACCAGCAGGGAATCCGGTTTTGTATTTTTCAGCTTTTTCAGACGTATCACGGAGCTGTGGACGGAAGCAACATCGGTGCAAAGGGGCTGACCGGGGAGGCATATAATGGAAATGCATTCTGGGATACGGAGACCTACTGTCTTCCGTTTTTCCTGTTTCAGGACAGGAATGGTGCCAGAAATCTTCTTCGGTTCCGTTACAGGACGCTTTCGGAGGCAAAAAAGCGTGCAAGGGAACTGGATTGTGAAGGGGCATTTTATCCGATCGCCACCATCAGCGGAAAAGAATGCTGCAATCTCTGGCAGCACTCCAGCCTGCAGCTTCAGGCCTCTACGGCCGTAGCTTATGGAATCTGGTTTTATGAAAGGGAGACAGGCGACCGGGATTTCCTTTGGGAGTGCGGTCTGGAAATGCTGATAGAAATCAGCAGGATGCTGGCTTCCAGAGGTGATTTTTTTGATAATAATGAGAAATACGGATATTTTTGTGTCATGGGTCCGGACGAGTTTCAGATGATGGTTAATCACAATTTTTACACGAATGCCATGGGGAAATTTGTATTTGAGTATACCATCCGGGAAATCAAAAGAGTATTTGGGGAAAATCCGGAGGTATTTTATAAAGTCTGTGACAAGACGGGGCTGCTTCGCAGCGAGCCGGTCAGATGGCAGGAAATGGCAGAGAAGATGTATCTTCCCTATGATGAAGAAACGGGATTGTATGAGCAGCATGACGGCTTTTTTAAACTGCCTCATGTGGATGTGGATGCGATTCCGGTGGAGGAGTTTCCGCTGTATAACCACTGGTCCTATGACAGGATTTACAGGAACGATATGATCAAGCAGCCGGACGTGCTGATGCTGATGCTTTTGTTTAATCAGTCTTTTTCCAGAGATGTTCTGGAAAAGCATTATGCATATTATGAACCGCGCTGCATTCACGAAAGCTCTCTTTCCCCCTCCGTGCATTCCATTCTGGCGGCACAGCTTGGACGGAGCAGGGAGGCCTATGAGTTCTTCCGGTTCGCCACAAGGATGGATCTGGATAATTATAACCGCAACAGCGGGGAAGGAATTCATACGACTTCCATAGCTGCAGCGTGGATGAATATTGTGTATGGATTCGGCGGCTTCCGTTCGGACGGGCCGATTCCTGTATTGAATCCTACGATTCCTGAGAGTTGGAAAGGATACTCCTTCCATCTGATGCTGGGCGGAAGGAGCCTGGAAATCCGGGTGGAAAATGGGATATTGGAGATTGCTGCCGGAGAAGGAGAAGAATTGCACCTTCTCGTATACGGAAAAGAAATTGCTTTAGGGCAGGAGGTTTACCGGACAAAAATTCCTGAAGAATGGAGGAATGCGGATGGAATGGGAAATTCGTGAGGAACGTTTTAAGGAAGAACGAATCCCTGCGCTTGGAAACCGCTTTCTGGTGGGAAACGGTTATCTGGGTGTCAGGGGGACATTGGAAGAATATACAAAGACGCAGCTTGCAGCCGTAAATCTGGCGGGAATTTTTGATCAGGTGGGGGACGGATGGAGAGAGCCTTTAAACGCACCGAATGGGTTTTATACCTGGCTGAAGGTGGATGGGATCATTTACCGGCTTCCGGGAGAAGAACCGGAAGAGCATTGCATGGAGCTGGACTATCGGCACGGGATCTTTTCCAGGAAGACTGTGTGGAAGACGGAGCGGGGCATGATAACGCTTAAGACTGAACGTTTTGCGAGCCTTGACCAGGTGCATTTATGCTGCATGCGGTATTGTGTGAGTGCGGATTTTCATGGAGAGATTGAAATCTTTACCGGAATTGACGGAGATGTGTGGGATATTCACGGGCCGCATTATGGAAGGTTTGAGATAGAGTTTCCGGATAGAGGGAGCCGTATGACAGCCGTTACTCACGGGGAGGATCAGTCCGTGACTGTTCTGGAACGATTCCGGACAGACTTTCCCTGTGAAATAAGGGAACGGAGCTTTGATAAAAAAGCAGGGCATCAGATTGCTTTTGTGTCAGACGGATGCAGTAGATATACGCTGGAAAAGGCTGTTGTTGTGTTTACCTCACGGGATGAGCAGTGGGACATGCTGCGCGGAGAGATGATCCTGCGGCAGTTTGAACGGCTGGGATATGAAGGCCTGAAGCAAATGCAGATCCAGTGTTGGGAGAATCTGTGGAAATACAGTGAGGTGAGGATTGAGGGAGATGAAGAGGCGATGGCGTCTCTGAATTACTCTATTTACCATTTGCTTTCTATTGCACCGAGAGAGGGAAAGAGTCTTTCCATTCCGGCAAGGGGGCTGTCCGGCCAGACCTACAAGGGAGCGGTTTTCTGGGATACGGAAATGTTTATGCTGGACTTTTTCCTGTTTACGGATCCGCCTGCAGCGAGAAAGCTGGTGAAATACAGGATAGATACTCTGGAAGGAGCGCTGCAGAAGGCAGAGTCTTATGGCTGGAAGGGTGCCTTTTATGCCTGGGAAAGCCAGGAGGGCGGAAGAGATGCCTGTACGGATTACAATGTGACGGACGTATTTACGGGAAGGCCGGTAAGAACCTATTTCCGTGATAAGCAGGTTCATATTTCTGCTGCGGCTGCATATGGAATCCTGCGGTATGTGGAATTGACCGGGGATGACTCCGTACTGGAGGAAGGCGGACTTCGTGCGGTGACAGAATGTGCCAGGTTTTATGACAGCCTATTGCTGAAATACCTGGATAGAGACGAATATGAAATCCATGATGTCATCGGACCGGATGAATATCATGAACGGGTGAACAACAACGGCTACACCAACAGGATGGCAAAATATGTGCTGGAGTCAGCGGCGGATCTGCTGGAAAGATACCCGTATCTGGCGCAGAAGCTGCCCTATGATGCGGGAACACTGACGGAGCGTTTTCGTGACGGTGCTGTTCATCTGAAGCTTCCGGTGCCGGATGAGGAGGGGATCTTGGAGCAGTTTGACGGGTACGGAAAGCTGGAGGATGCATCCCTTGACGAGGTTCGCGGGAGGCTGTTACATGAAAAGGAATACTGGGGCGGTGCCAATGGCGTTGCCAGCCATACCAAAATCATCAAGCAGGCAGACGTAGTGACATGGCTCAGCCTGTTTCCGGAGGATTATTCCCGGGATATCCAGAAAAAGAACTGGGAGTATTACGAGCCAAGGACGGAGCATGGCTCCTCTTTAAGCTCCTGTATGTATGCAATGCTGGCGTGCAGGTGCGGAATGGCGGAAAAGGCATATCCGTTTTTCCTGAAATCCGCAAAAGCAGATTTAACGGACGGAGGAAAGGAATGGGCCGGACTGGTCTATATCGGCGGAACCCACCCGGCAGCAGAAGGCGGTGCTTATATGACTGCAGTAGAAGGCTTCGGAGGCCTCCGGTTCGGGAAAAATGGCCCTGAGGTGAAGCCATGCCTTCCAAAAGGATGGGAATCGCTTCAGTTCTATGTATGCTGGCACGGCGAGCGGTATTTGATAAAAATCGAGAAAGAAAAATGGGAAATCGGAAAAGTCTGAAGGACATCCGGCGGGTGTCCGAAATGGCCGAATGCGGATGACAAATATTCAACTGACTTATGCTGTCCGGGACAAAAACAGCCGGGTTAACGGCTGTTTAAATCCCGGACACTTTCTCTTTCTGCCAGGCTGACAGGGAGAATGATGTTGGGGGTGGAAGGGGTGGAACCATTTAGAAGCTCCAGCATGAAATTGGCGGCGACCTCCGCTTTTTTCTGCATATCCTGGTGAATGGAGGTAAGAGGCGGTGTAACAAGGCTGCAAAGAGGCAGGTCGTCAAATCCGATAAGTGACAGGTCTTCCGGAATCCGGATACCGTGGCGGCGAAGGCCTGGCATGATGCCTACGGCAAGCTTGTCGGCGGATGCAACAAGACCGGTGATGTCCCTGTGACAGGCAATCGCATCAGCAGCAGCCTGGCAGGATTCTTCGGTGTCCATTTCATATTCAAAAACAACAGATTCATCAAAAGGAATAGAGGCCTGGATCAATGCAGATTTGTAGCCAAGGAACCGCTCCTGAAGTACGCCCCCGTCCCGGAGCTTGGGGGTGACAAACCCAATGCGGCGGTGGCCTTTTTCAATGAGGTGTCTGGTGGCCAGGTAGCTGCCCTGGAAATCCTCAAGTCCGACATTGCAGATGCCCGGGTGACGGACATAGCTGTCCAAAAGCACGACGGGAATATCGCAGGAGGAAAGGGCATCAAAAAATTCATCATAAAAAATACCGGTGAGAAACAGCCCGTCCACATTCCAGTTGCGGAGAAAGGAGAGCAGCTCTTCCGTTGTTTTTACCGTACGGAGCATGAGGTAGTAGCCGTTGGGACTTAAGGTACGCTCGATGGCGCCGATGGCAGTGGAATGGAAGGGGTCTTCCAGCATATTCCTGTCATTCCCTGTGATGACATGGTTGATAAAAGCTACCAGACTGGAGTTCTTCGAGGCCAGGGAACGTGCCGACATATTTGGAATATAACCAAGCTCTTTGATTGCGGCATTGACCTTGTCGACGGTTTCCGGGGAGACACGATTGGAACGTCCATGAATTACATTGGAAATCGTGGTGGTGCTGACACCGGTAAGGTTTGCAATATCTTTTAGGGTAACCATAGGGGTATAAGTACCTTTCTATATGTTTTGATAAGACTTCGCTCTTTTAAATATAACATGATTTTGGATTTTTTCAATATACGGGAGGAAAAACAAATGGAGAAATGTGTTATTTTTGATCTGGATGGTGTGCTGGTATCTACGGATGAACTCCATTATCAGGCATGGAAGCGGTTGGCAGAAGAACTGGGAATCAGAGGCTTTTGCAGGGAGGATAACAAGCGCCAGAGAGGGGTCAGCCGTATGGCTTCTCTGGAGGTGGTTCTGGAAAGGGCAGAACGCACCTATTCTATGGAGGAAAAACAGGAGCTTGCAAAGCAAAAAAATAATTATTATCTGGAGCTGCTTGCGAATCTGGATGAAGGCAGCAGGCTCCCCGGCGCTATGGAGACCCTCCGGTATCTGCGGGGGCAGGGTGTTGCATCCGCTGTAGGTTCCGCAAGTAAAAACGCCATTGTTATTTTGGAAAAAACAGGCCTGCTTCCATGGATCGACAAAGTAAGCTGCGGGCTGGACATAACAAAGTCCAAACCGGACCCGGAGGTATTCCTTGTTGCTGCTAAAAAAGTGGGATTAAAGCCCGGCCAATGCCTGGTCGTAGAAGATTCCGCAGCAGGTATTCAGGCAGCGGCAGCAGGCGGCATGAAATCCCTCGCAGTCGGACCGCTGTCTGAGACGCTTGGCGGTGACTTCTGTGCGGTGAATCTTGCAGAAGTAACAGAGGAACAATGGGAAAAGATATTAGGAAGTGTTGGATGACTGCAGAATCCGGCCAACCTTACAAAAATGAAATGTTAGACGGGAAATTGTAAGCCAGAGTTATGGCAAACAATCTCCCGTTTTTCTATACTTATGGCATAACAACAGTAACGGATAACGCACAGATGTGCAGGCAGGTCATTGACCGATTGGCTGATGGCGGGTATCATAAGTAATAGAAAAGAGGAAAGTATATGGCATTATTGGAAGTAACAAATGTGAAGAAAATTTACAGCACCAGGTTTGGAGGAAACAAGGTGCAGGCATTGTCGAATGTGACATTTTCCGTTGATGCAGGCGAATTTGTGGCGATCATGGGGGAGAGCGGAAGCGGCAAGACAACACTGCTGAATATTCTGGCATCTCTGGACCGGCCTACGGAAGGGGAAGTGCTTCTGGAGGGTAAGAGCATTGTCCATCTGACAGAAAAGGAGATTTCTGCATTCCGCAGGAAAAACCTTGGATTTGTGTTCCAGGATTTTAATCTTCTGGATACCTTCAGCCTGCGGGATAATATTTATCTGCCGCTGGTGCTGGCAGGAGAGGATCATCATGAGATGGCTCAAAAGATCCGGCCGATTGCCCAGGCATTGAAGATTACGGAGATTCTGGAGAAAATGCCCTATGAAGTATCCGGCGGGCAGAAGCAGCGAGCTGCTGTGGCAAGAGCGTTGATTACCGATCCCAGGCTGATCCTCGCGGATGAGCCCACCGGAGCACTGGATTCGAGGGCGGCTTCGGCTCTTCTGGCAATGTTTGAGGAAATCAATCAGAACGGGCAGACGATTCTTATGGTAACACACAGCGCACAGGCTGCAAGCCATGCGTCCAGAGTCCTGTTTATCAAGGATGGAGAGGTATTCCATCAGATTTATAAAGGAAGCAAATCCCGGCAGGAAATGTACCAGATGATTTCCGATACGCTGACAATCCTTACGACAGGCGGTGAGAACTATGCGTAGAGGTGTGTTTGGGAGGCTTGCCCTTACGAATATCAAGAAGAACCGGGGGACTTATATCCCTTATATGATTACCTGTATCGGATGTATTGCAATGCTGTATATCATGCTGTTTATTAATGCGAATCCGGATCTGGGATTAATGCGGGGCGGCACTGATATCGCTGCAATCATGAGTATGGGGATTATCGTTGTGGGAATTTTCTCATTTATATTCCTGCTTTACAGCAACAGTTTCCTTATGAAGCGGCGAAATAAAGAAATCGGACTTTATAATATCCTGGGTATGGAAAAAGGGCACATCGGTAAAATGATGCTGATTGAAACGATGATTACTTCCGTGATCAGTATTACCGGCGGGATCCTGACAGGGATTCTTGGAAGCAAGCTGGCACTTCTTCTGCTTTTGAAGCTGATCCATCTTCCTGCACAGTTTGGCTTTTATGTGTCCGGAACGGGAATTGTGATCTGTGCGGTTGCTTATGGCGGTGTTTTTCTGATCACGCTTGCTTTAAATCTCCGAAGAGTTCATATGAGCCGGCCTGTGGAGCTTCTTCACGGAAGCAGCGCAGGAGAGCGGGAGCCAAAGGCAAAATGGCTGATGGCGCTCATTGGTTTCATCTGTCTTGGCAGCGGTTATTATATTGCAGTCACAACAGAATCTCCGATCGATGCGATCGGGATGTTTTTCCTGGCCGTAGTGCTGGTTATGGCAGGAACTTACCTTGTATTTACTGCCGGCAGCATTGCCGTTTTAAAAATGCTTCGCTGGAAAAAAAGCTTCTATTATAAAATGAAAAACTTTACCAGTGTTTCCGGTATGATCTACCGGATGAAGCAGAATGCGGTTGGGCTTGCAAGTATCTGTATTTTAAGTACAGGTGTGCTGCTGATGCTGTCCAGTACGGTCTGCCTGAACTTTGGTATTGAAGACATTATGCAGACAAGATATCCCTGTGATGTGAATATCGGAATCCGGTATGTGACTCTGCAGGAGGCGCGTAAGGCAGTGGATACTTTGCTGGATGCGGTAGAAACAGAGCAGATTCCTTATAAAACGACGGAATCGGAGATTGTTCTGAATATTGCTTATGTTCGTGAGGACAATCAGATTATCTTCCGAAGCCCCGAGAATATTTCCGAAGTGACGGCGGGAAGCCTGACTGTGATCACGGCAGAAGAATTTGAGAAAATGACAGGACGGGAAATTGAGCTGGAGGACGGACAGGTAATTGCCTATGGAGAAACCTCCGGGGACGCGATCCGGATCATGGGGACGGATTTCCGGGTAAAAGAGTGGCTGAATGAATGGCCGTTGGATTCTCCTTATTCCATTTACGGGGAAATCAGTGCTGTGGTAGTGAATGACCCGGATTATGAAAGAATCAATGAGATGCAGAAAGAGGCTTATGGAGATTATGCGAGCTCCCCTGAGGCAGAGATCGGTATTGATATTGACGGGGATGCTGCTGCGGCAGTCGCATGCAGAGAGATGCTGAATGAACAGATAAAGGCGCTCAAGGATTCCGGTGTGCTTGCAGAGGATGCATGGGTTCTGAACGAAACAAGACAGGAAAATTATGAAACATACTATTCTATAAATGGAGGGCTTCTGTTCCTTGGGATTTTGCTTGGAGGTATGTTCCTTATGGGAACGGCCATGATCATTTATTATAAACAGATGTCCGAAGGCTATGAGGACAAGGGGCGTTTTGAAATTATGCGTAAAGTAGGCATGAGCAGACAGGAGGTAAAATCCTCCATCCGCAGGCAGATTCTGATGGTGTTTTTCCTGCCGCTTTTGATGGCAATCCTGCATATCTCCATGGCATTCCCTATGGTAAAAAGACTTCTTCTGCTTCTCGGTATGACGAACACGCATCTGTTTATCTTATGTACGATAGGAACAATACTTGTTTTTGCAGTAGTATACGGAGTGATTTATATGATCACTGCACGGTCCTATTACAGAATCCTGGAGAAAGCAGAGTAGAATGTAAAAGCAGAGGCAGAATATAAAATACAGTTGAAGTTGCTGGTATGCAATGTTAAAATAAAAGCAGTGCCGTCGGGGAGGACTCCGGAGGCATTGCTTTTTGATTACGAAGGGGGATTTATATGGATGCAATAAGTTTTAAACGGGGGCTGAAGGACGGCGTGCCGATCGCTCTCGGATATTTTGCCGTGTCGTTTACCTTTGGCATGATGGCAGTGTCGGGGGGATTGAGTACGGGTCAGGCGGTATTGATTTCTCTGACGAACCTGACTTCTGCAGGGCAGTTTGCAGGGCTGGATATTATTGTGGCAGGCGGGTCTTATTGGGAGATGGCACTGGCACAGTTGATCATAAATCTTCGGTACTGCCTGATGTCGTTTTCTCTGGCGCAGAAGCTTCGGAGGGATGTGCCGTGGGCGCATCGGTTTGCGGTGGCTTTTGGCGTGACGGATGAGATTTTCGGGGTTAGTGCCAGCCAGGAAGGGCGTGTGAGCCCCTTTTATAATTATGGTGCCATGTGCGTGGCAATTCCAGGATGGACGCTTGGCACGCTGGTCGGCGGAATTTCGGGAAATCTGCTCCCGGCATTTATGGTCAGTGCGCTGAGTGTGGCGATTTACGGGATGTTTTTGGCAGTGATCATTCCGCCCGCAAAGAAGAATAAAGCTGTGCTTGGAGTGGTGATCGGTGCCATGGCGGTGAGCAGCCTGTTTGCGGTGGTTCCGGTATTAAAGAAGGTTTCCTCCGGTTTTGTGATCATTATTACGACGGTGCTGGCAGCCGGTGCGGCGGCGTTTATCTGTCCGGTGGAAGAGGAGAAGGAGGGAAATGCTCATGAGTCATAATGTATATCTTTATATTCTGGTGATGGCCGGGGTGACTTATCTGATCCGTATGCTCCCGCTGGCTTTGTTCCGTAAGGAGATCACCAGTCCGTTTGTGAAGTCGTTTTTGGATTATGTGCCTTATGCGTGTCTGTCAGCGATGACGTTTCCGGCAATTTTGTTTTCTACGGCGAGTGTAGTGTCGGCTGTTGTGGGATTTGCGGTGGCGCTGATCGCGGCGTATAAAGAGAAGAGCCTTTTGACTGTGGCGCTGTGCGCGTGTGCAGCAGTGTTTGTGGCAGAGAGGGTTATGGAGATGGCTTTATAAAAATCAATGGGAGTGCGGGCATGCCGCGCTCCCATTAATATAGTATGCTTGCTTATTCACCGAGGAAACCAAGGTCGATTTCCCCGTCAAATACAGTAGATGCCGGGCCTGTCATGTAGACCAGATCGGCAGACTGATCCCAGAAAATCTGAAGATCTCCGCCGAGGAGCTGGACAGTGACAGGGGCGTCGCCGTCTACATGATTGTTCAGGATAGATGCCACAGCTACTGCGCAGGCACCGGTGCCGCAGGCGAGGGTTTCGCCGGAGCCGCGCTCCCAGACGCGCATCCGGACAGTGTGGCGGTCAATGACTTTGACAAATTCGGTATTGACCCTGTCCGGGAAAGCAATATGGTTCTCGAAGGACGGGCCGATTTTTTCCAGGTCAAGGTCAGCTACTTCATCCATGTAGATGATTGCGTGCGGGTTTCCCATAGATACGGCAGTCATGTGATAAACAGTACCGTCAACTTCAAGCGGGACATTAATGACCTGCTCTGTTTCAGCTACTACCGGAATCTGGGTGGCGGTCAGGATGGGGGAGCCCATGTTGACCTTTACCATGGAAACCTTGCCGTCTTTAACGGTAAGATCCAGATACTTGATGCCGCTCCTGGTAGCTACGCTGATGCTCGTTTTATCGACGATACCGTAGTCGTAGGCGTATTTGGCAACACAGCGGATGCCGTTGCCGCACATGGCTCCCTGGGAACCGTCCAGATTGTACATATCCATTTCGCAGTCCGCAATTTCGGATGGTTTGATAAGAATCAGGCCGTCGGAGCCGATGCCGAAGTGTCGGTCACTGACGAATTTGGCGACCTCTGACGGATTTTTGACAGTTTCCTGAAAGCAGTTTACATATACATAATCGTTTCCGATACCATGCATTTTAGTAAATTTCATAAGACTAATAACCTCCTTATTTTCATGAATCTCTATACTCTGTTACTCCGGGGCAGAATTTTGCTTTCTGCTTCCTGAGTTTTCTATTATATAGAAAAAATGTTATGAAAGTGTGTGCATTTCATTTCAATCATAAAAAAGCACATCTGATGTAATACCGATTCCGCTGCCTTTTTTTAGCAAACAGGAAATGACTGTCTACTGTAAAAGTTTCAGGATTTCCGGAAATGGTTCCAGGCTGCGCTTCAGGATACCGGTTACCTGTGCGATCAGAATACCATAATTGGTAATAGGTACGCCCTGGTCACAGCAGCAGGCGATTCGGTATTTCATTTCACGCTCATTGAGCATACATCCTCCGCAGTGAACAACCAGCTTATAAGACGAGACATCGTCCGGAAATTCTGTCCCGGAAGTAAATTCAAATACCGGATTTTTGCCGGTGTAGCTGCGGATCCAGTTCGGCATTTTAAACGTACCGATATCATCACACTGCCTGTGATGCGTACATCCCTCCGCGATTAAGATTTTGTCCCCGTCTTCGATGGAATCCAGAGCAGCCACACCCCGGACAGAAGTCTCCAGATCCCCCTTGTATCTGGCAAACAGAATGGAAAAGGAGGTCAGTGTGATATCCTCCGGTGTATCTTTGGAAACACGGGCAAAGGCCTGGCTGTCGGTTACCACCATGGCAGGTTTGATGCCCTGTCTGCAGAAATGCTCCAAAGTATCTTTTAACTCCGTATCACGTACGGCCAGGGAAAGTGCCCCGGCTTCCAGAATGGCACGAATCGTCTGCTGCTGCGGAAGAATCAGCCTTCCCTTGGGAGCCGCTTTATCAATGGGAACCACCAGGATCACAAGCTCCATCGGATCGATCAGGTCAGCAATGATGGGATATTTATGCGTATCCTCCGGTTTCAGGGAAGCGATCAACTCTTTCAGTTCCTGAATATTCGTATGTTGGGAAGCGCTGACCCAGATCTCGCTTCCGGAGTTGGTGTTTGGCCGGGCAGATTCAGACAGCGTATTGTGAACAGAATGCTCCGGAAGCAGATCCAATTTATTATATACAATAAGATACGGAATTCCTTTCGCCAGGAACCGTTCAATCAGCGCATGCTCGTCCGCGCTCATTCCAATTGTCCCGTCAACCACCAAAACGGCAATATCCGTCTTATTCAAAACCTGATAGCTCCGTTTTACCCTGAGCGCTCCAAGCTCTCCGCTGTCATCAATCCCCGGTGTATCCACAACCATCACCGGCCCCAGCGGCAGCAGCTCCATGGTCTTATAAACGGGGTCTGTCGTCGTCCCCTTCACATCCGATACGATTGCCAGATTCTGCCCGGTAACCGCATTGATCACACTGGATTTTCCTGCATTTCTTTTTCCGAAAAAACTGATATGTACCCGCTCTGAAGCCGGTGTCTGATTCATTCCCATAGTATTTCCCTCCTATATACCGTGTCCGGTGTGGGATTTCCTGATCCATTACTGTTATTATAAAAAAAATGGAAGTGATATGCAAGAAGGAACCTTTATTTTGCAAAACGGATAGATTTTTTATGCAATATATGCAAAAAAATAGTGAATATTATGCTTTTCTAAAAGAAGGGGTTGTGTTATAATGAAATCCATGTTGAGGAGAAAGGAAGGGGAAAGATGGCTTGGTTTCATGAATGGACGGCTGATTTTGCGGATACCTTTACCAGATGTTTTATAAAGGATGACCGCTACAAGCTGCTTTTGGAGGGAATCGGTGTTACGATCAAGGTATCGCTGCTGGCGGTTCTGATCGGTATTATCATTGGGCTTTTGATTGCATTGTGCAATTTATCAAAGAAAAAACTGCTGCGTTTTATCGGCGGCATTTATACGGATGTGATCCGGGGAACACCATCAGTCACACAGCTGATGATTATTTACTTTGTTATTTTTGCTTCTATTGGATTGGATAAATGGATCATTGCAGCGATTGCATTCGGAATCAACTCCGGTGCATATGTTTCGGAGATTATCCGTGCGGGGATTCTTTCCATAGACAAGGGGCAGACGGAAGCAGGAAGATCCCTGGGACTCAGTGCTTACCAGACAATGACGAGGATCGTTATTCCGCAGGCGGTAAAAAATATTTTTCCCGCTCTCTGCAATGAATTTATTGTATTGATCAAGGAAACCGCGATCGTAGGCTATGTAGGTCTGATGGATATTCAGAAAGCCGGCGATTTTATAAAGAGTGCTACATTTGAAGCATTTATGCCGTTAATTGGTACGGCAGTCATCTATTATGTGCTGATCAAGATCCTTACGATTTTGCTGAACCGTATTGAGAAACGGCTCAGAGCATCAGAGGTAAGATAGGAGGAGGGACGAACCGTGATCAAAGTTAAAAATTTACATAAACAGTTCGGAGATCTCCAGGTGTTAAACGGAATTGACGAACATATCAAAAAAGGGGAAGTAGTTGTTGTGATAGGCCCGTCCGGCTCCGGAAAAAGCACCTTTTTAAGATGCCTGAACCTTCTTGAGGAGGTCACCGGCGGCGAGATTTACGTAGATGATGAGCTGATCACAGGCCCGCATGTAAACGTAAATCAGGTCAGACAGAAAATGGGAATGGTCTTCCAGCACTTTAACCTCTTTCCTCATCTGACGATTATGGGGAATATTACACTTGCTCCGGTTCTTTTGAAAAAGATGACCAAGGAAGAGGCACAGAAAAGAGGCATGGAGCTTCTGGCCAGAGTTGGCCTTGAAGAAAAGGCGGATGCTTATCCTGCACAGCTTTCCGGTGGACAGAAGCAGAGGGTTGCCATAGCCAGAGCACTTGCTATGGATCCGGAGATCATGCTTTTTGACGAGCCGACATCAGCACTGGACCCGGAGATGGTAGGAGAAGTTCTGGAGGTTATGAAGGATCTTGCAGAATCCGGAATGACCATGGTCATTGTCACACATGAAATGGGATTTGCCAGAGAAGTGGCATCCCGGGTGCTTTTTATGGATCAGGGGATTGTGATGGAGCAGGGAAGGCCTGAAGAGATTTTCACAAATCCGAAGAATGAAAGAACGCAGCTTTTCCTGAGCAAGGTTCTGTAAAAACGAAATTATGATGAAAAGTTCCACAGAGGATTTTTCACATAAAAATAAAAAAGAAAAAAGGAGAATATGATTATGAAAAAGTTTACAAAAGTTATGGCACTTGCAGTATCTGCGGCTATGCTTACCTGTGTACCGGTATCCGCAGCAGAAACCCTTACATTCGGAACCAATCCGGAATTTCCTCCATTTGAGTTTATCACGGCAGACGGTGTGATCGACACATTTGACGGCATTGACATGGCAATTGCAAAAGAGATTGCAGAAGCAAATGATATGGAAGTAAAAATGGAGAGCATGGAGTTTGACTCTCTTCTGGTTGCACTTCAGAATGGACAGGTAGATGCAGTTATTGCCGGAATGACTGTAACAGATGAAAGAAAAGAAGCTGTTGATTTTTCCACACCATATTATACTGCAACACAGGTTATGATCGTAAAAGAAGATTCTGATATCGAAAAAGCAGAAGATATGGCAGATAAGAAAATCTGCGTTATTCAGGGTTATACAGGCGAAACCTGCGTGAACGAGATGGGCTATGACTATGAGGCTTTCAAAAAAGGTACGGAAGCAATCATGGAACTTGTAAACGGAAAATGCGATGTTGTTGTCATTGACTCTGCTACAGCAAAACAGTATGTTGGCGATAATGAAGGTCTGAAGATCGTGGAGGATCCTGATGCATTTGCATCCGAGGAGTATGCAATTGCTGTTCAGAAGGGCAATACAGAGCTTCTTGACAAGATTAATACAGCAATTGAGAAGATGATCGATGATGGTACGATCTCCGAACTGGCAGCACAGTATGCTGAGGCTGATGCAGAAGAAGAAGCAGAAGAAGATGCCGCTGAGGCTGATACAGAGGAAGAAGCTGCAGAAGAGGATACCGCTGAAGCAGAAGAAGAGACTGATGCTGAATAGGGTGATGCCGGCAATTTCGGAAGGAATTTAAGAATATCAGAAAAAGAGCAATAACGGGCTGCCGTTTTAGCTGTGATACCAGCTAAAGCGGCAGCCCGCTTATTTTTTAGGAAAGTAATCGTGTGACTGCGGGAATAAATCCTCCTGCGAATGTGCAAACTATTTCGAAGAGTATTGGTTTTTGAATAAAGAGGTTTTCGCATTAAGAAGTTTCTGAATAAAGAAAAAGGAGGAAGAGTATGCGTAACATCATAAACCTGAATCAGGGGTGGCGGTTTATACAAAAGGATGCGGGGCTGCCGGAAAGTTTTCCGGAAGACTGGGAGCAGATCTGTCTGCCCCATACCTGGAATGCGGTAGACGGCCATGACGGAAACGGAGGCTATGACCGCGGGACATATTGGTATGCAAAAAAATTCCGGACACCGAAGCAGCCTTTGGAGGGCGGCAGGGTCTATGTGGAAGTTCTTGCCGCAGGACAGCAGGCTGGCGTATATGTGAATGGGAACAAGGTCATTTATCACGAAGGCGGATATTCTGCATTCCGGGCGGATATCACGGAGCTTTGCAGGGAAGAGGACGAGAATCTTCTGGTTATCGCCTGCAGCAACGAAAGGAAGGACAGCGTATATCCGCAGTCCGCAGATTTTACTTTTTACGGCGGGCTTTACAGAGGAGTCAATCTGATCAGTGTCCCGGAGGTTCATTTTGATCTGGATTATTACGGAGGACCGGGAATTCAGGTAACTCCGAAGCCATGTGAAGACGGCGGAGCTGTATTTGAGATGGTTTCATGGACGGTAAATGCAGATGAGAACTTTACAGTGATGTATTCCGTGAGAGATGCAGAGGACAGGGAGGTCGCTTGTGCGGTTCGTCCGGCCGGGGATGCCGGTGTAAGCGTATATGTGCCGGATGTGACAAGATGGGACATTGATAATCCGTATCTTTATACTGTGACAGCAACTCTTCAGCGCCGCAATGAGGCATATGACGAAGTGTCTGTCAGGGCAGGAGTGAGAAGCTTTTCCTGCGATCCGGACAAAGGGTTTATCATCAACGGCGCAGAAACACCTCTTCGCGGTGTCAGCCGCCATCAGGATCAGCTTTATAAGGGCAATGCACTTACCAGGAAAGATCACTATGAAGATGCGGAAATGATCAAAGAACTGGGGGCCAATACCATTCGTCTGGCACATTACCAGCACTCGCAGGATTTTTATGATGCATGTGATGAACTGGGCTTTGTCGTATGGGCGGAGATTCCGTTTATCAGCGTATTTAGCAAAGACCCTGAAGCGCATCAGAACTGTATCAGCCAGATGAAAGAGCTGATCATCCAGAACTATAATCATCCCTCTATCTGTTTCTGGGGAATTTCCAATGAAATTCTCATCGGCGGCATGTCCGATAAGCTGATAGAGAACCATAAGGAATTGCAGGCCCTGTGCAAAGAGCTTGACCCAACGAGGCTGACGGCCATTGCGCACGTATCCATGACGCCTGTGGAAAGCCCGATTCATGGAATTACCGATGTGGAGAGCTATAATCATTACTTTGGCTGGTATGGCGGAAGAATGGAAGATAATGGGCAATGGCTGGATGATTTCCACAAGACGCATCCGGAAATCTGCCTGGGCGTTTCCGAATACGGCTGCGAGGGAATTCTCACTTACCATGGGCCGAACCCGGCTTGTAAGGATTACAGCGAAGAATACCAGGCGCTATACCACGAGCATATGGCAAAGGTGTTGGACGAGCGTCCCTGGATCTGGTCCGGCCATGTATGGAATATGTTTGATTTTGGCTGTGCTGCACGCGATGAAGGAGGCGTAGCAGGAAGAAATAACAAAGGTCTTGTTACCATGGACCGTAAGACAAAGAAGGACAGTTACTACATTTATCAGGCATACTGGAGCAAAAAGCCGATGGTTCATCTATGCGGCAGGCGTTATGCCCAGCGTGCCGGAGAGACAACGGAAATCCGGGTTTATTCCAACCAGACGGCTGTAGAGCTGTATCTTAACGGAGAACTGATGGAAAAGAAGTCAGCAGAAAAAGTCTTTGTATTTACCGTGGCGCTGAAGGATGGATTTAATACTGTTCTGGCAGCGGCAGGAAATGTGAAGGACAGCATGACTTTGGAGAAGGTGGAAAAAGAACCCTCCATCTACGTGCTGCCGGAAGTAAATGAGAGAGCGGAGGGCGTTGCCAATTGGTTTAAGCTGGCGGGCGATCTGGATCTGAAAGCGCCTCTCGAATTCCCGGAAGGAAAATACAGTGTCAAAGATAAGATGGAAGAAATCGCAAAATGCCCGGAAGCCATGAAGATTACTGCGGAAGCCGTAAAGCTGATCACAAATATGAAGATTGCTCCGGGAGAGGGCATGTGGGACATGATGAAGAGCATGACAGTGGAAAGCCTGGTCAGGATGGCCGGTTCCATGGCACCGGAGGGATTCCTGGAAAGCCTTAACGGAAAACTGATTAAGTTTGATAAGATCTGATAATCTTCAGGGTTTATGAAAGGAATAACTATGGTAAAACAAAATACTTCTGTCCGGCCTTTTGGTATGAGGGATAAACTCGGATATATGTTCGGTGATTTCGGCAATGATTTCACGTTCCTTTTATCATCGATGTTTATGATGAAATTTTATACGGATGTTATGGGGATTTCGGCAGGTATGGTTGGGATTCTGATGATGGCTGCCCGCTTTGTGGATGCGGTGACAGATGTTACGATGGGACAGATCGTAGACCGCTCCAAACCTACAGAAGACGGTAAATTTAAGCCATGGATCAAACGGATGTGCGGACCGGTGGCGATTGCGTCGTTTTTGATCTATCAGTCGGCGTTTGTAAACATGTCCTACGGTTTCAGAGTTGGCTGGATGATCGTTACGTACCTTTTGTGGGGATCCATCTTCTATACGTCCATCAATATTCCATACGGCTCCATGGCATCGGCAATTTCTCCTGATCCCGGGGATCGTGCACAGCTATCTACCTGGCGCAATATTGGCGCAACACTGGCAAGCCTTGTCATTGGGGTCGGAACTCCGGTGTTTGCATATGTAACAGTGGACGGCAAAACGGTTCTTTCAGGAAGCCGCATGACGATTATCGCAGGAGTTTTTACTGTTTGTGCGGTCATCTGTTATCTGCTCTGTTTCAAGCTGGTACGTGAACGTGTGCCGATACAGGCGAATAACCGAAAGCCGGATGTCGGAAATCTGGCGAAAAGCCTTTTTACAAACAGGGCGCTTCTTGGCATTATTGCAGCAGCGATCCTTCTGCTGCTTGCACAGCTCAGTATGCAGGGTGTTTCCGGATATGTATTTCCGAATTATTATGGTTCCGCAGGTGCACAGTCCATGTCCTCGCTTGTAAGCAGTATTGCCATTCTGGCTATATGTGCGCCGCTGGCGGCAAAGCTTTCTGCAAAATTCGGCAAAAAAGAGCTTTCGGCAGTATCTTGTGCCCTGGGTGCAGCAGCGTATGTGGTATGCCTGATCGTGAAACCGCGGAATGCATATGTTTATGTTATGTTTTATACCCTGGCTTTTGTAGGCGTAGGATTTTTTAATACGGTTATCTGGGCAATGATCACGGATGTGATCGATGATGCGGAGGTGAAAAACGGCATCCGCGAGGACGGTACGATCTATGCGGTTTATTCCTTTGCGAGAAAGGTTGGACAGGCTCTTTCTTCCGGTATGGTAGGCGGACTTTTGAGTATGATCGGATATACGCAGGAAACGGCATTTGACCCTGTGGTAACAGAGGGAATCTTCCGGATATCCTGTATCGTTCCGATCATCGGCTTTGTGGCCGTCTCGCTTGCTCTGGTATTTATTTACCCGCTGAATAAAAAGCGTGTGGAAGAAAACAGTGCGGAGCTTGCACGCCGCCGGGGTGAGGCATAAACCAATAAAACAGAAATGAAAGGGGACTGTCTCCGGACGGATAAGAATCCGAATGGAGCAGTCCCCTGTATGGCATTCTGTGTTTATTCTTCCGTGTTTTGTGTCATTTTTCAGGACTATCCGGGGAAGAATGCTTTTTCATTTCTTTGTAGCAGTATTTGATGATTTCCTTGCGGGTGATGATTCCGATGAAATAGCCGTTGTCATCCACGACAGGAACGTAATTCTGATTAATAGCACGGTCCAGCAGGTCTTCCATCTTGGAGTTTACGTGAACCGGCTTGTAGGTTGCCCTGCGGGGGATGGCCATAATAGGAACGGATTCCATTGCCTTCACGTCATTGATCTCCAGACGCTTGATGCCCCACAGCAGATCCCCTTCGGAAATGGTACCGGTGTACTTGCCGTCCATGCTGAGAATGGGGATGCAGGAGAACTTCCGGTGTTCCATCTTCTCAACGGTCTGCCTTAAGGTTTCATCTTCAAAAATATATGCTACTTCACTTTTCGGTGTTAAAAAAAACAATATATTCATGTGTGTCGTACCTCATTTTCACTTCCAGATGCTGAATTAATGATAGCATGCAGGCCTTGCTATTTCAATACGGTGAATTATTAAATTTTTAGAAACACTCAGGGTGGGCTTAAAGCAGTGACACACCTTTGGCTGCTGCTTCTTCCATAACGGCCTTTGGCCAGAGAGAAGCGTGAACCTCTCCGATGTGGGCCTTACGCAGGAAGAACATACAGATACGGGACTGGCCGATGCCGCCGCCGATGGTGTAGGGCAGTTCTTTGCTGAAAATAGCTTTCTGGAAATCCAGCTCCCTGCGGTCATCGCAGCCTGCAAGGGTGAGCTGACGGTCCAGTGCTTCCTCATCTACACGGATACCCATGGAGGAAAGCTCGAGTGCAATATCCAGTACAGGATAGTAGACCAGGATATCACCGTTTAATTCCCAGTCATCATAGTCCGGAGCGCGTCCGTCGTGGCGTTCTCCGTTGCTTAAGGTCTTGCCCACCTGCATCAGGAAGACAGCGCCTTTTTCTTTTACAATTTTGTATTCCCTCTCTTTGGGAGTGCAGTCAGGATACATATCCACCAGCTCCTGGGTGGATACAAAGGCGATCTCACGTGGCAGGATCTCCTCTATGTAGTCATACTGGACTGCCATATATTTTTCTGTTTTGCGGAGAACACTGTAAATGGCGCGGACGGTATTAATCAGTGTCTCCATTGTGCGTTCTTCTTTGGTAATGATCTTTTCCCAGTCCCACTGGTCTACATAAACGGAGTGGATATTGTCCACGTCCTCGTCCCTGCGGATGGCGATCATATCCGTATAGAGCCCCTCCCCGTGGGAGAAACCGTATTTCTTCAGTGCGTAGCGTTTCCATTTGGCGAGGGAATGTACGATCTCCGCGTTTTCTTCCTGGCCTTTGATATCAAAGCTGACCGGGCGCTCCACACCGTTCAGGTTATCGTTCAGGCCTGTGGACGGCGCAACAAAAACCGGAGCGGATACACGCAGAAGATTCAGCTTCTGAGCCAGCGTCTGCTGGAAAAAGTCTTTAACTGTTTTAATAGCTACCTGGGTATCATGCAGATTCAGGTCTGACTGATAGCCTGCAGGAATTTTAATCTGTTCCATGGAAAATCCTCCTCGTTTAGACAAATTAATCACTGGTGTCCATTATAACAGGAAAAAGTGTATAATGCAATTTTCATCTTGAAAGATATGCGGGAAATAGATACAATAGAATTACGATTATGCTGGATGAAACGGGAGGGGGATGGAATATGGGAAACAGGTGTCAGGTTTGTGACGGGCCGGTTGTGAATGGAAGATGTAAATATTGCGGTATGCCCTACAGGAATGATGAGGTACTGTACCACTTGAATGAGAGCAGGAGCGAGCATTACCGCCATGCAACTCCCCAGGCGAAGAAGATTATGAAAAACCAGGAGATTCCCCTTCAGGATCGGAAAGCGTCCCTTGGACGTACTTCTTCGAAAGAAGAGATCAAAGCCCATCAGCAGAAGATCCGTCAGGATGCGGTAAAGCGTATGACAACTACGAAGGCAAGACCGGAGGGAAACAGCGGTGCAGGAACTGCCCGGAATACTGCGGGAAAAACCGCCGGAAATATTGCCGGAAAATCCTGGGGAGCCGGACAGAACGTGCGGAAGCAGACAGAAAAGAAGAACCAGAAAAAAGCCTCCGTATTCAGTCTGGTCATTTCGGTCATTGTGGTATTATTTGGCCTGGTGCCGACGGTCGGCGAGTATATTATGGAACATAAGGAGTCCATAAATCTCGGCGGGACAGGAATCGTGTCAGAATTTACGGACGGAACAGGCCAGGAGCTTTTATTTGAGCAGGAGGCATACGGGAACGGAAATATGGCATACTATCTGGGCAGAGAGTATGGAGAGGTTACGGTGGGCAGCGAGCTGAACGAGGGCACTTATAAGGTATCGGCAGAGAGCGGAAGTGCTCAGATCATTGTATGCAGGGGAAATATGGTAAAGAGTTATACGGTTGAGGAAAGCGGCGAGTCGGTGGTACTGCTGCTGCATGACGGAGATACGGTCTGCGTTCAGCCGGATTCTTCTGCAAAAAGAGTGGTAATGTACCAGCTTAGCAATTCATAGAAAATACCTCTTCCCTTTTGCCGAAGGATATGGTATACTTGGACAAGTATCACCATATATGGAAGAAAATTGGGGAAAATAAGGGAAGTAGCCACCAGATATAGTATATAGGAGAAAAAAGGTATGATTTATGTAATTAAAAAAGACGGAACCCGCGAGGAGTTTAATCCGCAGAAGATCGTAGCTGCAGTGAATAAGTCTGCCGCACGTATTCTGTATACATTTTCTGAGGAGGAGAAGGACTTCATCTGCCGATTTGCACAGGAGCATGCAGACTCCCTCGGAAAGAATGAAATCCAGATTCAGGAAATGCACAATATTGTAGAGGGAGCATTGGAACGTGTGAATCCGGCTGTTGCCAAGAGTTATCGTGACTACCGTAATTACAAGCTGGATTTTATCCACATGATGGATGATGTATACACTAAGAGCCAGGCCATCCGCTATATCGGAGACAAGAGCAATGCCAATACGGACAGCGCCCTGGTTGCCACTAAGAGAAGCCTGATTTTTAATGAACTGAATAAGGAGCTTTACCGTAAGTTCTTTATGAACCGCAATGAGCTGCAGGCATGCAAGGACGGTTATATCTATATCCACGACCAGTCCGCCCGTCTGGATACCATGAACTGCTGTCTCTTTGATGTGGCTTCTGTTTTGAAGGGCGGCTTTGAGATGGGCAATGTATGGTACAATGAGCCGAAGACACTGGATACCGCCTTTGACGTTATGGGAGATATCATCTTAAGTACCGCAGCGCAGCAGTACGGCGGCTTTACGGTACCGGAGGTGGATAAGATCCTTGCCCCGTATGCGCAGAAGAGCTATGACAAATACATCCGGGAATTTTTGAAATATGCGGACGAGAGCTGGAGCGGAAAAGAAGAGAAGGCGATCGAGTACGCGCTGGATAAGGTTCGCAGAGACTATGACCAGGGCTGGCAGGGCATTGAGTATAAGCTGAATACGGTAGGCTCCTCCAGAGGAGATTATCCGTTTGTGACTGTGACACTGGGACTTGGAACGGAACAGTTCGAAAAGATGTGTAATATTTCCCTGCTTGAAGTCCATATGGGCGGACAGGGTAAGGCAGGCCATAAGAAGCCGGTTCTTTTCCCGAAGATCGTGTTCCTGTATGATGAAAACATTCACGGTAAGGGCAAATGCTGTGAGGATGTATTTGAGGTTGGTGTGGAGTGTTCCTCCAAGACTATGTATCCGGACTGGCTGTCCATGTCAGGCGAGGGCTATATTTCCAGCATGTACAAGAAATACGGCAAGGTAATCAGCCCGATGGGCTGCCGTGCATTTTTAAGTCCGTGGTATGAGCGCGGCGGAATGAAGCCTGCTGATGAGAATGATGTGCCGGTATTTGTGGGAAGATTCAATGTGGGTGCTGTCAGCCTGCACCTTCCGATGATCCTTGCCAAATCCCGTGCAGAGAGCAGAGATTTCTATGAGGTGCTGGATTTCTATCTGGAAATGATCCGGAGTCTGCATATCCGCACTTATGAATATCTGGGACAGATGCGTGCCTCCACTAATCCGCTGGCTTACTGCGAAGGTGGCTTTTATGGCGGCCATCTGCAGCCACATGAGAAGATCGGCAAGATCCTGAAGCCAATGACAGCTTCCTTTGGAATTACCGCACTGAATGAGCTGCAGGAGCTTTACAATGGAAAATCCATTACGGAGGACGGGCAGTTTGCACTGGATGTCCTGAAATATATCAATGATAAGGTAAACAAGTATAAAGAAGAGGACGGAAACCTTTATGCGATTTACGGTACCCCGGCAGAGAGCCTGTGCGGCCTGCAGGTAGAGCAGTTCCGCAAGATGTATGGAATTGTGGCAGGAGTTTCCGACCGTCCATATGTAAGCAACAGCTTCCACTGCCACGTAACGGAGGATGTGACGCCGATTGAGAAACAGAACCTGGAAGGACGTTTCTGGGAGCTGTGCAACGGCGGTAAGATTCAGTATGTACGTTATCCTATCGGTTATAATAAAGAGGCCATCCGCACGCTCATCCGCCGTGCCATGAAGCTGGGTTATTACGAAGGTGTCAACCTGTCCCTGGCTTATTGTGACGACTGCGGACACGAAGAACTGGAAATGGATGTATGCCCGGTTTGCGGTTCCAAGAACCTGACCAAGATCGACCGTATGAACGGCTATCTTTCCTACAGCCGTGTTCATGGAGATACCCGTCTGAATGAGGCCAAGATGGCTGAGATCGCAGAGCGGAAGTCCATGTAGAGAAAATCATTTTTAAGATGAGAAATATCCGGAAATGAAAGAAATCCTACGTCTTTCGTTTTCGGGTATTTTTTCGGAAAGGATACCAAAAGGATATATAAAATGCCTGGAATGGGAAGATTTCCCTTTGCCAGGCATTCTTTTTTGGTTTATTTGATGATGGTTCCGGTCTTTTCTTTGTAGCCGTCTTTTGCGTGAGGAATATCCGTGATGATTGTGCGGCGTCCTTTGCCTTTTGAGACAAAGGAAATGCCCGCTTCAAACTTCGGGAGCATAGATCCGGGGGCGAACTGGTTGTCATCCATGTGCTTTCCGGCTTCCTCGATGTTAAGCTCGTCCAGAAATTCCTCGTTGTGAGCACCAAGATTCAGGCTGACTTTTTCGACACTTGTGAGGATGAGAAGGGTGTCAGCATTCAGTTCCTCAGCGAGCAGCCCGCTTGCAAAGTCCTTCTCGATGATAGCACTGGCACCGTGGAGACGGATGCCCTGCTCCATTACCGGGATTCCGCCGCCGCCTGCTGCAATGACAATCTGGCCCGCGTCTACAAGAGTACGGATCGTTTCAAGCTCTACAATCTTCTGTGGCTTCGGTGCAGCTACGATCCTGCGGTAGCCGTCTTCGGATACCTTCGTGACAAAGTTGCCTTTTTCTTCTTCGTTTTCCGCTTCTTCCTCCGTAAGAACACGTCCGATGATTTTCTCCGGTTCTGCAAAAGCGTCATCATATGGGTCAATGACTACCTGGGTAAGAACCGTGGCGACAGGCTTGTAGATGCCGCGGGAAATCAGTTCTGTGCGGATGGCATTCTGCAGGTCATATCCGATATAGCCCTGACTCATGGCAGAGCATACGGACATAGGGGCAAATGTATAATCAGGATGTGCCTTGCCGAATTCATTCATAGCTGTGTGAATCATGCCCACCTGAGGTCCATTGCTATGTGAAATTACTACTCGGGTACCTTCTTCAACAAGGTCGGCAATGGCTTTGGCAGCGGCCTTGGTGGCAATCTGCTGTTCCGGAAGGGTAGTACCTAAAGCTCTATGGCCTAATGCAACTACTACGATTTTTTCGCTCATAGGGAATACCTCATTTCTATCTGATATAGTCTGTATTGTATTTTTCTATTATAAAAGACCGGGGAAAGAATTGCAATGAAAAAAACAAGGAAAAGCCGCCTGCATATGCAAACGGCTCATTTCCTTACTTTTTTGAGGGGGGAGATAGAGAGTGGTTTTCATCTATCCAAAACCTATTATAGAGGAGAAATGTGTGCAAAGTGTGTACTCTTTCTAAAAGAAATCGAAAATTTCTAAATCATTTATTAACTGGATTTGTCCAGGTTTATCCTGCGGCGTTTCGGAAAGCCGGGAAGCCTTGATTTTAAAGGGAAAATCAATAAAAGGTGTGTTGTGTGGATTTATCATGGCACATAAAAGGTGAGTGGGGTAAAACTGTTTTTGTGGGGTAAAGATTGGTGGAAAATGTGGGGGATGGGCAGACCGCTATTGTACTAGCGTTTCTGGCAGTCTTAACTTGGCTTTCCAAAGAGCAGGATAAGGGCGGACGGTACAGGCGGACAGTAAATAACCGTAGTTTTGATGAAAGATGGAGATTGGCAGAACCAGGAGCTGTTTAGGTTGATTAATGGGAGGATGGAAAAGGGGAAAGTAATACTTTTTACTTCAAATTTTCCACCTGAAAAACTGAATCTTAATGATCGGACAAAGGCGAGAATCGGTGCTGAAAATCAAATATTGAGATTGTAGAACTTTGAAGCGTGTGCTATACTGATTGCACGGAAAGTCAGAGCACATAAAAGGCGGTCTACCCTCCATTTTCGGAGGGGCTAACCCTCCAGACGAAAGAAAGGAGGGCGATGCCAATGTATGTTACATATTCGGATTTAATCCAGATAGGTATATTCATTGTCGCTCTTGTTGGTTTGTGTTATACGATCTTCAAGAGAAGAAAATAGCCGCCCACTACTCGCAATAGTGAACGGCTGTGTAAAACAGTTGTCGTAATTATTTGAGGGTAGGCCGTGTGTTTCTGGCTTTCCCTTTTTCTATTCTTAATATAACACATATGGCAGCAGGGCGCAAGGCTTTTGCTCAAAAATGAGCGATCCACCAAAAGAAGCAAAGGCCCTCATAGAAGTTGTAGCTTCTACAAGGGCAAAGTAACCCGTCAACTCAACACATAAGCCTGATTGAGGTTATTATAACCTTTCTCCGGCAGAAAGAAAAGGAGAATTTGCAAAATGGGATTTTCACCTGCTGCCTACAGCATGATTTTTGATACGATTGATACATATACAGAGAAAAAGGATATTGTGAGGGCACTGAAACTTAGCACCGGAAAGAAAAAGAAGTATCTGGACAGGCTTTCCATTGAGACAGAGATTATGCAGGCTGTATGCGTAAGTGAGAAGACAGCATTCATGGACGGACTTAGGATTCTGCTCCATTTCTAAAAGAAATCGAAAATTTCTAAAGAAAGAATGAAAGAAAATAAAGAATTTCATATCTACTTGTTTCCGGAGGGAAAAGGTGATATGTTTTAAGTGTTTCATTCCTGTGTCTGCAGGAGTGTCAGATTTCTCATTCGCCAATTCGGCGGAATTACCCATTTTTATTAGGAAAGCCTGTCAGAGGGGAGGGATGCCTATGACTTTGAAATGTTGTCTGTAGGGAGAGTGCAGAGAAGATATTGAAATCAGGTGAGCTGTAAAAGAAATCAGGTGTGCAGAATTCGGGGACTGTGCAGGAAATAGGAGAAGAATATGAAGAATAGAATATTATGCAGGCTTGTGAGTATTGGAACAGCAGTATTGACAGCGGGAACAGTGGCAGGTACGGCAGTATGCCACGGAGGAACGGCAGTTTACGGAGCTTCCCTGGAAAACGGAAATTCCGGGCTTGCTATGGTGCAAAGAGCATATTGGACAGAGGAAGAAGCGTTTGACGGAGAACTTGAGATAGAGATTACAGGATTGAAAGAATGGCTGAATGCGTATAGGAAAAACAGAGAAGAAAGCCTTCCCGGAGAACTGCCGGAAGAAATCACGGCTACACCGATTCCGACACCCTTTGAGACGCCATCAGAAGCGCCATCAGAAGTACCATCAGAAAAAACTTCTGAGACACCTTTGGAAAAAGAAACTGGGGAAATGGAAGATGAAGAAAATCCTCTTCTATCGGATGAACAGAAAACAGAACCGGAGGAAAGCAGATCCGGTGCAGAAGAAGATTCCGGCAGCGCCGGGGATTTGGAAGGAGATCCTTTTACCGGATTAGAGAATTATTCGGAAGAAAACAGCAGCCAGGAGTATTCGGATGAGATTGAAATCATAACCGAAAGCCTGACTGCCGGGGGAGAAAAGCGACCGCAGCTTTCCGGGGGTTCGGCTGTACGGTGTGTGGGAATCCGTACAGCCGGAGAGATGGGAACAGAAACAGATACGGCTGAATCGCCTCAGGTGATGCTTGTAACGAGAATTTCACGCTATTTTCAGGCAGATACGGAAAAACTTCCGGAAGAGTGTACCATACAGGAAATGATGTTTCCCGGACAGGAAGGTGAACTTGAGTCGGCAGCAGAAATTGTTTATCCCATTGATATGGAAGAAACTGCGGACAATATCCCTTTTATTGTGAAAATTCCTTTTGTTCTAAGGGAAGAATATCGTTACAATGAAAATAACCGTTTGTTTCCGGTGAATCTGATTTCCCCGTCAAGTGAGGCTGGTACAGCCCAGGAGACAGCCGGTACAGCCCAAGAGGCGGACGGTACGTCAAAAGCAGCGGCCGATACAGGGCTGTCATCACACGATAATAAAGAATTAAGCGGTGCAGGAACCTTTTTGCTCATTGAGAATAAGGGAGAACGGCAGATTCTTGCAAAAGCAGAACAGGCTGTGGTGCTGGAAGCATCTGCAGCTCCGGCGGATTATACGATTACTGTAGCAACTGATACGGAAACGCCAAAAGCAGGGCAGACCCTGACCTACCATATTACCGTAACCAATACGGGGAAACAGCCGCTTCCCCTGATCTCTCTGGAGAGCGCAATGAGTCCCGCAGGACTTACCGGAAGCTGGCAATCAGGAAATCCCGGAGGGAGTGAACAGGAAACCGATATTTCCGGTCAGAAGGCCATCCTTACCAAGCTGACAACAGGGGAAAGCCGTCAGCTGGATTTTCAGGTAAAACTGCCGGAAAGCCTGAACGGGCCGGTTATCAATACAGTGACTGCCAAAGCGCAAAAAACGACAGGTTCCGGCAATGTTGTTGTCAGAGGCGCTTCACTGAAAATAACGGTCACGCCCCTGAAAGCGGATTTTACCGTAAATAAATCAGCAGACCGTACCTCAGCCGCCCCGGGCGACACCATTACTTATCAGATCTGTATCCGCAATACAGGAGAGAGAACTCTTCATTCTGTCCTAAGTACGGAGCGTTTTCAGTCAGAAAATATAAGCGCACGATTTACAGAAAAAGAGGGTGTTGTACTGAACAGTACGAAAACCCAGGCGCTGATCTCCCAGATTCCTCCGGGAGAAGTGTTTTCCTTGGAAGCGGTGGTGACTTTGCCGGAAACACTGAACAGCCGGGAACTGATCAATCAGGTATTTGTACGCACAAAAGAAACAGGAGATAAGACTGTTCAATCTGCGTCAGGAGTGAAGATACTGGGAATTTCTCCAACTCCAGCCCCCGCAAAAGAACCTGATGATCCTTATAGCGGAAATGATCTATCAGACAGCGGCTCCAGTCCTGTTTCGGAGTATCCAAAAACCTCAGACGATACGGAACTGGCATTCTGGCTATGCATGCTGGGCCTGGCATTTCTGGCCGGGGTAGGTGCATACGGATATTACAGCTTCCGCAGAAGACAGTGAGCCGGAAAAAACATTGAAAAGGCAGATTAGGTGTGCTATTCTATATAGGAATATATATTTCGGCGGCAGGATGCTTTTCTGCTGCCGGAAACCGGTGCATCGGATGATCAGGCCGATGAAGCGGATGGTTATTTTTATGAAAGGATGTACTGGTATAACAGCAATTTATAATCCATATATGGAGGAAAAAAATATGAAATTATCATCCCTGTTGGAACGTCTGGAATACACCTGCATTCAGGGAAGTACGGATCAGGAAGTCACTGCAGTTGTTTATGATTCCCGAAAAGTTGAGGATGGCTCTCTTTTCATCTGTATTCGTGGGGCTGTGGCAGACGGCCACAAATTCATACCGGATGTAGTTGCCAAAGGAGCGAAAACCCTGATCGTGGAGGAAGAAGTAACGGTGCCGGAAGATGTGGCAGTGATTTTGGTAAAAGACACACGCTATGCTATGGCTTTTATTTCCGCTGCCTGGTTCGGATATCCAGCCGAAAGCCTGAAAACTATCGGAATTACAGGAACTAAGGGAAAGACGACCACGACCTATATGGTAAAATCCATTCTGGAAAATGCAGGATACAAGGTGGGGCTGATCGGAACGATTGAAGCGATCATCGGCGACAAAGTCATTCCGGCTGCAAATACCACACCGGAGTCCTTTGTCATCCAGCAGTACTTCCGGGAGATGGTGGATGCCGGCTGTGACAGTGTTGTGATGGAGGTGTCTTCACAGGGGCTGATGCTGCACAGAACCCAGGGATTTGTGTTTGACTACGGTATTTTTACGAATATTGAACCGGATCATATCGGGCCGAATGAGCACAGGGATTTTGGCCATTATCTGTCCTGCAAGGCCATGCTCCTTCGTCAGTGCCGGGTAGGAATCGTGAATCGGGATGACGAACATTTTGACAGAATTGTGGAAGGGCATACCTGTACACTGGAAACCTACGGATTTTCGGCGGAGGCGGATCTGCGTGCCGAGGACGCACAGCTTGTGGGCGGAAAGGGATATCTGGGTATTTCCTACCATCTGAAGGGACTTTTGGATTTCCCTGTGGAAATCGATATTCCCGGCAAATTCAGCATTTATAATTCGCTTACGGCGATTGCTATCTGCCGCCATTTTAAGGTTTCGGAGGAAAATATCATTAAAGCTCTGAAGGTAGCCAAAGTCAAAGGGCGTATTGAGATGGTGAAGGTTTCCGATGATTTCACGCTGATGATCGATTATGCACACAATGCCATGGCCCTGGAGAGCCTTTTGACTACCCTGAAGGAATACAATCCGCACCGGCTTGTGTGTCTGTTCGGATGCGGCGGCAACCGATCCAAGCTGCGCCGTTATGAAATGGGAGAGGTTTCCGGGCGTCTCGCGGATCTGACGATCATCACCTCCGATAATCCGAGATATGAGGAGCCGCAGGCCATTATCGATGACATCAAAGCCGGAATGGCAAGAACAGACGGTAAGTTTGTGGAAATTCCGGACAGAAAAGAAGCCATTGCCTACGCCATCCATCACGGAGAACCCGGAGACATTATTATTTTGGCAGGAAAAGGCCATGAGGATTACCAGGAGATTGAGGGCAGGAAGTATCCTATGGACGAGCGTGTCCTGATCGCAGATATCCTGGCAGGAAGATAGAACAGAGAGGCTGCTGTCCGCAGCAGTGAGACATATCAGGCTGCGGACGGTGACATAGAGAGAGCATTCATGATTTATGCGGATATCATTGTAGATATTTCCCACGAGAAGGTGGACCGGAGCTTCCAGTACAGAGTACCGGAAGAACTGGAGAAAGACATCCGGGTGGGAGCAGTTGTTACAATTCCTTTTGGAAACGGCAACCATGAGCGGAAGGGGTATGTGATCGGGCTGTCAGAAAATCCTAAATTTGACCTGCATAGGATGAAGACCATCCGCGGACTGTGCAGCGGGGAAGAAACTACGGAATCGCGCCTGATCGCCCTGGCCGCCTGGATGCGGGAGTATTACGGCTCTACCATGATTCAGGCACTGAAAACGGTCCTTCCGGTTCAGGACAAGGTGAAAGCTAAAGAAAAGCGTACCATATGTCTTAATGTCGGCAGACAAAAGGCGGAAGAATTGGCTGCTGAGCTGGAAAAGGGCAGATGTAAGGCAAGGGCAAGACTTCTTCGGGCACTTGTACAGGAAGGAGAGCTGGATTATACGGCGGCCTCCCGGGAGCTGGGTACCAATACAGGTGTACTGGAACCCCTTCTGGAACAGGGAATCATCCGGATTGAGCATCAGGAGATTTACCGGATTCCCGTGGATGTGAAGGAAATCCGGCCGGAGGAAAGCCGGGAGTTAAGCCCTGTCCAGAAAGAGGCAGCAGAACAGATCTTTGAAGAATGGCAGAAGGAGACTCCAAGGCCGGTCCTGCTTTTTGGCGTAACCGGAAGCGGCAAGACCCAGGTATACATGAAGCTGATCGAGCAGGTGATGGAAGAAGGAAAGCAGGTAATCGTCCTCATTCCGGAGATAGCCCTGACTTATCAGACTGTGCGAAGGTTCTACGGAAGGTTTGGCGATAAAGTTTCCGTACTCAATTCCAGAATGTCCCAGGGAGAGCGTTATGACCAGTTTAAACGTGCCAAACGGGGAGAAATTCAGGTAATGGTCGGGCCAAGGTCGGCCCTGTTCACTCCTTTTTCACATTTAGGGCTTATTATTATTGATGAAGAACATGAACAAACGTATAAAAGCGAGAATACCCCAAGATATCATGCAAGAGAGACTGCAGTAAAGAGAGCTTCCATGGAGGGAGCCAATGTCCTTCTGGGGTCTGCAACCCCATCCATGGAATCCTACAGCCGTGCCATGTCAGGAGAATATGCCCTGGTAAAGCTAAATGCCCGTTACGGAGAAAGGCCGCTGCCGGATGTATCGATCGTGGATCTTCGGGAAGAATTAAAAGCAGGGAACCGGTCAGTTTTAAGCAGGAAACTGAAAGCGGCAATAGAAGACCGCCTTGCGAGGGGAGAACAGACCATGTTGTTTTTGAACAGGAGGGGGTATGCGGGATTTGTTTCCTGCCGTTCCTGCGGGCATGTAATGAAATGCCCGCATTGTGACGTATCTCTTTCCGAACATAACAACGGGAGGCTGCTCTGCCATTACTGCGGCTACGAACAGCGGCGGGTAGAGCACTGTCCCGAGTGTGGTTCTCCGTATATCGGAGGATTCAAGGCCGGGACGCAGCAGATTGAACAGGTTCTTACAAAAACCTTCCGCGGAGCACGGATACTTCGCATGGATTATGACACCACCCGGAATAAAGGCAGCTACGAAAAGATTCTTTCCTCCTTTGCTGCCCGTGAAGCAGATATTCTCGTGGGGACGCAGATGATCGTGAAAGGACATGATTTTCCGTTTGTGACACTTGTGGGAGTCATTGCGGCAGACCTTTCGCTGAATGCATCTGACTACCGCTGTGCAGAACGGACTTTTCAGCTCCTGACGCAGGCAGTAGGACGTTCCGGCAGAGGCATCCGCAGGGGTGAGGCCATTATACAGACCTACCATCCGGATCATTACAGTATCCGGGCATCTGCAGTGCAGGATTACGAAGCCTTTTACAGGGAAGAAGAGGGCTATCGGACGATGATGGATTATCCGCCTTTTGCCCATATGCTTTCCGTACTGGCTTTTGGAGAGGAAGAAGAGCTCCTGGAAAGGGGCATGGAATATATTGCAAAATTTATCCGCCGGGTATACCCCGGCAGCGACCTTCGCGTCATTGGGCCGGCCTATGCGTCCGTGGGCAAAGTCAATGATGTATACAGAAAGGTCATTTACCTGAAACATACGGACGAAAAGACGTTAAATGCAATCAAAGAAAAAACCGAAAAATACATTGAGATCAATTCCGGTTTCCGGAAGTTGTATATACAATTTGATTTCAGCTAGAGCGTGTTTGAAAATCGCGGAATGAATCTTCAAAAAATCTAAGGAATCTGCGCAGCTTCGGATGCACGCTAAGATCAGTAAGGAAGAAAAGAGAGGAAGAAGAAAATGGCACTTAGAACCATCAGAACAGAGGGAGATCCCGTGCTTGGCAAAAAGAGCAGGCCGGTAACAGAGATGACACAGAAGGTCCGCAATTTGATCGTGGATATGCTGGATACTATGTATGACGCGATGGGTGTAGGTCTTGCAGCACCGCAGGTGGGAATCCTGAAGCGTATTGTGGTCATTGATGTGGGGGAAGGCCCGATCGTCCTGATCAATCCTGAGATCCTGGAAACCTCCGGGGAACAGACCGGAGAAGAGGGATGCTTAAGTGTACCGGGGATGTCCGGTCAGGTTACACGCCCGAATTACGTAAAAGTGAAAGCTCTTGACATCAATATGGAAGAAGTGGAATATGAAGGAACGGAGCTGCTTGCGCGCGCGTTTTGCCATGAGATCGACCATCTGGATGGAAAAATGTATACGGAACTGGTAGAAGGAGAACTTCACCGGGTAACGTATGAGGATGACGAGGAAGAGGAGTAATCATTGTGAAGATTGTTTATATGGGAACCCCCGATTTTGCCGTACCGCCCTTGAAGGCACTGGCAGAGGCAGGGTATGAAATCGCGGCTGTTGTAACGCAGCCGGACAAACCAAAGGGCAGGGGGAAGACATTAATGCCCACTCCTGTCAAAGAAGAAGCCATGAAGCATCAGATTCCGGTCTATCAGCCTGTGAAGGTACGTGATCCGGAATTTGTGCAGATTCTTGAGAAAATCGGGCCGGATATCATTGTGGTAGCTGCTTTTGGGCAGATCATCCCAAAGGGAATCCTGGATCTGCCGAAATTCGGATGCATCAATATCCACGCATCCCTGCTTCCGAAATACCGTGGTGCCGCACCGATTCAGCAGGCGGTCATTGACGGGGAGAAGGCATCCGGCGTTACGATCCAGAGGATGAGTACGGGAATTGATACGGGCGATATGATTTCAAAAATTGTCGTTCCGCTTTCACCGGAAGAAACCGGCGGAAGTTTGTTTGATAAACTGGCCCTTGCCGGGGCAGAATTATTGATAAAGACACTTCCTTCGATTGCTGACGGAACTGCTGTATATGAAAAACAGCCGGAAGAAAGTCCGACACCTTATGCCGCTATGCTTACCAAGCAGATGGGACATATGGACTTTACGAAGAGTGCCGTGGAACTGGAACGCCTTGTGAGGGGGATGAATCCCTGGCCAAGCGCCTATACCCGTCTCAATGGAAAGACATTGAAGGTATGGAGAAGTGAAGCAGCAGAGGCTGTTTCAAAAGAAACATGTCCCGGTACGATTGTGAAGACAGACAAAGCAGGAATCCATGTGGCATGCGCCGACGGAGTTCTGATTTTAAAAGAGGTTCAACTGGAAGGGAAGAAGCGGATGGATACGGATGCATTCCTGCGCGGGTACCTGATCGAAGAAGGAACTGTTTTAGATTGACCAATGCTGTGAAAGGTATTTTGCACGAATTTATAAGGTAATAAGGAGTGATTGGATGTACGGATACGGATATGGATTTGGATACTGGAGATTTGACTGGACTTATTTACTGCTTGTGATTGGTATGCTCCTTTCCCTTGCAGCATCCGGAAGAGTGAAGAGTACATTTGCCGCATATAAGAGAGTCAGGAGTGCTTCCGGTCTTACGGGGGCAATGGCAGCGCAGCGGATTCTTCGATCTGCGGGTATTACAGATGTGCAGGTGGTTCATATTCAGGGGAGCCTGACAGATCACTATGATCCGAGAACGAAGCGTCTTGCACTGTCTGATGATGTATTTGGGAGTGATTCGCTGGCGGCAGTAGGAGTGGCAGCTCATGAATGCGGACATGCCATTCAGCATGCTGTGGGCTACGGACCGCTGGAATTCCGGAGCGCGATCGTTCCGGCTGCCAATATCGGGGCCAATCTTTCCTGGCCGCTTTTTGTTGCCGGGCTGATTTTTTCCATCCAGCCTTTGATCACAGTTGGTATTGTGCTGTTTTCTCTGGCAGTTCTTTTTCAGCTTGTCACCCTGCCTGTAGAGATCAACGCTTCTTCCAGAGCGCTGCAGAATCTGGAAGGACTTGGAATTCTTGGACAGAACGAGATAAAGGGCGCAAAGAAAGTCCTTTCTGCCGCCGCCCTGACTTATGTTGCTGCTCTTGCATCATCGATTCTGCAGCTTTTGAGACTTTTGATACTTGCCGGAGGAAGAAGACGTGACGACTAGTGGAATCAATACCAGAGAGATGATTCTGGAAATCCTGCTGGAAATTGAAGAGGAAGGGGAGCATAGCCACATTGCCATCCGCAATGCCCTTTCCAAGCATCAGTTCCTGCCGAAGCAGGAGCGTGCTTTTATTACGAGAGTATGTGAGGGAACCCTGGAGTACAGGATTCTTATTGATTATATCATTGATTCATTTTCAAAAATTACCGTAGATAAAATGAAGCCTCCCATCCGGGAAATCCTGCGCAGCGCTGTCTATCAGCTGAAATTCATGGACAGCGTGCCGGACAGTGCTGTATGCAATGAGGCGGTGAAGCTGGCGCAGAGAAAAGGTTTTTATAATCTGAAGCCTTTTGTGAACGGTGTGCTGCGTACGATTGCCAGACAGATGGAAGAACTGGAATATCCGTCGAGAGAGGAGAATCTTCTCCGCTATCTGTCTGTGAAATATTCCATGCCGGAGCCGCTGGTGACCCGGTGGCTGAATGATTACGGAGAAGAAGTAACCGAGAAGATGCTGGAGGATTTTCTGAAAGAGAAGCCTTTGACTGTCCGCTGCAGGACATACCTCAATTCCCAGGAGAAGATCCGGCAAAGTCTGGTGGAACAGGGTGTAAAAGTAGAACAGGCTCCATATCTGCCTTATGCCTGTTCTATTTCGGGTTTTAATCATATTCTCACCCTGGATGCTTTTCTCGAAGGAAAGATTCAGGTACAGGATGTCAGTTCCATGCTGGTGGCGGAAGTGGCAAATCCGAAAAAGGGTGACTATGTGATTGACCTGTGTGCGGCACCGGGAGGAAAGAGCCTTCATATCGGTGACAAGATGGAGGGCTACGGAACTGTGGATGCCAGGGATGTGAGCCAGTACAAGGTGGATTTGATTGAGGAGAACATTCAGAGAACAGGGTCTATCAATGTTCAGGCAAAAGTGATGGATGCCACGGCTTTTGATGTGGAATCCGAGTGCAAAGCTGACATTGTTCTGGCGGATGTGCCATGTTCCGGCTACGGAGTTATTGGCAAGAAGCCGGAAATCAAATACAGGGCTACCCCTCAGAAGCAGGAAGAAATCGTGATCCTGCAGCGTACCATCCTGGATCGTGCGGCAGAGTATGTCAAGCCCAGAGGAGTGCTGATCTACAGTACCTGCACAATTGCAAAGGAAGAGAACGAGGATAATATGATGTGGTTTATGAATAACCATCCGTTTAAATTGGAAAGCCTGGATCTTTATCTTCCGGAGGAACTGCATTCAGAAACAACGGCCCTGGGATACCTTCAGTTATTGCCGGGAATACATAAAACAGACGGCTTCTTCATTGCTAAATTCAGAAGGAAATAAGAAACATATGAATACGACAGACATTAAGTCGATGACCATAGACGAACTGAAAACGCTCATGACAGATTTGGGAGATAAACCATTTCGGGCCAAACAGATCTATAGCTGGCTTCATGAGCATCTGGTGACTACCTATGAGGAAATGACAAACCTGCCCAGGGGACTTCGGGAAAAGCTTGCGGCATATCCCGTTACGGCGATGGAGACAGTGGATGTACAGATTTCAAAAGTAGACGGAACCAGAAAATACCTGTTCCGTCTCAGTGACGGAAATGTGATTGAAAGTGTCCTCATGCGCTATAAGCACGGGAATTCCGTCTGTATCTCTTCCCAGGTGGGATGCCGGATGGGATGCCGGTTCTGTGCATCTACCATCGGAGGGCTGACGCGGAATCTTCTGCCCTCGGAAATGCTGGATCAGATCTACCGTATTCAGGTGCTTACAGGAGAAAGGGTCTCTAACGTAGTCGTCATGGGAACCGGGGAGCCATTGGATAACTACGATAATCTTCTGCGGTTTATCCATATTCTGACGGAAGAGGGAGGCATCCATATCAGTCAGAGAAACCTGACGGTTTCCACCTGCGGCCTTGTCCCGAGAATCCGTGATCTGGCAGAGGAAAAGCTTCAGATGACGCTGGCGATTTCCCTTCACGCACCAAATGATGTGAAGCGCCGGGAGCTGATGCCCATTGCCAAAAAGTACAGCATGGATGAAATTCTGGAAGCGTGCAGATATTATTTTGAGAAAACAGGCAGACGTATCACTTTTGAATACAGTCTGGTTGCAGGAGTGAATGACAGTGATGAGGATGCCAGAGAACTTTCCGGGCGAATCCGCGGAATGAACTGCCATGTGAATCTGATACCGGTAAATCCCATAAAAGAGCGCAGTTTTCAGCGTTCTACCCGCCAGGCTGTGGAGAATTTTAAAATAAAACTTGAAAAATGTGGAATAAATGGTACTATTAGAAGGGAAATGGGCAGCGATATTGACGGTGCCTGTGGGCAACTGAGAAAGAGCTATATTGAAAAAACAGAAAGCGAGAAGTGACATGAGGGTATATTCAGCTACAGATGTAGGGCAGAAGCGGAAGATGAACCAGGATTATGTGTTTGTCAGTGACGGCCCGGTAGGGAATCTTCCCAATCTGTTTGTCGTTGCTGATGGAATGGGCGGTCACAATGCGGGAGATTATGCATCCTCCCATGCAGTCCAGATCTTAGTAGACGAGATTCGGGGAGATGCAGATTTTAATCCTATTAAGGTTATCCGTCATGCCATCGAAACTGCCAATACGGAGATTATTGAACAGGCACAGAAAGATGAGCGCCTCAGAGGAATGGGTACTACCATGGTCGTGTCTACGATCGTAGGGCATTATGCCTATGTGGCAAATGTGGGAGACAGCCGCCTTTATGTGATTCAGGACCGGATCCATCAGGTGACGAAAGATCATTCCCTGGTACAGGAGATGGTAAGGATGGGAGAACTCAAGGCGGAAGACGCCAGAAACCATCCGGATAAAAATATTATTACGAGAGCTCTTGGAGCGGAAAGAACAGTAGATATTGATTTCTTTGACCTCAAGCTGGAACCGGGGAGCACGATTTTGATGTGTTCCGACGGCCTGAGCAATATGGTGGAGGACAGCAGGATGGAAGAAATCATTTTAAGCCCTGATGCAGATCTCACCAAAAAAGGTGAAGAGCTGGTTCGGCTTGCAAACCAGAACGGCGGTAAGGATAACATTGCAATTGTATTGATAGAACCATTCACAAATGAGGTGGAGAAATGTTGAAGACGGGAATTATAATAGCAGAGCGCTATGAAATTTTAGGAAAAATAGGAACCGGCGGAATGGCCGATGTCTACAAAGCCAAGGATCACAAGCTGAACCGCTTTGTAGCAGTGAAGGTTTTGAAGCCGGAGTTCCGGGAAGACAAGACTTTTATCCGGAAATTCAGAAGCGAGGCTCAGGCAGCAGCCGGTCTTACACATCCGAATATTGTCAATGTGTTTGATGTAGGAGATGATGAAGGTGTCTACTACATCGTCATGGAACTGATCGAGGGTATTACCCTCAAGGAGTATATTTCCAAAAAAGGCAAGCTTTCCATAAAGGAAGCCACCAGTATTGCCATTCAGGTGTCCATGGGATTGGAGGCCGCACACAGCCACGGAATCGTTCATCGTGATGTGAAGCCGCAGAATATTATTATTTCTACGGACGGCAAGGTAAAGGTAACGGATTTTGGCATTGCCAGAGCAGCATCTTCCAATACCATCAGCTCCAATGTCATGGGTTCCGTACATTACAGTTCACCGGAGCAGGTACGCGGGGGCTACAGTGATGAGAAGAGTGATATCTATTCCCTTGGTATTACGTTATATGAAATGGTTACCGGAAGAGTGCCGTTTGACGGAGATACGACGGTAGCAATTGCCATCAAGCATCTTCAGGAGGAGATGGTTCCGCCCAGTGTTTATACGGAAGAGCTTCCCTACAGCCTGGAACAGATCATCCTGAAGTGTACGCAGAAGAGTGTGGGACGCCGTTATGAGCGCATGGAAGAGGTCATTGCTGATCTGAAGCATTCTCTGATTGAGCCGCAGGGAGATTTTGTGAAGCTTGCGACAGTGGATAATGAGGCAAAGACCGTTGTAATCTCGGAGGCGGAGCTGGGCGAAATTAAGCACACGCCCAAGCAGAATACAAGAGCATCTCAGAAGAAGCCGGAAGTTGCACAGCTTGAGGAAGAAAACTACGATACAGATTATGATGACTATGACGACGGAGATGAAGACAGTTATTCTGACAAACGTTCTTCCAGAAAATCACCGCGCCGCAGGTCGGACAGAAGCAGAAGTCTTGGCAGGATTTTTACGATTATTGCCCTCATAGCAGGAGCCGCTGTTTTGATCGTGCTGATCTATGTCATGGGAAAGGCTTCCGGTCTGATCGGAGGAAGTGAGGAACCTCAGACGCAGCAACAGCAGGAGCAGCCGGTTGATGAGAAAGAAGATGACAATATGGTAGAGGTTCCAGATCTGCTTGGCAAAACAGAGGAAGAAGCAGGAGAATTGCTGAATAGTCTTCAGCTTGGGGCAAGAATGAATGGTGAACAGGCATCAGATCAGGAAAAGGGGCTTGTCTGCTCCCAGGATATTCCGGCAGGCTCTAAGGTGGAAATATACACTACCGTAAATTATTATATCAGTAAAGGCGCACAGCAGGTTACCGTACCGGATACGGACGGCCGGACAGGAATTGAAGCACAGCAGATTCTGGAAGACGCAGGATTTCATGTGACTGTACAAAAAGAATACAGTGATCTGGATGAGAACGGGTATCCGCTGGTGGATCCGGGATACACATATTATACCAGTCCGGAGGCAGGAACCACTGCAAAATCCGGTGATAACATTACTCTGGTGATAAGCCGCGGCGTGAATTACGGTGACAGTGTTGAAGTGCCGTATGTTGTAGGCTATACAAAGAATGATGCGATTACTGCTCTTGGCAAATGGGTGGATATTGATGTCGCAGAGCAGAGAAGTACGGACTATCCGGAGGGCGAGGTCATTTCCCAAAATCCGGAAGGCTACAGTTATGCAAATCCGGATGAGACGATCACGATTACCGTGAGCAGCGGTGATAAAGACCCTGCGTCACAGGATACGGCACAGACTACGGACACTGCCCAGAATCAGACGGCTGTGTCAGCAGCCGATGGAGTCTGGAAATGTACCCAGAGTCTGGATACTCCGGCCGGTTACCAGGGAGGCGCGGTTCGTCTGGAACTGGTACAGGAAGTGAACGGACAGCCTACGGCGACTTTGATCACCGAGAATCAGGTTCTGACATTCCCATATCAGCTTGACATTACCGGTGCATCCGGAGTCAGCACAGGAAAGCTTTACCTGTCTGAGCAGGTGAACGGAGAGTATAAGGAACTGGGGCTTTACAATATCACATTTGAAAAGGCAGAGTAATGCATGCAGGGAAAAATCATGAAAGGAATTGCCGGCTTCTATTATGTTTATGCAGAAGACGGAGAAGTTTACGAATGTAAAGCGAAAGGGATTTTCCGTAAGGACAATCAGAAACCGCTGGTAGGAGATGATGTGGAAATTACGGTTCTTGACCAGCAGGAGAAAGAGGGCAGTATTATCAGAATCCTTCCGAGACGCAACTCTCTGATCCGGCCGGCAGTAGCGAATGTGGATCAGGCGTTTGTGATCTTTGCGGCAGAGAATCCCAAGCCGAATTTCATGCTCCTGGACCGTTTCCTGATCATGATGGAGCGGGAAGGGATTCCGGCAGTGATTTGTTTTAATAAGAAAGATCTGGCAGCAAGAGAAGAACTGGAATTTTTATATGAAACTTATCAAAGCTGCGGCTACCGGGTAATTCTTTCCAGTGCCAGCACAGAGGATGGACTGGAAGAGATACGGGATGTCCTGCGGGGCAGGACGACGGTAGTTGCGGGGCCCTCCGGTGTGGGTAAGTCCTCACTGACAAACCTCATGCAGGAAGAGGTACGGATGGAAACGGGCGAGATCAGCAGAAAGCTGAAGCGAGGCCGTCATACTACAAGGCATTCCCAGGTGATTCCTGTGGCGGAGGATACGTATCTGGTGGATACACCGGGATTTACTTCCCTGTATCTGGCAGATATGGAAGAACAGGAACTGAAAGACTATTTTCGGGAATTCCGCCAGTACGAAGGGAGATGCCGCTTTCAGGGCTGCCGGCATATTCATGAACCGGGCTGCGCTGTGAAGGAAGCATTGGAGAATAAAAAAATCAGCAGTCTCAGATATGAAGATTATCTGGGGCTATATGAAGAATTGAAAGAGAAAAGGAGATACTGAATGATGTATCAATTATGCCCGTCGATTTTATCTGCGGATTTTAACCGCTTGGGAGAACAGATCAAAGCTCTGGAGAGAGCCGGGGTAGAATGGCTTCATATTGATGTTATGGACGGAGATTTTGTACCGAGCATTTCCTTTGGAATGCCGGTCATTCGATCAATCCGCAGGGAAACAGGTCTTTTCTTTGATGTACATTTGATGGTAACGGCTCCTGAACGATATATTCAGGATTTTGTAAAGTGCGGTGCGGATTCCATTACCGTTCATGCGGAAGCATGTGATGATCTGGAACTGGCGATCGATCTGATTAAGGATGCCGGTGTAAAAGCCGGTGTATCGATCAAGCCCGCTACACCGGTGAATGATATCAGCCATCTTCTGGATGAAGTGGATCTGGTACTGGTTATGACTGTTCAGCCCGGTTTCGGCGGACAAAAATATCTGGATGAATGTACCGAAAAAATTCAGGAACTCCGTGAGCTGATCGACAGAGAAGAACTGGACGTGGATATACAGGTGGACGGCGGTATTAATGATGAGACGCTGGAGACCGTGATTCATGCAGGTGCTAATCTGATTGTGGCAGGCTCTTATGTCTTCCGTGATGATCTGGAGGACAATGCGAAGCGTATTCGCCGTAAGATTGACAGACTCAGTCAGGATGTGGACTGGAGAGGAAATAAATGATTGATACGATAATTGTAAGCGGGGGCAATATCCAAAAAGATTTTGCCCTCGATTTTTTGAAAGAAAATATAAGACAGGCAGGACGGGAAAACCTGTGCCTGATCGGGGCAGACCGGGGAATGGACTTTTTTATGGAACTGTCCGGGAAGGAGGAAATCCGGCCGGATATTGCTGTGGGGGATTTTGACAGCCTTTCTCAGGAAGGAAAGAACTATCTGGAGACTTTGGCAGGAGTGGAAATCTGCCGCCTGAAGCCGGAAAAGGATGATTCCGATACCCAGTCTGCGGCAGTCATGGCGATGGGGCGCGGGCGCAGGGAGATTGCAATTCTCGGAGCTACAGGAAGCCGTCTGGATCATGTGCTTGCCAATATCGGGCTTTTGTCTCTGGGAAGAGATAAGGGGACCCGTATTGTTCTTGTGGATCAGTGCAATTATATTTCCCTGATAGAGAGCGGAACGGTTCTGGAGCGCGGATGCCAGTTTGGAAAGTATGTATCTTTTTTCCCTGTCGGCGGGGATGTAACCGGACTGACTCTCCGGGGATTTCAATATCCTCTTGAATGCTACCATTTGACAGCCTCGGACAGCGGGCTGACGGTAAGCAATGAAATTGCGGAGGAAACGGCAGAGGTGACTTATGAGTCAGGCACGCTTTTGATGATCATGTCCAGGGACTGACTCTTGAATCCCATATGCGGTTATGATAAAATAACGTCAGAAAAAATATCGATAAGTAGAAAAACAGATAAAGAAGGAAAGGGACTTGCTATGAAGCTTGGTATTGTAGGTTTGCCGAATGTAGGCAAAAGTACGTTGTTTAATTCTTTGACAAAGGCGGGGGCTGAATCTGCCAATTATCCGTTCTGCACCATTGATCCCAATGTGGGAATCGTAACCGTGCCGGATGAGAGACTGAAGCTTCTTGGAGATTTTTATCATTCTAAGAAGGTGACTCCTGCAGTCATTGAATTTGTGGATATCGCCGGACTTGTGAAAGGCGCATCCAAGGGTGAGGGACTCGGAAACCAGTTCCTTGCAAACATCCGTGAGGTGGATGCTATTGTACATGTGGTACGCTGTTTTGAGGATTCCAATGTGGTTCATGTGGACGGAACGATCGATCCGCTCCGTGATATCGAAACGATTAACCTGGAGCTGATCTTTTCGGATCTGGAAATCATGGAGAGAAGAATTGCAAAAGTCACCAAGACCGCCCGCATGGACAAAGAAGCTGCAAAAGAGCTGAATTTCCTGCAGAAGGTGAAGGAACATCTGGAGAACGGACAGCTGGCGATCACTCTGGAGTTGGAGAACGAAGATGAGCAGGGCTGGATGGGAACCTATAACCTGCTGACTGCAAAACCGGTGATCTATGCTGCCAATGTTGCCGAAGATGATCTGGCTGATGACGGTGAGTCTAATGATTACGTTCAGGATGTGAAGAAATATGCGGCAGAGCAGAACAGCGAAGTGTTTGTCATCTGCGCTCAGATTGAGGAGGAAATTGCCGAGCTGGAGGATGATGAAAAGAAGATGTTCCTGGAAGATCTGGGGCTTACGGAATCCGGCCTTGAGAAGCTGGTACGGGCAAGCTACCGCCTTCTTGGCCTGATGAGTTTTCTGACATCCGGTGAAGATGAGACGAGAGCATGGACGATCAAGATCGGAACGAAGGCACCACAGGCAGCAGGCAAGATTCATACGGATTTTGAACGCGGCTTTATTAAAGCAGAAGTTGTCAACTATCAGGATCTTCTGGACTGCGGTTCCTATGCAGGTGCAAGAGAGAAGGGACTGGTGCGCATGGAAGGGAAAGAATACGTTGTGCAGGATGGAGATGTGATCCTGTTCCGTTTTAACGTATAATGCAGGTGTGTTATGGAGATGTCGATTCAGTTTCCGAATATTGGCATTGAACTGGGCCATGTGGTAAGATCTGTCAATCTATTTGGATATGAAATCACTTTTTATGGCATTCTGATTGCTGTGGGAATGATTCTGGGGATTTCTTTCGTAGTGCTGGAGGCCAAGAGACGCAGCCAGAATCCCAATTTGTATCTTGGAATGATTCTGGCGGCATTGATTACCGGATTGATCGGCGCACGGCTTTTTTATGTGGGATTTTCCTGGACACTATATCGTGGGAATATACAGGCGATCCTGAATATCAGCAACGGAGGTTTGTCCATTTACGGCGGAATGCTCGGCGGAGCTTTGGGAGCCGCATTGTTTTGCAAAATGAAGAAAGCTTCTTTCTGGCAGATGGCAGATACTGCCAGTATGGGACTTCTCATTGCGCAGATAATAGGAAGGTGGGGAGACTTCTTTAACAGGGAATCCTTTGGAGAATATACGGACAGCATTTTTGCCATGGTACTGCCTCTGTCATCGGTACAGAGTCAGGATGTGAGTTCGCTGATGCGGGATAATCTGGCGGTGATTGACGGTGTATCCTATATTCAGGTTCATCCGGTATTCTTCTATGAAAGTGTTCTTTGCCTGATTCTTCTTTTATTCCTTCTGGCAAGCCAGAGGAGGAAGAAGTTCCACGGAGAGATTTTTATGCGGTATCTGTCCCTGTACGGATTGATCCGCTGCTTTACGGAATGGTTGAGAACGGATAAGATTTTATTCCCTGGAACTAAGATTCCGGTCTCTCTGGCCGTATCGGTATTTTTGTTCCTGTTCTTTGGAATGGAAGCCATGGTGCGGCGGTCTATGGAGAAAAAGCGGGCGGCCGCCCGCAGACGCAGGAGAGAGGCGTTTTATGCAGCAGAGGAACAGACAGCAGCAGAGCTGGACAGACAGGATGAAGAGAGAGCCAGGCTGGCAGCAAAAAAGGCGCCGGAGCCCGAAAAGGAGACAGTTCCGGAACCGGAAGATGATTGGGACGGAACCCTTCCTTCTGAGAGAAATCAGGAGAAGGCTGCTGTACCTGAGGATACGGCTTCTTCAGATGCTTCTGAATCTGAGGATTCACTCCAGGAAAGATCTTCGGAAGAACCTGAATCTCAGCCGCCGACTGGATCAGATGATCGCGGTTTACCAAAGTCAACAGAAACGAATAGCTGAGTAATAGAGAGAAACAGTTGCCCCTGCAGATAGCCTGCAGGGGTGTTTTTATGTGGCTGTGTCCAGGCCTTGCACCGGCTGCAAGGATATGGGCTGGTGACGTAGAATTGCCATGAACTGTTACAATTTTATAAAATCTGAGATTGGCACTTGTTTTTTTAGGCTAAATGGTTTAGAATGGGGTCATAAGTGGTAGAAAGTGGAGAATAGTGGTGGCCGATGGAGATGTAAGTGGCAGAAATCCATCACACCCCGGAAATGTGAAGGGGAGAATCACATTTCCTGAGAGTAGGTGAGTTACATGTTCATGGGAGAATACAATCACACAATCGATGCGAAGGGTCGTTTGATCATCCCTTCTAAGTTCAGGGAACTCTTAGGGGAAGAGTTTGTCCTGACTAAGGGACTGGATGGTTGTCTTTTCATTTTTTCTATGGACGAATGGGAAGCCTTTGAAGAAAAACTCAGAGCCTTACCACTTACAAATAAAAATGCAAGAACCTTCTCACGTTTCTTTGTAGCAGGAGCCACAAGCTGCGAACTTGACAAGCAGGGGAGAATCCTCGTACCTCAGACGTTACGGGAATTTGCTGGTCTGGATAAGGATGTGGTTTTGGCAGGAAACCTGAACAGAATAGAAGTCTGGAGCAAAGAGAAGTGGAGCGAGAATAGCAACTATGATGATATGGATAGCATTGCAGAGGGTATGCAGGATATCGGTATTATCATCTAGTACAGTGAAAAATAAATGATATGAATGGTTATTTATTGTTTACTGTACCAGGCATTACGCTTGAAAGAAGTCCAACAGGAGACGGATATGGAATTTAAACACAAATCTGTATTGCTGGAAGAAACCATTGAAGGCTTACGGGTAAGGCCGGATGGAATCTACGTGGATGGAACTTTAGGAGGCGCAGGACATGCCCTGGAGGTATGTAAGAAACTTTCTGCCAAGGGGAGATTTATTGGCATAGATCAGGACCAAGATGCAATAATTGCTGCGAGTGAGAGGATGGCTGCCTATAAAGACAAGGCAACGATCATTCGCAGCAATTATTGTTACATGGCTAATGAACTGAAAGCCCGCGGTATTCATCAGGTAGATGGAATCTTACTGGATCTTGGAGTTTCTTCCTATCAGCTTGACAATGAAGAACGTGGCTTTACTTATCGTGTAAATGCGCCGTTGGACATGCGCATGGATCAGAGACAGAGCCAGACGGCAAGTGACATTGTCAATGGTTATGAGGAAAGAGAATTATACCGTATCATCCGTGATTACGGAGAAGATAAATTTGCAAAAAATATAGCGAAGCATATTGTTGCTGCAAGGCAGAAGGCACCCATTGAAACAACAGGGGAGCTGACGGAGATCATCCGCCACGCCATTCCCATGAAGATGCAGGCAGGCGGCGGCCATCCGGCCAAGCGTACGTTCCAGGCTATCCGGATCGAACTGAACCGGGAACTGGATGTTCTGCGGGATTCCCTGGATGGAATGATCGATATGCTGGATGACGGAGGCCGGATTTGTATTATTACATTTCATTCCCTTGAGGATCGAATTGTGAAGACGATTTTCCGCAAGAATGAAAATCCCTGTACATGTCCGCCGGATTTTCCGGTATGTGTCTGCGGGCAGAAGTCCAAAGGCAGAGTGATCACCAGGAAACCGATCCTCCCGAGTGAACAGGAAATGGAAGAGAATCCCCGTTCCAAGAGTGCAAAGCTGAGAATATTTGAACGCAGCTTGTAAGATTGGAATTCCGTTTATCCCTGCTGTAAAGATGCAGCTTGTGAATGGTAATGTAAATTGTTGAAAGAGATGTAATAGAAGTCAGGTGAGGCATAAAATGGCAAACACAGGCAGACCGACAACTACAAGAAGAAATCAGAATACCGCCAGAAGCAATCGTGGAGTATATGTAGAAGGAAATGCTGCCAAAAGACTTCAGGAAACTCCTGCTAAGCGCAAACGCCCGCCTCAGGCAGACATAGCCAGAAAGAGGGCGAAGGCCGTGCGTCAGGCAGAGGCTGACAGCGGTGCTAAAAGCGCAAAACCAACCCGTCAGGTGAGCAGGGAAGCCCGGCAGAACAGAGAAAAGGCCCTGAATATGAGCCGTGGTTTTGTTGTATTTCTTGCAGTGGTTTCCGTAGCGGTGCTTTTTTTCTGTGTACATTATATTCGGTTAAAATCTGAGGTGACGGCACAGATCAAAGCAGTAGCAGTTCTGGAATCTGAACTGTCCGAGTTAAAAGAGGACAATGATGCATACGAAAGCCAGGTAACATCTAATGTTGACCTGAATGAGATTAAAAAGATTGCGATCGGACGTCTTGGTATGAAATACCCGTCTGATGATCAGAAGATGACATATGAGACGTCAAAAAGCAGCTACGTAAGACAGTACCAGGATATTCCTGAAACCAGGTAGGTGATTATTTGAGCAGAAGCAAAAAAAGAAATACACGAAAACCCCAGCGAAAAATCAATATATGCATGAGAAAAAAGCTGATAGTACTCTTTGGCGGAGTGCTATTGGCTTTATTCGGATTAATGGCGCGAATTACTTATATTAATGCCACAAGCGGAGACAAATATAAAAAACAGGTTTTAAGCCAGGCACAGCAGCAGTATCAGAACCGTACCCTTCCTGCAAAACGGGGGGATATCTATGACAAAAACGGCAACATTCTGGCAACCAGCAATAAGGTCTACAATGTCATTCTGGACTGTAAAGCTGTAAATTCCGATGAGGATTACGCGGAGCCAACCATCCGCGCTTTAACGGAAGTACTGGGACTGGACGAGGAAGACATCCGTTCCCGGCTTACGAATACTTCCACAGCAAGCAGCCAGTATCAGATTCTGAAGAAGCAGCTTTCCATGGATGAAAAAAAAGCCTTTGAGGAGTACACCTCCGCTACGGAGGAAACGGGACTGACGCCCGCAGAGGAAAAGGAGCGCCAGAATATCAAAGGTGTATGGTTTGAAGAAGACTACTTAAGGAGTTATCCATTTGGAAGTCTGGCATGTGATACGATTGGATTTACATTGGCCCGTGATACAGCGGACATTGGTCTGGAAGGCTACTATAACAGTACGCTGACCGGCGCAGACGGACGTCAGTATGGATATTTTAACAATAATTCGGATGTTGAGCAGACCATTATTTCACCGACCAACGGCAACAGTATTGTGACTACGCTTGATGTCGGCGCGCAGCAGATCGTTGAGAAATACGTCAATGCCTTTAATGAAGTTATGGGCGCGAAAAATGTCGGTGTGATCGTGGAGGATCCTTCTACAGGCGAGATTCTTGCGATGGACGGAGGAGACCGCTATGATCTGAATGAGCCAAGGGATATGTCTCAGGTACATACCGAAGAAGAAATCAAGCAGATGAACGATGAGCAGACGGTAGAAGCGCTGAATGCCATGTGGAGCAATTACTGTGTCACGGACGCATATGAACCGGGTTCTACGGTAAAGCCGATTGTTATGGCATCTGCTCTGGAAAAGGGAAGCATTAGTTTTAACGATACATTTGTATGTGACGGTGCACAGAGCTTTGGTACCGATACGTTTATCAAATGTGCGGTTTATCCGGACGCTCATGGAACAGAAACGCTGGCGGAGGTCATTGCCAATTCCTGCAATGACGGTATGATGCAGATTGCTGCCAAAATGGGCAGTGAGCAGTTCATCAAAGCCCAGAGCCAGTTTAACTTCGGTTCCAGAACCGGTATCGACCTTCCGAACGAAGGCAGCGGTATCATCCACACAACAGAAACCATGGGTGAAACAGAGCTTGCCTGCTCTTCCTTTGGACAGGGATTTACCTGTACCATGATTCAGGAAATTAATGCCATGTGTGCGACGATCAACGGAGGATATTACTATCAGCCTCATGTTGTTTCTGCCATTAGGGATTCCAGCGGCGGAACGATCAAGACGGTAACGCCTACTCTGTTAAAGCAGACCATTTCCGCTAATATTTCCGCTAATATCCGGACCTATATGCAGGCCAGTGTGGAATCAGGTACCAGCCGTACCTCCAAGGTGCAGGGATACAGCTCCGGCGGAAAAACCGGTACAGCCGAGAAGTTTCCGCGAGGAAACGAAAAATATGTTGTTTCCTTCATTGGCTTTGCACCTGTAGATGATCCGCAGGTTGTGATCTACGTAGTTGTAGACGAGCCGAATGCGGAGAATCAGGCGAGCAGTACCTATCCTCAGTACATTGCGCAGGGAATTCTTACGGAACTCCTGCCATATCTGAATATTGCTCCTGATGAAATTTCCGACGGATATCTTCCGGAAACGGAGCTTTGGGATCAGTTCAACGGACATTTACAGAGTGTTTCCGGTGTGGAACTGGATTCTCAGGGAAATATGGTAGACGGAGAAGGAAATCTGATTGACATGGAGGGAAACCGTGTGGATGAAAACGGATATCTTCTCGATGAGAACGGCGAATACATTTATGATGAGAACGGGAATACCATGATGTCGCAGAATCTGACCGGGTCAGAGACTTTGCCGGAAGCAATTTCGGATACCAGCGTTCCCGGGCCTCTGGAGGATGACTCCGATCCGATCGTGGGAAATGATATGGAAAGTGAAGGCCTTACCAACGAGGAAGCTGGTTTGGAATAGGATTTCCGGGTTCTGAACAGTGAACAATACGCATACCCCTGTCAGGGACAGTCATATATTAGAAAGACAGTCTCTGGCGGGGATTTTTTATGAAAAAAAATATGACATTCCATAAAAAGAAAGTATGGGTGGTCTTTTTATGCTGTACGGTGATGATGGCAGGACTGGTAGGCAGACTTGTGTATTTAATGGGATTCCGCTCGGATTATTATTATGAAAAGGCTACGGATCTTCATGAAAGGGAACGCGATATCAAGGCGGCCCGGGGAGAGATCCTGGATACCAACGGCAAAGTCCTGGCTGCAAACAAAACTGTCTGTACGATATCTGTGATTCACAGCCAGATCAAAGAGCCGGAAAAAGTTATCACCATCCTTGCGGAAGAATTGGGGATAACGGAAGAGACCGTAAGAAAAAGAGTGGAAAAAGTCTCTTCCATTGAGCGTATTAAGACGAATGTGGAGAAAAGCGTGGGAGACGCCATACGGGAATATAATCTCGCAGGAGTAAAGGTGGATGAAGATTATAAACGCTATTATCCATACGGAACCCTTGCTTCCAAAGTGCTTGGATTTACAGGCGGAGACAATCAGGGAATCATTGGCCTGGAGGTAAAATATGAAGACATTTTGAGTGGAACTCCCGGGAAAATTCTGACTACAACCGATGCAAGAGGCGTAGAAATTGATGAAATCGGAGAGAGCCGTATTGATCCTGTGGCAGGTGATAATCTTCAGATCAGCCTGGATGCCAATATTCAGGAATTTGCCCAGCAGGCAGCCCTGAAGGTGATGGAGGAAAAACAGGCGGAAAGGGTTTCCATCCTGCTGATGAATCCTCAGAACGGGGAGATTTATGCCTGTGTGAATGTGCCGGAATTTGACCTGAATGACCCGTTTACACTGAACACGGATGTGGATACTTCCGGTCCGGATTCTCAGCAGAAGCAGGATCTGCTGAATCAGATGTGGAGAAATCCCTGCCTGAATGACACGTATGAGCCCGGTTCTACCTTTAAGATCATCACGATGTCTGCCGGGTTGGAGGAAGGTGTGGTTTCCGTAAATGACCGTTTCTTTTGTCCGGGGTATAAGGTGGTGGATGACCGGCGGATTCACTGTGCGAATAGAAATGGCCATGGATCCCAGAGTTTTGTGGAAGGAGCACAGAATTCATGCAATCCTGTTTTTATTGAGGTAGGGCTTCGCCTTGGAGTAGACAATTACTATAAGTATTTCCGTCAGTTCGGTCTTTTGAAAAAGACGGGAGTGGATCTGCCGGGGGAAGCGGGAACGATCATGCATCAGAAAGAAAATATGGGAAATGTGGAGCTGGCAACTGTGGCTTTCGGCCAGTCGTTCCAGATTACGCCGATTCAGCTTGCTACAACGGTAAGTTCCCTGATCAATGGAGGAAGGAGGGTGACGCCTCACTTCGGTGTGACTGTCCGAAGCCCGGACGATACATATGCCAGAAAACTGGAATATCCGGTAGAGGAGGGGATTGTCTCAGAGGAAACATCAGCAACGGTACGGGATATCCTGGAACATGTGGTGTCAGAAGGTTCGGGAAAAAATGCCAGAATCGAGGGGTATACCATTGGCGGCAAGACTGCAACCTCACAGACGCTTCCGAGAAGTGCCAATCGGTACATTTCCTCTTTCCTGGGGTTTGCACCTGCAGAAAATCCGCAGATTCTTGGAATCTGTATTATCCATGATCCGCAGGGGATTTATTACGGAGGTACGATCGCGGCACCGGTAATCCGCAGTATTTTTGCAAATGTCCTGCCGTATCTGGGAATAGAACAGACGGGGGAGATGGAGAGCGGAGATGAGGATTGAAGGACAGGAAGACGGTCTGCTGCTGCGGTCCGGCGGATGGGAAAAAAGTGAAGCTGCGGGCCGACTGAGGGTTGATAATTGAGGCGAAAAGCCTTATACTAAAAGATGCATCAATTGCATCTGTGAGGAAAAGCAGTTGCTTACTATGAGAAAACAAAAGAATTGTAAGAGGTGTGAGGATGAATTTTCAATTTGTAATACCGGTGCTGATATCATTCATTATCAGCGTTGCATTAGGCCCGGTCGTGATTCCGTTTTTAAGGAAACTGAAGATGGGACAGACAGAGAGAACCGAGGGCGTACAGTCTCATTTGAAAAAAGCAGGTACCCCTACCATGGGCGGCGTGATTTTCCTGATCGCTGTTGTAGTAACGTCTCTCTTCTTTATTAAAGACTATCCGAAGATCATTCCGGTGCTGTTTCTGACTCTTGGGTTCGGCATCATCGGATTTTTGGACGACTATCTGAAGGTGGTGCTGAGACGTTCTGACGGACTCCTTCCATGGCAGAAATTTTTGCTTCAGGTAATCCTGACAGGTATTTTTGTATTCTATATTCTGAATTATACAGATGTATCCTTAAGCATGAGGATTCCTTTCTGGCCTGGCCATTATCTGAATATGGGCTGGCTTGCAATTCCGGTGCTGTTTTTTGCAGTCATCGGTACGGTAAACGGTGTAAATTTTACGGATGGCCTTGACGGTCTGGCTTCCAGTGTAACGCTGATCGTGGCCGTGTTCTTTACCGTGGTTTCCATTGGAACGGAATCCGGTATTGAGCCGATCACCTGTGCAGTTGTGGGAGGACTGATGGGATTCCTTCTATTTAATGTATATCCTGCCAAGGTGTTCATGGGAGACACAGGCTCCCTGGCTCTCGGTGGTTTTGTAGCAGGTGCGGCTTATATGATGCAGATGCCGCTGTTTATCCTGCTGGTGGGACTGATTTATCTGGTGGAAGTCCTTTCCGTAATTATGCAGGTATCCTATTTTAAAGCAACACACGGCAAACGAATTTTCAAAATGGCACCGATCCACCATCACTTTGAGCTTTGCGGATGGTCGGAAACACGGGTAGTTGCGGTATTTTCCGTAGTTACTGCAATCATGTGCCTGATTGCCCTTCTGGCATTATAATTACTGGTATTACTGGAGGAAACAGCAATGGATTTAAGAGGAAAAAGAGTTCTTGTTTTCGGTTCCGGCAAGAGCGGGATCGGAGCGTCAGATCTGCTGGGCAAAGTGGGAGCATGCCCGATCATCTACGACGGGAACGGAGAAATCGATAAAGATGGAGTGGTACATAAGACTTCCGGGGATTACCCGCTGGAGGTATATGCAGGAGAACTGCCGGCAGAGGTACAGGAGGGACTGGATCTGGTTGTGCTGAGTCCAGGTGTCCCTACAGATATTCCTCTGGTGAAGAGTTTTTATGACCAGGGACATCCTGTCTGGGGTGAGGTGGAGCTTGCTTATCAGACTGGCAAAGGTGAGGTTCTGGCGATCACCGGAACAAATGGCAAAACCACCACAACGGCTCTTCTTGGCAAAATCATGGAAGACGCCAGGGATTCCGTATTCGTGGTAGGAAATATCGGAACTCCGTATACATCCAAGGCCCTGGAAATGACAGATGAGAGTACGACAGTTGCAGAGATCAGCAGCTTCCAGCTTGAGACGATCGAGAAATTTGCCCCGAAGGTCAGTGCGATTCTGAATATCACGGAAGATCATCTGAATCGTCATCATACGATGGAGGAGTACATCCGTGTAAAGGAACTGATCGTGGAGAATCAGAGCGCGGATGATGTATGTGTCCTGAATTATGAGGATGAAGTTCTCCGGGAATTTGGAAAAGCGATTGTTCCGAAGACGGTATATTTTTCCAGTATCCGTAAGCTGAACGAAGGAATTTATCTGGACGGCGATATGATCGTGCTGAAAACTTCCGATGAGGAAATTCCGGTGGTTAAGACTACGGAACTGAAGATTCTCGGCCGTCATAATCATGAGAATGCAATGGCTGCGGCTGCTATGGCCTATTATGCGGGCGTACCGATGGAAAGCATCCGGAAAAGCGTCCGTGAATTTACCGCCGTTGCCCACCGTATTGAATATGTGACGGAGAAGAACGGCGTTGTTTATTACAACGATTCCAAGGGAACCAACCCGGATGCTGCAATCAAAGGAATTCAGGCTATGAATCGGCCGACCCTGCTGATCGGCGGCGGATATGACAAAGGTTCCAGCTATGATGAATGGATCGAGGCTTTTGGCGGTAAGGTAAAATATCTGGTGCTTATCGGCCAGACGAAAGAGAAAATCAGGGAAGCGGCTGAGAGACTGGGATTCCATAATACTATCCTGTGTGAGAATCTGGAAGAGGCTGTGAAGATCTGCGCTGAGAAAGCAGAAACCGGAGATGCCGTACTGCTTTCGCCTGCATGCGCAAGCTGGGGACAGTTTGACAACTATGAGCAGCGCGGGGATATGTTTAAGGAATACGTGAAGGCGTTGTAGGATTTACAAAGTTCAGCGGAATGGAAACTGGCAAATGCCGGAAGCCATTCCGCTGTTTTTATATCATAGCAAATTCCTTTGAAAAGATTATACCCGGGGACTCTACTGGTCAGATTCCTGATTCCGGCTGCATTCCAGATAGTTATAAAACGTGAATTTACTAATATGAAGAAGTTCGCAGATACGTTCTCCGGACTTGGTTATGAGGAAAGCACCTTTTTGATCCAGATAGCGGATAAATTTAATCTTTTCGTTCTTGTTCATTTCTCCGGCTGATTTGCCGATTTCTTCCTGGCCTTTTTGAATCAGATAGGACAGAAGGTTGTTCACATCTGCAGAAAACACTTCTCCTTTATTGCCGTTTCCAAGATTTTCAAACTGATTATACTGGCGGAGAAAACCTTCCAACTGGAGGGTTTCAGTGATGTCCAGATTCACACAGATGGAGCCAATGGCTTTACCGTCATTGTTCTTCAGATAAATGGAAGAGGAACGGAGAATCTTTCCATCCTGGGTGGCGGTGATGTAATTGAAACGGTCGCCGTCTTTCACTGTACCGTGAAGAACCTCAAGGCCGAGATTGCTTCCGCATCCGCCGGGTGTTCGGTTAGTGACTCCTGCGTTACGGATATCTACAATCGTATGATTATAATCTTTGGTAAGATCGTGAAGAACCACCTCGCATTTATTTCCAAAATGATTTTCAATCAGGTTCAAAAGTTGTTTCAGGATGGGCATGATTTCGTCAATAGATTGCATAAGTTCACCTCTGAGATAATAAAATTTAAAGCTTATCTTTACTATACCACATGAAAATTTATTAAACAAACATAATATTATAGATCATAAAATATAAAATCTTATAGAAACTGGAAAATATTACAAGAAGTAATGAAAACGACAATCAAAGCTAACAAAAAGAAAGAAAAATGATTTGAAATATAACAAAAAGTATGATACCATATAGCTATGAAAAAAAGAATATGTATAAAAACAGCAAAGAATCAAATAAAAAGTTATGATACATTTCTGATTTCCATTAAGACAGATGGTACATCATATGGAGGAAGCAAGATGCGGAAGGAATTATTAGAACAGTTAGAAACTCCCTGTATTGTAATTGATATGGAAAAAGCAAAGGCCAATATCAAAAAAATGCAGAAGGCAGCGGATATATACGGATGCAAGTTGAGGCCTCACGTGAAAACACATAAAATGCCGTTGTTTGCAAATATGCAGTTGGAAGCAGGTGCCTGCGGAATAAGCTGCGCAAAAGTGTCTGAGGCGGAGGTGATGGCTGATGGAGGGGCAGAGGATATTTTTATTGCCTATCCTATGGTTGGCGCATTCCGTGTGAAGAGGGTGATTGCTCTGGCGAAGCGCGTGAAAAGGCTGATTCTTGGGGTTGACAGTATGGAGTGTGCCGTTCCTTTAAATAAAGCAGCAGGAGAAGCCGGCATTCTTCTGGAAATCCGGATGGAGGTGGATACTGGCGCAAAGAGAACAGGCGTTGTACAGAATCAGGCAGTAATCCTTGCAAAACAGCTTCAGGCTCTGCCAAATTTAAAACTTACCGGAATTTACACCTTTAAGAGTCTGGTATATCGGGGGAAACCGACGATGGACAACCATATGGCTGGTGTGGAAGAGGGAGAGCTGATGGAACAGATTGCGGCAGAACTTAGGGATGCAGGAGTGGTGATTGAAGAAATCAGCGCGGGATCTACTCCCACAGGACTTGAGGTAGCAAAGACCGGAAAAGTAGATGAGATTCGTCCGGGAACCTATATTTTCAACGATTATATGATGTACAAGGAACATGCTGCTTTTCCGGATGAAATCGCAGTACGTATTTATGCTACGGTGGTCAGTACCCCCTGCAAAGAATATGCAGTGATTGACGGAGGAACCAAGACCTTTCCGAAGGATGTCTGCCTGGATGCTCCTCCCTGTTGTTATCCGGGGTATGCATTTGTTGTCGAAAACGATGATCTTAGACTGCGCCGGATAAATGAAGAGCATGGAATGCTTGTGAGCCGGAAAGGCGATACGGGACTTCACGTAGGTGATGTGGTGGAATTGATTCCGATTCATGTATGCACTGCTGTAAATATGCAGAATTATGTCTATCTGTATGATGGAAAAGGTATCCAAAAAGAGCCTGTAGCTGCCCGGGGGATGCTGGTATGAGGATCCATACAATTATTGCCCGCAAAACAGAACAGTGGCAGTGAAGCAGGGGCAAACGGGAAACGGAACAAGGAAAGAAATAAAAAAATAAAGAAAGAGGAGAACATATGAGTGACGTATATGTAAGGTTAAAAGAACTGGGATTGGAATTACCGAAAGCACCGGCGAGAGGAGGCGTGTATTCTTCTTCGAGAGAATTTGGAAATCATTTGGTATATATATCCGGATGTGGTCCGGCGATTGACGGCCCGGTAAGGGGAAAAGTCGGAAAAGAGTTTACAAAAGAAGAAGCACAGGTATTTTCCAGGAATTCGATGCTGAATGTGCTGGCTGTTTTACAGGATCGGATCGGTGATCTGAATAAAGTAAAACAGGCAGTGAAGATTCTGGTTTTTGTAGCCAGCGATGATGATTTTTACGAGCAGCCTTTTGTGGCGAATGGAGGTTCTCAGCTTCTGGTGGATTTATTCGGGGAGGAAAAGGGGAAACCTGCACGTTCGGCTGTGGGGATGAATGTTTTGCCTGGAAATATTCCTGTGGAAACAGAAGCGATTTTTGAAATTAAAGAGTAATTATAACGTAATTATAAAGTTTGCGCGGCGGCTGCCAAAAGAGCAGTTTTCCGCGCACTTTTATTCATAAAATATCTGAAATTCGATTTCCATATCTAAAAAGTCATATCCACCCTGTTCCCTTTCATATTTATAAATAACACCCATATTCCGGAGGCCGTGTAATGTCTGAGGAAGAAAAGAAGCAGCAGAGCAGACCGGATATGACCTTGCTTGTCCTGGTGCTGGTTCTGGCGGCATTTGGGCTTGTGATCATGTTCAGTGCCAGTTCCTATAATGGCCGGGTGCGTTTTCATGATTTTGCCTATTACTTTAAAAAACAGTTTTTTGCAACGGCGCTTGGACTTGCGGCCATGTACATAGTGTCCAGGATGGATTATCATTTCTTCACCTCCCTTGCTCCGGGAGCATACCTGCTGTCCATGGTTTTGTCAACCGCGGTTCTGTTGGTGGGGCAGGAAATCAACGGGTCCAAGCGCTGGCTGAACCTTGGTCCTCTATCCTTTCAGCCGTCCGAGTTTGCTAAAGTGGCAGTGATTCTCTTTCTGGCATGGCAGATTGACCGCACGGAAAAGAGTACGTCGGGTCTCTGGTTTATGTGCAGAACCATGCTCACGCTGCTCCCGATTGTGGGACTGGTAGGTTCCAATAACCTGAGTACGGCAATCATCATACTTGGGATCGGCGTGATCCTGATTTTTGTTTCCAATCCCAAATACATACAGTTTATTGGACTTGGCGGAGCAGGAATCGCATTTGTGGCAGTTTTTCTGGCAGCAGAAAGCTATCGTCTGGAGCGGCTTGCCATCTGGAGAGATCCGGAAAAATATGAAAAGGGCTTTCAAACCATCCAGGGCCTTTATGCGATCGGCAGCGGCGGTCTTTTTGGCAGAGGGCTGGGGAGCAGTCTGCAGAAGCTCGGATTTGTGCCGGAAGCGCAGAATGACATGATCTTTTCGATCATCTGTGAGGAACTGGGGCTTGTGGGAGCTGCGGCATTGATTCTATTGTTCCTGCTTTTGCTCTGGCGTCTGTGTGTGATTGCAACCCATAGCCGGGATCTGCAGGGGACACTGATCTGCGGAGGAATTATGGGACATATGGCAATTCAGGTGATCCTGAATATTGCGGTGGTGACAAATACCATTCCGAATACCGGAATTACGCTTCCGTTTGTCAGCTACGGAGGCACCTCAGTTGTATTTCTGCTGGCGGAAATGGGGCTGGCTTTAAGTGTGAGCAGTCACAGGAAATCTTTTCCTGCATACAATAAGAGTAAGAGGCCCTTTAGGAGTGAAAGGCTTGGATGAGATTCGAATTGCAGGAGGAAAGCCCCTCTATGGGACAGTATCCGTACAGGGCTCTAAAAATGCGGCACTGCCCATGATGGCAGCTTCTCTGCTCCATCGGGGAGTCAGTGTGCTGAAGGGCTGTCCAAAGATTGCAGATGTATTTTGTATGGAAGAGATTCTGCGTGAATTGGGTGCGGTTACCTGGTGGGAGGATCACGATTTATATATGGATTGTACGTATGCTGACGGGACAGAGATTCCCTGCGCTTTTACTGGAAAGATGCGATCATCTGTGATACTTCTCGGTGCTCTTCTGGGGCGGAGCGGGATGGGATGTTTGGGATACCCGGGCGGCTGTGTGATCGGACAGCGCCCGATTGACCTGCATCTTTATGCACTTCGAAAGCTGGGAGCGGTGATTGAGGAAGGCCCCTTTTTGATTTCCGCCATGTGCGGGAGGCTTTTGGGCAATGAAATCTGTTTTGCGAATAAAAGTGTCGGGGCAACGGAACAGGGAATTCTGGGAGCTGTTCTTGCAAAAGGGGAAACCTGCCTGAAAAACTGCGCCCGGGAGCCTGAGATCAAATGGCTCTGCCGGTATCTTCGCGGCATGGGAGCGGAGATTCAGGGGGACGGAGGTGACTGCATCTATATTAAAGGTGTTGAGGAACTGAAGGGCGGAGATATGCAGGTTCCTGCGGACCGGATCGTGGCGGGAACGTATCTGTGTGCATGCGCGGCAACCAGGGGAAAAGTGGCTCTTACGAATCCGCCGGAAGGAGAATTAGATGCATTCCTGGAAGTATATCGGAAAATAGGTGGACAATACAAAGTAAAGAGTGGTAAACTAGTAGCTGACGGAAGCGGGGTACGGCATGCCCTTCCGTTACTGGAGACAGAAGTGTATCCGGGATTTCCCACAGACCTGCAGTCTCCTTTGATGGCTGTACTGGCAACGATTCCCGGGGAGAGCCATATCCGAGAGATGATTTTTGAGGATCGTTTCAAGGCAGCCGCAGAGCTGAACCGCATGGGTGCGGGGATTACCGTTACCGGCCGTGATGCGTGGATTCAGGGAGGAAGTCCGCTTCATGGATGTACGGTCTATGCAGAAGAGCTTCGGGGCGGAGCTGCTCTTATTCTGGCTGCGCTGGCGGCTGAGGGAGAGACGACGGTACGGGGATATTCCTATATTTGCCGGGGTTACGAACATATATGTGAAGATTTGGCCGCACTTGGCGGTGTGATTATGAAAGATACAGGAACTGATTTATATGAAAACATCCATTTTTCAGAAAAAACTGCAGATCAATATCAATAGTAAAGCATGGAAAATCATAGGAGTATGTCTGGCAGCCGTCCTTTTATCCGGTGTGATCTTCTTTTTTACTTACTTTAAAGTAAGTACGGTGGAAGTGATGGGAAGCAGCCATTATTCCGAGGAAGAGGTAAAGGAGATGATCCTGCAGGGGCCGTTTGCTTACAATTCCGTATTGGCCCCTATCCTCTGTTCTAAGGACGATGCAGGAGACATTCCTTTTGTGGACGGCTTCCGGGTGAAGCAGATGAACCACAACACCATTGTCATCAGTGTCAAGGAAAAGAAGCCGGTGGGCTGTATTCCTTATCTGGACAGCTATATATATTTTGACCGGAACGGTATTTTTATCGAAAGTTCCCGGGAACGTACGGAAAAAGTTCCGTTTTTTGACGGAATCCAGGTGGATAACGTGATCATGAATGAGAAGCTTCCTATAAAAGGAAAGACCATTCTGAATACTGCAGTTGCGCTTTCCACAATTTTCCAGAAAAATGATATGCTTCCGGATCATATTCAATTTGATGAGAGTAATCAGATCAATCTGATTTACGGGGATGTTACGGTTCAGCTTGGCGAGGACAAGTATCTGGAAGACAAGATGGCGCGGGTTTTTGCCATCCTTCCCATGATTTCCGGCAAAAAGGGAATCCTGCATCTGGAGAGTATTACGGACAGCGGAAAACCTACTTTTGAAAAAGAAGCAGAGGAAGTTACGGCAGAGAACTGGAACGGAGGCTATGACGAAAACGGTGATTATACCGGAGACGGTGAGTACGATGAAAACGGGAATTATGTCGGTCCGAAACCAGAAGCTGCAGGAGATTCCGATGGTGAGAATCCGGACAGTGCTGGTTCAGAGGGAGAATCCGGGTACGAGGATTCCTATGACGATAGCTATGAGGATCATAACGAAGATGGTTATTATGAAGATGATTATAACGATGATTATAGCGAAGATGGCTATTATGAAGATAACTATAACGAAGACGGCTACTACGAGGATAGCGGCTATGAGGACGGGTCCTATGACGATTGGTCAGAGGAGTCTTATTACGGGGACTATTGATTCAGTACGCTGAAATGACGAAAATTCTTGAAAAAAGTATAAAAAAACAAAAATAGTGGTTGATTAATTCGAAAAAAAAATATATGATATATCTATATGTAGCTTGATATTATTTTGAGAATAATTTTTCGATATCAGGAGAAATAAAAGGAGGAAGTACATTGTTAGAGATTATGACAAATGAGGCTGAGTCATCTGCGAAGATTATTGTCATTGGCGTAGGTGGAGCCGGAAATAATGCAGTAAACAGAATGGTGGAAGAAACCATTGGCGGAGTAGAGTTTGTAGGTGTCAACACTGATAAGCAGGCTTTAACTCTGTGTAAAGCTCCGACAGTACTTCAGATTGGAGAAAAGATTACCAAAGGCCTTGGCGCAGGAGCACAGCCGGAAGTTGGACAGAAGGCCGCTGAGGAGAGCATAGAAGAAGTGAAGCAGTTAATGGAAGGTGCAGATATGGTATTCGTTACCTGTGGTATGGGCGGCGGAACCGGAACAGGTGCTGCACCGGTCATTGCGGCAGCAGCTAAGGAAATGGGCATCCTGACTGTAGGCGTTGTAACCAAGCCTTTCCGTTTTGAAGCCAAAACCCGTATGAACAATGCCCTCGCCGGAATCGAAAATCTGAAGAAATCGGTAGATACATTGATCGTTATCCCGAATGATAAATTACTGGAAATCGTTGACCGCCGTACAACCATGCCGGAAGCACTCCGCAAGGCTGACGAGGTTCTTCAGCAGGCCGTTCAGGGCATCACAGACCTGATTAATCTGCCTGCATTGATCAACCTTGACTTTGCTGATGTTCAGACCGTTATGACGGATAAAGGGATTGCTCACATCGGTATCGGTGAAGCAAGAGGTGATGACAAGGCTATGGAAGCTGTTCAGCAGGCAGTATCCTCCCCGCTTCTGGAGACCACCATCAAGGGCGCGACTCACGTTATCATCAATATCTCCGGAGATATCTCCCTTATGGATGCCAACGATGCTGCAAGCTATGTTCAGGAGCTTACCGGAGAAGAGGCCAACATTATCTTTGGTGCTATGTATGATGATTCTGTTGCAGATTATGCGAGAATCACTGTTATTGCAACCGGCCTGACCGATGCGGCAGCACAGAACAGCAACAATACTTTTGGCGGAAGGAATGCAGCTTCTCCGTTCGGAATGAAGAGACCTGCTTCCACAGCAGGACAGACAGGCAGCATGAATATGAACATGCCGAGCTTCAGCCTGCCGAACATGAACTCTTCATTTAATACGAAGATGCCGTCCAGCACAGTTCAGAAGAAGGATATCCAGATTCCTGATTTCCTGAAGAACAGATAAGAAACCCTGAAGAAATGAGAGGGGCACCGCAGTTTGTGCGGTGCCCCTTTTTAGAATCCTATGAGCATTTGCATGAAAAAGTGCCGCATTTGGTATCCTGGCATTTACATGCGTCGTGTCCGGCAATGTCAATGGCTGCAGCAGTACATTTGCAGTGTTCGTTGTAGGTACATTCCTGTGCTTTACAGTCAATGTTGATTTTTTCACATCCGCAGTGTTCCTGGGTGCTGTTCTGGGCGGAACCGGAATTGCGGTCGCGGAAGCTTCCGCAGCAGGTCTCATCAGAATGACGGGCCTGATCACCCATAACTTCAATTTCTCCTCTGGAACAGAGTTCATTTTCGTTATACACACAGGTTGTTGCAGAACAATTAAGAATTGTCATAATATTTCCTCCTTTTTTACAATATAAGTGTAGTATGCTCACAAAAAGATAAGATTATGTATATACGTAAAATTATTTTAATGTTATAATAAACCAATACTCTGTCGAAAATAGACAGTATATTTCACAGGGACGGTATTACTGAAACGGTATTGCCGAAAAGGTTCGAGGAAGAGGAAAACGGAAGGGAGAGAACTTATGGAGAAACAGAGAGGCAGCTTTACCAATAAGCTGGGCTTTGTCCTGGCGGCCGCCGGATCTGCGGTAGGTCTTGGGAACCTATGGAGATTTCCGTATCTGGCTGCGAAATACGGGGGAGGGATTTTTTTACTGGTATATCTGGTACTGGCAGTTTCCTTTGGCTTTGCATTGATGGTGACGGAGATTGCGATCGGAAGGAAGACACGGTTAAGTGCAGTGGGTGCATATGCTTCCCTTAATAAGAAATTTGGTTTTCTGGGATATCTGTCATGTCTGGTGCCGTTTATCATCACTCCGTATTATTGTGTGATCGGCGGTTGGGTGCTGAAGTATTTCACGGTATTTGTCACAAATCAGGTATCATCGGCGGCATCGGATGATTTTTTTACAGGCTTTATCACACAGGCGGCTGCTCCTGTTATTTTCTTTGCTGTCTATGCTGCTGCGACGGCTTTAGTTGTTATGATGGGAGTTGAGAAGGGCATAGAAAAGGCCAGCCGTATCATGATGCCTCTTCTGATCGTGATGACGGTGATCATTGCCGTATTTGGACTGATGCAGCCGGGTGCGGTGGAAGGCGTGCGTTATTATCTGATGCCGGACTTCAGCAGGTTCAGTGCCACGACAGTTCTGGCTGCTATGGGACAGCTCTTTTATTCCATGTCACTGGCAATGGGAATTATGATCACCTACGGTTCCTATATGAAAAAGGACGCCAATCTGGAGAAATCCGTGCGTCAGATTGAACTGTTTGATACAGGTATTGCCTTTATGGCAGGTCTGATGATCATTCCTGCGGTATTTGCCTTTTCCGGAGGAAGCGAGGAAGCTCTTGGCAAGGGCCCGAGCCTGATGTTTATTACCCTGCCGAAAGTATTCAACAGCATGCAGTTTGGTACGGCAGTCGGAGCAGTATTTTTCCTGCTTGTACTGTTTGCGGCCCTGACCTCCTCTATTTCGCTGACAGAAACACTGGTTTCTATCCTGATGGATAAACTTGGCTGGAAGCGCCGCAAGGCCAGCATCGTTGTATTCGTGTACCTTCTTGCCGTGGGTATTCCGGTATCCCTGGGATTCGGCATATGGGATTTTATAGCACCGATGGGAATGAGCCTTCTGGATTTCTTTGATTTTATCAGCAACAGTGTGTTGATGCCGATCGTGGCATTTCTGACCTGTATCTTTATCGGATATGTAGTGAAGCCGGAGACAGTGATCGAAGAAGTGGAATTGAACGGAAAATTTAGGATTCAGAAGTTTTATACGATTATGATCAAATATCTTGCTCCGGTATGTCTGGTGGCAATCCTGATTTTTGCCGTCATGGAGGCAATGGGGGCCATTTCTGTCTAAAGACGGATGCCTGACAGAAGCAACGGTTAAAGCGTTTCCCCCGAAAAGAACAGTGCATATAAGTCCGGAAGCTGCCTGGGAGAAAGTAAAATTATGCTTGACTTTCTCCTGGGCATATGCTATCCTATACCAGTACGTGAAGAAAACAAAGCAGAGTTCCACTCTCACCTTAGCGCATATGATACGAAGGAAGCGACTCGGGTTTATATTGCACAGAAGCACAGGCAGAGGTCTGTGTTGATCAGTGGGTATAATGGGTGTGGATTCTGTCCGCACTTTTTTTCATGGAGGAATCTGGAAAGACAGCATTGCATTTCCGGTATTTCAGAGGGTGACGGGAATTCAGGTTATGTATATCTGGTCACGGAGTGAACAGGAACTTAATCATCTATCAGGTAGGAGGTACACTACAATTAGCAATTTAATGATTAATGAACAAATCAGGGACAAAGAGGTACGCTTGATCGGTGCGGATGGAGCACAGCTTGGGATCATGTCCGCAAGGGAAGCGATGCAGAAGGCTCAGGAGGCAGGTCTGGATCTGGTGAAGATTGCCCCGCAGGCGAAGCCGCCGGTATGTAAGATCATCGACTACGGTAAATACCGTTACGAGCTCGCCAGAAAAGAAAAAGAAGCAAAGAAAAAACAGAAGACCATCGATATCAAAGAAGTGCGTCTTTCTCCGAATATTGATACCAATGACCTGAATACCAAGGTGAATGCAGCAAAGAAGTTCCTTTCCAAGGGAGACAGAGTAAAGGTTACCCTGCGTTTCCGCGGAAGAGAAATGGCACATATGGCAAGCAGCAAGCATGTGCTGGATGATTTTGCAGAACAGCTTAAGGATGTGGCAACAGTAGAAAAAGCACCTAAGGTAGAAGGCAGAAGTATGACAATGTTTTTAACGCAAAAACGTTAAAAGGCTATTGTCCGGCGTGCACTGTTGGATTTATTTTTCGCGCCTGACAGAAGGCTAAATAAAGATACGAAGATCAAGGAGGAAATTACAATGCCAAAAATTAAAACATGTAGAGCAGCAGCAAAGCGTTTCAAAAAGACAGGAACCGGAAAATTAGTAAGAAATAAAGCTTACAAGAGCCATATCTTAACCAAGAAATCTCAGAAGAGAAAGAGAAATCTGAGAAAATCTACTGTTGTTGATTCTACAAACGTTAAGAGCATGAAGAAAGCATTACCTTATTTATAAGATAGAGAAGAAGACGAACAGGAGGAAAATAAGAAATGGCAAGAATTAAAGGCGGCTTAAACGCAAAGAAAAAACATAACCGTACATTAAAACTGGCAAAGGGCTACAGAGGAGCCCGTTCCAAACAGTATAGAGTAGCAAAACAGTCTGTAATGAGAGCACTCACCAGCGCTTACGCAGGCAGAAAACAGAGAAAACGTCAGTTCAGACAGCTTTGGATCGCACGTATCAACGCTGCTGCAAGAATGAACGGACTTTCCTACAGCAAAATGATGCACGGCCTGAAGGTTGCAAACATCGACATCAACAGAAAGATGCTTGCTGACCTTGCAGTAAACGATGCAGAAGGCTTTGCAGCACTGGCTGAAATCGCTAAGAAAGCAGTTGCTTAGTTTTCGCTGTACTAGGACTTTGCAGATGCTGAAAAGTCCGTAAGAATGAGCAGTGGCTGCACAATCCTTACAGAGCAATTGGCCCGGAAGAAATTTCCGGGCCTTTTCTTAAATTTTTATAAATTTCCACTTGCAATCAAAAACGCAGGATGCTATAATCTTAACATTAAAGCATTAGTGAACGAAAGTCAGTAGGAAGCCAAAGCCGGCTGGATGTCCAGCGGGCTTTTTTATCCTTTTTTGCTTACATAATTACAGACAGTATAAGAAGGCTTTTCTGGCGTTCGTTAATAATTTAAGGAGGAGATTTTATTATGAGAAATTTGAAAAAAGTACTCAGTGTTACCGCAGCAGCAGCTCTGGCAGTAACCGCAATGACCCCAGCAGCAGTATTTGCAGATGATGAGACATTCAAGGTTGGTGTAATCGGACCGATGACTGGTGACTATGCACAGTACGGTACCAACGTATACAACGCAGCGAAGATTGCAATTGATGAGATCAACGCAGACGGCGGATTCAACGGTTATCAGGTAGAACTTCTGGATGCAGGCGATGACCAGGGTGATCCAGAGAAAGCTGTTAATGCATACAATGACCTTCTTGACAAAGGTATGCAGATGCTTTGCGGTACCGTTACCTCCGGTGCTTGTATCGCAGTAGGAGCTGAGGCAGCAGAGAGCACTTTCCTGTTCACACCATCCGGAACAGCAGTTGACTGTATCACAGCAGGTTCCAATGAGTTCCGTATGTGCTTTACAGACCCGATGCAGGGAACCAAATCCGCAGAATTTATCTCTGAGAAAGGCCTTGCTACCAAGATCGCAGTTCTCTATGACTCCATGGCAGACTACAACGTAGGTATTCATGACGCTTTCGTTGCAAGCGCAGAAGAATACGGCCTTGAGATCGTAGCTGATGAAGCATACACTACAGACAGCAATACAGACTTCTCCGTACAGATTTCCAAGATTAAAGAAAGCGGCGCAGAACTGGTATTCCTGCCGAACTACTATTCTGACAACGCTCTGATCCTTCAGCAGGCATCAGACGCTGGTCTGGATGTGAAATTCTTCGGTGTAGACGGTATGGATGGTATCCTTTCCGTAGAAAACTTTGATACATCTCTTGCAGAGGGCGTTATGCTTCTGACCCCATTCTCTGCAACAGGAGAAGATGAAGCTACTGTAAACTTTGTAAAAGCATACAATGATGCTCATAATGGTGAAACTCCGAACCAGTTCGCTGCTGATGCATATGATGTGATCTACGCTATGAAAGCTGCAGCAGAAGACGCAGGAATCACACCGGATATGTCTAATGAAGACATCAGTGCAGCTCTTTCCGCTTCCATGCTGAACATTGAGCTTAACGGCCTTACCGGAACAGCTAAATGGACCGAGGACGGAGAATGCGATAAAGCGCCGAAAGCATACGAAATCAAAGACGGCGTTTATGTAGAGGTTGAATAAATCTTTTACAGTGTTATGATTTTAGTTGTTGATCATACCTGGGTAACGGCCCGGCGGGCTGTTGACTCAGTGACACTTCCCTGATTGCGCAGGGGATTGCCGTTTAAGAAACGGGGGACGGTTACCTGTGAGTGAGGAACCGTCCTCTGTTTTTATACTATAGGAAACTTTGTTTCCTAATAGTATAAAACCCTCCGGGAGGATGCGCACCCGCGTGAGGGGAAGCTGTCAGCTAAAGCTGACCACACTTTTGTTCTATTGCTAATGCGATAATGATAAATTATTTTATGAGGTGCACTATGAGTTTTATATCTTATTTAAAAGATGGGATAAGCTTGGGCAGTATTTATGCAATCATCGCTCTTGGCTACACAATGGTGTATGGAATTGCGAAAATGCTGAATTTTGCTCATGGAGATGTTATCATGGTGGGGGCTTTTGTAATTCTGACCGCGATTACCAAAGCTGGCCTGTCTCCTCTGCTTTCCGTGCTTTTAGCCGTTGTTTTATGTACGGTTCTTGGTGTAACGATCGAGATGGTTGCATATCGTCCCCTTCGTAAAGCATCTTCGAACCTGGCGGTGCTGATCACGGCCATCGGTGTTAGTTATCTGCTTCAGAATCTGGCCCTGCTGATCTTCGGGGCAGATGCCAAGAGCTTTGTAACAGTGATCAATGTACCGACTGTAACCCTGTTTGACGGTCAGCTGACGATTAAGGGAATCACCATTGTAACGATCATTGCATGTATCATCATTATGTGCGGCCTTACCTTTTTTGTTAAAAAGACAAAACCGGGACGTGCCATGCAGGCAGTATCCGAGGACAGAGATGCGGCCCAATTGATGGGCGTCAATGTAAATGCAACGATTTCCCTGACATTTGCAATTGGATCCGGACTTGCAGCAATTGCCGGACTTCTTCTTTGTTCCGCATATCCGACCTTAACTCCGTATACAGGTGCTATGCCCGGTATCAAGGCATTCGTTGCTGCGGTATTTGGAGGTATCGGCTCCATTCCCGGTGCAATGGTAGGAGGAATTCTTCTGGGCGTGATTGAGATTTTCGGAAGAGCCTATATTTCTTCCCAGGTAGCAGATGCGATTGTGTTTGCGGTACTGATCATCGTGCTTCTTGTGAGACCTGCCGGATTGTTCGGCAAGAACATCCAGGAGAAAGTGTAAGGTGGCCGCTATGAAGAAGAATATGAGTAAAACAACAAAGAACAATTTTATTACATATGCAATGGTGATTGTGATCTTTGCAGTGGTACAGACACTCTCCTCCACAGGAAATCTGTCGAATCTGCTTATGGGATTGCTGGTTCCGCTGTGTGTTTATACAATAGCGGCAATTTCACTGAATCTTGTCGTTGGGTTTTCCGGGGAGCTGAGTTTGGGCCATGCGGGATTTATGTGTGTAGGGGCATACTCAAGTGCACTGTTTTCGCAGGTGGTGAAGGATTCCATTCCTTCCGTGCCGAGACTGATCCTTGCCATTCTGATCGGTGCGGCAGTTGCGGGAGTATTCGGCATTATCATCGGCATTCCGGTATTAAGGCTGCGCGGTGACTACCTTGCCATTGTAACGCTGGCTTTTGGAGAAATCATCAAAAACCTGATCAATATCTTATATGTAGGAGTTGATGAGAACGGACTTCACGTAGCGACCAGCTCCGCAGGACTTAAGATGGCCGCAGGCGGGAAGCAGATTATGAAGGGGGCGCTTGGTATTTCCGGTACCTCTACTCTTTATAAGGATATTAAGGGGTATTTCTTCCTGATCGGCATCATTCTGATCCTGGTGACTTTATTTATTGTACAGAATCTGGTAAATTCCAGAAGCGGACGTGCGATCATGTCCACCCGTGATAATCGTATTGCAGCAGAGTCCGTAGGTATTAATATCACCAGCTATAAACTGCTGGCGTTTACCATCTCCGCAGCACTGGCCGGTGTGGCAGGCGTGCTTTACGCCCACAACCTTTCCATGCTGAAGGTATCCATATTTGACTACAATATGTCCATTATGATCCTTGTATATGTAGTTCTGGGCGGCATCGGAAATCTGCGCGGTTCCATTATCGCAACGATTATCCTGTATGCTCTTCCGGAGTTGCTCCGTGGATTCTCCACATACCGTATGCTGATCTATGCAATCGTGCTGATCGCTATGATGCTCTTTAACTGGGCACCGGCCGCACGTAACTGGAGAAGCCGTATGCTTGAGAAAATCAAAGGAAATAGACAGAAGAAGGAGGCGGCGTAAGTTATGGCAATGCTTGAAGTTAATAATTTGTCCATCCAGTTCGGCGGCCTTCATGCAGTTGACAATTTTAATCTGAAAATTGAAAAAGGACAGCTTTACGGTCTGATCGGACCGAACGGCGCCGGAAAAACGACGGTGTTCAACCTTTTGACCGGTGTCTATAAACCAACAGAGGGAATCATCAAGCTGGACGGAACGGATATTACGGGCAAAAGCACTATTGAGATCAATAGGGCAGGAATTGCCAGAACCTTCCAGAACATCCGGTTATTTAAGGATATGCCAGTTCTTGACAATGTAAAAGTAGGTCTTCACAATCGTCACAGCTATTCCACGCTTGCAGGAATTCTCCGTCTTCCGAAGTATTTTAAGGTGGAGCACGAGATGAACGAGCGTGCCATGGAAATCCTGAAAGTGTTTGACCTGGACAGAGAAGCAGATTATCTGGCCGGTAATCTTCCTTATGGTAAACAGCGTAAGCTGGAAATTGCCAGAGCACTTGCTACGGAACCGAAGCTTCTGCTTCTGGATGAGCCTGCAGCAGGTATGAACCCTAATGAAACCCAGGAACTGATGGATACCATCCGTTTTGTCAGAGACCACTTTGATATGACGATTCTCCTGATTGAGCATGACATGAAGCTTGTAGGCGGCATCTGTGAGGAACTGACGGTTCTCAACTTTGGTCAGGTACTGAAACAGGGCAATACGGCTGAGGTGCTGAAGGATCCGGCAGTTATCACAGCATATCTGGGTGAATAGGAGGAAACAGGAAATGGCAATGTTAGAGGTAAAGGATTTACACGTTTATTACGGCGTGATTCAGGCATTGAAAGGTGTTTCCTTTGAAGTAAACCAGGGGGAGGTCATTGCCCTTATCGGAGCCAACGGTGCCGGCAAGACAACGACGCTTCACACCCTTACCGGACTGATTCCTGCAAAACAGGGTTCCATTATTTTTGAAGGAAAAGACATTACCAAAGTGCCTGCACATAAGATTGTCCAGATGGGGATTGCCCATGTCCCGGAAGGACGAAGAGTGTTTGCGGAGCTGAGCGTATACGAAAACCTGATCATGGGCGCTTATACACGTAAGGATAAAGCAGAGATCGCAGAGAGCCTGGCAAATGTTTACAAGCGTTTCCCGCGTTTGGAGGAACGTAAGAACCAGCGTGCCGGTACCTTATCCGGCGGTGAGCAGCAGATGCTTGCCATGGGCCGCGCGCTTATGAGCAGGCCCCGGATCATTGTAATGGATGAGCCGTCTATGGGACTATCGCCAATCTTTGTAAATGAAATCTTTGATATCATCCAAAAGGTAAGCGAAAGCGGAACAACCGTCCTTCTGGTAGAGCAGAATGCGAAAAAAGCACTGACCATTGCAGACAGAGCCTATGTTCTGGAGACAGGAAAGATCACTTTATCAGGCCGGGCAGAGGAACTGCTGCATGATGAATCCGTACAGAAAGCTTATCTGGGAGAATAGGAGGCAAATATGGATCGTGTTGTCATTACCATTGCAAGAGAGTATGGAAGCGGCGGACGTACCATCGGTGAAATGCTCTCAAAGAAATTAGGGATTCCCTACTATGATAAAGATATTATCCGTCTGGCTTCTGAGGACAGCGGAATTCATGAAACACTTTTTGGCCGTGTAGATGAGTATACAAGCGCAAAACCGCCTTTATTTGGAAAGGCGGGGGTCTATACGGGAGAACTGCTTCCGCCGCAGAGCAAGGCTTTTACGTCTGATGAGAACCTGTTTACTTATCAGGCAAAGATTATCAAAGAGCTTGCTGAGAAAGAGTCCTGTGTGATCATCGGACGCTGCGCCAACCTGATTCTGAAGCCGGAGGATTATCCGAATGTACTTCGCGTGTATGTTCATGCATCCTGGAATTTCCGTATGCAGGAAGCTGCCAAGAAGCTGAGCAAGACAACGAGAGAAATTGAGAAATTTCTTCAGAAGGATGATAAACGCAAGAAGGAATACACCCGCCGGTTTACCGGTAAGGAGTGGACAGACCCGGCTAATTACGATCTGTGCCTGGATACCAGCATTCTCGGTTATGACGGATGCATTGAGGAAATTGAAAAAGCTTACCGTACAATGGCTGAAAAGTAATCGAATCTGAAAAGTGAATATTTGTGATTGTCAGCGCCGGAGGTCTGCCGAAACAGGAGACTCCGGCGCTTCTTTCTTTTTAGGAGAAGACATATACTAGGTAAAAAAGATGGTTTGGATGTTGGGGAATGAAGAAGGGAAAAATTTTATTCGTTGTTTTGGCAGTCACGGTTTTGCTTGCGGTGCCTTTTCGAAATAGAGAAGTCAGGATTGCGGCGGCCAGGGCGATTGCAGGGGAAGGGATGCTGCGGCTGGTGGAAGATGCTGCGGAGTGCCCCAGGGTGGCACTGACCTTTGATGACGGGCCCAGCAGGAAGTATACGCCTATGCTGCTGGAGGGATTGAAGGAGCGGGGGGTGCATGCAACATTTTTTATTATGGGGAAGAATATTGAAGGAAATGAGGATCTGGTACGTCAGATGCAGGAGGAAGGGCATCTGATCGGAAATCATACGTATAATCATGTGCAGTTGAATCGTGTACCGCAGAGCCTTGCGTGTGAGGAGATTCAGAAGACGAATAATCAGATTTATGAGGTGACAGGAGTGTATCCGTCGTATATCCGTCCTCCTTTTGGGGCGTGGCAGGAGAATCTGGAGCTGTGTGTGACGATGCTGCCGGTTTTCTGGGATATTGATACGCTGGACTGGAAGAATCAGAATGTGGATTCTATTGTGAAGATTGTGGAAAAGGAAGTGAAGGATGGGGCGATCATACTGATGCATGACGAGTATCAGACAACAGTGGATGCGGCGCTTAAGGTGGTGGATATGCTGTTGGAGAAGGGGTATGAGTTTGTGACGGTGGATGAGATGATTGTGATGTAAGGGAGCAGAAGTGGGAGAGAGAGGGAGTGGGAGTGGAAAAAACATGACGCCGGAGGGGCTGCCCATACTCCTTTACAGAACAGGCCCGTTCCTCCTCAGCTAATCTCTAAGACGCACTAAGCTCATCGCGAGAGCGCTCATCGCTAAGTGCTTTCTAAGAGCTGGATCTTCGGACTCACTTTTCGCCAAGTGTTCTGTAAAGGAGTATGGGCAGCCCCCTCCGGCTGATAGTTGGTTTTCGCAGGGGGCAGGAGAGGCGTTAAATTTGTATAGGAACAATATATGAATAGGTTGCTTTTTTTGAGAAAAATAGTTATAATAAAAATAGAACAAATGTACGGCGCTTTGGGATTATTATTTTATTAATGGAGACAGAGATATGGATTTATTTGAGTATGCGAAATCAAGGACAATGGAGAAGGAGTCTCCCCTGGCTTCCAGGCTGAGGCCGACGACTTTGGATGAAGTGGTAGGGCAGAAGCATATTGTGGGAAAAGATAAATTGTTATACAGAGCGATCAAGGCGGATAAACTGACTTCCGTTATTTTTTATGGGCCTCCGGGGACAGGTAAGACTACCTTGGCGAAAGTGATCGCGAATACCACAAGTGCCAGCTTTACACAGATCAATGCCACGGTTGCGGGCAAGAAGGATATGGAAGCAGTGGTCAGGCAGGCACAGGATGAGCTTGGGATGTATGGGAAGAAGACGATCCTGTTTATTGATGAGATTCATCGGTTTAATAAGGGTCAGCAGGACTATCTGCTTCCGTTTGTGGAGGATGGGACGATCATTTTGATCGGTGCCACTACGGAGAACCCGTATTTTGAGGTGAACGGGGCTCTGCTTTCCAGATCGATTATTTTTGAACTGAAGGCATTGGAGATAGAGGAGATCAAAGAGCTGATCATCCGGGCTGTAAATGACAGAGAGAAGGGAATGGGAAGCTTTTGTGCGGTCATTGATGAAGATGCACTGGATTTTCTGGCGGATATGGCAGGCGGAGATGCCAGAAGTGCGTTGAATGCTGTGGAACTGGGCGTTCTGACCACTCCTAAGAGTGAAGACGGGAAGATTCACATTACGCTGGATGTGGCAGCGGAATGTATTCAGAAGAGAGTGGTGCGCTATGATAAGAACGGTGATAACCACTATGATATTATTTCTGCGTTTATTAAAAGTATGCGGGGATCAGACCCGGATGCGGCGGTTTATTATCTTGCCAAGATGCTTTATGCAGGTGAAGATGTGAAGTTTATTGCAAGGCGTATTATGATCCTGGCATCGGAGGATATCGGGAATGCAGATCCGCAGGCGCTCTGTGTGGCTGCTGCGGCAGCGCAGGCAGTGGAGCGTGTGGGAATGCCGGAGTCCCAGATCATCCTGTCACAGGCAGTTACGTATATGGCATGTGCTCCCAAGAGCAACGCAGCGGTAAATGCCATTGGAGCAGCCATGGATTCTGTGAAGAGGACGAAGACGACGGTTCCGCCGCATCTGCAGGATGCCCATTACGGCGGCCATGAGAAGCTGGGGCACGGAATCGGGTATCAATATGCACATAACTATCCCAATCATTACGTGGAACAGCAGTATCTGCCTACGGAGATTCTGGGAGAGAGATTTTATGAATTGAGCGATATGGGATATGAGAAGAAGCTGAAAGAGCATATGAAATTCATTAAAGGAGAATCGTAACTGTCCGGCAGACAGGCAGAAACAATTATGGAGGAGCTTTTATAAAAGCTCCTCCATGATTGTTGCATAAATATCCTGACTCTTTTTGGCCCAGTTACGGCAGATGGATCTGGCCGCTTCGCGATTCGGTGCGGAAATGTTCAGATCCAGCAGGGAAGTGTTTTTTTCGATGAGCTGGCATCTAACTGCGTAACCTCCCTGAGGGGTTTCATAATAATCGGCAGGCATGAGGATTCGTTCCGGAATCTGGCAGCCTCTGGTTTTAAGATATTCGTGAACTTCCTGTTTGATATCGGAAGAAAGCTCATTTTCAAAATAGCTGAGTGTTTTTCTGCCCTCCTCGGATATATGGTAATAGGAGGTATTGGAAACTGTCTGCTTTTCCAGAAGGTCTGTCTCCACTAGTTCGGAAATCGCCTGTTGAAGATGAAAATAATTGGTATATTCCCGATCCAGGATGAATTCTGAAATCTGGGAATTGGTCAGATCGTTTTCCGAATTCTGCAGCATATATAATACGATCAATTTATAAGTGGTAAATGGTGTTGCCATGGTTGCCTCCTTTTGCAGTAGGGTGTTCCTTTTGAAACGCTTTTCCCTGAAAGCTGCCGCGCTCCTTCATAGAATGGTGAAGGAGATTTAAGACCTCTCTTTTGCGGCTGGCCCAGAGCGGAGCAATGAGCAGATCTTTGGGGCCGTCTCCTGTCATGCGGTGAATGACGATGGAGGGAGACAGATGTTCCAGACAGTCTATGAGAAGATTCAGATATTCGTCACGTTCATAGACCCGGAAAAGTCCCCGGGCATAATCCTCTGCCAGATCGGTACCGGCAAGAACATGGAGAAGCTGAAGCTTAATTCCCTGAATATCCATTCCGTTCAGATATTCCATAGTGCTGAGAATATCCTTTGGAGATTCACCGGGGAGGCCGAGAATCGTATGGACGATCACTTCCAGGTCCCGGCTGCGGAGCTCCCGGACCGCTTTTTCGAAACAGGAGAGAGGATATCCGCGGCGGATATACTGAGCAGTCTTCCGGTGAATCGTCTGAAGGCCAAGCTCTATCCAGACGGGTTTCTGACGGTTCAGGGAATCTAAAAGTGCAAGTACCTCATCTCCGAGACAGTCCGGCCTTGTGCCGATAGAAAGTGCAACGACAGAAGGATGGCGGATGGCTTCTGTAAATATTTTTTCCAGGTAATCTACAGGTGCATAGGTGTTGGTGTATGCCTGGAAATAAGCAATATATTTGTCAATGGGCCGCTTGGCAGAAAGGACTGCAATCTGGCTGTTGATCTGGTCAGTAATAGACAGGGAAGCATCTGCGGCAAAATCGCCGCTTCCTCCTGCACTGCAAAAAATACAGCCTCCGTGTCCGATCGTTCCATCCCGGTTGGGACAGGACATGCCGCCGTTCAGAGTGACCTTATAAACCTTCTCTCCAAACCGCTCCCGAAGCATGTAATCCAGGGAATGATAGGGCTTTTCATTCCATTTCATGGGACAGGCATCTGTTGGCTTATCATAAGGATATGCAGCAGGATGTTCCATTATGCCTGGTCTCCGTTATCAGGCAGATTTCCAGGAGAATCCAGGGAGTCCCCGGCGTCCTCTTCCTTGGGAATATAATTGTCAAATATCTTTACAAAGAAGAAAGAATTGCAGTATGCGATTAAAGCAAAACCAACCAGGACGAACAGCATCATCAGTGTGGACATAACCCTTGCGTCCGGAATGAACAGCAGTGCAACAGGAACTGCTGTGATTACCAGCATCAGCAGCGTATACGGCAGATGGCGGATAGCCATCAGGAATGCATTCGTAAAGGTGGCCTTGATAGTATTGTAAAATTTGGACAATACCGGATAAATATAAAGGAAGATCATGAGGTACAGGACTGTAAATGCCATGAAGATTACGAACAGTACCTGATACATGCTGCCCTGTAACTGGTTGACGATCCGAATGTCAAAGAACAGCAGCAAAGCAGTCACAAGCATGATCAGATGAATGATGGTAGCCTGCTTGAAGTTCTCCTTGAAGGATTTGAAAAAGCTTCTTATAATGTAGGATTCTTCATTGCGCACCATCTTCAAAGTGACATAAAACATTGCCGTTATGGATGCTCCCGCGGTAATGATGGGAATACAGCATACAATGCAGAGCAGATTCAGGATAATCAGATCCGCAACCCTCCCCATAAATACGAAAAATTTATTGTCCATGTTAAAAAAACGGTCCATAGTATTACTTCCTCCCTATATTTCTAAAAAAATCTACAGTTAAAGAATAGTATAGCGAAAAAGCACATAAAAAGCAATTTCAAAATATATCCTGCTGGAAATTTTTATGTTGAGTTACAGGGAAGCTCTGTTATAATAAAAGAAGACGAGAATTTGCTGTTCCCGGCAGGAATGGCAGAAGGGAAATTTATGAAGAAAAAGCGAAAAATAGGTAAAGAAATCTGGCTGATGCTGCTGGCAGCATTTATTGCCGTGCTGTTTTTTTTACTGATGACTTCCTATTATAGAAATATCATGAAAAAAGCGGGAGTATCGGCCAATGAAATGAATCAGATATATCAGTACCAGTATGAGATGATCGTGGACAGCAGGAATATTACCTTTTGGCAGGATGTTTATAAGAATGCACAGAAAGAAGCGCTGGAACACGGCGCAGTTCTGGAACTGAGAGGCGTTGAGAACAGTGAGGATTATGATAAAGCAGATTATATGGACATGAGCATTGCCGCACAGGTGGACGGTATCATCCTGGAGTATAATGGGGAAGAGGGACTTCAGGAAAAGATTGACGAAGCAGTTGGAAAGGGAATCCCTGTAGTCACGATTGTGAATGATGCTCCCAGGAGCATGCGGCAGTCCTTTGTGGGGATCAATGACTATCAGCTTGGTCAGGTATACGGTGCGGAGGTGGCAAACCTGATGGATGCCAATACCAGCAGGGTGCTGGTGCTTTTGAACCGTGAGCAGGAACTTGGACAGAACCAGCTTTATGCACAGATCTACAGCGCTGTGGAGGCCAAGGCAGGTTCGGACCGTAAGATCAAGATCCAGTCTCAGAATGTCATGTCCAGGAGCCAGTTTGATGCGGAGGAAGTGATACGGGATATTTTTCAGTCAGAGGAAGGACCGCCGGAGATTCTTGTGTGTCTGGATGAAGTGACAACAGAATGCGCCTACCAGGCTATGATTGATTACAATATGGTGGGAGAGGTAAAAATCATCGGATACTACATTTCCAAAACAATTGTGGATGCAGTCAGCAAAGGTCTGCTTCCGGTAACCCTCAGCATGGATGTAGAACAGATTGGTACCTACAGTATTGAAGCACTTACGGAATATTGGGAAGTAGGACGTTCTAATTCCTACTATACGGTGGATCTGCAGGTGATCACAAGGGAAAACTGGAAGCAGCAGGAGAACTGATATGAGAAAGAGAAGACGATTGAGGTGGAGGGATCTGCCGCTGGCAGTGAAGGTACTGTTCCAGGTGAGTATGGTAGCGCTTGTCCTTTTCAGCACGAATATCCTTATGTATTGGCAGATGAACAATATGATGCGCAGCCTGGATTCTGTTTATGCCAGCAACGTGAATCTGACAGAACTGGCAGAATCCCTGGAGGCGGTTCAGACAGATATGTATAATTACCTGACAGTAAAGACATCCGATTCCCTGGAAAGCTATTACCGGAGTGAAGAAAAATACAGGAATCTTCTGGAACAGCTCAACGAGCAGGTAATGGAAAACCCGGTGAAGCTCCTGGAAAAAAATATCCGTAAAATGTCCGAAACCTATCTGGACTACACAGCAGAAACCGTTTTGGCCAAAAGAGGAAGAAATGTGGAGAAGTATAAGGGATACTATGCGGATACCCTGCAGATGTACCGTTATCTGAATTCCTACATTTCCGACCTGAATGTACAGCAGTTTAAAAATAACTCATCCAGTTATCAGGCGCTGCAGAGTGCAATTCAGTATATGGAGGTAGTCAGCACAGTCATGCTGGTGCTGATGATGGGTGTCTGTATTCTGATGCTCTTTTATATGGTAAAGGGAGTTGTGGCACCTTTGACGGGAATGGCAGCTACGGCTAATCTGGTGGGACAGGCTAATTTTAATGTAAAGATGCCGCCTACGGATGCGGAGGATGAGGTTGGTGTAGTAACAAGGGCTTTTAATACCATGGTTTCAAGTCTGGAAGAATATATGAAGCTTACCAAAGAAAACATGGAAAAAGAGCAGGAGATGATGGAGCGGGAGCTTCTGATGGAGACGCATCTGAAGGAGGCCCAGCTGAAATATCTGCAGTCCCAGATCAATCCGCATTTTCTGTTTAATTCCCTGAATGCAGGGGCGCAGCTTGCCATGATGGAGGATGCGGAGAAAACCTGCATTTTTGTGGAGCGGATGGCTGATTTTTTCCGCTATAATGTAAAAAAAGGCAGTGAAGATGCCACGCTGATGGAAGAAGTGGAGGCAGTGGAGAATTATGTTTATATTTTGAATGTCCGTTTTGCAGGAGAAATCCATTACACAGATGAGGTGGACGAGAGTGTTCTGGACTGTAAAGTACCAAGCATGATCCTTCAGCCGCTGGTGGAGAATGCGGTCAATCATGGTATCCGCAATATAGAATGGGAAGGCACCATTCGTCTCCGTGTAAAAAGGGACGGTGATGTTATCCGCATCAGCGTGAAGGACAACGGAAAGGGGATGTCTGCAGACCGGATTGAGCAGGTTCTCAACGGCGAAGTGCAGAGCGAGGAAAGCCCCGGAGACTCCACCGGCATTGGGATGCACAATGTGATCAGCAGGCTGGAACTGTATTACAAGCAGAAGAATCTTCTGATGATCAGGAGCGAGGGTGAGAATCAGGGAACAGAAGTGATCATTACCATTCCGGATATGCAGCCGGGTGAGTGATCAATAGGAATAATTGATATGGAAGGAAAAAAGATGTACCGAATTTTACTTGCAGATGATGAAGGCATTATGCTGGAAGCTTTAAAAAATATTATCAATAGTAATTTTGGAAGCGAATGTGAAATTGCCTGTGCCAAAACCGGAAGGGCCGTGGTGGAACAGGCAGAGACGTTCCGTCCGGATATTGCCTTTATGGATATTCAGATGCCGGGGTTAAGCGGCATTCAGGCGATGAAAGAAATCCGTAAATTTAACCAGAGTACGATTTTCATTGTCATTACGGCATATGATAAATTTAACTATGCACAGGAAGCGATTAATCTGGGTGTCATGGAATACCTGACAAAGCCGGTCAATAAAAAGAAAATCCTGGAGGTATGTATGAAGGCCATGCGCCAGGTGGATGAAGCACGGAAGAAGCGCAGTGATGACCTGAAGATCCGGGAAAAACTGGAAACAGTCGTTCCTATTATCGAATCCGGCTATCTATACAACCTGCTGCTCCAGGATGATTTTCATACTTATCAGAGCAATTACCGGGAACTTTTAAATATTGAAAAGGATTATGCTTTTATGGCGGTCGTGGAATTTGGGGACGGCGTAGAGAATGGGATCCTGACCAATGCGGTCGGCGCCAGTGTCCGTGCCAGCAGGTTTTACCCGGAATTCCGGGAAATCACCAAAGGCTTTTTTGACTGCCTGGTTGGGCCTGTTATGGGCAACCGCATTGTGCTTCTGGTTCCTCATGAGACCGGAACCGTGGAATATGAGGAACGCGTGGAAATCCTTACCAGGATGAGAAATCTGATACATAAGCTGGAAAACCGTATTGACAGTAAGTTCAGGGGCGGAATCGGCAGGGTGCGTCCTCTGGAAGATGTGAAGGAGTCCTACACGGAAGCTCTCCGCGCACTCAGGGAAGGCGACAGCCATGTGGTTCACATCAACGATATTCCAAGTATTCAGGACTATGACGGAGAATATCCGCTGGATCTTGAAAATCGCTATTTCCAAAGGACTATGGAGGCTGACTATGCAGGTGCTGCTTCGGCTGCCAACCAGTTTTTTGACTGGATGCTGAAGAATTATATGGATTATCGGGCAGATATTGAGATCAAAGTGTTGGAGCTGGTTATGCGGGTAGAGTACAGTGCTTTCTTCAAAGGCGGCGTGAAATACGGGTTCCGTTACAGAGAAAATTATCTCAGGGATATCCAGTCCTGCAGAGATTATGAAGAGCTTCGTGCCTGGTTCCTTGTGAAAACCGAGGATGTCTGCAGGGGGATGGCTACCACCAAGGAAAAAGAGTCGGAATCTGTTGTGGCCAAAGCCAGGGCCTATATTGATGAAAATTACCAGAATGATATTTCTCTGGATGATGTGTCCAGATTGGTGGATATCAGTCCGTATTATTTCAGTAAGCTGTTTAAACAGGAGCAGGGAGAGGGATTCATTGAATATGTCACAAGAATCCGAATGCAGAACGCGCGTCAGCTCCTGAAGAACCAAAACTACAGCATCAAGGAAATCTGTGCAATGTGCGGATACAGCGACCCGAATTATTTCAGCAGGATCTTTAAAAGATACGAAGGCGTGACACCAAGTGAGTACAGAGAAAGGTTGGGATAGGAATGAAAAAGTGCAGCGGGATTCTGGCAGTACTGATCGTTATCTGCGTCCTGTTCTGCGGCTGCGGCGGAGGACAGGAAGAGACGGAGAACAAATCCGGAAGCACAGAATCAGAAAATGCGGATGCAGTAAAAATAGGACTCAGTTTTGATTCCTTTGTCATTGAGCGCTGGCTCCGTGACCGGGATGCTTTCGTGCCTACGGCCAGGGAACTGGGGGCGGAAGTGAATGTGCAGAATGCCAACGGAAGCGTGAAGGAACAGATTTCCCAGATCGAATATCTGATAGAAAAAGATGTGGATGTGCTGGTTGTGGTCGCGGTTGACTGCAATGCCCTAACGGAAGTTGTAGCAAAGGCCCATAAGGCTGGAATCCCGGTGATATCTTATGACCGTCTGATCCGGGATGCAGGTACGGATCTGTACGTTTCCTTTGACAACAGGGCAGTCGGAAGCCTGATGGCCGAGAACCTGAAAGCAGCGATTCCGTCCGGAGGCGAGATTTTTATGATTCAGGGTCCGGAGGAGGACAATAATGTCCGGCTTGTACGGGAAGGCTTTGAAGAGGGATTAAAGGGCGGGAATCTTGAGGCCGTCTATAAGGCCAACTGCGAGGGCTGGCTTGCGGAGCAGGCTGCCGAGTATCTGGATGAAGCGCTGGAAGAGTATCCGGATGTCAAAGGAATCATGTGCGGGAATGATGACATTGCCTCTCAGGTTGTCCGGGTTCTTTCAGAAAACCGTATGGCAGGAAAGGTGCAGGTGGTGGGACAGGACGGCGACCTGGCAGCCTGTCAGCGGATTGTGGAAGGGACCCAGACCATGACTGCATTCAAATCCGTGGAGATTCTTGCAAAAGCAGCGGCCGAGTATGCGGTGAAGATGGCAAAGGGAGAGGAACTGGACAGGGTCAACAGCAGCATCAGCGATGGTTCTAAAGAGATTCCGTTCTGTATGCTGCAGCCGATCGCGGTGACAAAGAAAAATATGGATGAGATTATTATAGAAGGAGGTTTCCATTCCGAAGAGGATGTTTATCTGAATGTTCCAAGAAACTGACCGGAAAACAGGAAAAATTGTGGAACATATATAAAAATCCCCAAAAAGTCAATAGGAAATTCTTGTTGCAAAAATGTCTTGCTTTTGGCAGGACTTTTTTGTTTTTCCGTAAAATTTCCGATATTTTGGCAACTAAATCCTGTATTCCCTATGCTACAATAACATCATCAAAAACGGAGTACCCATTCGGTACAAAAAGAAACGGAGGATTTCAAGATGAAAAGAAAGTTATTTGCAGCAACTATGTGCGCAGTAATGGTAGCTGGAACAATCGCAGCACCTGCAGCAGTAAAAGCTGAGAGCAAGGGGCTTATCGGTGTGGCAATGCCTACTCAGGATCTTCAGAGATGGAACCAGGACGGCGAGAACATGAAGGCAGAGCTGGAAGCAAAAGGCTACGAAGTAGACCTTCAGTTTGCCGGCAATGATGTTGCTACTCAGGTTTCTCAGATTGAGAACATGATCGCTAACGGAGATCAGTTACTGGTTATCGCTTCTATCGAAGGTGATTCCCTTGGAACCGTACTTGCACAGGCTAAAGAAGCTGAGATTCCGGTTATCTCCTATGACCGTCTGATCATGAACACAGATGCTGTTTCCTACTATGCAACATTTGATAACTATCTTGTTGGTAAAACTCAGGGACAGTTCCTTGTAGATGCTCTGGATCTGGAAAACCAGGACGGACCGTTCAACATCGAATTTGTAACAGGCGACCCTGGCGACAATAACGTAAACTTCTTCTTCGGCGGTGCTATGGATGTTCTTCAGCCGTACATCGACGCAGGCAAACTGGTAGTTCCGTCCGGTCAGATGACAAAAGACGAAGTAGCTACTGCTAACTGGGCAACAGAAACTGCACAGGCAAGATTCGAGAACATCCTTTCTTCCTACTATGCAGACGGAACAAACCTTGACGCAGTTCTTGCTTCCAATGACTCTACAGCACTTGGCGTAGAAAACGCTCTGGCAGCTAACTATACAGGCGAATATCCGGTTATCACCGGTCAGGACTGTGACATCGCAAATATGCCGAACATCATCGACGGCAAACAGGCTATGTCCGTATTCAAAGATACACGTACTCTGGCATCCAAGGTTGTTGAAATGGTTGACGCTATCATGCAGGGCGGCGAAGCTCCTGTAAATGATACTGAAACTTATGACAACGGCACAGGCGTTATCCCGTCTTACCTTTGCGAGCCGGTTGCTGTAACAGTTGACAACTACAAAGAAATGCTGGTTGACTCCGGATACTATACAGAGGATCAGTTACAGTAATCTGAATATCAGAAAGTAAGAAGTTTCATGTAAACAAGTCTTGCACAGGCGGGCGGCACGCCCGCCTGTTGCTTTGAAATGATAAGTTTGGAGGGAGAAATTTTGGCAAAGATACTGTTGGAAATGAAGAATATCACCAAAACATTCCCTGGTGTAAAAGCGCTTGACAATGTAAACCTTCAGGTGGAAGAGGGAGAAATCCATGCACTTGTAGGCGAGAACGGCGCTGGAAAATCTACTCTGATGAATGTTCTTTCAGGTGTGTATCCCCACGGCACATATGAAGGCGATATCATATATAATGGCGAGGTTTGTAACTTCCATGATATCAAGGACAGTGAGGCCAAGGGCATTGTAATTATTCATCAGGAGCTTGCTCTGATTCCGTATATGACTATCGGAGAAAACATGTTCCTGGGAAATGAGAGAGGAAAGAAATTTGCCATCAACTGGGATCAGACCTACGGAATGGCAGAAAAATATACAAAACAGGTAGGACTTCCGGATTCTACCAGAACGCTGATCAAGGATATCGGTGTCGGAAAACAGCAGCTTGTAGAAATTGCAAAAGCACTGGCAAAGAATGCAAAGCTCCTGATTCTTGACGAGCCGACTTCTTCCCTGAATGAGTCCGACTCCAAGGCACTCCTTGACCTGATGCTGAAATTAAAATCAGAAGGACTGACCTGTATCATTATTACGCACAAATTAAACGAAGTTGCATATGTTGCTGACAAAATCACCGTTATCCGTGACGGTTCCACCATTGAAACCCTGGTAAAGGGCGTGGATGACTTCTCAGAAGACCGTATCATCAAAGGTATGGTTGGACGTGAGATCGCAGACCGTTTCCCGAAACGCCACGGTGTGAAGATCGGCGACGTAAATATGGAGGTAAAGAACTGGACCGTGTATCATCCCCTGTATTCCGAGCGTAAAGTGGTAGACAATGTCTCCATCAAAGTACGCAAGGGTGAGGTGGTTGGAATCTCCGGTTTGATGGGCGCAGGACGTACGGAGCTCGCCATGAGTATTTTTGGAAAGAGCTATGGTACCGGAATCAGCGGTACGCTTCTCCTGAACGGAAAAGAAGTAAATCTGAAAAGTGCCCGTGATGCGATTGAGCACAAGCTGGCTTACGTAACAGAAGACCGTAAGGGAGACGGACTGATCTTAAGTAATCCGATCAAGATCAATACCACACTTGCAAATCTGAAGGGAGTCAGCAACAATGGTATCATTGACCCGGATAAAGAGTATGCGGTTGCCGTGGAATATAAGGAAAAGCTGAAAACAAAATGTCCTTCTGTAGAACAGAACGTTGGTAACTTAAGCGGTGGTAACCAGCAGAAGGTACTGCTTGCAAAATGGATGTTTGCAGACCCGGATGTCCTGATTCTGGATGAGCCGACCAGAGGTATTGACGTAGGTGCAAAATATGAAATCTACTGTATCATCAATGATCTGGTTGCAGCAGGCAAGTCGGTAATTATGATTTCTTCCGAACTTCCGGAAGTATTGGGAATGTCAGACCGTATCTATGTCATGAACGAGGGCAAAATCGCAGGTGAGTTAAATGCAGAGGAAGCTTCTCAGGAAAGAATCATGGCATGTATTCTGAAGTCAAGCAAAGGAGAGTAAGCAATGGATAAAGCAAAATTAAAAGCCGGATTTCAAAAATATACAATGATTATTGTTCTTGTTCTGGTAATGTTGTTCTTTACATGGGGAACACAGGGCAAGATTCTTTACCCGCAGAATATCAACAACCTGATCTCACAGAACGCATACGTATTCATTCTTGCAACCGGTATGCTGCTGTGTATCCTGACAGGAGGTAACATCGACCTTTCTGTTGGTTCGGTTGTTTGTTTCGTAGGTGCCCTGTGCGGTATCTTTATGGAAAATATGGGTATGCCTGACGGCGTGGCAGTAATCCTTGCACTTGTGATCGGTGCCCTGATCGGTGCATGGCAGGCATTCTGGATCGCTTATGTGCGGATTCCTCCGTTCATCGTAACCCTGGCAGGCATGCTGATGTTCCGAGGCCTGTCAAACGTTGTACTGGCAGGTAAGACCCTTCCGATCAAGTCCGAAACATTTGTTAAGCTGTTCGGCGGCGGTGCAAACTGCTATATTCCGGATTTCCTGGGCGGCGGCGAAGGAATGAACCGGGTTGCCCTTGCAGTAGGTATCATTGCAAGTGTGGCTTATGTGATCGTGACAATGCGCGGATACCTGAACCGTAAGAAAAACGGTTATGAAACAGGAAACGTAGGCGCAATGTATGCCAAAATGGCCGTGATCGTAATCGTAGTAATGGCAGTTTCCATCAAACTCGCTCAGTACAAAGGTATTCCGACCTCTCTGGTATGGGTTCTGATCGTTGTCCTTATTTACGGCTACATCACCAGCAAAACAACGGTTGGACGTTATTTCTACGCAGTAGGCGGTAATGAGAAAGCAACCAAGCTTTCCGGTATCAATACAAACAGAGTATACTTCATCGCATATACCAATATGGGATTCCTGGCTGCTCTGGCTGGTCTTCTGACTGTTGCACGTATGACATCCGCACAGCCTACATATGGACAGAACTATGAAATGGACGCCATCGGCTCCTGTTTCATCGGCGGTGCTTCCGCATACGGCGGAACCGGTACGGTACCGGGCGTTATCGTTGGTGCGGTTCTGATGGGTATCATCAACCAGGGTATGAGTATCATGGGTACTGACCAGAACATGCAGAAGGTAGTAAAAGGTGCCGTTCTTCTGGCAGCCGTAATCTTCGATGTAGTAAGTAAGAGAAAATCTTTTATAGCAAAATAATTTTTCCTTCAGAGAAAGCCTGCAGCAGTCGATGCTGCAGGTTTTTTCCTGTCATGAGAGCAGTAAGGAGACTTTTATATCTTGTATGGCAGCAGCAAAAAGGGGTATAATGATTATAAAGAAAAAGAGAAGAGATGGAGAGAAGATAAATGAGTTATCGTTTTGTTTCAGACCTGCATACCCATACCATTGCCAGCGGACATGCCTACTGTACGCTGCGTGAAATGGCAAAGGCCGCTTCAGACAAGGGGCTGGAGCTTCTTGGAATTACGGAACATGCGCCGCAGATGCCGGGAAGCTGCCAAAATTTCTATTTTCAGAATCTGAAGGTGGTGCCCAGAGAAATGTACGGCATCCGCCTGCTGCTCGGATGTGAAGCCAATATCCTGGATTCGGAGGGACATCTGGATTTAAGTGAAAAGATCCTGCAAAGCATGGATGTGGTCATTGCCAGCCTGCATATTCCCTGTATGAAGCCGGGAACCCGCCGTGAGAATACGGATGCCTACCTGGCTGCCATGAAGAATCCTTACGTAAATATCATCGGACACCCGGACGACGGCCGATATGAAGTGGATTATCGTGCTCTGGTGGAAGGGGCAAAAGAGTACGGCAAAGTCCTGGAGATAAATAACCACTCCCTCCAGCCCAACTGTACAAGGCAGAATGCCGTTGTCAATGATACCTGTATGCTGAACCTGTGCAGGGAATATGGAGTGCCGGTTATCATAAACAGTGATGCCCATTTTGATACCCTGATCGGGGAATTTGATGAGGCAGCTGCACTTCTGGAATCCCTGGATTTCCCGGAAGAACTGGTGCTGAACCGTTCTGTGGATGCGCTTAAGGGGTATATTAACCGTGACCTTTGGAAATGAGAGATCAGGGGATGGCCGGTGGGTCAGACATATAAAAAGGACAGGAGTCTCAGATTCCTGTCCTTTGTTGATAACTGAAATTCGTTATTCTTCTACGGATGCTTCAGCCTCCGGGGCCTGCGAAGCTTTCTCCTTTTCGTGCATTCTGGCGAAAACCATTTCGTAGCCGTCATTTCCGTAATTCAGAGAACGGTTCACACGGCTGATTGTAGCGGTGGAAGCACCGGTCTTCTCGGAAATGTCCAGATAGGTACGTTTATCCATCAGCATTTTGGCAACTTCAAAACGCTGGGACAAAGAGAGAAGTTCGTTGATGGTACATACATCTTCAAAAAAAGTATAGCACTCTTCTTTATCTTTCAGGCATAAGATCGCTTCAAAGAGATGATCAACAGCCTCGGTTCTAATCTTTTTACCCATATTCCGCTCCTTTGAACAATATAGTCAATCACTCGATAACATTGATATTTTATCACGCTAATGCGTGACAATCAAGTGATTTTTCATAAAATTCCAATTCATGGAAGCATTGGGGGTACTCCGTTTATAGATCCAGTGCCATGTCCCCTGTTTTGATCCAGTTCTTTCTGCGCATAAACTCAGATACGGCAAGTGTGATCACAGCAGGAAGAAGGAACTGCAGAAGCAGGATCTTCACCAGGACTACCAGCGGCGCATCATACTGGATCATTGTCTGCCAGGTCATGATCTGTCCGACAAAACCTGCGGACCCCATACCGGAACCGGTGGCATTGCACTGCATATTTAAAAGCACAGTGCCAATAGGGCCGACCACCGCACTGGATACAATGGCAGGAATCCAGATAGAAGGCTTCCTTACGATATTCGGTACCTGAAGCATGGAAGTGCCGACGCCCTGTGCGATCAGTCCGCCGACTCCGTTCTCACGGTAACTTGCAACAGCAAAGCCTACCATATTGCAGCAGCATCCGATGACTGCAGCACCTGCAGCAAGACCGTTCAGGTTCAGGATAATGCCAAGTGCGGCTGAACTGATGGGCAGGGTGAGGATCATGCCCATCAGTACGGAGACAATGATTCCCATCAGGAAAGGCTGCTGTTCGGTTCCCCAGTTGATAATGTTTCCAAGGCCTGTCATGAATGCTGTGATCGGCGGTCCAAGTACGAGACCAACCGCAGAACCGGTGAGGATCGTCACCAGCGGAGTGACCAGGATATCCACCTTTGTTTTGCCGGAAACTAGGTGGCCGAGTTCAATGCCGACCAGTGCGGCGATAAATGCACCCAGAGGTTCTCCGGGGCCTGCAAACACCATGGAGCCGTCTACCAGAACCGTTCCGGCAAGAAGCTTGCTGGCAAAACCGCCTACCATGCCGGCTGTTGCGGCAGAGAAAGTGACAAGCGGGCTTTCTTTGAATTTGTAGGCTACGCCGACTCCGATACCGGCGCTTGTCATGGCTGCGGCCATTTTGCCCAGTACGAAAACCATTTCGCCGATGCTTCCGGGGATAAAGCTGCCGATCTGCTGGATGATGGTTCCAACGATGAGGGTAGAAAACAGACCAAGGGCCATACCGCTTAATCCGTCAATAAAAATGTGGTTCAGTGCTTTTTTCATCTTTTCCATAATAAAACTCCCTTTTTTTTGACATATTGGTTTACAACTGTCTTGTCAGTAAAGGGAGTTTAGCACATTTCCAACCATAAATCAATAGAAATGCGGTTATTTTTATTTTTGATAGATCGTTATTTTTCTTTTGGGGCCTTTGGGGGCTTTTCCTTGTGGCGTTTGCCTGCCGGCTTTTCCGGACGCATATCATCGATCAGATGCTCAATGAGCATTTTTTTCAGATATACATCAAAGCTCAAAAGACAGATAAAGGAAAAATTCCTCAGAAATTCTTTGTCCTCTTCATCCGCATCCTCAAATGTATTTTGGGCGGTGTGATAGCTCTTGAGAAGATCCTTTTTCAGATATTCAATGCGGCTGTGTTCCATACTGAATACCTCATTGTAAATATACGTCAGATCCTTCTCGCCTGTGGATTTGAAGTATTTTTCCGTAATGGGTCCCAGGAGTGTCTGAATATCGCTGATGGAAAGAATGTTCTTGAAATAATAGATAAAAATCAGCATCAGCAGGTGCTCTTTGGAGTAACGCTTTTTTTCCGGGGAGGGCAAAAGGTTATTCTTGGCATAATTGTTGATCATGGTCTTCGTCAGAATTTTGTCCTCGGGATAGCGTTTGCTGGAAGCAAGCTGGGATTCCATAAAAGTTGTTACCTGATCCATATACAGATCAATGTTGGGAAGATCCTCAGGTTTGATATAGTCAATCCTGGAAACGCTGTCCAGGATACTGCTGATCATATTTTTTGTGTCAATTGTCATCTGTGCATCACCTCTGCTCTTTATTATATAGTTTTCAATACTACTTGTAAACAATTTATTCTAAATAATTTTATTGTTCTGGCGGTAAGTCCTGGGTGATATGTCAAATACTTTTTTAAATGCTCTGGAAAAGTGAAGCTGATTGGGATAGCCTACCTGAATACTGATTTCTCCAATGGATAGATCCGTAAGCTTCAGAAGCTCAGCGGCCTTTGTCATACGGTAGCGGATAAGAAATTCCTGGGGAGACTGTCCCATGGTCTCCTTGAAGATCTTGCCGAAATAGCTTCTGTCCAGATTACAGCGGGCAGCCATGTCCTCGACTGTGAGGGGAAGCGCATAGTTCTGTTCGATAAAGGTAATTGCTTCCTTTGTATAAAATTCCGACAGCTTTCCGCCCTGGATGGTGCGCTTTTTGGAGGAACCGCTTAAAAGTGCATCCATGATCAGATAAAGAAATCCGATCTGATGCAGAGGTGATTCCTGGGCATGGTTGGCGAGATAGAGGAGGTTTTGCTTCAGGCGGTCGCCTGCCTGGGGCGTACGGGGGACATAGATGGGAGAATCCGAGGTAAGCCCTGCACTTTCCAGGATCTCCTTGGCACGCAGGCCGCCGAATTCAATCCAGGTATATTCCCACGGGTCTTCCCTGTCTGCAAAATAGGTGTTGACGCGTCCGGGCTCGATGAGAAAGCCGTTTCCGGCTTCAATATGGTACTCTTCGGAATGGTTGGAATTATCATCTGTCAGGAGCATTCCTTTGCCGGAGATGACATAGTGAAACAGATAATGGTTCCGGATAAAGGGGCCGTAGGAGTGAAGAGGACGGCATCTTTCATAACCGTATTGGAACAGGGTAAGGTCCATAAAGCGCTCGTCAGAAAACATATGAAACAAGAGATTGGGCATATTTTTTTACTCTCCTTCTCTAAAATATGGTGAAAATGCTCAAAAAAACGTGAAAAAACCTGTTAAAAAGCACTGAAATTTCGCTTTATAATGCTATTATATACCATAATACGTCTATACTTCAACTATATTCTTGAAAAATAGCATTTTGATATAAAATGACTACATGAATATATTTACGAAACAAATTCGGGATGATAGAATCTTACTATCTTAAAACTTCTCAGGAAGCAAAGCTCAGGTAGACGTATCTGAGAATTATCAAAACCATGGTTGAGAAAACTGGGACTAGGAAAGGAGAACTAAAATGAATACCTTATCAGGCTTACCAGAATTGGCGCAGCAAGTGCGTCGAAAAAGAGGTAATAACAAGAAGACAGTTGCCGTTTGCTCGGCAGCAGTGCTTGCAGCAACAGGCCTACTCCTTAGTGGTTGCGGGAATGGATCAGACAATGGCAAGATTCAGATTGAGATGGTTCAGTATAAGCCCGAGGCAGTTAAGGCTTTTGAGGAGATGGAGAAGAGATTCAACGAATCCCATGATGACATCGAACTCACGATCCAATCACCCAACGATGCGATGACAATTCTGAAGACACGCTTTATTAAAGAGGATGCACCGGATATCATCGGTATCGGCGGTGATATCAACTTCTCCAACTTTGTGGATTCCGATATACTGGCAGATATTTCTGACTTTGATGGTTTATCGGATATCAAGCAGGCATACCTGGACATTGACAAGAACCTGGAATTTGTACCGACGGATGGCACTTATGCAGTTCCGTACGTGGCAAATGCGGCAGGTATCCTGTATAACCGTGAGATGTTTGAGGAAAACGGCTGGGAGATCCCGACCACATGGGACGAGTTCATTGAGCTTCTGGATACGATCCAGGCTTCCGGACAGCTCCCGCTGTATTTCGGATTTAAAGACACATGGACCTGTCTTGCACCATGGAACGCCATGGCCTGCGACCTGGCTCCTGCAGACGTGTGCCAGCAGGTAAACAAAGGGGAAACCACCTTCGCAGAAGAGTACAGAGAATTAGCTGAGAAGATCGTTCAGCTTCTTCCATACGCACAGGATGACCCGTATGCATACAGCTACAATGATGCTTGTACCGCATTCGCAAGAGGCGAATCTGCAATGTACTGTATCGGAAGCTATGCAGTTCCGCAGATCCTGTCCGTAAATCCGGATCTGGATGTGGATTCTTTCGTATTCCCGGCAAACGACAGCGCAGACGGACAGCTTCTGAACTCCGGTATTGACCTTCAGTTCTCTGTCATGAAAGACTGCGAGAATAAAGAAGCGGCTTATGAAGTATTGAGATTCCTTCTGGAAGACGAGTCCATACAGCTTTACCTGAACGAGCAGAACGCAGTTCCGTGCAAAGACAGCGAGTTCGAGCTTCCTTCCATGCTGGACGGCATGAAAGAATACATTGACGCAGGCAAGATGGTGGATTACCAGGATCATTACTATCCGTCCGAAATGAGCGTGGATGCTCTGATCCAGACCTACCTGATGGATGGCGATACTGACGCATTCCTTGACAACTTTGATGTACAGTGGATTCGTTATAACCGTGACCTGATCCGTAAAGTCCAGGACTATGAAGCAGAGCACGGCTCAAATTAAAGGAGGGGGAAAGGTCATGAAAAACGATAGAAAACGCACATTTATGCTGATCACTATACCGGTACTGGCATTGTTCTTTGTCTTTAACACCTTGCCGCTGATCAAAGGTGTTATGTACAGCTTTACCAACTTCAAAGGCTACGGCAGCTATGACTGGGTCGGCCTTCGTAACTATATTGACTTGTTCCAGGATGCCCGTGTCGGCAAATCCTACCTGTTTACCTTCAAGTTTGCTCTTGTAGGAACCATCATTGTAAACGTACTCAGCCTGATCATGGCACTGGGCCTGAACAGCAAGATCAAATTTAAAAGCGCTCTCCGCGGAATTTACTTTATCCCGAATATCCTCGGAGGACTGGTTGTAGGTTATATCTTCGGATTTATTTTTACATACATCCTTCCGGCAGTGGGAAAAGCAGCAGGCATCGGCTTTTTGAGCAGCAGCTGGCTTTCCAGCACAAAGTGGGCATGGTTTGCCATCGTTGTGGTAGCTGCATGGCAGTCTATCGCGATGAATACCATCATTTACATTTCCGGTCTGCAGACCGTTCCGGAAGATGTATATGAAGCCGGCTCCATCGACGGTGCAACAGGCTGGACCAAGTTTAAGAACCTGACCTTCCCTCTGATCATGCCGTTCTTCAGTATCAACATGGTGCTTTGTATGAAGAACTTCCTCATGGCATTTGACCAGATCGTGGCTTTGACCAAAGGCGGTCCTGCACAGAGTACCGAGTCCATTTCCTACCTGATCTACCAGAACGGTATGAGCGGCGGACAGTTTGGTTTCCAGAGTGCCAACGCAGTGATCTTCTTTATTGTAATCGTGGCAATTTCTGTATTCCAGCTTACATTCTTCGGCAAAAAGGAGGAACAGTTATAATGAAAAAGACAAGTACGATCGAAAAGCCGAACTGGCCGATTACCATCCTGTTAATTATTGGTTGCTTGACTGTATTCTTCCCTCTTTATATGGCGGTTATCATTGCATTCAAACAGCCGACAGAAATGACAAACGACATTGCCGGCGCGCTGGCATTTCCGTCCAAATGGAGCTTCAGCAACTTTGCGGAGGCTATGGAAGTTACTGATTTCTGGAACTCTCTCGGAAACAGCTTGCTGATCACCATTGCGACAGTAGTTCTTGCGATCATCATTCACTCCCTGGCAGGCTATGCCATCGGAAGAAATAAAGCAAAGAGCAAGTTCTACAGTTTCTCCTATCTGTATATTGTAAGCGGTATGTTCGTACCTTTCGCCATCCTGATGATGCCATTGGTTAAACAGACTGCAGAGATGGGAATCGGAAACTGGGTTGGCGTTATCATTCTGTATGTAGTATTCTACATGCCGATGAACCTGATGCTTTACTCCGGATACCTGACAAACATTCCGGTTGCTCTGGAAGAAGCAGCAAGAGTAGACGGTGCAAGCACCTAGAGAACATATTGGAGCATTATTTTCCCGAACATGAAGCCGATGCATGCAACCGTTGCTGTTCTTACCGCACTGAGCGTATGGAACGACGTTATGACTCCGCTGGTAATCATGTCCGGTACAGCCAAGAACACATTGCCTCTGGCACAGCTGAACTTCCAGACACAGTTCGGAACCAACTATAACCTGGCATTTGCATCTTACCTGCTGGCATTGATTCCGATCCTGATCTTCTATCTGATCTGCCAGAAACAGATTCTGAACGGTGTTGTAAACGGTGCAGTAAAATGATAAAATAAATATAATGTCCGTTATGCCCCGAGGGGGAAACTCTCGGGGCGGACGTATATAGTATGTATTTTGGAGGAAAAACACCTATGGCAGTTTTACTCGACGAAAAGAAATCTCTATTTACATTGTATACCAGGAACAGCATGTACCAGATGAAGGTAGACAACCTTGGGGTACTTCTGCATACCTACTACGGAAAAAGAACAGAGATCATTGATTATTCTTATCTGATTTCCTGGAAGGACCGTGGATTTGCGGGAAATCCTTATCAGGCAGGAAATGACAGGACTTATTCACTGGAAACACTTCCGCAGGAATACTCCTGCTTCGGAAGCGGCGACTACAGAGCAAGCGCCCTGAAGATCCGTTATCATATGGGTGCAAGAGCGCTGGAGCTGCGCTATGTCAGACACGAAATTCTGGAAGGAAAATACGGGATTCCGGGACTTCCTGCTGTTTATGCCCAGGAAGGCGACCGTGCAGATACGCTGGTGATCGTGCTGAAAGATGACGTAAGCGGGGTTTTTGTTTATCTGTATTATGGAGTTATGGAGAACCTGGATGTCATCACTCGCGCAGTTCGTATTGAGAACCGTGCGGAGAATTCCATTTTCCTGGAGCGGGCGCTGTCCATGTGTCTGGATCAGCTTTATGGATCCTATGATTTCCTGACCTTTTATGGCAAGCACGAAATGGAGCGTAAGCTTTCACGGGCGCATATTCACCACGGAGTACAGTCCGTAGGCAGTGTAAGAGGTACTTCCAGCCATCATTATAATCCGTTTATGATCCTGGCAGACCGCAGCGCAACAGAAACACAGGGAAACTGTTATGGTTTTTCGTTCCTCTACAGCGGAAATTTCCTTGCAGAAGCAGAGTATGACCAGTTCAACCAGACCAGAGTGCTGATGGGGATCCATCCGGATAACTTTGAGTTTGAGCTGAAGCCGGGGGAAGATTTCTGGACACCGGAAGTAGCCATGGTCTACAGTGACGCAGGCTTTGAGAAGATGTCCCAGGCTTATCATCACGCTTTCCGCAATAACCTTTGCCGGGGCAAGTATAAGAAGGCAAGACGGCCGGTACTGATGAATAACTGGGAGGGTACGTACTTTACCTTTACCGGTGAGAAACTTGTACAGATGGCGAAGGAAGCCGCGGATCTGGGAGTAGAGCTGTTTGTCATGGATGACGGATGGTTCGGAAAGAGAGATTCTGATGAGAGCGGCCTTGGAGACTGGTATGTAAATGAGAAGAAGCTGGGCTGCACTTTGGCAGAGCTTTCAGACAGGATCCATGAACTGGGAATGAAGTTCGGCATCTGGTTTGAGCCGGAATGCGTTTCCGAGGACAGTGATCTTTACCGGGAACATCCGGACTGGGCGTTTATCATTCCGGGCCGGAAGCCGATGCGCGGACGTTATCAGCTTGTACTGGATTTTTCCAGACAGGATGTAAGAGATCATATTTTTGCACAGATGTGTGAGGTTCTGGACAATGCAAAGGTGGAATACCTGAAGTGGGATTTTAACCGCAGCATCAGCGATGTTTACAGCGCAGTGCTTCCTGCAGACAGGCAGGGAGAGGTTTCCCACCGCTATGTTCTGGGATTGTATGAGTTCCTGGAGAAACTGGGAAGACGCTATCCTGATATGCTCATTGAAGGCTGCAGCGGAGGCGGCGGCCGGTTTGATGCGGGAATGCTGTATTATACTCCTCAGATCTGGTGCAGTGATGACACGGATGCTATTGAGCGTCTGAAGATCCAGTACGGTACCTCTTTTGCATATCCGGTCAGCACGGTAGGCTCCCATGTATCTGCCTGCCCGAATCATCAGACCGGGCGTGTAACACCGCTGGATACGAGAGCTACGGTAGCTATGGCAGGTACCTTTGGGTATGAACTGGACCCGATGAAGCTGACAGCGGAAGAGAAGGTGCAGATCCGCCAGCAGATTGCGACATTTAAAAACTATTATGATTTGATCCAGGACGGCAAATATCACCGTCTGACCAATCCTTTTGTGGACGAGGTTTATACTGTCTGGGAATATGCGGCAGAGGACGGCAGCGAAGCGCTGATGAGCGTAGTAGCCACCAAGATTTATGCGAACGAAGCTTCCATCTATGTGAAGCTCCGTGGTCTGAAGGAAGACCGGTATTATCTCCTGAACGGCGAACGCTATCTGGGCGGGGCCCTGATGTACGCAGGTTTCCGTATGCCGGAAGCTACGGAAGAATACCAGAGCTGGAATTTCCATTTTGTGGAAGAAAAATAAAAAATAGCTGCGGGCAGCTATTTACAGTAAGTATAGAATATGTTGTGTAAAAGACAGGTAAAGCAGGGAGACTTAGTGCTCCCTGCTTTTTTATGATATAAGCACTTCGTGCAATGATGCGCACTCGCACGAGAGGAAAATATTGCTTTGCAATCGTGCTCGGCGCGGCAAAAATGTGCTTCTTTGGAAGAAATGGAAACCGCGAGGATGTGCGAAACACATTTTTGTTCTGATATAAATGTTTACAATTCGGCAACATCCGTAAGATTGAAAATGTGGCGCTTCTATACTAGAATAGAGACAGCAGCAGGAAGGTTCCTGTGCCCTGGCGGAGCAGGGCAGAACGGTGGGATGCGGGATTTCTGCGGCGGGAACGGAAGGATTGAAGATGAAGCGATGAATGCAAAAATTTTAGTAATAGAGGATGTGGAGCAGATCAATGAGCTGATCTGTATGAATCTGGAGACTGCAGGGTATCAGACAGCGTCATTTTATGACGGTGATGCGGTCAGCAGGCATCTGAATGAAGAAGTCCGTTATGACCTTGCCCTTTTGGATGTGATGCTGCCGGGAAAGGATGGTTTTGACTTGCTTCCGGAGCTGAAGGCCAAGGGGATTCCGGTGATCTTCCTCACGGCGAAGGGCAATCTGCCAAGCAAGATCAAGGGGCTGAAAGACGGTGCGGAGGATTATATTGTGAAGCCATTTGAGATGCTGGAGCTGCTGGTACGGGTGGAAAAGGTTCTCAGCCGGTTTCGGAAACAGGAGGAATGTCTGCGCATCCGGGATGTGGAAATTTATCCGGAAGAACGGGTAGTAAAGAAAGCAGGTGTGGAAATCCCCTTTAAGCCGATGGAATTTGACTGCCTGATGCTCCTTGTAAAATATAGAAATATTGCCATCAGCAGGGAAGAGCTTCTCAATGCCCTGTGGGGAGTGGAATTTGAAGGGGAGACGAGAACGATTGATGTGCATATTGCAAGAATCCGCAAAAAACTGGATTTTCAGGATGTGATCAGAACAGTACCGCGGATTGGATACCGCCTGGAGGACAAAGCATGAAATTATCGACAAAAATTACAGCAGCAGCCGTTGGTTTGCTGCTTCTTTTATCCCAGATCTTCTCCACAGGGAATCTGATACAGATGCGGAGAAAGATGATCAGTAATATCATAGAGTATGAATGGATGGAGCTTAAGAAGGATTCCCTGGAGTTTGTTAATGGCCTGCAGAAATGGGACCGGATGAATGCAGCGGACACAGAAACAGAGGAAACGAAAATTCTCTATGGAAAAATGGTCTTTCAGTCATCAAACTGCTCCAGGGGCGTGCTTTATTACGGAGAGAAAGAAATTGTCAACGTCTCCCCCTATGAATTTTATGTGGAAAACGGTACGCCTGTTTCCGCAGAATATTTTAACGAAGAGATTCCGGAAACAATGCGGAGCAATACCTTTCTGGAGGTGCTGAACGGAAAGCATCTTCTGGTTCTTTATACGGAAGAGGCCGGTTTCCGGATCCTGTATTATCGGGATGTTTCTTCCGTGTACCGGGATGTGAGGAGACTTTTTTTACGGGGAATTGCAGAGGCCCTTGCGCTTGCCTGCCTGCTTGCCGCTGTGCTGACTGTGATCATCCGAAAGATCCTGAATCCCTTTTATGAGCTTCAAAAAGCCGCTAATATCATTGCAGGAGGCGACTATGCAAAGCGCGTGGAAAATCCGGGAAAGGACGAGATCGGGGCAGTGGCGGGAAGCTTTAACCAGATGGCAGACAAGGTGGAAGCCCATGTAAGCGAGCTGACAGAGGTAAATGAGAAGCAGCAGATGCTCCTGGGAGCCCTTGCCCACGAACTGAAAACGCCCATGACAGGAATCCAGGGCTATGCCCAGCTTTTGCAGAAAGTGGAACTTTCTCCCAAACGGCAGGCTGCGGCACTTGGATATATCGAAGAGGAATGCAAACGGCTTTCCAGGCTGTCTGAAAAAATGCTGCAGCTTACGGGACTTTCTTCGGAGACACATATTGAGAGAAAGAAGATCGGGGTTTTGGGGCTGTTTCAGGAGGTGGAGGAAACGGTAAGCTTCCGGCTTAAGGAGAAAAAGCTCCGGCTGGAGATCCGGTGTCCGGAGGAACTGGAAGCAGAAGGAGACCGGGATCTTCTTGCCAGCTTTCTGATGAATCTGATCGACAATGCGTATAAAGCAAGCGAAGAGGGCGGCTGTATCCGGCTGACCGGCACTGCAAAAGGGCTGTTCGTACAGGATGAAGGAAGGGGCATCCCCCGGGAGGAAATCCGGAAGATCGCAGAGCCGTTTTATATGGTGGACAAATCCCGTTCCCGAAAAGAGGGGGGTGCAGGGATTGGGCTTGCCCTCTGCAGACAGATTGCAAGGCTTCACGGGGGAAGTCTGGATATTGTAAGTGAGCCGGGGAAAGGGACAAGGATCGGGCTTTTATGGTAAGGTTACATTTTGGAAACATTTTGTCGAAGACATGGTAATGGGAAATGCCGTATCCTGTTTCCAACACGAAAAACAGTAACGTTCACAGAGGCGGAATTCGGGTAAAGGAGAAAAACGAAAATGAAGAAAAGGATATTAGCGGCAGTGCTTGCTATGATAATCACAGCAGCGGCGGGATGCGGGGAAGCGCCGGAGAGTACGGTCGTCCGGGAAAAAACAGGGATCAATACGGAAACCTATCAGGAGGATACAGATACGGAGACTTCCCTGAAAGAACGGCTGCATGTGCCGGAAACCTATCAGGCAGCTTTTTCGTCAGAGGATAACAGCCTGAAAGTGACATGTGATGCAGAAGTGGAGGTTCCTGATGTAAAAAAGGTTCCTGTATATCGTGTTTCCACGTCGCCTCTGGGTGAGCCATTGCTCGGGCAGATTGCAGAGGCTTTCTGGGGAGATACGCCCGTTTATGAGGGGGATCTGTATTTCCGGAAGACAAAAGAAGAGATACGGAAGCGGCTGAATGAACTGAAGGCTTATCAGGCAGCGGGAAATACCGACCCGTACGGGATGATCGCCCGGTACCGGGAGAGCGGAATATCAGAAGAGGAGATGCCGGATGAGGACATCTATGATCTTCAGAAGGAAATTGATGCATTGGAAGAAGACTATGCGCAGGCACCGGAAAAGCGGGAGAAACGTGAACTCTCGTTCGGCCTGTATACACCGGAAGATTGGCCGGAGGACGCCGGAGAGGCTGCTTTTTTCCATGGCGCCGTTGAGGCGGAGGAAAGCGTATTTGACTATAATGTGCAAAGCATCAGGAATTTCGGCATTTATATGGATGTTGAGATTAACAGGAGAAAAAAAGACACTCCCTGGGAGAGCAGGGGCTGGTACACGTGGGGAGAGGAAGACGGAGAAAAAAGCGCCAGGCTGACCCGCGAAGAAGCAGAGAACCTGGCAGGGATCACCCCAAAGGAGGCTGCAGAAACAGCGGATGCTTACATGGAGAAGCTTGGGCTTACGGATTTCTCTGCAAAAGATACACGGTTAAGCTCCTGCGGAGTCTATGAAGAAGGCTCAGAAAAAATCCGGTTTGAGGACGCAGGCTATTTTGTTTACTATACCCGTGATGTGGAAGGGTTTCCTGTTACAAACGAGGAAACCTACAGCAGCGAGGTCGAAGAGTCCGATACGACCTTGCAATCCTGGGTTTATGAAAGCGTAGTTCTGTGTATCAATCAGGAAGGGCTTCAGAATGCCAGCATTTTAAACCTTTATACTATGGGGGAAAAGCAGGTGGAGAATCTGAAGCTGCTGGATTTTTCCGTAATAAAAGAAAATTTTGAGAAAATGATGCAGATCCGGTATGCGCCTTCGGAAGAAATTGTATCCCATAAATTTACAATCGACAGGGTGACGCTTGGGTATATGCGGCTTTATGTACCGGGATCGAATAACAGGGCCGGCCTTTTGGTGCCGGTGTGGGATTTCTTCGGGACAAACGAATACCGCTATGCCGACGGAAGAGGATTTACGATTGAAGGTTCGACAATGAGCTGGCTGACGATCAATGCGGCGGACGGAACCGTGATCAGCCGTGACAAGGGGTATTGAGAAATGCGGCAGGTGCTCGCAGCCTGGCTTTTCCTGCTGGGAGGATTTTTCAGGAATATAAAAACAGCGGTCGGATTCCTGATCAGCGTAGTGGTGTGCTTTCTTTTAAGCGGTACGGTTGTGGAGGTGACGAAGTATTACGGAACCTCCACCCAGGCAGCGGAGCCCTTTCTCTGGACCTTTGGAGACGGGACGGCGGTTCTTCTGGTTTCCCTTCTTCTGATCTTTCTTTTTTCGGATCTGCCGGGGATCACGGCATTTACGCCCTTTTATCTGGTGCGCATGACAAAAAAGAGATGGCTTGCAGCGCAGTTTTTGTATATCCTGGCGGTCACAGTGCTGTATGTGGTGTTTGTGCTTGGCGCGACCATGCTTCTTTGCATGAAAAATTCTTATATAGAAAATGTGTGGAGTGAAACAGCGGCGATCCTTGGATATTCCGGTGCCGGGGAGGTGTGGAAGATCCCGTCAACTGTCCGGGCAATGGAAAGCATCCGGCCCTACGGGTGTATGCTGCAGGCAGCGCTTCTGATGCTGGGGTACGGTCTGACCTTGGGGGTTCTGATTCTGTTTGGGAATCTCCGTTCCGGCAAAAACTATGGAATGCTTTTCGCCATGGGTTACAGCCTGTATGGATTTCTGCTGGATCCGAAGGTGCTGGGGAAGCTTTTGAAGCTGGAAACATACGAGATGTACCGGGTACGGAGCGCAGTGGGCTGGATCAGCCCGCTGAACCATGCGGTTTACAGTATGCACGATTTCGGATACGACAATCTGCCCGGTATCTGGCAGTCTGTGGGGCTTTTTAGCGGGATCACGGCAGTGCTTTGCGTGCTGTCCTGCAGGGTGCTTAAGAAGTATCCGTTTACATTTTTAGGAAGCTGAAACAAATTTACGGATCGCTGTTTTGTTAAAATGTCCGGAGGTGATTGCTTATGGACTGTTGCCCGGGACAAAGGGAGGCTGGATATGGATTTAACAAGGATGCTGCATGAAAAGAAATTCTATGCCGCAGTTCTGATCGCGTTTATGGGAATATTGCTGGGAAGTACCTGGCCTGAGAGGAAAGAAGGGGAGCTATTGGCCTGCGGGACATTCCTGACGATGGTTTCCGATTCCCTGAAATCCCGGACGGTTTTGTTTTTCCTTCCTATTGCCTCCGTGCTGCCTTGCGGGGAGGAATACCTGAGGGAGCGGCAGTGGAAGTTTCTTCGGTTTCTGGTCATACGTAAGGGGAAGGAGGAATACTGCCGTGATAAGGTTTTTACCACAGCGGTTTCCGGAGCTTTGGTATGGGCATCAGCTTCTGTTTTGGGGATGCTCTTCTTTTTTTTGCTTTTTTTCGCCCATGAGGAGGTCCGGAGCTATCCGGAGGAGGTGATCACGGGGCTGTTTACCGTATCCGGGAGAGTATGTCTGGAGGCTTCGGCAATGGCAAGCTTAAGCGCCGTACTTGGAACGGTAAGCGGCTCCTCTTATGTCTCGCTGGGACTGCCCTTTGTTCTTTATTATAGTCTTATGATCCTGAGGGAGCGTTATTTGGATGAGATCTACGCCATTGATCCTGCGGAATGGATCCTTGGCAAATGCAGCTGGGCCGGAGAACAGAGGGGGCTTTGGATATTTCTTCTGCTCCTTGTCATGGGACTGGCTGCGCTGCATTGGGTTGTGCTTGAAAAGGGGCTGGAAGAGATATAAGGGAATGAAAGTGCGGTATAAGAAACAGAGATGGAGATGACAGGAGGATGTATGCATAGAGAAAATTATATCGAGCTGACCGGAGTCCGGAAATGCTTTGGAGAGGAGGAGATTCTGAAAAAGCTCGATTTCTCCGTAGAAAGCGGAAAGGTTTATGGAATTGCGGGCAATAATGGTTCCGGCAAAACCGTTCTGATGAAGTGCATCTGCGGTTTCCTGCCGGTGACGGAAGGGCTGGTTAAAGTCGGAGGCAAGTATGTAGGCCAGGAAGTGGATTTTCCGGAGAGCCTGGGTGTGATCATCGAAACACCTGGATTTCTGGCAAATTTAAGCGGAAGAAGAAATCTGGAAATTCTGGCAGATATCCGGGGAAAACTAAAACGGGAGGACATTACCGCAGTTTTACATAAAGTGGGACTGGATCCGAATCTGAAAAAACCGGTTTCCAGGTATTCCCTGGGTATGCGCCAGCGTCTGGGAATTGCCCAGGCTATTATGGAGGATCCGGAGCTTTTGATTCTGGATGAGCCATTTAACGGACTTGATAAATATGGTGTGGAGGAAATCCGCAGACTTCTTCTGAGAGAAAAAGAAAAGGGAAAGACCATTCTTCTGGCAAGCCATAACAGCGAGGATATCCGCATTTTGTGCGACAGGGTGTTTGAGATGGATGCGGGAGTGATGAGGAGAGTGAAATGATATGAATAGAAGACGGAAGAAGCGGAAGCTTCTGCTTAAGCAGACAGCCGCCGTATATCTTGGGCTGATGTGTCTGCCCGGAGTAAATGGAAATGCTGTTGTTTGGGCAAACGAAGTACAGGAGGCCTCTCTTTTTTCTGACGGGTCGGAGTTGGAAAACGGTCGGTGGGTTTTCAGTGATTTGCCGAAGCAGGACGAAAGCGGAAACTCCGGAGAAGGGATGTATTTATCCGGAAATGCATATGACGGAGGCGTTTCATCAGGAGGCGGTTCATCAGGAGGCGGGCAGGGCAGTACCCGGGCGGAAAAAATCTATCGCCAGCCAAAGTTTATCCTGGAATCCTCAAGCCTTGCGGGACAGCAGATTCCGGCAGGGCAGGAAGCGGAACTAACGGCTGTATTCCGTAACATGAGCCAAAGTGAAGCTGCCTACAATCTGCTGGTGACTTTAAAGGCAGCAGACGAAAGCGTGAGCATTGCCACTCCCTCCTTCTATTTTGCCAAGGTACCTGCACAGAGTACGATAACGATTCCGACAACTGTACAGGCAGCGGTCAATACAGAGGCAAAAAAGACATCCATTACCGTTTCCTTTGAATACGAGAATGTAAAGGGCGAAACCTATACTTCCGAAGAACCCGTCGCTTTGGAGCTGTATCAGCCTGCACAGGCAAGTGTAGAAGGCTTTCGCTTTGCAGAGCAGGTATATTCCGGAGAAACAGTCACAACGGATCTTCGTATCTGCAATACCGGAAGAGCGCCTGTCTATAATGTAAGGGCAGAACTGACAGGGCAGGGGCTTTTTGCCGCGGAAATGGTCTTTGCCGGAACACTGGAGCCGGGAACTGCTTACGACGGTTCCCTAAAACTCTATGTGGGAGACAAGAACATGACATCTCCGGGAGTAAGCAGTTCCTATGAGGAAGAAAACGCATACGGAGAAGCTTCCGGAACGCTGAAGCTCCTTTTTGAAGACGCTTACGGGAAGGAATACACGGAAACTACGGACTTTGCCACAGCGATCCTGAAACCCGGGATTATGGAGCTGAAAGCGGAAAAAGAAGAGAAAGCAGCAAACCAGTGGTGGGCGGCTTCTCTGATTGCTATGGCGCTTTTATTTACAGCTATTCTGGCAGGAATGGGGAGAAAGCTCAGGAAAAAGAAGAACCAGATAGCAGATCTGCTGGCGCTGCAGGAGGAACGGCATGTACCATAGAAAAACTTATTTGAATTTTTTTCTGCCTGCTGTCCTTTGCGGAATTTATCTGATTGTCCGGTTATTTGGACAGATCATTCATGAGCAGCGGCAGGAGCAAACATTGTATCTGCTTAACGCAGAAGTATCCTCCGGCGAAATCCCCGAAGAGATTTTAGAAGAGATGACGGAACTCCCGGGATTTTGCAGAATGTGGATGTGTCTGTCCGCAGAGGTGGAAATTTTCCTGGACGATTATCATTCCGGTGGAAAACTCACAGGTGTGGATCTGGAGTCCTATCCTATGAAAATCACAGGTTCCGGAGGACAAAAAGCGGTGGGAACAAAGCCACTTATGGTGATCGGAGAGGACTTTCTAAAAGGGATGAAAGATCAGAATGAGAAAACAATCTCCACACGTCAGGCAGAAATCCTGACGGAAAACATTGGAACCATGAAGATCGCATTGAAGCCGGAGGAAGAGGAGGGGAAGGAAGGGGTGGAAAAAGGGAAAAAAGGAGCACACGAGGCGGAAATTCTTGGAATCACAAAGGGCGGCGGTTTATATATGGATGCCGCCCGGATGCGGACCTGGCTTTCGGACAGAGGCATTTTTGCGGGAATATCCGGGGTATGTATGGAAATCCGGGGAAAAAGCCACAGCCGGTCGGCGAAAAAAAGCCTGGAAGAAGCGGGATTTTCCTGTTATATTTCGGAAGCGGAAAGCAGCGTTTTGCAGGCGTCCTTAAGCTCTTCCTCAGGTGTAAGATGAAGCAGCTTTTGGCTGTAAAGAAAGTAGGAATCACAGCCATGTGCACCGATAAATCCGGTCATTTTTTGATTCCGTGTAAGTCCCGATACAAAGAGAATCATTTCCTGCTCCTCACCAAAGCAGTCCAGGACAAAGGAAAAGGCACGTTCCAACTGGGATCTGACCTTTGTTATCCCGTTTTTTCTTTGCTGAAGGCGTTCCTGAAACAGGGATTTTATACGTTCAAAACCGTCGGTTTTATCCAGGATATGTTCCCTGCGGAGCGTGAGATCATATTGCTCTAACTGGCGAATGACATGGGCTTCGTTATCCAGCTCCTTTTGGGTGCAAAGCTCCATATCCTGTTTGACTTTCAGGCGCTTTTTGCAGTCCTCCATGTAGGTGCGCAGGCTTTGCATATCGGTTTGGGATTCCAGATATTTCTTGTAATGCTGCAGGGATTGATGAAGCAGCGTAATGCGGGATTCTTCCTCTTCAAAGGCGGTGACAGAGCTGTTCAGTGCATCCAGAAGGAGGCCGGCCACGGTAAATTTTTCTTCAAAGGAGCCGTTTTTCGCCATGGATACTTTGTCCGGATAGACGTCTTCGGATAAGGTACCGTTGAGTAATTGAGCGATTCCGTAGTCCGTCCCGTATTTGCGGTAGAGCTGATAATAGACCGCAAAATCCCCGGCAATCTCTTCCTTTTGGAGATACTGGACGATCAGATTTTCTGTTGGCTGTATTTCAAGGGCTTCGTAGCTTTTCAGGATTTCGGACAGATCCTCCCAGCCTCTTGCAGTAACGAAGGAGACTTCGTCCGCTTTCTGTTCGATCACGTAAAAATGTTCCTGTCTGATGTTCAGATAGGAGAGGATTGCTCCGTGAATGTCATGAGACCAGGCATATTCCATCCAGACGGAAAGGTCTGCGGTAATTTCTATTTTTCTGACACGGTCCAGGGTGACGATATCAAACTCCCGGACAGATTTGTTGTATTCCGGGGGATTCCCGGCAGCAACGATCATCCAGCCTTTGGGAACCTTATGGCTTCCGAAGGTTTTGTTCTGCAGGAACTGAAGCATGGTAGGAGCCAGAGTTTCCGATACGCAGTTAATCTCATCAATGAAGAGGATTCCCTCTTTTTTGCCTGTTTTTTCCATGCAGTCATAGACGGAAGCGATGATTTCACTTAAGGTATATTCCGTTACACTGAGATCCGTTCCTTCATAGGTACGTGTAACGATTTTGGGCAGGCCGATGGCACTTTGGCGGGTGTGATGGGTAATGGTATAGGCCACCAGTCCGACGCCGCATTCCCTGGCAATTTGTTCCATAATAGCTGTTTTTCCAATGCCCGGAGGGCCAATGAGAAGGAGGGGCCTTTGGCGGACAAGGGGGTATTGATATCGCCCGTTTTCGTCCTTGCGGTGATAGGCAAGGAGGGCGTTTTTGACTTCTGTTTTTGCTTCTTTAATATTCATATTGAAACTTCCTCTATGATACTGTGCCGTCTATGATGAGGCTGTCTATGTGCCTGCTTATAGATCTGCGATCAGCCGGACAGCCCAGGAGGGCACCAGCTCCATGCCTTTTGTTTTTTTCAGGAAGATAAATGCCGTCTCGTAGTCCGGTTTGGAATCGGGGTAGATGCCGTCTCCGTCGGTAAAGTAAATCAGGGCTTTCAGGCTGCGCAGTTCTTTCTGTTTTTGGCGTTCTTCTATGTATTGAAATACCGGGCGGAAATCGGTGCCTGCCCGTCCGTGGATCTTTACATTTTTGCCGTATTCCTTCCATTCCTCTTCCGAATGGATAACAGCGACATCCTGAATGAAACAGTCGCACTGGATGAGATAGACCTTCATCTTCTTAAAAAAATTTTCTTTTTCTTCCAGGATGGCATAGGTTTCTGCAAGAAATTGCTGTACGGTTTGTGCAGAGCAGGAACCGGAGGTGTCAATGGCGATCACAAGCTCTTCAAGCTTGTTTCCTTCCCTATATTCCAGTGGTTCAATAAAGGGGAGATTCCCGTAGTGTTCCATGCCATAGGTGTAGGAAATATAATCAAAACTTTCCGTATCCAGCTCTGCTTCTTCCCTTGGTACTGCAAAGCGCTTTAAAAAGCGGCGGTAGTTATAGCGGCTTTTGTGCAGGGAAGCGATTTCTTCCTCCTGCGTACCTATGGAAGTGCCGGCATTTTGAGAAATGCCGTGATGCCCCTGGCCTGTATGGGAGCGGATCTTGTCCCATTTTCTGCGGATACAGGCTGCCTTTTCCGGGGAGAGATTTTCTTTCCAGAAGCTGTGATCATCAAATAAAAATGCCTGCTCCAATTCCGCAGGTGTACAGGGAAATTGGCGGGTGATGAGCATATGGTAAATTTCTTCCGCAGACAGGGAGGAGCCGCCTGTTTCTTTGAAACATGCCTGGCGTACATGGAAGCTTTCGGTTGATCCGCAGGGAAGATCGGGCTCTAATGCAGCTCTGTTTTCTCTGGAAATAATCTGTTCCACTGCTATGTCACATGCCAGATTCCAGTAGGATTCCTGGTATTTTTGATCCGGCAGGATATGAAGATAAAGGCAGTGAAGGAGCATATGCAGGTATCCTCTGCGGATCGCAGAAGGGCTTTTGCAATAGGCAGCAAGAAGGAAATCCGGGGAAAAACAGAAGAGGTTCCCGTCTGTCCCGATACGGGTTGTTTTATCGGATGCCTGGTAGGCCACCGAAGCAAAAGCGCCGTCCAGATAGGGAAACAGGCGATAAAGCTCATTCCGGCAGTTTTTCAGGATTTTGATTCCCAGCTTCTGCTGTTGGAGTAATATTTCGTTGTCAGGACGACTGTTTTTGTTATGCATAGTGCAATCCTCTTTTTTGAAAAATTCTGCCAGACGGTTCTGGCTGGTTATAAAGAAAAATCTTTATCCTGATAGCCGTAGGATTCATTTTTTAGCTGAAGAAGATACATCAGAGAGGCAGGTTTTTCACGGCTGCGTGCAGTCTTGATAAAACCTTCCAGTTCCCGTTCATGAAACCACCCGAGCCGATGCAGCTCCCGGATGTTTTCTATGGCTTCTTCCTCGATCAACTGCTCCACAGCCGGACGGATCCTGCGCTTTAAATATTGCCCGTATTCTGTTTTATGCTCCTCTGTTGCATCTGCCATCAGGAAGAATCCTTCAAGGGCCGCTTTCAGCCGCTGCACTTCCTGGCGTGTCTCCCGGAATATCCGGTATAGTTCCTGTTCCTCTGTCATAAATTCTGCCTTTTTGTTTTTATTTTAATATATTTCCATGGGAAAAACAACTTTGCGGGAAAAGTTGTGGGAAAATTCTAATAGGAATATCAGGAAAACGCTTGTACGGTTTTACTTGTGGGAAGGATGCATGTCATGCTATAATGGGAAAGCATATTTGACAGATACATGTGAGTAACTGTTAATGACACGGCTTTGCCGGCTATGGGGTGATCAGCAGCAGAGCGGCATCCGGCGGCAGGCTGTTATTAAGGAGAAGATAAAGACCATGAGCATATATGATACATTGAATGATAAGCAGCAGGAGGCGGTTTATCATACGGAGGGCCCGCTGCTGATCCTGGCGGGGGCCGGTTCCGGGAAGACAAGGGTGCTGACCCACAGGATCGCTTACCTCATTGGGGAAAAGGGGGTAAATCCCTGGAATATCCTGGCCATTACTTTTACGAATAAGGCTGCACAGGAAATGCGGGAGAGAGTGGATAAGATCGTGGGCTTCGGATCCGAGAGTATTTGGGTTTCTACCTTTCACTCCACCTGTGTGCGGATTTTGCGGAGATACATAGACAGGCTGGGCTTTGATAATAATTTTACCATTTATGATACGGATGATCAGAAAACCCTGATGAAAGATATCTGCAGACGCCTGGATGTGGATACCAAGGTTTATAAAGAACGTTCACTGCTGGCGCAGATCTCTCATGCCAAGGATGAAATGATCACCCCCGATGAAATGGAAATGAATGCGGGCAGTGATTTTAACCGGAAGAAGGTGGCAGGGATTTACCGGGAATATCAGGCTTCCCTGAGGAAGAATAATGCATTGGATTTTGATGACCTGCTTGTGAAGACTGTGGAGCTTTTCCAGCATTGCGGAGACGTTCTGGAATCTTATCAGGAACGTTTCAAATATATCATGGTGGATGAGTATCAGGATACCAATACGGTGCAGTTTAAGTTTGTGAGCCTCCTGGCTTCCCGGTATGAGAATCTGTGTGTGGTAGGAGATGACGACCAGTCTATTTACAAATTCCGCGGAGCCAATATCGGAAATATCCTGGGATTTGAGCGGGTGTTCCCCAATGCGAAAGTCATCCGCCTGGAACAGAATTACCGTTCTACCCAGAACATTTTGAATGCGGCGAATGAAGTTATCAGCAATAATGCGGAGCGTAAGCCGAAACGTCTCTGGACAGAGAATGAGGAGGGCGGGAAGGTACAGTTCCGTCAGTTTATGAACGGCTTTGAAGAAGCGGAATTTGTGGTGGGAGAAATCGCCAAAGAACACCGGGAAGGAAGAGCCCATTACCGGGACTGTGCGATTCTTTACCGCACCAATGCCCAGTCACGTCTCTTTGAAGAAAAATGCCTTCTGGCGAATATCCCGTATAAGATTGTGGGCGGCGTGAATTTCTATGCCCGCAAAGAGATCAAAGATCTGCTTTGCTATCTGAAGACAGTAGACAATGCACAGGACGACCTGGCTGTGCGCAGGATTCTGAATGTACCGAAAAGGGGAATCGGTGCAACGACTGTGAGCAGGGTGCAGGATTATGCAGACAGGATGGATATCAGTTTTTATGATGCCCTGCGTGTGGCGGAAGAGGTGCCGTCCATTGGCAGAAGCCTGTCAAAAATTGAAGGATTTGTGACGTTTATCCAATCCCTGAAAAGCAAGGCAGAGGCCTATACCGTACAGGAGCTTTTGGAGGAGATCATTGATCTGACAGGGTATGTGGATGAGTTGAAGGCAGAGGATACGGAGGAAGCCAGGGCACGAATTGAGAATATTGATGAATTGATCTCCAAGACGGTTTCCTATGCGGAAACGATGGAGGAGATGAACCAGCCGGCAACCCTTTCGGGATTCCTGGAAGAGATCGCCCTGATCGCGGATATTGACACGGTAGATCCGGATCAGGATTATGTGCTGCTTATGACTTTGCACAGCGCGAAGGGACTGGAGTTTCCCCATGTTTTTCTGGCGGGTATGGAAGACGGGATCTTTCCAAGCTATATGAGCATTTCCAGCGGAGATATGTCTGATATGGAGGAAGAGCGCAGGCTCTGTTATGTCGGTATCACCCGTGCCATGAAGGAACTGACCCTCACAAGCGCACAGCAGCGGATGATTCGCGGAGAGACACAATATAACCGTGTATCACGTTTTGTGCGGGAGATTCCCCGGGAGCTGGTGGACTTAGGACATAATATTCAGGAGAAAAAGCCGAAGCTGGAAGAAGTGATTCCGGCAAAAAGCAGCTATGCCCAGATGAAAATGGCTTTCCGGGCCAAAGCCTTTGAGCCGAAGGCATTTAAAGTCACTAAGCCGGACTCTCTGGAATATGATGTGGGAGATACGGTGCGCCATGTGAAGTTTGGTGTGGGCATTGTGAAAAACATTGTGGAAGGCGGACGGGACTTTGAAGTGACCGTGGAGTTTGACCGCTATGGCGTGAAGAAAATGTTTGCCGGTTTTGCGAAGCTGAAAAAAATCTGAGAGGATACGCGGTGCGGCTGCAAATAATCATGAAAATTTCGAGAAGTTATGGTAAAATCTGCTTTATGGTGGTATAATAAGGAACACAACGAGTACATTGGCCGATGATATCGGGCGATGGAACGGCAAATGCATCTAAGGGAATTCTTCCCCGGTAGATTTGCCAGCAAGAATTATGAGAGGATGGGTACAATTATGAATATTAAAATTGAAGATTTACTGGCTGCATTAAAGAAAAAAGAAGATGAGAAACAGAAGAATACGGTCCTCTGGGTACTGGCAATCGTTGGTGCTGTGGCAGCAGTTGCAGGCATTGCATTTGCAGTATACCATTTCTTCGCTCCGGATTATCTGGAAGATTTTGAAGAAGACTTTGATGATGATTTTGATGACTACTTCGAGGATGAAGAGGAAGAGTAAAAGATTTTATAGAAAGATAGCTCCGGCAGACACCGGAGCTATTTTTAACGGAGGAATTATGAAAAAAGGCGAGATTTATGAAGGCGTTATTGAAAAAGTAGATTACCCAAACAAAGGATATGTTTTTGTGGATGATCAGAAGGTGGTCGTCAAAAACGGCATTCCCGGACAAAAGGTGCGCTTTGTGATCAATAAGAAGCGTTCCGGCCGTGCAGAGGGCAGGCTTTTGGAGGTTTTGGAGAAATCTCCGTTGGAAATGCGGAAGCCTGTGTGCAGCTCCTTTCCGGCGTGCGGAGGCTGCATGTATCAGACCATGCCCTATCAGGAGCAGCTCAGAATGAAAGAATGCCAGATAAAGAGCCTTCTGGACCAGGCCATTGCTGCAGGAGGACAGACAGACTCCCAGGGCAGGCCGGATTATATATGGGAAGGCATTCACGGAAGCCCGATAGAATTTGGCTACCGGAACAAAATGGAATTTTCTTTTGGAGATGAATATAAGGACGGGCCCCTTTCTTTAGGTTTACATAAGAAAGGAAGCACGTATGATGTTCTGAATACAGGAGACTGCAAGCTTGTTCATGAAGATATGACCAAAATTCTCACCTGTGTGTGGAAGTATTTCCATGACAGGGGAATTTCTTATTATAAAAAAATGCAGCATGTTGGTTATCTGCGCCATCTTCTTCTGCGCAGGGGTGTGACTACCGGAGAAATCCTGGTTCATGTGATTACTACCAGCCAGGAGGAGCATGACCTGGAGCCTTTAAAAGAAGAGCTTTTGAATCTTTCTTTGGAAGGGAAGATTGTGGGAATCATGCACATCATCAATGATTCCCTTTCGGATGTGGTAAGAAGCGATGAAACCCGTATTCTGTACGGACAGGATTATTTTTACGAGACACTTCTGGGGCTTCGGTTTAAGATCAGTACCTTTTCTTTCTTCCAGCCGAATTCCCTGGCAGCGGAGGTACTGTACTCCATTGTGCGCGATTATATCGGGAATACAAAGGATATGGAGGTCTTTGACCTTTACAGCGGCACAGGAACCATCGCCCAGCTTCTGGCTCCTGTGGCAAAAGAAGTTATCGGTGTGGAAATTGTAGAAGAAGCCGTAGATGCTGCCCGGGAAAACGCAGCTTTGAACGGACTTGCCAATTGCAGATTTATCGCCGGAGATGTCTTAAAAGTCCTGGATGAGGTTGCCGAAAAGCCCGATATGATCGTTCTGGATCCGCCCCGGGACGGCATCCATCCCAAAGCGCTGCCAAAGATCATTGCATATGGCGTAGAGCACATCGTCTATATTTCCTGCAAGGCCACCAGCCTGGCGAGAGATTTGGAAGCATTTCTGGCAGCAGGGTACCGTGTGGAGCGTGCCTGCTGTGTAGACCAGTTCTGCGAAACCGTTCATATTGAAACAATCTGCAAACTTTCCCGCAAAAGCGGGTTTAGGGGGGAAAATATGATATTAACTACTGAGAGATTAATTCTTCGGCCATGGACAGACGCAGATGCAGAAAGTCTTTTTGAATATGCAAGTGATCCTGATGTTGGTCCGATTGCAGGATGGCCTCCGCATAAAAATGCAGAGGAAAGCTTGGGTGTCATCAGAAATGTTTTAACAGGAGCTGAGTGCTATGCAATCTGTGAAAAAGGAAGCAATAAGGCAATTGGAGCAGTAGAACTTAAACTGAACGGACACACTGATATGACTGAGAGTGATGATGAATGTGAACTTGGCTATTGGCTTGGCAAACCCTTCTGGGGCAGAGGCTATATGCCGGAAGCTGCAGCAGAACTCATTCGGCATGGCTTTGAAGACTTGGGAATGACAACAATTTGGTGTGGTTACTATGATGGAAACAATAAATCCAGGAGAGTTCAGGAAA